>JAVBNR010000022.1:0-21136 GCA_031551395.1 Bacteroidales bacterium
GCCTGTTCCTCTTCCGGTAACTGGTCTATGCCACCGCGTTTCCACAAGTAAAAACACGCAGGACTGACTCCCTCCCGACGACAGAATGTCGATACTGTTTTCCCGCTGTTCAAATAACGGCGAATCATCCGGTAACCTTCGGCGGAATTACGTCGCTTAATTTGTTTGTCTTCCATAATCTTTTTTGAGAACAAAGGTATGACCAAATTACAGCATACACAAGATGTACTTCACCGGAACCATTCCCAGTAACCCTTGCAGGTATTTGCCCATTCCCAGGCTTTATCTCTGTCAATCCCGCACTTGCATAAGTTATTGAAACGTGTCTTCACTTTCTTCCAACATTTCCAGATACACAAGATGTACTTCACCGTAACCATTCTTTGTATCTTGAATGTGGATTGGAACATTTCCTCCTGCCGTGTCTGTGTTACCTGATTCGCAGATCGGCGGTATTTCAATAATACTTCCGGAATATTGGCAAACCGGAATCCTTTGCTCGCCAATTCGGTCCACAGTTTGTAATCTTCTGCACAGGGATAGCCTGTTTGATATAAATTATTTTCAAGTACTGATTTCCGGATCATAACAGAAGGATGAATCATTGCATTATGCAGGAGCATGGTTGAAACGATTTCTTCATGGTACGTTGCCGTCCGGATTATCCCTTCTTCCGCACCAAATACTTCGGTCCAGGAACCACAAATGTGTATTTCCGGGTGTTGCTCCATATAGTCAACCTGTTTTTGCAAACGATCTGCAAGCATTACATCATCTGCATCCATCCGTGCTATATATTTTCCTCTTGCTTCGAGAACACCCAGATTTAATGAGCCGATGAAATCATGTTCGTTCAACAATAAACGAATACGTTTGTCATCATAGGAATTTACTATGGATACACTATTATCTATTGATCCGTCATCGACCACAATCAATTCGAAATCAGCAAATGTTTGTTGTCGGATACTGTCAATGGCTTCCCGTATATATTGGGAAGAATTATAGACAGGCATTATGATACTGATTATGGGCATATTCATATTATAGATGTTTTTTTACTTACTGTTCAACACTGCTGTTTTAAGCTGTTCCTCCAAAAAACGATACAATTGTTCCGGATCATAAATCTGTAGTTTATGATTTTTTGCAAGCAATTTGTTACACCATTTCTCAGCCAATGTCAATTTTGATTTCGGAACAGGTTGAGACTTCATGAGAGATAAATGAATCATTATTTCATCTATCGAAGGACGTACCTTTAGACAATAGAGTTGCTTTAACCGGATGTGGTCAGCATACATTGTTTGTTCTCCGTGTTTAGCTGATGAAATTTGATTGTCATGCAACCTATATCTCAATAAAGGTTCCGGTAGATTAGTGATTTTGCCAATGTGGCTCAATTGTACCATTAAATCATAATCTCCGGCATAATAATAATCCTCATTATACCGAATTCTGTATTGATCAAAAGCCTCCCTTCGGATCATTAGGGTTGGATGAGTACTCACATTGTCTTTGAGTAATTCCACTTTTATACGGTTCGTATCCCTCGAACGTGTAAACAAATAAGTTTTAGATCGAGCAGAGAAAAACTCAATATCACTTCCGCAGGCAATGTATTTTGTATTTTCTTCCATAAAATCAACTTGTATTTGCAATCTATCTGGGTGGGACATATCGTCTGCATCCATGACGCAGATGTATTTTCCTTGAGCCAAATCCAATCCCTGGTTCCGGCACTTGTAATTGCCTGAATGATTCGGATTATACTGTCGAATAATCCGGAAATCATCAATCAGATCCAGTATGGGCTTTGTATCATCCGTTGAGGCATCGTCCACAATGATAAATTCAAAATCTGAAAAAGACTGTTTCAGAAGACTGTCTACAGCTGCCAGAACAAACAGTTCAGCATTTCGAACAGGCATAATGACGGAAATTAGCGGATGTTTCATATTCTGACAATTAGTATTCAGGAAGAAATTGGTATTTATCCAATAGTAGTTTTAGTAACGGTTTCTTGTTTGATTCTTTGATCCGGAATAGTATCATATCATCAGCACGACCTGTTTCTTCCAGAAAATATTCTAAAATATGATAATGTGGACGGCTAAAATAATCGTGGATCAATATCTTTACTGAAGGATCTGCATTCAGGCAAGCTTGTAATGTGCAGGCAATCCGGAATCTCCCATCAATCAGAACTAAATCATATTGGATACCTAACCGATAGGGCTCATTTGCATATAAAGGCCAGTTTTGCTTTTTCTCTTCATTCAAGGGGTATCCCCAACTACCGGTCTTTCCAATGTCAATAAGTTGAGGAATGATACGTTCATCGGCAATGGATTGCTTTACGTCCATATCCGAAGCAATTTCCCGGTTCCAGAAATCAGTATCCGTTTCTACAGATACTATATTATGAATGGCCGGGATCTGATTCGCGATCTTTGTGCTTAATCCGGAACCATATTCCAAGTAATACCGGGTAAAAGATAGATGACCTTTTAGAAAATTCTTTTCGTTATTTGTCATATCCTTATTATACCCATTTGATCTTGCATATTCTACTTCTTATTATTTAATATATCAGTATACATTGTATGAACTATCCGAATAAGGCTATGTCCGGAGATCCGGTTCTCATTAACCAATTCGATCAATTCATTCAGGAATCCGACCAATGCGTCGTCTCGTTCCGCCAATTGTTCCATAATTTGCTCTGCATATTCCATTTGTATCCGGAAGTTGGATTGGAACATTTCTTCCTGTCTTGTCTGTGTAACCTGATTAGCTGATCGGCGGTATTTCAATAATACTTCCGGGATATTAACAAAACGGAATTCTTTGCTCGCTAATTCTGTCCACAGTTTGTAATCTTCAGCACAGGGATAGCCTGTTTGATATAAATTGTTTTCAAATACCGATTTCCGGATAATGACGGAAGGATGAACCATCGGATTATACAAAAGCATGGACGATACAATTTCTTCATGATCCGTTATTGTCCGGATCATTCCCTCTCCCGCACCAAACACTTTTGCCCAGGAACCACAAACAGCTATTTCTGGGTGGCGCTCCATATAGTCAACTTGTTTCTGCAAGCGATCCGGAAGCATCACATCATCCGCATCCATTCTTGCAATATATTTACCTCTGGCATTATGAATACCCAAATTCAATGAACCGATGAAATCATGTTCATTCAATAGCAAACGAATTCGTTTGTCATTGTATGAATTTACTATAGAAACACTATCGTCTGTCGATTCGTCATCAACTACAATCAGTTCAAAATTGATAAATGTTTGTTGAAGGATGCTGTCTATGGCTTCCCGTATAAATAGGGAAGAGTTATAGACCGGCATGATGATGCTTATGATGGAAGTATTCATAATATTGTGTTTTACCTGTATCTATTTATTTTTAAATAATGCGATTATAAGTTGTTCTTCCAGAAAACGAAATAATTGCTTCTGGTCAAAAATATGTAATTTATGATTCTTTATAAGCAATTTATTACACCATTTTTCAGCCAAGACCAGTTTTGATTCTGGAAGCGGCAAGGACTTCATCAGGGATAGATGGATCATCACTTCATCTATTGAAGGATGTATTTTCAAATCATCAAGTTGCTTTAACCGTATGTGGTCGGCATACATGATCTGTTCTTCCCGCTTTGTGCTGGAAATCTGATTAGGATGGACACGGTATTGCAACAGGAATTCCGGCAAGTTGGTAATTGCCCCGACACGGCTGATCTGAAGCATCAGGTCATAATCGGCTGAATAATGATAGTCTTCACTGTACAGAATTCCATAGTTGGTAAACACTTTTTTCCGAACCATCAGGGTCGGGTGGGTGCAAACATTGTCCTTTAACAAGTTTACTTTGATTTCTTCCGGATTGCGCAAGCGCTCAAAGCGGGATACTGGAGTATTCCCTGTAAAAAACTCAATATCGGTCCCGGCCGCAAGGTATCCGGGATTCTTTTCCATGAATTCAAGTTGCTTGCTGATCTTTTCCGGATGGGCAATGTCGTCAGCATCCATGACACAGATGTATTTACCTTTTGCCATTTTCAAACCCCGGTTGCGACTCCTATAATTACCCTGTTTTCTTTCATTTGTTATCCGGATAATCCTCGGGTCGGTAATCGTATCCAATAGTTCTCCTGTTCGGTCGGAGGAAGCATCATCCACAATGATAAACTCAAAATCTATGAACGATTGCCTCAGGATGCTGTCGGTTGCAACCATGACAAAAGACTTCATGTTGCGCACAGGCATGATTACACTTACCAGGGGAGTAGCCTTGGCCTTGTTTGCAATGCCGGTATAACACCCCGTATCAATTGCAGCCATGTCCGCAGACAAGTTGCCTCCCATAGGTGGTAATAGCCTGATTTTCCTTTCCTTGTCTTCATTCGCATCCAAAAAAGCCCGGGGCTGCAAACGGCTCAAGGTGGTGGACTCTTCGAAATACTTTGGTGTCAGGTTGTAATGGCAGAAAGATATGTCCTGCGGATCGGCTTGCATGGAATGTATCCCATACTGGAGTCCCCAGGCGACGTGCACCGTTGAAAGGGTGGCGTCTTCCAGACAAACCAAGGCTTTGGGCGCTCCCAAGGGACTTTCAACCGAATGTTTGGTCAAGTCTTCGATGCTGTTGGGGCCATTTTTTCCCCAGCGGCATCCAAATTGCCACTGGCGCAACTGGATTAGCCCCACATGTGGTTTCTCTGTTTCTAATTGAGTCAGCAGTTTCTTCATGGAAAGTCCGGGAGCACAATACAGGTATTCATCCAGGTCAATAAATAATCCCCAACCAATTTTGTTTCGGTAACGCCGGACAAAATCGGCATACGCCTCGGTTTGTCCATGTACAATTGCTCCGGTTTGCGGATGCCGGGGTTGCCAGCGGATGGCCTCGAAACGGGATCCATATTCCAATTCCAGTTCTTCCAGTTTTTCCCGGATCTCTTCATCCAGAATGTGGGCAGTAAACCTGCCGTATGGTTCTCCCCGCTTACTTCTTTGTTCCTTTTGGCAAGTACCCTCCTTAAAAACAGTATAAGGCGACAAGCTTCCCGTACTGCCGGTATTGTCATAGAGCACCACCTTGGATGCTCCTGCTCGGATGTGGTGTCTGATCCAATCTTCTATCCAGTAATAGGACTCCCTGGGGATGGCAACGGCGCAAACTCCCCAGGTCTGTTTGCTAGGCATTAAATTTACTTTGGTTTCTTGGGTAGCATTCATGTAAACTCCATTTATATATGTTCTTCCCGTTAAATATGTTCTTTTAAAATTTTACGTATTGGCATAAAGAATCGCTCCAACAACCGAAGATCGTCTGTGATAATCTCAACATTTGCAGTCATCTCTTGCGAAAAAGGAAGGGTTTGCTTATAAGTAGTCAATAACCCTTCCGGGAATGCAACTTCTACTGTATAATTATCTTCGACCGGAACCAAAGAAATGTTTTTTACCACGCCCCGTACCATACCGAACTCTTCGTCCGGAAAGTTCCGGAAATAGACATTAACTTTTTGACCTGCTTTGACTTTTCCGGAACGGGCAGCCGGTAATAAAGCTTTACCAACTAACGTAGTTTTATTGTCGGGGATAACAGTGAATATTCCTTCTCCAGCCGTTACCTGTTGGTTTTCGCTCCAATAGGAAGTAAAGGTAACTTGTCCGGAAACTGGGGCAACCAAAGCATAATTCAGTTCCCAGGTTTTTATTTCGTTTATCAGTTGGATCGCTGTGGTCTGTAATTCTGTTTCCAGCGTGTTTTTATTGTCTATGTACTGCTTCTCCATGTCTAAAAGGGATTCCCGGAGTTGGGCAATCTGTATCCGTTGGTTCTCCAGCGAAGAAGCTGATCCCTGCAAAGTATGCCTACTTTGCAGTTGTTGGGTGATAGCATTGTCCAATTCTGATTGGGAAAGCACTCCCTTCTTTGCCAGTACCGAATCTCGTTGGAATTGAACCTGTGCAATCCGGTGTTGATCTTGAGCAGTCTTGTGTTGGGCTTCCATACCTTGATAGTAAGTTTCATACTGTCCGATCCGTTCCCTGATAGAAGTGATCTTTTGTGGATAATAATTCTGTTCAATAAATAACCGGTAATTGGTCAGTGAGCGGAGAAAAGAAACATACAGTCCCTGCACACTTCCCAGTTTCAGTTCCTTGTATGGAAAACACACCACACTATCCGGATAGCGGATCAGGGTTTCCACCTGCCGGTTCAATTGCAACATATCTTCAGTGGAAGCCGGGTTCTCGATAACACCCAAGTAATCGCCTGCATTTACCCATTGATTATCCGATACATTTAGTTCCTTGAGGTGTCCGCTGGTTTTAGCCACGACCGATGCCGGGGGCGTATTTCCGGTCAATACCATCGTTGCTGCGATTGTATCCGGGTATTTGAAGAACCAACTACCCACCAATAATATGAATACGATGGTAGCCAATAGGGTAATCCCCCAGCGCAGGACCCAATGAGGAACTGCGCCCAGTACTTCCTGAACCTCTTCACTACGTAATTCTACCGGTTTTCCTTTATCATTACTCATAATATTTTATCCGCAAGAAGGTGTAAACTCTGCGTTCCGGCGCAAAGCGCCAACATCTTCATAGCCGGGATTCGAGCGAAGCGAAGCCCCCGGTAAGAATGCGTTTTATTTAATCCCCAGAGCTGCGTAGCTGCGACATCTTAAAATGTATAGATAGCGGCGCTACGCGGCGTCTAGTTATTTTATGATCTCCTTATCCGGGGGCTTCGCTTCGCTCGAATCCCGGCTATGAAGATGTTGGCGCTTTGCGCCCGATTAATTTCCCATTTCCAACTGGTTTTTCACCAATTGGTAATATATTCCTTCCTTTGCCGTCAGCTGCGCATGTGTTCCCTGTTCGGCTATTTTTCCTTTGTCCAATACGACGATGTTATCCGCATGCTGCACCGTACTCAGGCGGTGGGCTACGACGACTACCGTTTTGCCTTGGTAGAACTGCTGTAGTTTGTCCATGATCTCCCGTTCGTTTTTGGCATCCAGGGCATTGGTGGCTTCGTCGAAGAACAGGAACTCCGGGTCTTTATAGACCGCCCGGGCAATCAGCATCCGTTGCCGTTGTCCCTGGCTGATGCCGTTGCCCTCCATTCCGATTTTGGTATTGTAACCCAAGGGCAGGCCGTCGATGAATTCCCGGATATTGGCTACCTTCACCGCATGGAGCAGGCGTTCTTTGTCGATGCTTTCTTCGCCTACGGCTATGTTATTGGCGATTGTATCTGAAAAGATAAATCCATCCTGCATCACGGCTCCGCTCTTTTGTCTCCACAGGTGGGGATTAATGTCTTTTAAAGAAGTTTCTCCCACACGGATCTCTCCTTTGTTGGGCGGATAGAATCCCAGAAGCAATTTGACTAAAGTTGTTTTCCCGCTTCCGCTGGCTCCGACGATGGCTGTGATCTTGTTGTGGGGAATATCCAGATCGATGTTTTCCAATACATAATCCCGATTGGCTCCGTCGTAACTGAAATTCAGGTCACGGATCCGGAGGGTTTTGTCTTCCGGGAGGACGGATAGTTTCAGGTCGGCGGTCTGATCTTCGTCTTCCTTGTTGTGGATTTCGCCAAGACGTTCCAGACTGATGCGGGCATCCTGCAGGGATTGGGCGAAGCCGATAAACTGCTCGATCGGCGCGGACAATTGGCCGATGATATAGGTAAGCGACATCATCATCCCCAGGGTCATGTCGCCATCGACTACCGCTTTGGCTGCAATAAAGGAAATTAATATCCCTGTGGTCTGACTGAAGAATACGGATCCCATCTGCTGGTATTGCCCCAAAGCCAATCCTTTGACGCTGATGTTGAATAGTTTTACCTGGATACGTTCCCATTGCCAGCGTTTTTGTTTCTCGCAGTTGTTGAGCTTTATCTCTTGCATTCCGGTAATGAGCTGAAAGAGGCTGCTTTGTTCCCCGGCTGCCTGGGTAAAGCGTTTGTAGTCCAATTCCCGGCGGTATTTCATAAAGGCGAGAATCCAGGCGACATACAAGGAGTTTCCCAGTAAGAATACGCCCAGGATGGTCAGGTTGTAATACGCCAGGATAAACCCGAATATAATGAAGTTGACAAACGAGAAGAGCGTGGTCAGCGACGATCCGGTCAGGAAAGATTTGATCCGGTTGTGATCGCCGATGCGCTGCATGATGTCGCCCACCATCTTGGTATCGAAGAAGCCCACCGGCAGCCGCATCAGTTTAGCAAGGAAATCGGAGATCAGGGCGATGTTGATCCGCGCATTGACATGGAGCATGATCCAACTGCGGATAAACTCGACCGCCAATTTGGTCACAAAGACTACCAACTGGGCAATCAACACGAGGGTAATAAAATCCAGGTTGCCCGGACGGATCCCGTTGTCAACCACTGCCTGGGTCAGAAAAGGCATGATCAGTTGCAGGACCATCCCGACCAACATTCCCAGGATCAGTTGGATGAATTGTTTCTTGTAGGGGAACAGGTAACGGACAAAATAGCCCAAGTTGCGGGCTGCTTTTTGTTTCTCGTCGTCCTGTTCGTAGAATTCCGGGGCAGGTTGCAGGGCCATGGCTGTTCCGGTGTCTTCTCCATTTGTCTTGGAAGAAATCCAACAACGCAGGAATTCTTCCTGGGTATAAGTCAGCAATCCCTTGGCAGGATCGACAATTGATATCAAACAATCTTTCTTTTTCCTTTTAATGGCATAGCAGACCACAAAATGGTTCTGATTCCAATGCAAGACACAAGGCAGAGGAACATCTTCGACTAATTGCTCAAAACTGATCTTCACTCCCCGGGTTCGGAAACCAATGCTTTCCGCTGCATCACTGATTCCCAACATCGACACTCCCTCGCGGGTAATAAAGGACTTCTCCCGCAAGGTTTGCAAGGAAAACGTGCGACCGTAATGCTTGGCAATCATCCGCAGGCAGGTTGGACCACAGTCCATGGCGTCGAGTTGGGTATAGTGGGGAAAAATTCCTTTCATGAATAATTTTGTATTTTAATTTGATTTCATTTCAAATTGAACTTCACTTTCAACAAAAAACTTCTGGGGCGTAGATCGTAACTGTAATAATAGCTGCTGATGTCGGTATAGGAAGCCGAAACGTATTGTTTAGCATTGAGCAGGTTGTTGCACTCCAATTCCCATACGGTTTGTTTGTATTTGTAACGTATCTTGGCATCGGCAAAGGTAGTGTTGTGATTGCTTACCGCGCTGTTGTACTGGTAATCTCCACTCAGGTTGATGCTCAGACTTCTAGTCGGGAAGAACCAAGCATTGGCTACGTGCATCTGGCTGCGGATGGACGGAAAACGGTTGGGCAGTTCTTCGGCAAAACTCTGGCTTTGCAACCATGAGAACCGGTAGTTCAGATCCATAAACGAAGCCGGGGCGGTACCGATCGAACCGCCCACTTGATACGATTCCGTTCGGTAGTTCAGGACTTCGTTCTGAATCAACTGGTCGCCCCGGCTTTCGCCGTAACCGGCATAAGCATTGAACGTAGTCCGCCAAAATTGTATCCCTTTGCTTCCATGGAGGTTCAGGCCGTAGTTTTCGGATTCTGTCGGCTGATTGATGGTTGTCTTGACACTCATGATTCCCTGGTAGTTATAGCCATAAAGCAGGTTCTTCTTCGATTTCCCATAATCAATCCCGGCATTGATAAAAAAAGCTTGCATGGCGTTGCGGTAACTGAGGCGGGCGTTACTTCCGGTGGATTGTGTTTCAAACAATTCATCGATTGTATTGCGGAGCAGGCTGCGATACGAGTGCATGATATAACCGGTGTAGGCATCGTTCATATTGCCGTACGATTTCTGGTAGTTGGCTCCGGCCAATGCGGTTAGTTCGTTGGTCAGGTCGTAGGATGTGGTAAACGTTGGATTGATGATCCATCGGTTGTACGAGTTGAAGCGATCGGGGACGTGGTCGTCTGTGGTCAGGGTATAGTTGGAGACCGGCAGCAGGAGGCTGGCTTTGAACTTTCCGTTTTCGCTTTTATAAGTATAGTTCTGGTCGATTCCCACTCGGTAGGTATTGTACCGGAGATTATTTCTCAAACTATCGGCAGCCGGGATTAGTATGCCGAGGATGTCTACACCGTTCAACTTCGTATCCAGGTTGCGGAGATTAACGCTGATCCAGGGCGTATAGTCCAGGTTGAAATTCCCCAGCCGCAATCCGTAGGATCCGCGCAAGGTCGAGATAAAATCTTCCGAAAGGGCGTTTTGTTCCAAAGAAGCCATACGGTTGTCGCCGAAATAATCGGCCGGAGTCACGGAAAGACTGTGGGGCTTTTGGCTGTAAGCTGCAGAGAAAAAGAATTTGTACGATTTATCCCCAATGTTTTTGATCAGATTCAGGGATTCGCTTATTGCAAAAGTCGGTTTGTCAAGAAATTGGGAGATTGTTTCGTCCATATCGCCGGCATTGCTTCGGGTAATACCTGAGGCGCGGTCGTTGTTCCATGCTCCGCTTAATGTAAGCTTGTTATTGAGGTAATACCCTTCGGTGTTGTGGTTCATACGGAACAATAGGTTCAGGTTGTTGACTTTCGACAGGCTCCTGACTTGCTCTTCTATCCGGAGAGAGGTATCGCCGGGGAGAAACTGTTCTGAAAACGAATAGCCTTCTTTCTCTACTCTGTCGTTGTAGAAGTTTATGTTGGCGGTCAATTCCTTATCCTTGATCTTGAACAGTTGGTTGGATGAGATGCAGTTGGATGTATTGAAGAGGTATCGTTTCTTCGCTACGGGCGGTGTGCTCGGTTCGCCGACCGAAAGGATGCTGCTGTTGTCGGCCGAAGCCATATCGTAATCATAATGTTCCTGTTGTTCTATAGCTACATTGTTACCCGAATTATTTCCTTTGTAGGTTGTGATGTTTTGCTTCTTCCCGGAAAAATACATGCCGACCAGCTCGGCGTTCCACAAGACCGGTTCGTAACCCGCTCCTGCCTGCGCTGATAAAGTCAGTTTTCCTTTCGCTTTGTCTTTCAGTTTGAGGTTAAGGGCAGCTTGTTCGGAAAACGCCCTATCTTTCAAGGCTTTAATGGGCTGGTGATTTTCAAATACCTGGACGGAAGCCACATCTTTGGCAGGGATATTTTGGGTGGCGATGCCGTAGCGGCCACCCAGCAAGTCCATGTTTTCAATGTAAAACTTATTAATCTTCTTCCCATTGTAAGAAATCGCACTGGATTCGTCCACCAGGATGCCCGGCATTTTCTTCAAAGCATCTTCAATGGTGCGGTCGCTCTGGTTGGTGTACGAACTGACCAGGTAATTGAGCGTATCCCCCGTCCGTCGTATCGGCATCGCGGTTACGACTACATCTTTCAATTCGAGGGTATTTTCTTCGACTGTAAAATCGACCGTAGCTGTTTTGTTCGGAACCGAACGATAATGTTTCCCGACCATAATCCCGGAGACAACCAGTGTAAGAGAATCTGCATCCCCCTTGTATTCGACACTATACCGGCCCTCTACATCGGATGTTGCAAAGCCGGAGATAGTCGTACTGCCCTTGGCTTGTACCGTAACGCTGACGATCAGCGGTTTACCCTGCTTGTTCCTGACCAAGCCGCTCAGGGTGGTCGTCTGAGAATAAACAAGCAAGGGAAAACAACAGAATGAGAATACAGTGAATACTATTTGTTTCATGGTGTAATCAATTTTAGAAGTCTGCCTGCGCCGTGTACAGAATTACTCCAACTCAATCAGGTTATACGGCGTGAATCCAGCGCATTTGATCCACCATAAGAACCAAAACTGTAGAATCCCTTCGCGAAATTTTCTGCTTACACTTTGGCATAAATAACCGACAATGGTTGGGTTTAATTTCCAATTTTGCACAGGTCTATATTATGAGTAAGGACTATTATGATCTGATAAATCAGCAGTCTCTCGAGTATATTCTATCAATACTTTCTTTGAGAAATTCTTAAAATATTCCGAAAAATATTTTTTGACCATCCTTGGGACTTGCCCACCGTCACCTTTCTTCCTAGTCCTTCATAAAGGCCTGCATGCGAACTCATTCTTCTCAAGTCAGAACACATAGAGTCGCTATAGAACACAAAGAAACTATAATATTTAGAGAAAATTTTTCCTAATCCCAAGACTTGCAAATCATCGAATGTTTCAGGTTTTCTAATGTCTGTTGCATTCAATGCATACAGGATCCGGAAATATCTTGTGCCCACAATGCTCATTTTTGATTCTAAATTAGAAGTTGACTGTTGACTTGGATTTGCGGTTGAAATTTTCTGAAGTTGTTTTTCCTGAGCGTCCCACGTAAATATAGAAAAAGTAAAAATTATAAAAAGGAATAATATTGTTTCCATAATACATTCATTAAAAATTATAATCAGTTGATTGAACAGATAAAAACTCTAAGCAGAACCCTATTAACCCATTTAGTTTAAGATCTCTACTTGTTCTACTATATTTATTCCAATCCGGTAATATAGAAATATCATAAATAGAGGGGGAGTCTATAGCTATTTTATTCTCATAATAAAGAATATACTCAATATATGTTTCTGGACAATTATTGTATATGTTGTTTTCTACAATTTGTTTTGATTTGCAATAAACCTCAAATAAGAAATCTGTAGAAAATGGGCTATCTTCTCGACTATTATTTCCAGAACTTAATCGACTTAATAGGTATCTTACTATTCCTCCAAAGCCATAATATAAATCATAATTATGCATTCTTGATGGTGATACCTCCATTAATTTCGTATCAAAATCCAATAATACTTCATTTGTATTGCATGATATAAATTTATTTTGAGAGAGGTATTCTATTCCCCAGCCAATACCCAACAATCCATCGGCCAAATTTAATGATATATTTTCTGTAATTTTATTAATGATCTCGTTCAAAAGTGAATCTGTTATTTGAAAAACAAGAGAGTTTTTTGAGTATTTTGAATAATGAAATAGTAATAGAAGTATCCCCATCTTTCCATTTAACAACCCAATCCCATTAGAACGATCTATGTGCCTGATAATATATGATATTTGTTTAAGTAAAATTCGTTCTTTTTTCTTTATTGAGTTTTTATCTTTATATTTTTTGCTTCTATTGAATTTCTCCTGAAAACAAAAATCTTTTGTAAACTTGCTATTTAAATCGGACTTCATATTCACTATATGTTCGAAATTTCTGTAAAATAACAACAAGGATCTATAATAATTTTCTGGAGATTTAAACTTCTCAACCGCAAATGTTTTTTTCTTTAAAGCATTAGGTAATAACAAATAACTTATGTATAGTCGATTATATGTTCTGGTTTCAGAAGTATGTGGATAAGGTGGCACATCTCTATAGATGTGTCCGATTTCAATATCCTTTAGTAATTTACAAGTTCCTCCCTCTAACCAAACTTTGAGACTGATAAGAACTTCATCATTTCCATAAGAAAGAAGTCCATCCAATCCTCTTAGGTACTGCCAATACTTTTTAGAACAAGCATAAGCAGCACCTAAAATACAAGGCACAGAAACTGTTGGTTCTATCGAAGTATCTTTCTTTATTTTCACCCATTCCGGTTCTAAGAAACCAAATAGCGAATAGTAATTGATATATGCGGCGGAGAACTCTACCAAAGGTTGTGAGTCTTCTTCTATTACGATATCCCCATTTTTCCTTAGTACTTTTGTTTGTGCACACACGAGTGTTCTGGGATCTTTGTCTAACTCTTCCGTAATACGTCCGATCCATTTGTCGTTGTAAAACCTCATGTGAGCATCTAAAAGTAAGAAATATTCTGTTTTACAGACACCCACTCCCAATTCTCGGGAAGCTGCGACGCCTAATCTTTGCTCGTTTTCAATATAGGTAATGGCGTAATTTGAGGGAAGATTTTTGTAATCAAAATTATCATCCGAAGCATCGTTTATAACAATGACGTTCACATTGTTATCTGAATACTCAAAAATACTATTTAAAGTATTTTCGACCTCAGATCCCTCGTTGGCAAAAGGAATAATAACAGTTAATTTTATTGTATTATTCATCTGATCATGCATAAATTGAATGTATTCAAATAAAATTCATATCCTGAAGGGGGAGGGCAAAGATTTCGGTACACACATTCCTTACAGGGTACTATTTTTTTCCTTGTACACTTCCATGAGGAATCCGGAGCCTTGATTTCTCGTTTAATTAATTCCATTGCATCTTCTTTCACTGTTCCTAAAGGTTTTGTATTCAAATTCCCATAGACTCTTCCATCAGGTAGGATAAATAAATGTCCCCAGTAGTTGGTATTAAGAACCTGATTACAAAAAATATTTTGTTTTGTAAGCGATGCGTTATCAATATCATCTAGTGAGGTATAAACATTTTCTTTGAAAAAATCAATATTCGAATTTGTTAATACCGGCCAAATGTCTGTTTGTTCCAGATTATATTCACAAATTAACTTTTCGGAAAGGAATAAATCTTCCTCGTTTTTAATTAGAAATATCCATCCATAATTGATGTCACAATCTTTTAAATAATCTTGTGTTTTTTTGAAGTTTTCTATATCAAAGAAGTATAACTTTATTCTGGAATTAGTATCCTTCAAAATTGAAATAATCCTCTTTATGTAATCTACATTTCTCCCTTGTAGATAATAGGTAATGGGGATGGCATACGAAACCAACAATTGCACTAAACCTTTAATGTCCGCGTATCTTAATAGATCATTGCATATTATATTTATTTGGTATACATGAGTAATATTCGAAGTTTGCAAAAAAGATCGTATATCATTCAATTCAAGAAACGATCTGTAGCTAAACGGATATAATACTTGTTTATAATAGTCCAGTTCTCCTACTGGGAGTTCTTCCCCCCCAAAAAAGAACGACATTTCATTCAGGCATTCTGCATAATTAATAGAACTGTAATATTTATTATTATTGAGTTCAAACTCTTCGATTTCGTTTCGTAAATTAAGGATGGGCGGAAAACTAATAGGCTTCTCTTCCTCTCTTTCCTTGGAATACACGACTCCCATTTTATTTTTTTCTATTTGGTCAATCCATAACAAAAACGACGGATCTTGCCGGTCAATCTCATCAAGACTGATAACATATAAATTTGTAGGATCATTTATGGATACGCAGTATTTATAAATCAGGTCGCTACAGCCAAAATTAAATATTGTTTTCTCTTTGCAATTATAAAATAATCCGGTTGATCTATTAAACCATAAAAAAGTATCTGGATACAGCTCAATATATTCTTTCATTATATCATATTAAAATGTTTCTTTCAAATTTTTTCTCGTATATTTTCAAGTGTAAGTTACTTTTTACTCTAATTCCAACGGATTGTAAGGAGCCAATTTAGGCAAAGAACCTGCACTAACGACGGAAACACCTTCTGAGTTAGGAATTTTCAATAACTGGTAAAATTTCTCTTGAACTGCTTTTTTTCTTTTCCACATTTCTTTCCGATTTAATTTTTCATATAACTTAAATACATCATGCATCTTAATCGGATACTTTTGTTTGTGGTTTTCAATTCCCACACATTCAAAAACATATTGTTTATCCTTGTCATATACTTTTAGGATCAACCCGGGCAATCCACCGAATTTCCAGGGACCGTTACTAATGGGAATATCGGTTGTAAACCATGATGTATAATCCCGACCTCGAAACGTACAGGTCGCATTCTGACATAAATAACCAGCTATAGTTAGGGTATCTTCCCCCATTTTCCAATCTTGTACAGGAAGAGGTTCTGTGCACTGACTGTCGTAATCTTTTAACGAATTAGGCATCCTGATATATTCGGTCAATTCATTTTTGGAAAAGTCTTTGAAGTATTCCGAATGAATATATTCAGACCATCCTTGGTATTTCCCTTTAGGCCCCAACTGCCAAGGCATTTCATAATCATTGATAACGTGTGGATTCTTTTTTATCCAGTCAGACACCAAAGAGTCGCTGTTAAAAACAAAAAAACTATAATATTTTGACAGATGAAAACCTATTTCCAAACATTGCAAATCATCATACGTCTCTGGTTTGTTGATGTTTGTGGCATTCAAAGCATACGAAATCCGGATATTTCCTGAATCAACGGATTGCATATTCAATTTTTTATGAAAAGAGGAAGGCGCATCTGGATTCACAGGTTGCTTTTTATTTGATGAATTTGTTTGTGCAATACTTACACATGCCATAAGGGCAAAAAACACGAAAGCTAATATTTTTTTTTTCATGATTATCTGTTTTATTTTAAGTGAACCTTTTAGTTGATAAAACAAGGTTGACTAGAATTGTATATTTTAAAAATTATGCCACCTAAACTGGAATTGCAATTTACCTGCATTGGATCAATATTAGAAAAAATCTTTCATCATTTTTTCGTACAAATCTGGATTTTTCCCTAAATAATTCATACTTGATCGAATAAATTCATCATATTGCTTCTTGTTCAAGTAATTATTACAAGATGGTTTATTTTCAATATTATCAACATGAAAAAGACATTGGCCACAGATTGGCTTCCCGTAACAAGTTTTACATAGTACCCAAATTTTTTTGTAATATTGACTATACTTTTCTGCAATTTCTTTAAAATTAATACATACTTTTTTTTCAGTAACTTTTCCAATTGAAAATTTCTGATTAATCCGTTCACAAGGTAAAAGATCTCCACTGACTGTAACAAAAGCCTTACGATCGAAGGGGAAACATGTTCCAGTTGGGAAAATAGCGCCATCTTGTGTTGCTAATAACGAATGGTATGATTGAAAACTATTTCCGCTCAATCTCATTAAAATATCATACAATTTTTTGTTTAACGGAGATATCTTGTAAAATTTTTCCTTTATTTCTTTGTTTTTAGGATCTTCCCAATTATTCGTTATAGGCTGAAAAATCTTATCAAATTTACTTTTTCGGTTTGACAATACACCTGACTCATTCATTTCGGATACGGCAGGGTATTTCCCAAAATTTTTGTAAATAAAATCTTTTATATCAAATATCTTTCCACGATCTGTAAGAACAGCATTAAATGAAACATTTTTAGAGAAATATTCAGGATATTTTTGCTGAAACAATTTAATATTAGCAAACACTTGATTGAAAGAATTTACGCCTTTGTGATCAACTCTATAACTGTGTGCATGTTCATCACCATCTATACTTATTAATAACGTGAATTTCTTTTCGGCTAAATAATCCATGTGTTTCTCTAAAAGCATTCCATTAGTGGTCATTGTATAAGCAAATGACCTCCTCTTTGGAAGTGGAAGAGATTCTATATATTCAATTGTTTTTTTTATAAATGACATGTTAAGGAGTGGTTCTCCTCCATAAAAACCAATCAAAGTCTGCCTATGATCAAAGCTAGATTCATTGTTATTCCATAAATCAAAAAGATAGTCTATCATGTTTTTTGCAATAGAAAATTTCAGGTTTGATCCATGTGTCATCCTACGTGTATTATACAATTCCCCATACCCACAATATTCACATTCTAAGTTACAATTACTCGTTACCTCGAATACCAATTGTCTTAAATTGACCAAAGACACAAAAGGAACCTTTTCTGACATATTAAACTGATAACTATAAGCTTTATATAAATCCATTGTTTATCTTGTTTTGATTTCAATACAAATGAATTCCGTCTTCTCTGAGCTTTTGATTGGAGGAAAAACATTCTATTTGTTTCTCTTAAACGTTTTCTGTAACAAAAAAAATGAAGGAGGGCAAACTAAATAATATTTAAAATATAATTATACCCTCCATTTAAATTATGCATAAGCAGTTGCATTGGCAAGGTCTTCGCCATTACATTTACACCGCCATGGATCGTTTGTTCCTGTGCCGGTTATGTTACGAGCAAAGTTGGCATCCATATTAGCATCAGTTGATGACCCCCATGTACCGCAAGATCCACATTTACATGCATTTCCTCCAAAAATTAACTGTTGCTGCTTTTTATTTAACTGAACTTCATTCAATTTAAATAAACTAATCTTTTTTAATTGTTTCATTGTTTTAGAATCTAAGTATTAATAATTTATATAATTTGGTTATCTCTCTGAGATTTAATTAGAAAATTAGGTTACAGGTATTTGTTAACGAGAGAAACAATAACAAACACCTAAATAGCCAAAGTTATTGTGCAACTTACAACTCATCGGATTTCTCATCTTCTGAGCGGTCAATTCATTCTTAAATACATCTTTATTACTTTTCATATCACAAGTACATATATTAATACTTATTAAATACATGCTATGCTGCTTCTCATATATTTAATTTGATGTTCCTTCAATATGCAATACCCATTCGCCCATCCAGTAAGCCTAGCTTTGGAGTAAAAGGCCCGTGAATAGCTAATACATATAGTATTTGCTTTACAAGGGATTTTATATTCGTTTCTTTGTCTCGCATAATTGGATTTTGCAACAATTGTCCTCCTGAAAATTAATCAGGAACCCAGACCCATTCCCCATTAATATACTCAAAATGTCCTCCTCTTCCTCCCTTAATTTTGGTAAGTTCTTGCTTGCTTAATGAAATCATATTATTGAATGACTTCCTGTTTGATCTGTCTTGATTCTTTTTGAGTTTCATAATCATATCATTTTATAAATTAACTTTTTGTAAAGAAAATAATAATATTTTAAAAACGTCCTAACTTTTTTCTCATCATTTTCTCATCGATTATTTAATTAATGTTAATCGCGATTGATTTCGCCAAAGCAAATCTGTTTTTGGCAAAAAAACGAATAATAGTTGGTTGTATTAAGATTCCTTAGTATTTTTGTATATTGAAAAATAATGGACGAATGAAAACTCAAATCACAAAGCTATCCCTGATTGCTGGTATCTCGATACTAGCTATTCCCGTTTTTCAAGGAATTTGGATAGGTAATACTTATGACCTCTATAAATCTGAATTTGTCAAGCTATTCAAGGATGCTTTTGCTGAATCAGCTTATAAAGAAGGTGTCGCCAGGATGGATGATCCTGCAAGAAAAGGCAGATGGAAAAATAAAATTTTAGAAGGATATACAATGGATAATACGATGTATGACAATATCATTGCTATCCATAATTATTTATATCAGGAAGATTACCCCTTTTCTTTATCCCAAATGGATACTATATTAAATAGATCAATAGAAGAAAAAGTGGGCAAAGTCCAATACACATTATTATTACTTGATTCAACCGGAGTCTGCATAGACAAAATCAGTCACTCCGGATCCAGCGAAAAGTCTTCGTTTTATACAGAAAAGATCCAGTTACGTTCCATTCAACCGGAATACGTTGAAGTGTTTGTGGCATCACCTTATACAATTATCTTTGGTAAGATGTTATTTTTATTACTTGGTTCCATTTTATTGGTTGTACTTATTGTGACCTGTGTCGTTTTTCAAATTCAGATCATCATGCAACAAAAGCGGATCGCCGAAGTCAGGCAAGATTTTACGAATGCCATCATTCACAACATAAAAGATCCAATTTCTTCAATATTGACTGCAAACAAAATTTTGGAAAGTGGCAAAATAGAAGGAGAGCCTTCATCTAAAGAAATATGTTATTCCACCATACGAAATGAGGGAAATCTGATTCGTTCATTAGCGGATCGTGTTCTGACTATTGCCCGCTTAGATGAACCGAATGTAAAACTATCCAAAGAAAAAATAAATCTGTTAGATCTGATAGAAAGTGTGAGAGGTAGGGATTGGGACCCGAAGGAAAAATCGTTGGAGTTTCACGTGGATGTGGATTCAAATTTTACTCTTTACGCAGATCAAGGTTATCTGCATGGAGCTTTTTGCAATCTCGTTGATAATGCGATCAAATATTCTAAAGAAAAAATTGTTATCCGTGTTTCAGCCACAAAAAAGCAAAATGAAATACTGATCTCATTCAAGGATGAAGGTATTGGCATTTCTAAGAAGGATCAGAAACTTATTTTTAAAAAATTCGAACGAGCAACTGCCGTTCGAGAAAACTCAAATGTGAAGGGCTTTGGTATCGGGTTAAATCATGTACATCGGGTAATCTCCGCGCATGAGGGATCAATTCACGTAAACAGCCAATTAGGTATATTCTCTGATTTTATTATTAAACTACCATTATGATAAAACTGCTATTCATTGATGACAATGTGGATCTGGGAGCTATAATAAAGCTTCATCTCGAAAGTGTTATCGGAGGATATAATGTTGTGTGCTTTAGTTCTGGAAAAGCAGGGTTGGCTTACTTAGAAACAAATACTCCCGATGTGATTGTGGCCGACATTGAAATGCCGGAAATGGATGGATTGGAAATGGTAAAAAAGATACGGGAAACAGATCGACATATTCCGATTTTTTTCGCTACGGCTAGAACTTCGTCGGAACAAGTCAAAATTGGTATTAACGTAGGAGCGAATTATTATATCAAAAAACCGTTTGACGGAGAAGAGCTGGATGCTCACATAAGAGGTTTTCTTAACCAACATAATGGGGTCTCTATTTTCTGGATAGGCAAGTACAATTTCAATCCAAAGAACTCTACCTTAACAATCGGAAAAGATGTAAAACAGTTGACAGATAAGGAATCAGACATCCTTCTAATGCTATATGAAGGGCAAGGTAAATTAGTATCAAAAAAAGACATCTTAATGAAACATTGGGGACAGGCAGAGAAGTCTCAATCCGGTAGTTTGGATAATTTTATAACCAAACTCCGTAAATACTTGAGTGAAGACAAGTCAGTCAAACTCAATGTAGTCCATGGAAGAGGATGGATATTGGATTGGTAGTATTTTAATCCCAAAAGAACACTCAAATTAGAGACTTCTGAAAAAGAAGTCGATCCTCTATTTACAATAAAGAATAATCTACGCTTACCATATCTATACATAATAAACATCCGGAGATAAACATCATTTAACAAACGAAGGTTACCGGATGATTCGCCGTTATTTGAACAGCGGGAAAACAGTATCGACATTCTGTCGTCGGGAGGGAGTCAGTCCTGCGTGTTTTTACTTGTGGAAACGCGGTGGCATAGACCAGTTACCGGAAGAGGAACAGGC
>JAVBNR010000044.1:0-21947 GCA_031551395.1 Bacteroidales bacterium
GTTCTTCGTTATCACTATTCATTTCCCAACAAACCTGAATAATCTGTTTTACCTTTCCGTTATTCATTTCAATAAAATCACACTCTTTTGAATTTTCATTGAAATAATACAACTCTTTTCCATGTCTGCGTAATTCACAAAAAATCATATTTTCTAATAAGCGTCCCGTATCTTCTGTAAAAGAAGAGCTTCCTACATTAATTAATCCGGTGTCATTGATATACAATTTTTTAGGAGCCAATAATTGAGATTTGATGGAATATGAAAATTTGGGAACAAGATGTATCAGATAACTTGATTCGAGATAAGAGAAATAATCCAATATGGTTGAATGTGATTTTACTCCTATGGCTTCTTTCAACTTACTTGGAGTTGTGAGTTTGGCAGCGTTGGAAAGCAGATAAGAAACAAGTCTTTTTAAAGACGAAGCATCTTTTATTCCATAGCGCACAATTATATCACGATGAATAATATCTTCTATCAGGTAACTTAATAATTCTTTGTTATCTGTTTTTACCACTTCCGGGAATCCTCCTGTTTGCATATAATCAATAAGAGCATCTTTGCCGGATTTCTGATTTTTAAATGAAATAAACTCCTTATATGAAAAAGGGAAAAGTTCTTTGGTTATATGTCGTCCTGTTAATTTAGTACCTAATTCCCTGCTCAACAAACTTGCATTTGATCCGGTAATAGCTACTTTATAACCCTGATCTAATTTTTGCCGAATGTATAATTCCCATCCTTTAATAATTTGTATTTCATCAAAAAATAAAACTTTCAATTCAGAAGAGCTAATAATGTTGTCTAAAAGTGAAAAATCAGTAATCTGAAAATCAAACAAACGAATATCTTCAAAGTTGAAATAAAAAACGTCCTGATGATGTTTCTTTACAAATTGATGCAATAATGTACTCTTTCCGCACCTACGAATGCCGGAAACAATCAAAGCGTGTGATTGAATGTCCGGAAGCAGATTTAACACATCACGCTGTAATCCTGTTTCAGAAGTGTTCAACCTGTCTTTTTGCTCATTTGCAATTTGTTCTAAAGCTGATTGTTTCATCTTTTTATTCTTTTAATTTGCAAATATAATAATATTCCATTCACAATAGCATATATATGTCGATATAAATGGAATATTTTCTTTCGAGTGAATTTTATTTAGCAATTTTCAATCTTGTCCATTTGTGCCAAATATGTTCTAATGGTCCTTGATTATGCCAGGATAGCCACCATTTACTGAATTTGATTTGTAAAAGAAACACGAAAAAACCGATTAATAAACTGATGGTATACCCACAGTAAGGTGCAAGATACAAACCGAAAGGGAAGTAAATGATCGCGCCTATTATAGATTGGGATATATAGTTGGTAAGGCTCATTTTTCCATAAAAGCGTAAATTGGAAACTGCTTTACTAAAACGTTCCCACTGATAAAGCAGGATAAACGAAGCAACTAAAACCAATGTGAACGCTAATTTTTGCCACATATCAAATGCAGTACCCACAGTTTGTTGAATAATCACATCGTTTTTCATTATCTGTTCTTTCAATGCATATAGCGGGGAAAAAGATATGGCGGCAATTATAAGTGTTCTCATCCAAAATTGCAGATTCTTTTCCGTTGCGATAAAAAGCTGTTTTCTACCTATATAAAAACCTAAAAGAAATAATCCGGCTGTTTGGAAGAAACGCCCGGCATTTACCGCCCAAAATAAACTTGCTTTTTGCCCAACGGTAATATTACACACGACGAAATCCCAAAAATTTCCGGCTTTCGTATAGCTTTCTATTTCTTTGTACATTTCACCGACTTTCAAATCTGGTAACCGATGTGACGGATTCATTAGGTTTGCGATATAGTGATACCATTCGACAGGTTGCAGCAAGAAGATAATTGCCGTTATCAAAATAGCTTTATCGCTCCAATTGCGGGTAAAAAACAGTACCACCCCGACAATGGCAAACAATAGCAAAACGTCTCCACCGGGGAAAAAAGCGGCATTTAATGTAGCAAAAACCACCAACAACACCAAACGCCATAAGAAACGATAGCCGAAATCTGCACCTTGTTTCTTTTGGTTATAACTTTGAATATAAAATGTAAATCCGAACAGGAGTGCAAAGATTGCATAAGCTTTTCCGGCAAACAAGGCAAAGACAACATTAAAAACTCCTTGATCCAATATATTTAACCAAGTCGGCGAATTTGTCGGATAAACCGAAAAAATAAAATGCTCTAAGTTATGTACTAAAACGATAGCCATAACTGCAAATCCTCGCAAAGCGTCGACAACCTCAATACGCACACCTTTATCAATAAATTGATTCATAATAAATTAATTAATCTTATTCAAACTTAACACCTGACAAAAAAATAAATAAAGCATAAGACTTGGGACAAAAATACAAAATTTTGTCGGCAAGTAAAATCAAGAACAGGGAAGATCGGCATTTTCAAATCATTATCATGTACTTAGAAGAAGAATATCATGCAAACTTCGAACTTCTTAACCGGAGCATTAATCGTAAAAGACCATTCGGATTGAATAAAAAAAATAACATTTCTTGAAAGAAAAACAAATCTTATTATTAGCTTTGCAAATCATCAGTCAATTGAATCAAACTTAATTATGTCTATTTCCGGGATTTTAAAAAAGATGTTTTCTGCTCTGCGTCATAAAAACTTCAGGTATTTTTTCTGGGGCCAGGCTATATCGACTATCGGAGGAATGATTCAGGTTACGGCATTAAGCTGGTATGTTTATAAAATAAGCGGATCCCCGTTTCTTTTAGGATTAATGGGAGTATTTGAGTTCGGTCCGGTACTATTACTGTCTCTTTTTGCAGGGGTCCTTATTGAACGTTATCCCAAGAAAAAGATCCTGTTATTCACTCAGAGTTTGTTTCTTGTCCAATCCCTACTCCTCGCCCTCTTAGTATGGATGGGATCGACTAATTACTGGCTGTTTGCTGCTCTGGCCCTCATGGCAGGGATAGGAAACAGCATCGATCAACCCACCCGGCAATCCTATTTCGTAGACCTTGTCGGAAAAGAAGATTTACCCAATGCCATTTCGCTGAACTCCACAACATTCAATCTGGCCAGGATACTTGGCCCTGCTATTTCCGGAGTTATCATGAAGTATCTGGGAGTGGCCGAATGTTTTTTGATTAACGGTCTCAGTTTCATTCCGGTTCTTTATGGTATCGCTTTAATAACCGTTGCAGGACGGTCACGCAAAACAAGCTCTGAGAAGCAACTTTTAGCAGAAATAAAAGGAGGGATTACTTATACGACTCGTAATAGCAAAATTTTCCCTACGTTCCTGATAATGGCTGTCGTCTGTACCTTCTCAATGAATTCCAACGTCATACTACCTGTCTTTGCAAAAGATGTTCTGATGGGAGACGAAGGCACTTACAGCTTACTCATGTCGACATTCGGCGTCGGTTCTCTTCTGGGGGCCTTGTTCATGGCAAGCGTAGGAAAAGATATTCCCAATAAATATTTTATTGTCTTTATTGCCCTTGCAATGGGAATATTACAGATGTCCACATTAATTTTCCTGAAATCAACTGCAGCCATAATGGGTCTTCTTGTTATTATCGGCTTCCTGACATTATGTTTCCTCAATCGCGCCAATTCCCGGATACAACTCAATACCGACGACAACTACAGGGGACGCGTAATGAGTATCTACGTATTGATCAACACCGGGAGTACCCCATTAGGAAATACGCTTACAGGTTGGGCGATGAATGATATGGGGGAAAAATATGGATTCTTTTTCAATGGACTGATGTCATTTATTCTGGTTTTATTTCTTTTTATCATGTACAAGCAACACTACGGAAAAGTCAGAGTAATCCCTGATTCAGAAAAAGAGCTTAAGGAGCATCTACCTCATTCAGAAAGGAATTAGATCATCTTTTATTGATAAAAAGTACCATAATCAACAGATGCTTTTTCCACTAATTCTTGCGTAAAAACATCCGGTTGATCAAAAAAATCAGATTGTATCCATTTATTTTTTACTGTCGACTTCTTCCATATTCCTATAATTTTCCCATTTTTCACAATGACGGGGCGAAAGATACCATTACTTGAGATCGCGCGACTCTGATTTTCCGATGAAAGTACGGCTTTCCGATCCCGATAACCGACAAGATATTCATCGAAAGCGGGTAGAAGACATACCAAATCTTTTTCTCCAGTCTTATCCCAGGGCACATCAGTAAACCAATAAACCTGAGAATCCATAGATTCAGAAAAAAGCTCTCCTTTGATCATTTCTATGGCATGTCTGGCTTCCGAAAGAGATAAACCCGACCACCAAACGAAATCCTGTATGGTAGCAGGGTTATGGCCCTCGAAATAGATCCGGGCAAGTTTAGCCAGCGATTCATCCTTTGTCAATTGCCGGGTCTCAGGAACTCGTTCCTCCAGAAGCGCATAAGTATGTTTTTTTCCTTTCATTGCTCCACTGCAAACAAGGCCTTCGATCTCCGCACGCATCATGAAATGAACCATCCGGGAAGAGTCAGCATGAATGCCTGAACGTTCAAAAACAGTAGCAATTTCATCTCGGGTCTGGTGCTTATTTCCCTCCAGCAGTTTCTGAATGATATCGTTCGTTTGGGTATAAAGATCTTCCGTAATTCCTAAATGCAGATCCCTCGATTTAACAGAATTTTTGATCCGCGAAGCAGATAATTTTAACATCCAGCGGATATTTTCAGGAGATACAAAATGCCATGTCGGCCTCATCACGTGAGTTCTGAGAATTTCTCCTCTATTGAAAGAATCTTCAACCGTTTTATCTTTATACCCGGGAATCCGTATCCCTATTGCCCACTTAGCCATGCTGTAGTCTTGTGCCTGGAGCATACCCATCCGGGAAATTACATCATGAGGCGTATGCAGATCCGACATGGAAAGACGATGGCTTACCAGACGTATACGAGAAATTAATACATCATCTATTTTTTTCAACTTGAAAATTATTTTTAAGATTCTACTATTCTTAATTTTTCATCAACAAAGATACAGAATCAAAATGATTTTCATCTTATAAAACAATTGAAATCGAAGCGAACGGCTCATCCCTTATTGCTCATAAATTTCTTTTTTACAACAACTTATCACTTAATTACAAGTACGATCTTTTTCTTGAAATTTGTCTGTCATTGTTCAATATCACAAACGCATAATAGATTTTAACAATTGATACTAAAAAATATTGAAACAGGAATTCTTAGTAATGAAGCCCCAAAAAACAGATTTGACGAAAAAAAACTATTCCGACTTTCATTGATTTTTAAAAGAAAATACGTAACTTTGAATGATATAAATGAATTTCATGCACACACTCAGCTTTTCATCTAAATAAACTCTCTCTAATCATTTTGAATCATAGAGATTAATTAATATGAAAGAACGTGAGGTTAAGCCTTATGTGGGATGAGGTATTTTTATACCCAAAGAGATGATGAATAAGGCTTACCTCACAAATCTTTCTCCTTTTTCAGCTAAAGACACGCCTGTCAAAATTAAGAATGCACCGAACAATGCAATGGTCGTTATGTTTTCGTTAATAATTAACGATGAAGTAATTAATGTTACCAGAGGAATTATATAAATATAGTTAGTGGTATAAATAGCTCCTAAATGTTTAACGCACAAATTCCAAAGAAAATAACATGCCAAAGAAGCAATCAGACCTAAAAACAACAGGTTAATCCAGACTTCAGGACGAAACAAAATAGCAGTGTCCATAGTCAACGGATTCAAGTAAAAAAACGGCAATATGGTTAAAATTCCATAGAAAAATACTTTACGAGTAATAAATAAAATGGAATACCGATGACTTACCCGTTTAAGTAAAATCGTATAAAATGCCCAGCAAAACGCCGCAGCTATACTAAGAAGGTCGCCCCAGGGATTCATCTCCAGAACAAAACTGCCGTTAAAAACGACAAATACGACTCCAACAAAAGCAATAAAGGACCCGATGACTAAAGAACGTCTCAGTCGCTCGTTTTTCAGAAAGAAATGGGAAAGGATAGCCGTCAGCACAGGCGCGATACTGACCAACAAAGAGACATTAGATGCCAAAGTCATTTTTACCGCCTGATTTTCAGTAATAAAATACAGTGATCCGCCAAAAATACCGAGCAATAAAAATAAACCTTCATCTTTCATGCTTTTTGCAAATAATTGGCTTTTACCCCCCAATAAAATACCCATATAAGCCAGCACAAAACGGTAAAACATAATATCTTCCGGAGATAGGCCGGCAATCAGTAATATTTTGGTAGAGACAAAAGTCGTGCCCCATACAATAGCGATCATTAAGGCAATCAAATGATACCAACCTGTTTTCAGTTGCATCGGTAAATTTATTTGAAGATTTGTTACTCTGTAAAAAATGATGGTACAAAGGTAAATTTTTTCTACGTACCTTTGTCGATTATTTGTTATAAGGTTACGGGGTGTAAGTTTAAAATTTTTAGTTATTAGTTTAGTTATAAAAGGAGGAAGCGTGCAGAAAGAAGATCAGTTTTCCAATTGGAAAAGAATCATCACTTTATTTATGACCGGACAGGGGGTTTCTCTTTTCGGCTCTGCTTTGGTCGAATTTGCTGTCATTTGGCATATTACCCTATTGACTAAATCCGGGATCATGATGACCATTGGAACCACATGTGTTTTTCTCCCGAGACTATTTATTTCACTTTTTGCCGGAGTCTGGGCGGATCGCTATAATCGTAAAAAACTGATTATCTGGGCAGACACAGGGATTGCATTTGTAACTCTCCTGTTAGCAATTATTTATTTATCCGGATATCAGGAACTATGGTTGATATTCTTGGTATTGGGTATCCGTTCCATAGGCACAGGCATACAAACACCCTCAATCGGAGCGATCATTCCGCAGATGGTTCCTCAAGATAAGTTATTGAAAGTAAACAGCCTCAATGGAAGTGTACAATCTTTTATTATGTTATTAACTCCGGCTGTAAGTGCAGGTTTACTCTCATTCATGCCTCTCGGAGCTATATTTTTCATTGATGTTATAACTGCTATCATTGCTATCTCCATCATGATTATACTTCCTGTCAAAGCACATAAGAAATCGACTCAAAAACAAGAAACAGGCTACTATGATGATCTGAAAGAGGGATTAAAATACATGAAACAAAACATTTTTGTACGAGAGATGTTAACCATGTATATCTTTTACTTTTTCCTGATCACACCGGCCGCTTTCCTGAGCCAGGTGGTCGTTGCCAGAAGTTATGGAGAAGAAGTATGGAGATTATCCGCTCTGGAAATTGCTTTCAGCGGAGGAATGATGATCGGCGGAGGGATTCTGGCCTGGTGGGGTGGTTTCAAAAATGGGATCAATACAATTGCGATGTCTTGTTTTATCATAGGAATAACAAACAGTATGCTGGCATATCCCAATTTTTACGTCTTTCTTTCTATGATGCTGATCATGGGAATATTCGGTTCCTTTTTCTATTCGACAGAGATGTCGCTATTTCAGAAAAAAGTAGAACCTGACAAACAGGGACGGGTATTCAGCCTTATCGATGTAGTAGCAACATCTGTGATGCCGTTAGGAATGTTCGTATTCGGACCATTGGGCGATATCGTAAAGCTGGAAAATTTATTTTTCGTCTGTGGTTTATTATTAATAATATTGAGTTTTTATATCTTTTTTAATCAAAGGCTGAAAAAGTCGGCCGAATGAATTGCAGCCGGCACGACAATGTTCGGAATATCTTCGGGAATTGTTCTCCCCCATGCGATCAGTCGAAGATTTATTCGGAAGAGAAAAGAAAAGCGCTTATTAGAAACCTTGAAAAAATAAATATTTTAACTATATTTGTAGCCTAATCATGATTACTGAATGGAGCAATTGACACTAGTCAAAGTCGGAGGAAAAATTGTAGAGGAAGAAGACTCACTAAAATCTCTACTTAAGGATTTCGCCTCGATTGAAGGATTCAAAATATTGGTACACGGAGGAGGTCGTTCGGCCACCCGGTTGGCTGAAAAATTAGGAATTGAGAGTCAACTGGTCGATGGAAGGAGGATTACCGATTCGGAAACTTTGAAAATAGTCACGATGGTCTACGCAGGCCTGGTTAATAAAAATATCGTAGCTAAACTCCAGGCTTTAGATCTAAATGCTTTGGGGTTAACCGGAGCTGATATGAATATTATTTTATCGGAAAAACGTCCTGTAAAAACAGTTGATTACGGCTTTGTCGGAGATGTAAAAAAAGTCGACATCACACTCTTAAGCGAACTTATTCGCCGTCAAGTAATTCCGGTACTCGCACCCTTAACCCACGACAAAAACGGGAATATCCTGAATACGAATGCCGATACGATTGCAGGGGAAACAGCTAAAGCTTTAGCCGCCTCTTTCAATGTAAGACTAATCTATTGTTTTGAGAAAAAAGGAGTATTACTGGATGAAAACAACGACGACAGTGTTATTCCGGAAATAACCCAACACTTATTCGAGCAATATGTATCTCAAGGAATGATAAGCGGAGGAATGATTCCAAAACTGGAAAATGCTTTGGATGCTATTCGCGCCGGAGTTAAAGAAGTTATTATTACTCATGCTTCCCAAATCCAAACAGGTAACGGAACAATAATAAGATGAAAACGATCTATATTACAGAAAAAGAGACTATTGAACAAACCATCGCCCATTGTGATATTTGTTACGTCGGAATGGTTGATGGAGACATCCCATACGTTATACCCATGAATTTCGGATATAAAAATGGTGTTATTTATCTTCATTCTGCTCCGGAAGGCAGGAGTATCCGTATCCTTGAAAAAAATAATCGTGTTTGCATCACATTCAGTACAGGCCACCGTCTGGCATTTCAACATCCACAGGTAGCATGTAGCTACCGAATGAAAGCCAGAAGCGTTATTGCTCAGGGAAATGTTCGTTTCATCGAAGATTTCGACAAAAAAGTCGAAGCTCTGGACATCATCATGAAACAATACTCGGAAAAAGAATTTAAATATTCCGATCCGGCCGTCATGAATGTAAAAATATGGATTGTTGAGGTTACCCAAATCACATGCAAAGAATTTGGGGCACCGCATAAATAAGTTTTAAGTAATCACTTAAAACCTAAAACAGAACAAAATGAATGACTCTTTTCAAATGGTTGCAAAAACCTTGTACGGCCTGGAAGAAACTTTAGCGACAGAGTTAATTTCTTTAGGGGCCAACAATGTGGAATTGGGACGAAGAATGGTTGCTTTTGAAGGAAATAAAGAGCTTCTGTATAAAGCGAACTTTCATTGCAGAACCGCTCTTCGTATACTTAAAACCATCGCTATTTTTTCGGCTAAAAGCTCTGATGAAGTCTACGAAAAAGTAAAACAAATCCCGTGGGAAAATTATCTTTCCGGCAAGAAGACTTTTGCGGTGGATGCTGTCGTACATTCGGAAATTTTCACACATTCCAAATTTGTAGCGTACAGAACAAAAGATGCGATTGTCGATTATTTTACAGAACGAGACGAAGAACGTCCTTCCGTCAGAATCAGTAATCCGGATATTCAACTGCATATTCATATATCACATAAAGAATGTACTCTTTCGCTCGATAGTTCCGGAGAGTCATTGCATAAAAGAGGATACCGCATTGAAGAAACCGAAGCTCCCTTGAGTGAAGTGCTTGCGGCCGGAATGATCTTAAAAGCCGGATGGAAAGGGCAATCGAATTTTGTGGATCCGATGTGTGGTTCAGGGACATTACTGATTGAAGCGGCACTAATTGCCCGCAATATTCCGCCGGGAATCTTCCGGGATAAATACGCTTTTGAAAAATGGGATGATTTTAATGAAGATTTGTTTAAGGAAATCACTGCCGATGATAGTCAGGAGCGTGAATTCAATTATAAAATCTATGGTTCGGATATTTCGCCGAAAGCAATCGCAATTGCCACTAAAAATATCAAGAATGCAGGATTATCTAAATTAATCGAACTACAAGTTCTTCCATTTCAGCAATATACAAATGCGCCTCAACCGCCCGGAATATTAATTACGAATCCACCGTATGGAGAACGACTCCAAACCAAAGACATTACAGCGTTGTATGAAATGATAGGAGAACGCTTCAAACATGTCTTCATGGGCTATGAAGCTTGGATCATATCGTCGAATAAAGAAGGATTTGATCACGTAGGACTTAAGCCGTCTGTCAAAGAGAAACTCATTAATGGGTCTCTTGAATGTGAGTTTCGTAAATATAACATCTTCAGCGGGAAACAAAAGGATTTCAAACAAGAAGAAAGACAGAAACTGGAATTAAAGAAGAGATGAGAAAAATAAAAAATTAAATTCAAATGAACCGCTTATTTTATTTATTGATTGCCCTATCATTATCTATGAATAGCCATGCGCAAAAAAAAAGTTTGAGTTTGGAAGATCTGACTCCGGGAGGAAAAACATACACCCAGTTCGTTCCTAAGTTACCTTTTCTGGTGCAATGGTATGGAGAGCAATATACGATGACAAACAGGGATACAATGTATGTTGCAGATCCCAAAAACCCTCAAAAGAAAACAGTATTACTGACAAATAAAGAACTTCGTAGTTTTTTGGCTGATGATAAAGCGAATATCAATCAAATTTCATTTGTTACAATCGGAGGTCAACCGACGGCATCTATTCTGTTGAAAAATAAGGATAATGATAAACAAGTATTGTTTCAAATCAGATCAAAGAAAAAGAAAACTGCCGATAATGAGAACTTACAAATCATAAAAGAAATTCCACAAAAAAAGTCATGGCAAGACCTCGATTTCTGTCCTCAAAATCAACAACTGGCTTTTACCATCGACAACAATCTTTTCATAACGAAAGATGACAGTATCATACCTATAACTAACGATACAGACAAAAATACAGTAAACGGACAAGCGGTACACCGGAATGAGTTCGGTATCAAAAAAGGGACATTCTGGTCGCCTGAAGGAAATTATTTGGCTTTTTACCAAATGGATGAGAGCATGGTCGAGGAATATCCGCTGGTCGATATTTCCGCTCGCGAAGCAAAACTAAAAGCCATCAAATACCCTATGGCCGGGATGAAAAGCCATGAAGTCAAAGTTGGGATCTATCATTTGAGTAGCGGACGGACGGTATTTCTGAAAACAGGATATCCCAAAGACCGTTATTTTACGAATCTGACATGGAGTCCGGATGAAAAATTCTTGTATATCGCCGAATTAAATCGCAGTCAGGACACATGTAACATCAACTGTTACAACATACAGACAGGAGCCAAAGAAGCTACTCTGTTCCAGGAAACAGATAACAAATATGTAGAACCCCAAAATCCTTTATTATTCCTCAAAAATAATCCGGACAGGTTTATCTGGCAAAGCAAACGAGACGGTTATAATCAATTATATTTATATCGTGCAGATGGAGAATTGATCCGGAAGTTAACCACAGCCAAGGCCGATGTCATGCAAATAATCGGATTGGATGAGAAAGAGCAACAGATTTATATTCTATCCAATGAATTAAATCCGATTGAAACTCAGGTATACAAAATAAACATGGAGTCCGGAGAAAAAATCCGATTGACTTCGGAGCCCGGCATCCACTCTGCGGTATTGAGTCCCCGAGGAAAATACCTGCTGGATCGTTATTCCAATCAGCAAACTCCCTCAAATATGGATCTGATCCATACGGATAATAAACGGATTGTTTCCTTACAAAAAGCGGCTAATCCATACATCGGATATGAATTGCCTGAAATAACCCTCGGTTCTGTCAAGTCTGCCGATAATGAAACAGATCTGTATTATCGGTTGGTTAAACCCATTGGATTTGACGCATCAAAAAAATATCCGGTAGTCGTCTATGTCTATGGAGGCCCGCATAGCCAAATGATCCGGAATTCCTGGCTGGGAGACACTCGGGGTTGGGATATTTACATGGCGGAAAAAGGATACATTGTCTTTTCATTGGATAACAGGGGGACTTCTAATCGAGGAGCTGCATTTGAGAATGTGATCCATCGCAACCTGGGAGTAAATGAGACTGTCGATCAAATGAAAGGTGTGGAATTTCTAAAATCCCTGCCTTATGTCGATGCATCACGGATAGGTGTCTACGGATGGAGTTTCGGAGGATTTATGACGACCAACATGATACTTCGTCATCCTGAAACATTCAAAGTGGCAGTTGCCGGAGGACCGGTTATCGACTGGAAATATTATGAAGTGATGTATGGGGAGCGTTACATGGATACTCCACAAGAAAATCCCAAAGGCTACGCAAACACTTGTTTAAATAATTTAGCAGGGAATCTGAAAGGACATCTTTTGTTGATTCATGGGGATGAAGATCCGACAGTCGTGTGGCAAAACAGCCTGTCTTTCTTGAAAGCCTGCATTCAAGCGAGGACATATCCCGACTACTTTGTATATCCTGGTCATGGACACAACATGACGGGACCCGACAGAGTGCACTTACAGGAAAAGATTACCAGGTATTTTGAAGACTATCTGAAATAAAACAAAAACGAAATAGAATAACTAAACACAATGAATATATTATTATTAGGTTCCGGAGGACGTGAACATGCTTTAGCCTGGAAAATCTCCCAAAGTCCGAAAATCGAAAAACTTTTTATTGCACCCGGGAATGCCGGAACCGCACAAATTGGAACAAATGTGGCTATTTCTGTCAATGATTTTTCGTCATTGAAACACTTTGTTTTGGAAAATAAGATCGATATGGTAGTGATTGGCCCGGAAGATCCTTTAGTAAACGGAATCTATGATTTTTTCAAACAAGACCCAAGTATTACTCATATTCCGGTAATCGGTCCTTCAAAATCAGGAGCACGAATGGAAGGAAGCAAAGATTTTGCCAAAGCTTTCATGGTGCGCCATGAAATTCCTACGGCCAAATACCTGAGTGTTACCAAGTCGAACTTTCAGGAAGGAATCGTATTCCTTCATTCATTAAAACCTCCTTATGTGTTGAAAGCCGATGGTTTGGCTGCGGGAAAAGGGGTTTTGATATTAAATGACCTGAAAGAGGCGGAAGAAGAACTGGGAATGATGTTAAACGGCAGCTTCGGAACGGCAAGTAGTACGGTTGTCATCGAACAATTCCTTTCCGGAATCGAATGTTCGGTTTTTGTTATGACAGATGGAAATAGCTATAAGATTCTTCCTGTAGCCAAAGACTACAAACGAATTGGAGTTGGAGATACAGGACTAAACACAGGAGGAATGGGCGCTGTATCCCCGGTCCCTTTTGCCGACGACGAATTCATGAAAAAAGTGGAAGAACGGATCATTATCCCGACAATCGAAGGTCTGAAAAAAGATCAAATAGGCTACAAAGGGTTTATTTTCATCGGATTAATAAATGTCAACAATGAGCCATTGGTTATCGAATACAATTGCAGAATGGGAGATCCCGAAACAGAGGTTGTGATGCTGAGAATCAAATCCGACCTGGTAGACTTACTGGAAGGAGTTGCCAATCAAGATCTTCAATACAGACAACTAACTGTCGACGAGCGGTATGCTGCGACTGTGATGCTGGTTTCCGGAGGATATCCGGGAGATTATGAAAAAGGGAAAGTCATTACAAACCTGGATCATGTCAAAGAAAGTATCATTTTCCATGCAGGAACTAAAAATGATGAGAATCAGATCTTAACAAATGGAGGTCGCGTCATAGCTGTCAGTTCATATGGACACACGAAAGAGGAAGCATTGGCGCTATCTTTTTCCAATGCAAAAATCATCCATTTCGACGGAAAATATTTCCGTTCGGACATCGGCTTCGATTTGTAAATTTCATGGAATCTGATCTGTTTACACAATGAGTTTAGCGCAAGTACATAAAGCTTTGATTTCTGGCCGTTTCACGGTTATATCAAGTATCCTCATAGCCATTTTAATGCGATTACTATCGGGTCAGGCATGGGATGATCATGTTCTTTGGATTGTCTTAGGAATACAAATTGGGATCGCTCTGATCCTGTTACAGGTCAATCATTCATTCACAATCATCCGGACGAAAACAATGCTTCCGGCTGTATTATATTTACTTTTCACGACTACATGTCCTTCATTTTATGCAGATTATAACGGAAGTATCGTTGCTTTCTGTATCTTGTTATGTCTGTTATTTTTAATGGATTCTTATCAAAACCCTGATTCTCAAAAAAATGCCTTAAATATTTCTCTGATATTGACCATCACAAGTCTGTTATGGGTTCCTTTACTCTTTTTCTTCCCTCTTATCTGGTATGGTTTTTATCGTTTTCGTTGTCTTAATTTCAAAACATTCTTTTCATCGCTCATCGGGATTTTGATTGTTTATTTTTTTATTTTTTCATGGAGTATTTATAAAAACGAATGGTCTATTTTCTTCGAGCACTTACCTCATAAAGAAGACTTCCTTGTGATACAACCACTCGCTATTAACATTCAAGACATTAGCGTTTTTGCAGTTTTGTTTATCCTGTTTATCTTTTCCGGATATAGGATTTATGGATCCGGATTTTCCGAAAAAATACGTACGAGTACCTTTCTGCATTACTTGTATTTAATCTCTATTTGTATTTTTATACTCCTGCTTTTACAGAGCGAATGGAAATTTACCTGGGCTTTGATTTTATACATCCCTCTGTCATTTGTGTTGTCTCATTATTTCACTCTGTCAACAAAGAAAATAACAAGCTGGTTATTGTTATTTACTTTTGCTTTCTTTCTGGGGATGTACGTATGGCAACTAAACAGCTAATTTATAAGCCCGTAACATTTGTCTTTTCCCTGGAGGTCCTGGTATTCGTTCGACAGTAAATCCGGCTTGTATCATCATCCGGCGAACATTTCCTTTTGCACAATAAGTCGTCAGCACTCCACCGGGAGACATGCTTTCATAAATCCGGTTAAAAATCCCGAGAGACCAGACCAACGTTTGTTTATCCGGTGCAAAAGCATCATAATATACGACATCATAAGGTCCCGGATAATTAAAATCCGAAAAATCCGTCTCGACTTTTTCAATGATAAAATGAGGAGAAAGAGCCTCACTTCTACCCCATCCGCAACTATGAATTTGTTGATAAAATTTAGACTCTTTATCTTCGAGGATTTCCGGATAATTCAACCGACGCACCAGTTCCCAAGACAGAGGATATTTTTCGAGGCCGGTGTAATGGATCTCTTTCTGATTTTTTTCAGCTTCGATGCAGGTTAAAAAGGCATTCAATCCGGTGCCCAACCCTAGTTCCAATACATTAATTCTATTTTTCGGACATTGATTGAGACCCGCCTGAATAAATACATGCATCGATTCTTGTATGGCTCCGTTAACCGAATGATAGTGCTCATCCATTTCCGGAATAAAAAGCGTATGAGAACCATCGGCCGTAAGTTGTATTTCAGGATTAAGCATTTATCTATTCAGTTTCCATTCGTAGCCATCCTTGGTATCTTTAATTTCAAAACCAATAGCAGTCAATTCATTACGGATCTTATCGGAGGTAGCCCAATCTTTATTTTGTTTCGCCTGTATCCGGATATCCAACAACATATCTACTGCTTTTGCAAACGATTCATACGATGTATTTCCTTCTTTTAATTGGTCTTTGATTCCCAATAAATCAAATAAGAAAAGTTCAAACAACTTCTTCAAGCCGGCGATGTCTTCTTTTGATATTTCAACTTGTTGATTCAAAGCGGAGTTAATCAATCGGGTAGCTTCAAACAATTGAGAGATGACAATAGGCGTATTCAGATCGTCATTCATGGCCTCGTAGCACTTTTCTTCCAGTAATTTTATATCAAAAACAGGTTGATTCGAACGAGCTTCCAACCGGTTCATATTATCGTATGCTTCCAACAAACGGGACAACCCTTTTTCGGAAGCCTGCAGCGCTTCATTACTAAAATCTACGGTACTCCGATAATGTGCCTGAAGAATGAAAAAACGAATGGTCATCGGGGTATATGCTTGTGTCAACATCGCATGTTTCCCGGTAAAAAACTCTTCCAGATTGATAAAATTTCCCAAAGATTTCCCCATTTTCTGACCATTAACGGTAATCATGTTATTGTGCATCCAATAACGGACAGCTTCTTTCCCTGAGGAAGCAACCGATTGGGCAATCTCACATTCGTGATGAGGAAACACTAAATCCATACCGCCTCCATGTATATCGAAAACATCTCCTAAATACTTCTTACTCATTGCTGTACATTCCAAGTGCCAACCTGGAAATCCTTCACTCCAAGGCGAAGGCCAGTGCATGATATGTTCTGGCGACGCTTTTTTCCATAATGCAAAATCGACACTATTGCGTTTTTCTTGCTGACCATCCAACTCCCTTGTCGTATTCAGAAGGTCTTCAATATTCCGGCCGGACAAGATTCCATAACGATGTTCTTTATTGTATTTCGGCACATCAAAATAGACAGAACCTTCACTTTCATAAGCATATCCTTTGTTGAGAATATCTTTGACCAGCTGGATCTGCTCAATGATATGGCCGCTCGCATGAGGTTCGATACTCGGAGGCAACACATTCAACTCGTCCATTGCCTGATGATAACGATTGAGATAATACTGCACAATTTCCATTGGCTCCACCTGTTCAAGCCGGGCTTTTTTGGCGACTTTATCTTCTCCTTCATCCGCATCGTTTTCCAAATGACCTACATCCGTTATATTTCTCACATAACGCACTTTATATCCCAAAAAACTCAGATAACGAAATAAAATATCGAACGTAATTGCCGGACGGGCATGTCCCAGATGAGGATCTCCGTATACAGTCGGCCCACACACATAAAGACCTACCAACGAAGGATGTAACGGCACAAATTGTTCTTTTTTACGGCTTAAAGTATTATAAATATATAGTTGATTATCCATACAATCAATTTTTCATTATTAGAAGTACAAAAGTACGGAAAATTTTATTATACTTGTTCATGTATCAGTTTTTCACGCTATATTTTCCCAGAAAATCATCCATAAAAACTTTTAAATCTCCTCCATCCTTGATATCCAATTTCTTCCGGATTGTCGTTTTTTTCATCCGGATTGTAATTGGAGCAAAAGCTAGAATAAAACAAATTTCACCTGTTTCAAAACCCGATTTAATCAGGCAAAGGATATGGACTTCCTCGGCATTCAATTGAGGATATTTATGCTGTAACTTAACTGATAAATTATCAAAGATCTCATTGAATAACAAATAAAATTCATTCCAATTGAATGCCTTTTCCGCAGTTCCATAAATAATTTCATTGATTTTACTTAATAATTTCTGCTCCTTACTATCAGATAAAGCATTGATGACAGCTAATTTTTTCGATATTTCAAATCGTTGATTCAATAACATCTTTATCTGTTGTTGCTTTTTTCGATGTTCATTCTCCAGTTTTTCTTTATCCCGCAATTTTTGCTTCATTTTAGAAGATTTTCGCTTCATTAAAACAATAGTAATTCCAATCGGGAACTGTGCGATAATAGCGACAACAACAACAACTTCATTAATCTTAATTCTATTATTATAAAATGTTTTATTCTTTTCGAAATCATATTTTTCAATAATTTCTCCGAGAGAAGTTTCTTCAAGTCGGATCTGAGCAGAATCAAAATAACATCGAAATTGTCGATAATTTTCAAGAGCATTTTTATAATCTCCCAATACTTCATCATTACGCCCCTGACATTCATGAAATTTCGCTTTGACCACATAACTATGACTATTCATCATATCCTTTTCATATTGATTCAGGTAAAAACGAGCCGAATCCGGTCTATCCAATTGCAAATAAGTATCACAGAGCGAAATGCATTTCAGAATTACATCATCTGTTGTTGTTTGTATCTGTATGGCCGATAAAAGTTTTTCTTTCGCTTTCTGATAATTTCCATTTTGAATATGAATCGCAGCAATATTTTTTAATGATTCGGACATATAAAGAGAATCATTGTTTTTCTGCGCATATTTCATCACACATTCACAATGATATAATGCTAGATTGGGTTTATTTAGAATCACATAGACTTCAGCAAGAGCTATCGTCGCTGAGTTCTCATATTGCAGATTCCTGGCCTTATGAAAAAATTGCTGAGATTTCTGATAAAATTGGATCGATCTGTCATATTGATCCTGTTCCCTGCATAAATACCCCTGATAATAGTTGATTAAACCAAGCAAACTCAGCTCTTTATCAGAATCCCCTGTGATGTACTCTGTAGATTTTAAAAAACATTCCATTGCTTTTTTCGTACATTTCCGCGTCATATTAACTCTCCCGGAGCAAAATAGAGCATAAGCAATTTTATCATTCATTCCTTTTTCAAGAAAATATTTAGTTGCAAGAAAGACTGCCGTATCTTGAGATATATCTAACTTATTTTTGTCTTTTACTCTCGTTTGATATAAAAAATACTGCATGTGCATATTCATATCCAATTCTTCAGGAGGAAATTCCGATTCCAACAGTTTCAGAGCGCTATCGGGAGATTGTTCTATCAAAGAATCAAGATCTTTTAACACTATTTTTTTATCTTTTTCCGAACAGAAACTAAATACATACAAAGAGAAAGCGAATATCAAATAATAGTAGTTTTTCATAATCAAGGCCAAATTAGAGAATATAAAAGTATTTTATTAGATCACACTGGTTTAACTGAAATTTTCTCCAAAAATATAAACATTTTTTATACAACAAGCAAAATAACCCAATTTAAATTAATAATAAGCTATTCAAAGCATTATTTCCTTCATTTTATGCATTATTAAGAAGGCTTTAGATAGTAACAAAGGGTTTACCTTCCAAAGAGAGTAAAGTTTCATTTATAAATGAAACTTTGTGGGATAAATCGAATTTTATTCGATATAAAATATGAGAGGTAAAGAAATACGAGTAGAGTCTGACAACAATATATGGAAATTCACACATTTGCCATTTCTATCAATTTCCGACTCCAATCAACTAAAAATATCGGTATATTCAGCAGATTATCATCCAATTTCAGATTGTTTTTTGAATAACGGATTCTCAACTTCGGATGATATAAACTATTATATACAAAAAGACTTTTACCACTTGTGTTTTGTGCGGATTTCACTTCAACCGGAAGAATCTGGTCGTTATTCTGGACGATAAAATCAACCTCGGCTTTCCCCTCAGAAGTCCAATAACGTGGAGTAACGTCAAACTGAGTGACAAGCGATTGTAATACAAAATTTTCGGCCATCGCTCCCTTAAATTCAGTATATACCTGGCTTCCTGATAAAATTGTGTCTGCTGATAATCTTGCTAAACGTCGTAACAATCCGACATCCGAAAGGTAGATTTTGAATGCCGAAATATCATCATAAGCCATTAACGGAAGAAATGGTTTAGTGTTGGCAAAAACACGATGTATAAGTCCTGCATGTTGTAACCACAATAGAGCATCTTCATATTCCCGGGCACGGGCTCCCGGCTTTACCAATTTATAAATAAACTTCCGGTTCTCTTTTGATAATTGCGATGGAATTGAGTTCCAGATACTCGTAATACGGGGAATTTCTTTTGTTTCCGCGTGTTTAGAAAAATCCAAAACATAAGCATTCAGTATATTTTGTAAGGTCTCTTCTACAGCTCCCATTCCATTATTTTCGAGTAATTCGGAAATCGCCTGTGGCATTCCCCCCGATATTTGATATTTGTTGTAAGATTCTTCCAAACGGTTGAAAATGATAGAAGGTAATTCTTCTAAATGACTCATTTCCTCAATATATCGGGAAATCTCAGGAGATTCGGTTGCCAAAAACTCTTTAAATGTAACTGGATACATTTGCAAAAATTCGACTTTTCCCACCGGAAAAGAATCTCCTTTCGAAAGTGTTACTCCTAATAACGATCCAGCGGCTATAACTGCATATTCCGGTGCATTCTCACAGAAATATTTCAAACTGTTGAGGGCATCATTACATTCCTGTATCTCATCAAATATAATAAGCGTTGTTTCCGGCTTTATCTCCGTATGGGTATGTAAAGCCAATTGTCCGAGTATCCGCTCTATATTTTTTGTTGAAACAAAGATATCTTTCAATTCCTTTACTTCTTCAAAGTTGAAATAGGCTACCGATTTGAAGTGGCGTTTCCCGAATTCTTTCATAATCCAAGTTTTGCCTATTTGCCTGGCTCCTTTCAATATCAACGGCTTTCTGTCCTTTTTGGATCGCCATTTTTCCAGTAAATGGATTATTTCGCGTTCTATTATCATATAAATCTCTTATTATGTTCCGAAAATGTGATTTTTCACACATTTTCGGAACGAAATACGTGACAAAGATACAGAAGTTTTTGGAAGTTTAATCATCCAGCATTGTAAAAATCACACTTTATGTTCTTAAAATGTGATTTTTTACACATTTTTGGAACATGACTTTTTGCAAATGGGACTTTACATCATAAGCCGAATTGCATTGATTTGTATCAGATTCCTATTCATCTTTATTGTTCTTCAGAAGCCTTTTTTTAGCATTCAATGGAGAAACAACCTTTTGTCCGGTCTTAGCTTCCAATTCCATGCGAGCATTTCGCGCAATTTCTCCGCCTTGTTGAGCTACCTGAGCATGTTCGTCCAATGATTCGGGATTGGTTGACTCCGAAATCTGTTTGGTTGAAAGTTCTGCAAGCATATTCAATATAAGCTCAGCATTGGTCATGTTATCACGCAAATTTTCTTTCTTCAAATCTTTATACTGTTTGTACTCCTTGGCTGTTTTGTCAGCCCATGTTTTGTAGATGATATCCGTTAATGTAGCAAAGTGGACATCTTCCTCCAATCCACGTTTCTTCCATTCATCAGTCAGATCTTTCCTGATTTCGATCGATTTCAATCGTTGATTGATCCAATTATCAGAATAGCCGAGACGTTTATAATCCATCATGGCTTGTTCGATAGATAATTCCGGATCTTGCATCTGATCCAGACGTTCACTGGCTACCTTTGCCATCCATAGTTTGAATGGTTCTGCTTTAGGAGACGGAACGGATTGAATAATGCGAAAAAGTTGCTCGGTATCAGCGACATCGGTAAGTCTCAGTTTGCCATCAGAAGCCAACAACTTCAACTGGTGACAATTTGTCACCGTTTCATTTCCTTCTTCTTTCAGCCTTTGTTTCAGCTTATTCCAATATTTACGTCCATCAACACTTTCGGTTAAAATGCTGATTACATCTACGATGGAGAAATACCACTTCTCTTGTTGGTCGTCCCATACGGTACGAACTTTTTTCTCTTCAAAGAGTTTGATTGTTTCTTTTTTGGTCATGGGTAAATTTTATTTTTATGGGTAATATTCATATAAGCGAAATGATTTTCGGCTTATCCATTGATTGTAGCATTTTCTTTAGTTGTAATTTAGACATTGTGATTTCTTTTTATTTCTTTAATAGCTCTAAAAACATCACTCCGCGTTTTGTTATCATAAATTTTTGATCGGGGTGATTTCTCTTTTGAGGAATGGTATATTCTATCAAGTTGTCTTCTGTCAGTCTTATCAAAGCCCTATTTAGCCCTCCTGATATTTGCTTTTGTCCGAAGGCTTCTGATAACTCTTTTCTTGAAAGCGGTGTGTCAAGCACTTTATAAAGTATTTCGGAGTACATTGTCTTGTTAGCTAACTCTTGCCCTAACTCTTGCTCCGCTACATAATCCAACTTCACAAACTGTACTTGAAATGACAAACCTGTTTCTCTCCAACGGAAATCAATTAGAGGATATTCTTTGAGTTCATCCGCTATAAGTTTCAAACCATTTCCCCATTGGTCAATGATCCCCATTCGCTTGAAAACCGGTGCAATAATCTTATTCCGAGCATCGCTCTGG
>JAVBNR010000041.1:0-17589 GCA_031551395.1 Bacteroidales bacterium
CCCTAGCCCCCTACTTAACTTCCCTCTGGAAAATCGTGAAAGCGGATGCAAAGGTACGCCATTTTTTCATTTCTCCAAATTATTACAAAAGTTTTTTTGATAAAAATCAACTAAATACCTTATGATCAACATAATATTTTTTTAAAGAAATAGAAAAAAGATTTGATAACAATAAAAGGACATAGAAGACTTTGGGGAAGGGGTCGAAAAAAGAAAAGATGAGTGGAGAGAAAAGAGAGGACAGAAGCACTCCAACAGTTACGGTATTTATATTAAAAAAATCCCCTTTTTATGGGATTGTTAAGAAATGTAATCACACATAAATTTGCAGCCTCAAACAAATGGATATTTTCCCTGATTGTAAAACAGGGAACTAAAGTATGGAAATAATTATTAGCTGTGAGAACATCACTCATTATTACGGTGAACGTCTCATTTATGAAGATTTGAATTTTGAAGTAAAAAAAGGCAAAATTCTTGGCTTACTAGGTAAAAACGGAACTGGAAAGACGACTATTATCAATATTCTTAACGGATATCTGAAACCCCGATCAGGAGTTTGCAAAGTATTTGGAGAGGAAATGGAAAGTTTGTCTCCACAAACTAAAAGTCGCATTGGACTTCTGCTTGAAGGTCATATTCAACATTCTTATTTTAATGTTCAACAAATCGAAAAATACTATAGCCGCTTTTTTCCCAGATGGAAAAAGGAAGCCTATTATGAACTGTTGAAAAAACTGAAAGTGGCTCCGACTCAAAAAATCAACACGATGTCTTGCGGACAACGTTCCCAGGTCGCCTTGGGCCTTTTATTTGCTCAAGATCCGGAATTACTGATACTGGATGATTTCTCAATGGGATTGGATCCTGGATATCGCCGTTTATTTGTCGAATATCTGAAAGAATATGCTTCTGCCGAAAATAAAACCATATTCCTGACATCTCACATTATTCAGGATATGGAAATGTTGATCGATGATTGTATTATCCTCGATTACGGTCGCATATTGTTGCATGAGCCGACAGACTATATTATGAATCATTTTCGCAGATTCCGGTTCCATAGCGATTACAGCAAAGAAATGACTGAAGATAAACATCTTTGGAATACCGAACGGATAGGAAACAACTGGGAAACCTATTCTTTCGAATCGATTGAGTATATACAATCCGTGTTGGAATCCAAAGGGATAAACCCACAGGGAATAAGTGAAGAAAAGTTGTCATTAGAAGATGCATTTATCGGACTTACCGGAAAATACTAATTTAAAAGAATCATGTATCAATCATTATTTTATAAAGAATGGATTAAAACCCGTAAATTGACTGGCCTGTTGGTCATTCTTTTCGCCGGATTAATTACTTATATATTTATCGATATACTTCAACAACTCCGTACTGCCGGAAATGTGGGGTTTGTGGAAACTGTGGTTCAAAAAGATATTCACTTACTTCCTCTTATAAAATATTTACCGGTTCTGGCAGGTATTTTACTGGCGATCAACCAATATACTCCCGAGATGCAGAATAAAAGGTTAAAACTCACACTACATCTCCCAATGTCGGAATCTTCCATTGTTTCTGCGATGTTGGGATATGGTTTTGTCGTGATGTTTTTATTATTGTCCATATCCTTTACAACTCTTTTAATTGGTTTGAGAATATTATTCCCGATAGAAATTGTTTGTGCAAATCTCTTTTCTGCATTACCCTGGTTTCTGGCTGGGCTAGCAGGATATCTGGTCGCATCTTGGGTAAGCTTAGAACCTGTTTGGAAGTATCGAGTTCTCAATGCAATTCCAGGATTATGCTTATTGTCGTTTTTCTTTATTTCTGCAAAATCAGGAGGGTTAGTCACCTTTTTGCCGGAACTGGTAGCGATTATTGTTGTAAGCTTTTCGTTTGGGTATTATTCTACGGCCAGGTTCAAAGAGGGCGCTCAGTGAGTTAAGATTTGTGTATAAGGAAAGGAGATTAAGGACTTTAAGGAGAAATAAGATGAGACACAAAAATATTATATATATTGCTATATTGGTTTTGGTTACCATAATTGGATTCTGGGGAATACCTTCATTGGTAAAAAAAGCCACTTCCAAACAAGACAAATACCCATTTGTTTATTATAGTTCTTTACTGAAAGAATTTTGTTTTACAGAATTCGATGGTAGAAAAGAGAATCTGCATGATGCTTCAGGAAGAGCATATACCAGGGAACAATTCGATTCAATTACACCACTGTTAAACTTTCGGCAACTGCACTCCAACGGTTTAATGCCCGATTCAATCGATGGGATAGCGATCGATCCGCGTATTTTAAGAACGAAACAAGTCGTATTTCGTTATGGACCAAGGGATATGCAAACTCCGGAAATTGGACTTTATATTATGTATGAGTCACTTGGTAAACGAGTAAATCTAGAATCGCCAGGAGATCTTTTCAGGTTAAAAGACAAAATTGAATTCATTGATATACAATCAAATAAGATTAATAAAGATAAAAGTGAACGTTTCCAGAAAGTTTTGGAAAAACAAAACTATTCATTCCCGGCTCAATGGACTTCCGGTAACCTGAACATCCGTAAGCCTTATGATGAAGGGTATTTTTCACTGGACGCAGCAGGAAAGTTATTCCATATCAAAATGATCAATGGGAAACCATACGTCCGGGATACTAAAGTCGGAGAACAAATGGATGTTGCTCATTTTTCTATTCTTGAAGTGGCCGACAAACGTTTCTATGGCTTTGTTTTCGACAAAAAAGGTCAGGTTTACATTATCGAAGAAAAAGGCGGAAAATACATCCCTCTAAAGCTAGACATAGATCCTCTTAATCTGAAGAAAGATGAACTGATGATCATGGGTAATCTTCTTTATTGGATTGTTGCTGTAGAAAATGAGAGTGGAAAGAAGGTTTATTCTTTGAAAACCGCGACATTGGAGAAGGTTGATGAACATTTCATTCCTGTTCCGGAAAACAGGTGGAATAAATACGCACAGTGGATGTTCCCGGCATATCTGACGTTTAAGAGTTCCGACAGCGACTATGTTGCTCCAAGAATTCATTTTACTGGTTTCCATGCATTTGCGATACATGCCTTGCTTCTATTACTCCTCTTCTTCATTTGGAAACCGTTCCGTAAAAACACAGTTTTCAATAGCATATTTATACTGATTACTGGAATTGCCGGAGCAATAGCACTGATAATCATACCGCAAACTCCTTTGAAAGAAAAGAAAAGGTCTTAATCATAACAATAATAAATATTACATCAAATGAAAAATCTTATTTTTATATCTCTTTTTGCTGTTTTATTATTCTCATGCAATAATAAACAAACGACCGAGAAAAAGAACGATAATGCTGAAACGTCGTTAGCATCTGCCGATATTCCGACATTCGAACTGGACGACCTGTTGAAAGTAGCAGAACAATACGTAGATAAAACGGTCAAAGTTTCAGGACATGTTACTCATACTTGCAAACATTCCGGAAAACGTTGCTTCATTGTCGGAGAAAGTGAAAATGCCTCCATGCGTATTGAGGCTAAAGGTGAGATCGGCGGTTTTAACCGGGAATTAGTCGGCTCTAAAATCAAAGTGACCGGTCCGATCAAAGAACGCAAACTCTCTTTAGAATATATCGACCAGATGGAGAAAGATGTAAATGCAAAAAAAGTAGAAGACGGTTCCGCGGAATCCTGCCAGGCCGAATTGCAAAACATCAACGAAATGCGTCAATGGATGAAGGATAATAACAAAGACTATTATTCTATTTTCTACATGGATGGACAGGAATATGAAGTGGTGGAATAAACAGACAGCACTTCGCATCACACGAGCAATACACCGGGATTTAGGGTTCCTGATGGTTGGCGTTTCAATTGTGTACGGGATTTCCGGAATTCTTCTCAATCATATGAATGGGAAAGATCCTGCATATAAGACTGAAATAAAGTCTGTCCAATTGGATCCTCAACTGGATAAAAATGAGTTGCTTATCCGTTGGAAAGACCAGGACAATGGATTACCGAATGTAAAAAAAACTTTGCCTATCGATCAGGAGCATATCAGATTATTGCTTGACGGAGGTGTAGGTGTATATAATATTAAAAGCGGATTAGTTGATTATGAAAAATATACTCAACGAAAATTTGTGTATTGGATTAATCGTCTGCATTATAATAAAGTATCCGGATGGCATTTCATGGGTGACTTTTTTGCAGTCTCCCTACTCTTTTTTGCAATATCCGGATTATTTATGGTAAAAGGCAAAAAAGGAATTGGAGGACGTGGGAAATGGTACTTACTGGTAGGATTAGCCATTCCGGTAGCGTATATATTATTTACTCTATGACAAAAAATCTAACAATAGACAAAAAATCCGGGAAAATTCAGGTTTTCACGCAGATTTTTTGTATCTTTATAAGTTTGCTTTTTTCTTTTCCTGTTTTTTCCGAAATTAACAACTCTATATCCTTTAATCTTCACATATTCGATAGTAGTACCTCGTCTGATCTGGAATTTGTATCTGTCTCTCTGAAAAATGACAAAAACGAGTATTTTGCTCTGACAGATGAAAAAGGGCATGTAAATATCAGAGGTGTTGTTCCCGGAAGTTATCTACTCTCTCTCTCTTACATAGGATATAAACCAACAAAAGAAACGATCTCCTTAACCCAAAACAGAGCCCTTGAGGTTGGGTTGAAACCGGATCATACACAGTTAGACGCAGTGGTTATCACAGCCTCTGAATCAAAAAAGATGACAGCGTCATCGAAAATAGACCTAAAAGCGATGCAACACCTTCAGCCATCGAGTTTCACTGATTTATTAGAACTTCTTCCCGGTGGAATGTCAAAAGATCCTCAATTGAATCAAGCCAACCTGATTAAATTAAGAGAGGCTGGTTCTTCGGATGCTAAATACGACATTTCTTCATTGGGAACTTCTTTTGTTGTAGATGGTATTCCTATTGCTACAGCAGCTGAAATGCAATATACATCCGGCACACAAATTCATAATACGGTATCTGTTGGGAAAGGAGTCGATATGCGAACTATTTCTACAGATCAGATTGAAAGCGTAGAGATTGTAAGGGGTATTCCTTCTGTAGAATATGGCGACTTAACAAGTGGACTGATCAATATTAAAAGGAAACAAGGTAAATCTCCATGGGAAGCGAGATTTAAAGCCGATGGTTTCAGTAAATTGATCTATTTGGGAAAAGGATTCAATTTTGATAAGAAAAGACTAAGCATCAATACAGGGATTGACTTGTTGGACGCGCAGAATGATCCCAGAGATCCATATCTGAACTATAAACGTTTTACGGCCTCTGCCCGGGTTCAAAAATTACTTGAAAATGAGAATTATAAACTTCGCTGGAATGTCAATCTGGACTATACCGGATCTTTCGACAACCAAAAAAGAGATCCGGAGATATCCGTAACAAACGACTATTTTAAATCAGAATACAATAAAATCAGTCTTTCCAATTCTTTGGCATGGGAAATGAAAGATAACCGTTTTTTCAAAAGTTTTGAGTTGAGCGGAGCTATAAATTATCAATCGGATCAAATCAAAGAATGTAGGTTTATACAGGTAAGTAAGACATCTTTCATTCCTGATGGAGATTTCACAGGAGAGCATGATGCCATTTTTCTTCCCTCAAAATACACTTCGGATCTTCTAGTAGATGGAAAACCGGTGGATACTTTCTTAAAAGCAATGGGACGATTTAATTTAAGGACAGGTAAGGTCTTGAATGACATTAAAGTTGGGGGAGACTGGAAGTTCGACAAGAACTATGGAAACGGCCAGGTTTATGATGTATCCAGGCCTCCGGGTACAGAAATAACAACACGTCCACGGGCATATAAGGATATTCCTGCCGGACAAATACTTTCTATGTTTGCGGAAGATGCAATCGTTGTTCCTGTCAATAATCATATGGTGAAGTTTTTAGCCGGAATCCGTGCTCAATCATTATTGGGACTGGGTTCTGAATTTAAAATGAACGGACAGGTATATGTTGACCCGAGGTTGAATGCTCAATGGATATTTCCGGCATTTACGATTAACAATAAAAAAATGGAAATTGCACTGACTGGTGGTATCGGATATCATACTAAGTTTCCGGTATTACTGCAATTATATCCCGATCCTTTTTATTACGATTACGTGCAACTCAATTATTTTCATACAAACCCGGATTTACGCAGGGTAAATATCGTAACTTACAAAAACGAACGTCACAATTATGACCTGGCTCCGGCAAGAAATAAAAAATGGGAGATCGGCCTTGATTTGAACTTCAATCGCAACCGGCTGACTGTAACTTATTTTAACGAAGCCCTCTCATCCGGATTCCGAACTACAAGCCTCTGGAATCAATATACTTACAAAGAATATGATTATTCAGAAATCAATCCGAATACATTAACAGGCCCCCCTGACCTGGAAAATATGCCCTATGTTGTAGATACGGTTCTTCGAACTTACGGGATTATTAATAATGGTACTGAGCTTATAAAACAAGGAATTGAATATCAATTCACGACACAGCGTATCCCATGCTTAAAAACTCGTATAACAATTAACGGAGCCTGGTTCAGGACAACTTATAAAAACAGTGAACCTATTTTGAAGAAAACAACTACGGTTTTGAATGGTAAAGAGCTCCAATATATTGGCATTTATGAAGCTGATGATGGCTATATCAAAGAACAGTTCAACACCAATTGTATGTTCGACACCTACATTCCTGAAATCGGATTTGAGTTCTCCACTTCAATTCAAAGTATGTGGTTTACAAGTAATAATCAAGTGCAGAAACCTCAAACGCCATTAGCGTATATTGATATAAAAGGGGAAGAGCACCCCTACACGGAAGTTGATAAAAAAGACCCGGAATTACAATGGCTCAACCTGAATTCTACATTTATTAATAGCAAGGTACCTATTGCTCTTAATGTAAATTTCAAAGCATCAAAAGATTTTAATAATAAAATTCGTTTATCCGTATTTGTCAATCGACTACTGGATTACCTGCCTGACTACAAAACAGCCGGCGGAGGCATTGTGAGGCGTGTATCAAATCCTTATTTCGGGATGGAATTGAATTTTAAGTTATAAATTAAATATAAATAATATGAAAGTGAAATTTTTAAGTTTTTTATTAGTTCTGGCCTGTGTGGCTGGTTTTTATTCATGTGAAGATGAAGATATTGCCATGTCGTCAACAACAATGACATTCAATAATCCGGAAGGATTAGAGGATGTAGTAATAAAAGAATTGACTGTGACCCTGAAAGAAAAAAATACCGGTAATGAGATTGTCAACACCTATACAGGAGGCGTTTTTCAGCTAAGTGTCCCTCAAGGTCTTTATGATATTTCCGCAGAAGGAACTATCTCTTATAAGATTGAGGGAAAAAGTATCGAAGGAAAAGTGAAAGGATTCAGTGAAAGTGTTAGTATTGCTCAGAATACATTTAATACTTCTATTAATCTATTTTTATTTGATATACAATCAGGGCTTGTATTTGAGGAGATATTTACAACTGGAAGCCCAACACCAGAAGGAAAATATTATCAGGGTGATGCCTATTTCAAAATATATAATAATTCCGACGAAGTTATTTATGCTGATGGGTATTGTATTTCAGAATCCAAATTTACATCAGGTAAAAAATATGATTACACTCCGAATATTATGAATGACGCCTTTGCAGCACAAGCTGTATACGCCATCCCGGGAAATGGAAAAGATGTCCCGGTTAAACCTGGAGAGTATATCATAATAAGTGACCAGGCAATTAACCATATGGAAAAGAACCCTAACTCTATTGATTTAAGTATTTCTAATTTTGAAATATACGATGGGCCATCCACTTCTGACGTAGACAATCCCGAAGTCCCCAATTTGATCAAATTATATGCTTCTTCTGCTACTATTTGGCGGCCTACAACTCAAGCAAACAGATCATACGCTTTGATAAAGTTGGGAACTTCCAGGGATGAGTATGTTGCAAATTACAAATATGACTATACATATCCCACCGATGTCAGAGTAATGTCTGGAAGTGCTTATAAAATTCCCAATAGTTGGATTATAGATGCCGTAAATATCAGCCCCAAAAGTGACTTTGTATGGATTCTTACAGCTCCGTCTGTTGATATGGGATGGACCTATTGTTGTGATGAATCAAGCGATGCTACACGTTTGGGTAAAAGCGTTATTCGTAAAACATTGTCAGAAACAGAAGACGGACGTAAAATCTTACAGGATACAAATAATTCAACTGTAGATTTTATCCCAAGATCAAATTGTAGTTTAAAAAAATAATTGAATTCAGATGCGCTTTCGTTCCATTATACTTTTTTTGTTTTTGGTTCCAACGATAATTTGGGGAGAAGACTCTATTCCGGCTTCAAACCGTGTCGGAATGAAATTATCTCCGTCATTGTATTTCAATTCCTATACTTTAGATAATCCGGCATTGGCAGGTTATACCCGGACATTCTCCTTAATTGATATGAATTTAAGTGTATCAATTGAGAAAAACAAAAATGAACTTCCTCAGCTTGGCACAGGGAAGCAAATTGCAGGATTTGATGCCGATGCTCAACTTACCTTAAAAAACAAGGATTACATCTGGGGATCTGCTTATTATAAAAACGGGAAAAAAGAAGATGTACAATGGAACGAAAGCGCTGATTTTTTCAAACTTTATCCGTATGTATCTCTGGATACTATCGGAGGAGACTTGAAATACGAACAATATTTTTTTCAAGGAGGGTATTCAAAGCAATATCGACATTATTCCTGGGGTATCTCCGCTGGGTTTAAAGAAATTCAGGAATACCGGGATAAAGATCCACGACCCAAAAATACGAGCTCTGATCTACATCTGGATTTAGCCGGTTCCAGAAAAGTTTTTTTTAATTATGTCATTGCAGCAGACCTTCACTTGGAGAAATACAAACAAACCAACGATGTGAAATTTTACAGTGAAAAAGGAGGCTATCCCATTTACAATGCTCTCGGGTTGGGACTGGTCAATAATCGTTTCTGGGGTAACTCAGCAATGTCGTATTACTCCGGATCTACCTATGGAGGTTCTCTTACATTGATTCCACAAAACCTGTCGGGATGGTCTGCTTCATTAATGTATAATCAAAGTGATCTGAATAAACGAATAACAGTTCCTTCTTCCATCGACCTAAATCGAACTATTACCAGAAATGCGTCTGCGGGTCTTGGTTATCTAAAAAGGAGTCAAAATAAAAATTACGGTATTAACTCTTCTTTCGACTACAACAAACGATTAGGCTATGAAAGTATTGTCGGAGATGTAGTCGGAGGCTCTTATCAAATCATTGGAGAAAACCAACCTTATAAAAGTGAATATAAACAATTATCAGTAAAAGGATTATACGAAAAAACCGGGAATACATCCTGGTCTGTTCAACCTGAATTCTCGGCAGGACAGTTAAACATCAACTACCAGGTTCCAGCCAGATCAATGGAGGTATCTTTTTGGCAACCTCAATTAAAGACTTCCTTTTATCATATATTCGGAAAGTCCTCAATCAAAATCAACTTAAATTGTGCATACTACAATACTTTCAACAACAAGTTGGATATAACAAACCAAACTTCTGAGAACAAGGATTATAAACAATCAACCCTGTATGCTTATAGTTCATTAACAAGCAGCTACACCAACCTTTTGCTGAATGCAAAATATCATTATTTCTATAATAAAAATATGGGAGTATATTTTCAGATGAGCGGAGAACAGCGTTGGTATGAACAACAATTATCCAATTCAATTATGATATTTACAGCTTTAGGATTTATATTCTAAGTAATATTCTTACGAAGTTTATTATTAATGAACAAGGATAATTTGTACTTTTGCATCCAAATAAAAAAAACGGATGAACTACAAAGAAACGATCCAATATTTATACGATATGGCCCCTATGTTTCAACAGGTGGGTACAAAAGCATATAAGGAAGGATTGGAAAATAGTTATGCCATTGATCACCTGCTAAATCATCCGCACAGAAACATCCGCACAATTCATATAGCCGGAACCAATGGCAAGGGCTCAACTTCTCATCTTATCGCTTCGATATTACAACAATCCGGATACCGGGTAGGTTTATATACTTCTCCACATTTAATAGATTTTAAAGAAAGGATTAAAATAAATGGAGAATCAATCGAAGAAAACTATATTATCAATTTTGTTGCCGGACACAAAGATTTTTTCGAAGAAATACATGCTTCTTTTTTCGAATTGACTACTGGACTGGCATTCAAGTATTTTTCCGACAAAAAAGTAGATGTTGCTGTTATTGAAGTCGGACTGGGAGGGCGTTTAGATTGCACTAATATCATTCAACCGGATTTAAGCATTATTACGAATATCAGTTTCGACCATATGTCATTGTTGGGAAACACTTTGACCGCTATTGCAAAAGAAAAAGCCGGAATTATCAAACCCGGAATCCCGGTTGTGATTGGAGAAACGACTGAAGAAACAAAAAAAGTATTCCTAGATACAGTCGACCACATTCATTCTAATCGAAATCTTATTCATTTTGCAGAAGACTCCTGCCCGATATTATCTTCCACTCTCCTACCCTCTGGGAAATGGCAGTTTGAAACGAAAAACTATGGGACAATTATAGGTGAATTAGGAGGTTTTGCTCAGAAAAAAAATGCTTCGACTGTATTAACATCTATCGATGAACTCAAAAAATCAGGTTATAAGATTTCTGATGAAGTCATAAAATCTGGTTTTGAGATGGTTGTGGAAAATACCGGATTACTTGGTCGTTGGCAGATCATACAAATTAACCCAAAAATTGTATTCGACACCGGACATAATGAGGCCGGCATAGAATATATCGTACAACAACTGCAATCAGAAGTTTATGATAGGCTACATATTGTGATCGGTATGGTAAACGACAAAGATATTGATGCCGTACTTAAACTTTTACCACAAAATGCTATTTACTATTTCACGCAAGCTTCAATTCCACGAGCTTTGAACCATGAACAAATGAGAAGAAAAGCTGAAGAATTCGGGTTAAAAGGGAATAGTTATCCGACTGTCGAAGAGGCCCTTTCTGCAGCAAAATCAACTGCGAATGAAAACGACTTTATCTTTTTAGGAGGAAGCACATTTGTTGTAGCTGATGCTTTACAAATATAAATTCCAAAAGAAAAACAAAAATTAATCTAACAATTATATTTTATGACAGAAAAAATTGCAAAATCGTTACAAGAATCAAAAGCTGCCAGATGGACCGCTTTGATACTGGTGGCTCTCACTATGATGGCCGGATATTTCTTTACGGACGTCATTTCTCCGATCGAAGAAGTACTGAGTAAAACCCTCCACTGGGATGGTTCCCAGTTTGGTGCTGTTACCGGAAACTATTCTTTTTTCAACATTGTCGGTCTTTTACTGATCGGAGGTATTATTCTTGATAAATTAGGAATCAGATATACAGGTACGTTATTTACTGCGATAATGGTTGTTGGAGCCAGCATAAAGTTATATGCGGTATCCGATTACTTTAATCAGGGAGGATTCGGATATGATTTCTTCAACTCTTTTTGGACAGATATGCTTCCTTCCGTAAAATTGGCGACCATCGGTTTTGCGATTTTCGGATTGGGATGTGAAATGGCTGGAGTAACCGTAACCCGCGTCATTGTCAAATGGTTTGAGGGAAAAGAAATGGCTCTGGCAATGGGATTACAGGTAGCCTTGGCTCGTCTGGGAACTGGAGCTGCGTTCTTATTATCTCCTCGTCTGGCTGGTGATTCTTTTGCATTCAAAGCTGTTATGCTAGGAGTTGTCTTTCTTTGTATCGGTTTTTTGTGTTTCTTAGTCTATACGGTTATGGATGCGAAATTAGACAAAGAGATACAAGGGTCAGCTAATATAACAGCAGAAGAAGAACCTTTCCGTATCAGTGATGTAGGCCGGTTGCTTACTAACAACGGATTTCTTTTCATTTCTCTTCTCTGTGTATTGTTTTATTCCTGTGTTTTCCCATTTATAAAGTTTGCATCCAGTATTCTTGCAAATAAATTCCATATTGCAACAACTACTGCGTCAGATATTGTATTTTATTTACCATTCGGAACTATTTTATTTACACCTTTATTCGGAAGCTTACTTGACAAAAAAGGGAAAGGTGCATCACTTATGATCTTAGGGTCACTACTACTTATTGTAGCTCACCTTATTTTCATGTATGCTCCGGCTGAGCTTGTTTTTGCTTATTTAGGTATTTTTATCTTGGGGATTGCCTTTTCTCTTGTTCCTGCAGCTATGTGGCCCTCTGTTCCGAAAGTATGCCCTAAAAATCGTTTGGGAACTGGTTACGCGCTTATTTTCTGGATTCAAAACCTTGGTTTATGGGCTTTTCCTATGTTAATCGGATATATCCGTGAGAAATCAAATCCAGGTGTTACAAAACTGATTCAGGAAGGAAGAACTGACGTTTATTATGATTATACCAATCCGGAGTTAATGCTGGTTTTAGTTGGTGTATTAGCTTTAATCTGTGCCTTCTTTTTGAAATTTGAGGATAAGAGAAAAAATTACGGTTTGGAAAAACCAAATATAAAGAACTGAAAAATGAATAATGATTCACCGTCATCTCGAACACAGTGATGAATCTCACGAGAGCTCACCATGCCCGAGATGACGGTGTTTCTTTATTCATCAAACAACAGCTTGACTATCTTTTCCAGATACAACACATCGGCATTTCCAAAATCATTCAACGAGTCACTGTCAATATCCAATACTGCAACAACATTTCTCTGATCAAATACAGGAACTACAATCTCCGATTTTGAAGCGCTATTGCACGCAATATGTCCTGGAAAAGCCTCAACATCAGGAACAACAATGGACATTTCTTGTTGCCAAGCGGTGCCACAGACTCCTTTTCCATATTTTATCCGGGTACAGGCAATCGGGCCTTGAAACGGACCTAAGACGAGTTCTCCGCCTTTTACAATATAAAAACCAACCCAGAAGAAACTGAAAGTTTGTTTTAAAGCTGCAGATATATTAGCCATATTTGCAATCAAATCTTTTTCTCCGGAAATCAATGCTTTGATTTGAGGTAATAAATTTCGATATTTTTCTTCTCTGGATGCAAACTCATCCAACAATAACAAATTTTCCGACATACTTAAATTTAGATCTTAACTTCAAAAATATATTCATCCGGCCATCCATAGCATAGTACAAATATAAGACTATTTTAAATCATTTCGACTCATGACTGACTAATTTTCAACATTTTGATCTGTTATTTAAAGACTATACAGATGAGAAATAATTCCAATAAAAATGAAACTGATTTCATTTTCTATGATTTTTATACAAAAATCTGGCTTTTTTCTAAACAAAATGATAAAATATTTGTTATTTAACTATTAAAAACCAATAAAAGTTTACAAAAAATATAACCTGCAAGAATTTCTACGTTTGAAGTACATTTTCAAGGAATTTTCTCTTGAATTAAGACTAATCGATAAAATTGAAAGTAGGAAGAATGGGAAAATAATGCTTTTATTAACGATTCTGGATTCAATAAAAGTCTTAAAAACATATAACAATGAATTTAAATCTAAAAACAGTAGCTATCTTGTTAACGATAGCTTTCGGAAGCGGTGTTTCGGCACAGACTTCCACACAAAAACTAACGCCCGATCAGGCGAAAGAAGAACAGGCTTATACTATTGGTGTACAAGCCGCCATTTGGGGACGTCCATTCTACGACTATGTATCTACCAATTCACACGGCGCAAAAGTGGGTGCGGTTTACATCAACTACTTCCATAAGTTCGACCGGCTGAAAACCGCCGCCGACCGCTATGTGGTAACCCCAAACAATGTGACCATCGACGCCTACTGCAACGGCGACCTGAGTATCGAACCGGTGGTTGTTAAGATACCGAAACTGGAATCACCCCGTTGGTACATCATTCAGGTGGGCAACATGTACGACGAAGTGGTGCGTAACCTCGGCGGTTACAAAGGCGAAGAGCCCGGCTTGTTTTTTGTTACGGGTCCCGATTACAACGGGCCGGTTCCATACGGCATGCAACAAATCAAGGTCAATACAAACGTAGCCATCATTGCCCTGCGTATAGCGGTCAATGGCGATAAAGATTTGCCTGCTGCCGTGAAGGAACAACAAAGTTTCCATGTACTGCCTTATTCCGTATTCCAGAAACAAGGTTTGGAATACACCATTCCTAAGATGGAACTGCAAAAGTATATTTTTACCCCTAAAGCCCCTGAAAATCTGCGTTATTTTGAACAATTAGGATTTGGCATGAATTTGTTCCTGTCGCGCAATGCCGACTATTCAGACCCCTTCGTCATGCTTTTCCAAAGCATAGGATTAAGCGCTAAGAACGGTTTCGAATGGCAAAAGCTCGATGAACCGACCAAACGCGGACTGGCCCGCGCTGCTGTGGTGGCCGACCAATTGATTGAGAATGCCAAGTTGACTACGGCTATCGTGGTGAACGGATGGCGGTACACGATGGGTAACGGGCGTGCCGGATATGATATTACACTTCGCGCCGCATTGGCTAAATTGGTTCTCGGAGCCAACGTAGCCGAAGAATCCCTGTATCCAAATACCGTAGTTGATGCTGACGGTAATAAACTTGATGGCGCCAATAAATACGTGCTTCATATGGATAAAGACCAGATTCCGCCGGTCACTGTATTCTGGAATTTGAATATGTTTGGCGATGATATGTTTTTTGTAGAAAATGATTTTAAGCGCTACAGCATCGGCAGCACGACCGACGGATTGAAGTATAACAAAGATGGCTCGGTAGATATTTACATCCAGAACGAGAACCCTGGAAAGGACAAGCAATCCAACTGGTTGCCGTCGCCCAAGGGAAGTTTCAACCTCACCATGCGCTTATACGGTGCAGAATCCCCGATCTTGAACGGCACATATCATTTGCCGGGCGTAAAAAAAGTAAAATAATTTAGTACAGGCAGACCGGTTGACGGGCAAACAAAGCTCGTCAACACGGTTTCTTGTTAACCTGTTAACAAAAAAAAATAAAATGAAAACAATAACAAAAATTTTTGCAGTTTTAATCGCTTTCGTTTGCAGCCTGCCGATATATGCGCAAACAAATTCTCAAAAATTATCGCTCGACCAGGCGAAGGAAGAACAGGCTTATGCCACCGCCATCCAAGCCAGCCTGTGGGGGGAACCTTTCCGTATGTTTGCCAAGTATGCACCCATAGCAGTCAAAGGCAATTCGATGGGAGTGAATTACTATGTAAAGCACACGAAACTTAAAACCGCCGAAGACCGCTTTGTGGTAACCCCCAACAATGTCACTATCGACGCTTACACTTACACCGATTTAACCAAAGAACCGGTAGTGATTTTTGTTCCGGCATCGACTGAAAAACGCTGGTATGTGGTACAAATCGGCGACACTTACGACGAAGTGATTTATAATGTGGGTGGGATAAAAGGGCCGCAACCGGGAACTTATATCGTTACCGGGCCGGACTATCAGGGTACTGTTCCGGGCGATATGATGCAGATCAAAAGCCGTACCAATCTGGGTATGTCGGCCGTGCGTATTTTCACCACCGGAGGTGAAGATTTGTCCAAGGCTGTCGAATTCCAGAAAGGATTTATGCTGATGCCTCTGTCGCAATACCTCAATGAAGGCATTGGTTCGGGGAAACCATCCGTAACCCCGGCGTTCGCTACCTACAAGAGCACGGCGCCCGAAGAATTACAAGCGCTTGACATGATTGGATTCTGGATGTCGCAGGCGCTTCCTGCCTCGGCCGACCAAAACGACCCGTTGGTAGCCTCTTTTCATGCCATTGGAATGAGTGTAGCTAACGGCTTCCAATGGCAAACGCTCGATGAAGCAACCCGCCGTGGCGTGGTACGCGGTATCAAAGCGGCAAGCGATATGATAGACAATAAATGGGCAAATATCGGGACTACGGTAAATGGATGGAAGTACACTTTCGCCGGCGGACGCTCGGGACATGACCTGCTGTTGCGTGCAGCATTGGCAAGAGGCGTTACCGGAGCCGAGCTATCCACCGAAGTAATTTATCCCAATACCACAGTCGATGCCGACGGTAATAAGCTCGACGGCGCCAACAAATATGTGCTTCACCTGGACAAAGACCAAATTCCGCCTGTTTCCGTATTCTGGAACTTGAATATGTTCGGCGATGATATGTTTTTTGTGGAAAATGATTTTAAACGTTACAGTATCGGAAGTACCACCACCGGGCTGAAAACAAACAAAGACGGCTCGATTGATATTTATATTCAAAACGAAAATCCCGGAAAGGACAAAGAATCCAACTGGTTGCCTGCACCCAAAGGCAGTTTCAACCTGACTATGCGTTTGTATGGCGCCGAATCGCCGATTTTGAACGGTACATATCATTTGCCGGGCGTAAAAAAAATAAAATAAATTAGTACAAGCAGGCCGGTTGACGGGTAAACAAAAAACAAAACGCGTAAACCTGTCTTCTTGTTAACTCATAAAAAAGTAAAAATGGCTATCGGATATTTCGCCTAAAAAGTTTATCTTTGCATTCAAACCCTATTTGGTTGCTCCTTATTTGTTGTTTAATTATTTGATTTTTAATTAAATGTATTGATTTTTAGTAGGAGTATACTGCAAGAAAATATACCTTTGCATTCTAAAAGCTTGCAAAAAATGGTAGGAAAATTGCAGGATCCCTGGCAAAGGCATGGATTATGAATCCATACATGCAATACTTTTGTGGCGAAGCTCATTTTCAACACCGTTTTCCGTTTGACCCGAGCAATTTTGTCCACTTCCGCAAGCACATCGGTGAAAGCGGCGTAGCAAAAATCTTCAAGCATAGCGTAGATTTGCACGGAAAACAATCAGAAGCGAAAATGGTATTGTCAGACACAACCGTTCAAGAAAACAACAACACTTTTCCTATCGATGCCAAGCTGTACAAAAAGGTGATAGACGGCTGTAGTAGCATTGCAAAGAAAGAAAACATAGCACAACGTCAAACCTACCCCCGGCAAAACCTTGAAGAAAGATAGTGTCTACACCAAACAAAAGAAACTGAAGAAATTCTGCCACAGATTGGCCATCGAACCGGTTATCGGTCATTTGAAATCAAATTTTAGAATACAGCAAAACTACCTGCATGGGGAAAGTGCACCACAAATCAATGCTTTTCTTTGCACTATAGCTTGGGTTTTGAGTAAACTCATGAAAAAACTATCAAAAGAAGCTACAAACCTGAGTTCGATGTAAGAAAAAAGATAAAAAAGTTGCATATTTGAATAAAAAGTTGTAATTTTATATTTGATTACCAGGTAAATATAAAAACAACTCACAAATATGCAACATACAAATATAGTCGAAAAATTTTTCATTGTAGATGAATTTTGTCAATGTTTTGAAAAAACAATCAAACTTAATTTATTACAGGAATCCAGCGAAAAGAAAACGCGAAACAAACCTT
>JAVBNR010000023.1:0-46342 GCA_031551395.1 Bacteroidales bacterium
GGGTTATTGTTGAACTTAGTCCGATGGAACATTTCTGCGACAATTGGTAAATTAAATAGGCGATACATAACCAATGCTAAAGATTATGTATCGCCTTAAAAATTGAATTTTATGAAAAAATACATATATTTATTAACTATTAGTCTTGTCGTTTTTGGATTGAATGTCCATAGTCAAAAAATAAAGGTGCTTGGATCAACACCAGCCTTTGCATTCGACACAACTTCTGTCTTTTGTTTGTATCGTCAATTAATTCAGGAAGATACTTTAGTTCCCAATAAATATGCTGAGACTAAAATGGCTTTACAAATAGGAAAACGTTGCTCGAAATATTGGGATACTAATAAGTATCAGTTGGACTCCATTTATAAAACGATTAAAAAACAAGGGCTTAATATGAATTCGAAGACAAATATGTCTATTCCAAGATCAGGAAGATATGTTCCATTTGTTGTTTATAAGAATTATCCGGAGGGAAAACTTACTTTTGAGGATTACGTTTGTTATCAGTCGTATCGTTATGAAGAAGAAATGCCGGTTCAGGCCTGGCAATTGAAAAAAGATACAATGACTGTTTGTGGGTATCTCTGTAAAAAAGCAATCACGACTTTTCGTGGCCGGAACTATGTGGCCTGGTATGCAGAGGCAATACCCATAGGTGATGGCCCCTGGAAATTTTCGGGCTTACCCGGCCTGATTCTGAAAGTCAATGACGACCGGAATCAATTTTCATTTGAATGTACTTCAGTGGAACCTTCCATTAATAAAGAATTGATTTATATTGTTGAAAGTAAATTTAATGAATATGTCAGTCGAAATGAATATCAGAAAATTAAACGACAATGCATGGATAACCCGGCTGCAGCATCCGCAGGGAATCCGGTATTAACGGCTGGAGGTACTGTATTGCCTCCTGAAGCCAGTAAAAAGCGTCCTTATAACCCGATGGAATTGACGGATTGAATAAAATGAAGAAACTATTGACCTTTGTTTGCCTGTTGTTGCCGTTGTGCTGCATGGCTCAAACTGTTGTTATTGAAGGGACTGTGAAAGAGAAATCGAATAAACAGCCTATCGATGGAGTTATTGTTTCTGTTTTGGATAAAGATGGGGATGTCTCGAATTATAAAATAACGGATAAAAACGGCTATTTTAATATTCCCATAACAGATAAAAGCGATACGTTATCCTTGCAGGCTGTGTTGTTGGGCTATGAATCCAAGTTTTTACGTATAGCGAATAAATCTCAACAATTGGAGATTGCTCTTGTGTCTAAAGAGATTGAATTGGCGGCAGTCACTGTGAAACCTTCCGCGATGTGGATGAAAGAAGATACGCTGGTCTATCGTGTGGGGGCTTTTCAAACACAACAAGACCGGACCATTTCCGATATCCTGAAAAAATTGCCCGGGATCAAAGTTTCTGAGAATGGGTCGATTACTTATCAGGATTTGCCGATTAATAAATATTATGTCGAAGGTCTGGATCTGGTGGGAAGCCGTTACGGTATTATCAATAACAATATCTCTGCCGATGCCGTGACCAGCGTTGAAGTGATCGAACACCACCAACCGGTCAATTTGCTGAAAGGGGTGTTGCTTTCGGAATCAGCGGCCATCAACCTGAAATTGAAAAATAAGATTCGTCCGGTTGGGACGGCTACGGCCGGATTGGGGTATGGATTCGACGATCTGTTATGGACTTTGAATGCTTTTGCTTTTATGGGTGGAGCCAACAATCAGTCGGTTGTTATGTATAAGACGAATAATACGGGAGAAGATATCTCTGTCGATTTGCTCGAGCATTCATTGGGCTCCGGAGGGATGGTTTTTTCCGGCTTCAACACATTGCCCCAAGGATTATTGTCTCCCGCCGGATTCAGTAATCCTCCGTTGGATAAAAAACGCTATTTGTTCAATCAAACGCATATTGTGACTTTGAACCATATAAAAAAAGTGGCGGAAAATAAGACTTTGCGATTGAATCTGGATTATAAATACGATAGCAGAGAAGAAAATATTCGTCAGGTAAGCGCTTATTTTTTGCCGGATAGTTTGTTGGAAATTGTTGAAGTGAAAAAGACGAAACAGAAAAACAACCTGCTCAATGGGATCTTGACTTATGAAGATAATTCTCCGAAGCATTACCTGAAGAATATGTTGAAATCGAGGGCTGTATGGACAGACGCTTTGTCGGATGTGCAGACGGCGATTCCTGTCGTTCAACGATTTGACTTGTCGGATATTGCTGTCAATAATGATTTGAAGTTTACAAAAAAAATAGGTCGCCGCTATTGGGATATCTCTTCGTTTACAGGTTATTCTTTTTTGCCTCAGCAATTGAAAGTGGAGGCTGATACGATAGGTTTTTCTCCCACTCAAACGGTCGAACGTTCCGGATTTTATACGAATAACAACACTTACATCTCTTTTCAGAGGGATAACTCTTTGTTGAATATTAAGTTGAATGTAGATGCCAATATCGATCAGCTGAATTCGGATTTAGATCATTACCTGATTGCCGACAGCTTGATCAATGATTTGCATACGGATTATTTGAAAGTCGTTCTGACTCCCTATTATCGCTACATGTTTTCCAAGGCCACTTTGATGTTGAGGGCGCCGCTTACCTGGCATTGGTTCAATATCGATGACCGACAGTACGGGAATAAAGAGAAATTATCATTCCTGTATGCTGATTTCAATGCCTCTTTAAGCTATAAATTCAGCGCTTTGTTCGATCTCAACCTGTCGTATTCGAACACTCATTCTGTCGGAGATATCCTGGACTTCTACCGGTCGTTTGTAATGGCCAATTACCGGTCGTTGAAAAATACTTCCGGTATTTTATCGAAAAGGGAAGGACAGTTGGCGAGTTTTCGATTGGCTTACAGAAATACGTTATCCGGGTTGTTTCTGAATATGGATGCGAGTTATATGACTTCCGAAAGGAACCTGATCGCCCAACAGCGATTTGTAGGAAAATTATCGATATTGGGAAATATGGAACAAAATAGCCACATTGATTCCTGGAGTTGGAGAGGATATATAGGGCAATATTTCAGTGCGTTACAGTCGACAATCACTTTTTCGGCAGATTACAATCAGGCGAATTCAAAAAGGAATCAACAGGGAATTTCCTATCCGGTCCGATCGGAAATGTGGGCGTTGACCCCGACACTTAACACCAAAGTCTCGGAAAGCATTACATTTAATTATGCAGCCAACTGGATCATCAATAAAATGACAATCCGTCCGGTCTCGATGCCGGAAACAAAATCTTCCTTCAGCCAGTTCACGCAAAAATTGAAAGCCTATTATTTCCCGAATAAGAAATTTCAGTTGTCAACGCAGTGGGAATATCTTTACAATGAAATTACGGAATCGACTCATTCCCGGATGCTTTTTGCCGATCTGGCAGCTAGTTACAAGCATAAATCATTGGAATATACGCTAGCATGGGATAATATATTCAATGAAAAACGTTATTCTTACAAGATTTATAACGGGTTGGATACTTATGCTTATAATTATGACCTGCGTCCGATGAGTATCCTGGCGACCATTTCTTTCAAGTATTGATTTCGTCCAGCAACTGCCTGATTGTCTTCTGGAAAACAGGATGCTTCAGATCCGGACTGATATCGCAAAGAGGCTCCAGGACAAACATCCTTTTGTGGAAATGCGGATGTGGAATGATAAGCTCGGGCGTGTTTATAACCAGGTCGTCATACAAGATCAGGTCAATGTCGATGATCCGATCCTGATAGGTGTTCCCGGATGATTTTTTCGTACGTCCCATTCGCTCTTCGATCTCCTGAGTCAGTTGTAGCAGAAGAGTAGGGGAAAGACCCGTTTTCACACGAATCACACTGTTGGCGAAAGCATTCGGAGATTGAAATCCCCAGGGAGCTGTTTCATAAACAGAAGAGACTGCAGAAACCGTACCAACCTTTTCTGCAATCTCTTTTGTCGCCCGTTGTAAGTTTCCGGATTTATTTCCCAGATTACTCCCGAGAGCAAGATAAACGGTATGTATTTTCATTAAAGAATCAGCATAGCATCTCCATACGCACCGAAGCGGTATTTCTCCTGTATCGCTTGCTGATAAACGTCCAGTATCAGTTCATACCCTCCGAAAGCGCTGGTTAGCATCAGCATCGTGGAGAGCGGAGTATGAAGATTGGTTATCATCGAAGTGGCTACGGAAAAATCATACGGAGGAAAAATAAATTTGTTCGTCCAGCCGTCGTAGGCTTTCAGGTGTCCTTGCGTTGTGACGGTACTTTCGATGGCTCTGACAACCGAAGTGCCGACCGCACAGACCTGCTTGTTCTGATCTTTGGCTTTATTGACTATCCTGACGGCATCTTCACTGATAATAACCTGTTCCGAATCCATTTTATGTTTGGTCAGATCTTCCACGTCGATCTCCCTGAAATTCCCTAATCCCGAATGAACAGTGATGAATGCAAATTCACAACCTCTGATTTCAAGCCTTTTCAGTAACTCCCGGCTGAAATGAAGTCCGGCTGCCGGCGCAATCACCGCACCTTCATTTTTGGCATAAATGGTTTGATAACGCTCGGCATCTTCCGGGATAACTTCCCGTTCGATGTATCTGGGAATCGGAGTTTCTCCCAAGGCGTACAACGCTTTTTTGAATTCGCTGTGAGGTCCGTCGTACAAGAACCGCAAGGTGCGCCCGCGGGAAGTGGTGTTGTCGATGACTTCCGCCACCATGGAGTCGTCTTCTCCGAAGTACAACTTATTGCCGATCCTTATCTTACGGGCAGGATCAACGAGAACGTCCCACAGACGGAGCTCTTCATTCAATTCCCGGAGTAAAAACACCTCGATCTTGGCGCCGGTCTTTTCCTTGTTGCCATACAAACGAGCCGGAAATACCTGGGTATCATTCAAAATAAAGATGTCTTTATCATTAAAATAAGTCAGCACCTCTTTGAATACTTTATGTTCCACTTTCCCTGTTTGGCGATGAACAACCAGTAACCTTGATTCATCCCGGTTTTTTTCAGGATGTTGAGCGATCAGCTCCGAAGGCAGATTAAATTTAAATTTAGAAAGTTTCATGTTTTATGTTGTTTTGTTGATTTTTTTACGAATGAACTTGCAGTCGAGGAAGTTGTTCCAACATCCGATCTACTTCTTCGATCTCCATGCAATCTTTCAAGGTTATCGACCCGATACGTGTCCGACACAATCCGGTCAAATGAGCCCCGGAGCCAAGCGCTTTCCCGATATCACGAGCCAATGCCCGGATATAAGTCCCTTTACTGCAGACGACCCGGATGACAATCTCCGGCAATTGACAGGATATCAATTCGATCTCATCGACTACCAACAATTTGGGTTTTAATTCCACTTCAATCCCTTTCCGGGCTAGTTCGTATGCCCGATCCCCTTGTATCTTACACGCCGAAAAAGCAGGGGGAACCTGCTCGATTTCTCCGACAAATTGAATCAGTTCGGCTTCGACCAACTCTTTGGTAATGTGCTGTGTTTCATAAGTCGCATCTATCGCTGTTTCCAAATCGAAAGACGGTGTTGTCTCTCCCAATTTTAATGTGGCAACATATTCTTTGGTCTGGTATTGGAATTCTTCAATCCGTTTAGTCGCTTTTCCGGTACAAACAATCATGACGCCGGTAGCCAACGGATCTAATGTGCCGGCATGCCCTACCTTGATTTTTTTTTGCTTAAGGAAGCGGGAAATCTTATACCTTACCTTGGCTACCAGATCGAATGATGTCCAGTTTAAGGGTTTATTAAAGTATAAAATCTCTCCTTCTTGAAAATCCTTTTGCATATTTATATGATACTTAGGTCGACGCCACTCATGATTAAAACGAGCAGGATTCCTCCTACAACGATGCGATAAACTCCAAATGCTTTAAATCCATACTTGGTAATGAATCCGATAAAAAATTTGATCGCTAAAATAGCTACAATAAAAGCAACCAGATTGCCCACCAGGAGGAGATTCATATTGTCCATCAGGACCGTTTTACTCTCCGGATTCATAAGTAATTTCACTAACTTGTAAGCCGAAGCTGCAAACATGGTCGGAACAGCTAAGAAAAATGAAAATTCCGCGGCATTTTGTCGCGATAATTTTTGAGCCATCCCGCCGACGATGGTGGCCATGGACCTGGACACTCCGGGGATCATGGCTACACACTGAGCCAATCCGATCCAAACCGCCCTTTTGGGACTTATTGTTTGATCTTCAGATGGTTTGTTGAACCATTTGTCGACAAAAAGCATCAAAACACCTCCTAATATCAACATCACGGCCACTACCGTTACATCTTCCAGCAGGTTGTCGATTTTGTCACTGAACAAAAATCCTAAAACAGCTGCCGGGATAAATGCAATAAACAATTTCCAGTAAAAATCCAGAGACTGCATAAATCGTTTGTAATACAGTGCAATAACTGAAAGTATAGCTCCAAACTGAATGATAACCGTAAATGCTTTGACAAATTCGGAACTGGGGACATTCAGTAATTTTTGAGCGATAATCATATGTCCGGTTGAAGAAACCGGTAAGAACTCCGTCAATCCTTCGACAATAGCGATAAGGATTGTTTGTAACCACGTCATTACCTCCACGATTGTTTAGTCTTTTTGATAGGTTTCAGAGTCTTTGTCTTTCGGTTTCTTGAGGATAGCCCAGACAACCAGGAAGAATCCGATCATGGTTACGATCGGAGCGATCACGATTCTTCTCTGACTAAAGATGGAAGGATCGAATCCCGTTTCTTCTGTTGTCTTACCCCCCGACATCAACCAAAATCCGATAATGATGATCAGGATGGAAACTACTAATAAAATGAAATTTTCTTTGCCGAATGCAAAACTTTTTTTATCCATTATTTTTATTTTTACGTTTTCGTATTGGAATTAAATGTAATATAAATCTCCGACACGCATCCTCAGATACTTATTGACGGCCATCCAGGTTGCAACGATTGAAATGACAATACCAAAAAACAACACGGATAAGGCAACAGTCAATAGAACATGAAGGTCGATGATATCTTTCAAATCAACAATGTTATTCGATACATAATAAATCAGCCAGAAAATCAGAGCGATGGCAATCAGTGCGGCTGTGATCCCGGATAAGATATTCGATCGGATGAAAGGTCTTGTAATGAATCCGTTGGTGGCGCCTACGAGTCTCATTGTATGAATCAGGAAACGCTTGGAATAGATGATCAGCCGGATGGTGTTGCTTATCAATACAAATGAAACAAACATCAGCAATAAGGCCAATCCGAGAATGATTAAACCGATCTGTTTCATGTTTTCGTTGACCATTTGTATGAATTCTTTGCGGTATTGAATATCCGTGATCTGGAGATCCATTTTTCGCAAATTCTTTTCTATCAGCAAAATGCTATCTGAATTGGCATATTCGGAATTTAGCTTTACTTCAATAATAGGAGGGAGGGGGTTGAATCCCAGTAGCACTTCCGGGTTCTGTCCCAGGTCTTTTTCCAGTTGAGCTGCCCCGGCCTGTTTTGAAATATAGCGGGTTTCTTTAGTATAAGGTGCTGTATCCAGCATGTTTTGAATGCTTTTTATTTGAGTTTCCTGGATGTCTTCGTTGAGCACAACATCAAAAGACATGTTTTCTTTGATGTAGTTGGATAAATTATTGGCAAGTAAAGATAATAAAACAACCAGCCCCAGTAAGAATAAAACCAGTGAAATACTGATTGCCGCCGTTATTCTAGAGTTTATAAAAGTAGCAGGAGTAATCTTGTTTTTGCTTTTCATTTGTTGAATTTTTCAGAAGTATACAAAACGCCCAAATTCGCCGCAAAATAACTAATAATTTGTGAAATAAAGCAGCTTTTTTAATTTTTTAACCAAAACAGCGAATCAGCAGGCGAGTTGGATTACTCGTCTACCGGTTTTCCAAAGAGTGTTGCTGCGGAGGCATCGGAAATAACGACATCGACTCGGTCTCCGACTCTGTACGTTTTTTTATCGAAAATAACGACTTTGTTTTGTGGTGTTCTGCCGAACAGTTGGTCTTTGGAGCGTTTGGAAAATCCTTCGACCAATACTTCCACGGTTTTTCCGATGTCTTTTTTATTGCTTTCGTAGGAAAGATCCAGTTGCAAGGCGATAATTTCTTCCAGTCTCCGTGTTTTCTCCTCTTCGGGAATATTGTCTTCCAGATGTTTGGAGGCGTAAGTGCCCGGGCGTTCCGAATATTTGAACATGAAAGCGGCGTCGAACCCGACTTCGCGCATCAATGATAAGGTGTCTTGATGGTCTTGTTCTGTTTCCGAGTGGAACCCGCAGAACAGGTCGGTTGTGACGGCGGCATCCGGAATGATCCGGCGGATGGCGGTAATCCGGTCTAAATACCACTCCCGGGTGTACTTCCTGTTCATCAACCGGAGTATTCTGGAGCTGCCCGACTGAGCCGGCAAGTGAATGTGATTGCAGATGTTGTCGTATCTGGCAATGATTTCCAGCGTTTGGTCGTTCATGTCTTTCGGATGCGATGTCGTAAACCGGATCCTCATGTCGGGTGCGGCAACGGCCACTTTTTCCAGCAAGGCCGGAAAATCTGTTTTTTCTTCTCCGTCTGTATATAAATAGGAGTTGACGTTTTGTCCCAGTAGCGTTACTTCCCTGTATCCCTGCTCCCGCAAGGCCTGGAGTTCGTTCAGTATGCTGTCGGTCTCCCGGCTTCTTTCCCGTCCCCGGGTATACGGGACAATGCAGTAGGTGCAAAAATTATTGCATCCTCTCATGATCGATATAAATCCCGAAATTTTCACTCCGCTTATTTTCAGCGGAATCACATCTTTATAGGTTTCGGTGGATGAAAGTTCGACATTGATTGCTTTTTCTCCTTTTTCAACAGCACCGATGAGATTGGGAAGATCCATGTAGGAATCAGGTCCTACTACAATGTCGGCATGATGTTCTTCGATCAATTCATCTTTCACTCGTTCGGCCATACATCCCAGTACCCCGACAATCAATTCTTTCCGTTTCTTTTTCAGAGATTGGAAATACTGAAGGCGAGAAAGTACTTTTTGTTCGGCGTTGTCGCGGATCGAACAGGTGTTCATCAAGATGACATCCGCTTCATTCAGATTTTCGGTAGCCTCGAATCCGTCCATCTGCATGATCGATGCCACCACTTCGCTATCCGCCACATTCATTTGACACCCATAAGTCTCAATAAGTAGTTTTTTTGTTTGCTTGTCAGTTGCAGATTTAAAGTCTGCTTCCCCCTTTTTTCTCATGTTTTATCTGTATTTTTAGTATTTTAACTATTTTTAATATAAAAATTATATTTTTTTGGATGAAAAGTTTGGTTGTATTGATATTATGTTTACCTTTGCTGTTGAAAAACGTAAAATTTTTTCATAGTTAAGGTTTTGGTTAAATGGGTTAGGGGTGGCTGTGAAGTCATCCCTAATATTTTTTAAATAGTTTTGTATTGTGTTATCCATTATTTTGTGCTATATTTGGGCTGCAAAAATAGTCATATTTTATGGATAAATTATCAGATCTTCTTCCTTTGATCATAATATTAGGAAGTTTTATCATTTCCATTGCTGCTTCTTCCAGAAAAAAGAAAGCGCGGAATATGAAGCGCACGATGTTGCCCGAGGGTACTTATCGCGAAGAGTCTTCCCGGCAACCTCAAACGGAAATTTTTAAGCCACAGAATAAGTCTTTTCAGGAAATAAAGAAAAAGGAAAAAGTATCTAATTTTGATACGAATAATCCGGATGTGAAACGATCTGTCGTTTTTCCTGCCGAAGAAGTGGAGTCGCCTGAAAAAGAGGTCGATGAGAGTGAATTCCAGCCTGTTTTGAACCTTGCAGACAAGGATGAGCTGAAAAGGGCGGTAATATATTCCGAAATACTTCACAGAAAAGAATTTTAAGTGACTTCTTTTTTATACCTTTGCGGGCAAAATTCACAAAATCACAAAAACTATTTATAATCATGGGTTTTAAGTTTATAACAGCTGAAGAAGCTGCGAATCAAATCAAGGACAACGATGTACTTGGCTTCAGTGGATTTACCGCAGCCGGTTGTCCGAAAGCAATTACTATTGCTTTGGCTGAAAAAGCCGAAAAAGAGCACGCTGCAGGGCGTCCGTTCAAAGTGGGAATTTTTACGGGAGCATCTACCGGAGATGCCATCGACGGAGCGCTTTCCAGAGCTCACGCCATTAAATTCCGCTCTCCTTATCAATCGAATAAGGACATGAGAAATGAATTGAATGCTCGTGAAGCGGCTTATTTTGATTTACACCTTTCCGAACTGGCTCAATACTTGCGTTTTGGGTTTCTTCCTCGTCCGACTATCGCGATTCTGGAGTGTTCCGATGTGACGGAAGACGGCGAACTGATCCTGACCTCGGCCGTGGGCATTGCTCCGACTGTCGCCCGTATGGCGGATAAGATATTTATAGAATTGAATCATTTTCATCCGAAAGGGTTGCGCGGTATGCATGATATTTATGAACCGGCAGATCCCCCGTTGCGTCGTGAAATTCCTGTTTACAAACCCAATGATCGGATTGGAACACCTTATATTAAGGTGGATCCTGAAAAAATCGCAGGAATTGTTGAAACCAATCTTCCGAATGAAACGAGCGGATTCACTCCTACAGATGAAGTTACCGACCAGATTGGTAAAAATGTAGCGGATTTCTTAGCTTCGGAAATTAAAGCCGGACGGATTCCGACCTCTTTCCTGCCTGTACAATCAGGTGTTGGGAATGTGGCCAATGCGGTTTTGGGCGAAATGGGATTAAGTAAGGATATTCCTGCATTTGAGGTATATACGGAAGTTATTCAGGATTCTGTCATCAAATTGATGAGAGAAAACCGGGTTAAATTTGCCAGCGGTTGTTCTTTGACAGTAAGCGCAGAAGCACTGGACGAGGTTTATGGAGATCTGGACTTTTTCAAAGAAAGAATCGTTCTCCGTCCGCAAGAAATTTCCAATAATCCGGAAATTGCGCGCCGTCTGGGTCTGATTGCCATCAATACGGCTCTGGAAGCTGATATTTTCGGAAATATCAACTCTACGCACGTTGTGGGAACTAAAATGATGAATGGTATCGGAGGATCGGCTGATTTCTGTCGCAATGCCTACTTGTCTATCTTTACGACTCCTTCGACAGCAAAAGACGGTAAGATCAGCTCCATTGTACCGATGGTTTCCCACCAGGACCACAGCGAACATTCCGTGAAAATATTGATTACCGAATATGGTGTCGCCGATTTAAGAGGATTGTCGCCTGTCCAACGGGCAAACTGTATCATAGATAACTGTGTGCATCCGGAATACAAACAATTATTAAGAGATTATTTGAATCTGGGAATAAAAGGACACACCCCACAGAACCTGGAAGCTTGTTTTGCATTTCATAATGTGTTTAATAAAACAGGAGATATGCGGCAGGTAAATTGGAACGATTATAAATAAAGATTATTTTATAGTTGTTAAAAAAAACAGACTATCTTTTGAACAATATACACCATCAGTGGTTCTATATATAAGATACCCTTAAAATATGATGTATATGATGCGAAAGATAGTCTGTTTTTTTTTAATATTGATATTCTCTTTCTCGTTCCTGTCTTATTCTCAGACAGATGCGGGTATTAAAATTATATCGAAACAAGGAGGCTTGTACGATGAAGTAAAGAACTTGAATAATCCTTATTCCTTGCCTTTATGGGGAAAGAAATTAGGAGAAAAAGGTTTTTTTCTGCCCTATCCCATTGGAATCATGTTAAACGGATATGTCGGAGAACAGGATGTGACGATTTCTAACTTATCGGTGGGATTCAATGACGGGGATATGATCAATCTGGATAAAGTAGTCGGTTTTGGCGAAGTTTCTGCTTCCGTAAGGAATTTCAATATGCGAACGGATGTGTGGTTGCTTCCTTTTTTGGATCTTTATGGCATTTTCGGGAAGGCATGGGTGGAGACGAGCGTAGGCATTGGGTCTATTGCCGGCCAACCTGTGGATATTCATACTCAGGCTAATTTTGATGGGTATGTATATGGTTTCGGGATGATGTTGACAGGAGGTATCCGTTCTATTTTCTTCTCATTGGATTTTAATAATGTGTGGACTCATTTTGATGAGTTGTCTAATGATAATACGGCCATGAACTTATCTCCGCGGGTAGGCTATGTGTTTCATTTCCGGAATAAACCGGAGCGGAACATATCCGTATGGACCGGCGCCGGACGTGTTTTTCTGAATAATACGACCAAAGGAACAATTCCTGTATCTGAAATCGTTCCGGATATAACGAAAGGAGACTGGTATCATCGTTTAAGTCCGAAAGAACAGGAATTGATAGATCAAATCATTTCCAATCATCAGGGAGATGTTGTCCATTATTCGCTAGACAAACGACCTTCCCATAATTGGTGTATGATTCTGGGTGGGCAGTTTCAGTTGAATCGTCACTGGCAATTCAGGGTGGAATCCAACTTACTTGGCGGCAGAAGATCCGGATTGATTTCTGCCAATTATCGATTTGGATTTTTCTAACTAGCTCAATCCTTCTACCTGACCGTTTACGATGTCTATGTGTACGGCCTGAGGATTTTTGGGTAATCCCGGCATCCGCATGATTTCTCCGGCTATGGCCACAATGAATCCGGCTCCGTTGTTTATGACAATGTCATTGATTTTTAGCTTAAATCCCTTGGCAACACCATAAGCTTTCGGATCGGCGGAAAAAGAATACTGGGTTTTTGCAATACATACCGGAAAATGTTCGATATTCATTTGTTGAGCTAATTTCAGAATTTTTTCCGATCGCTCGTTGAATACGACACTATCGGCGCCGTAAATATTCAAGGCGATTTTCTCTATTTTGGTCTTGATGGGGTCATTTTCTTCGTAGGTAAATTGGAGTTTTCCGGAGGGGTAATCGGTTAGTGTATCGATCACTACCTGAGCCAGTTCTGTAGCTCCTTCTCCTCCTGAAGCGAATGCGTTGTTGACGGCAAACCCGACTCCCATCTGTTTGCAGTGTTCTCTGAGTAATTCAATCTCTTCTTCCGTATCTTCATTGTATTGGTTGAATGCAACGACAATACTTTGATTGAATTTTTTTATGTTTTCAATGTGTTTGTCCAGGTTTATAAAACCTTTTTTCAATCCTTCGATGTTGGGTTTTTTGATGTCTTCCAGAGAAACATTGCCGTGCATTTTGAGTCCTTGGGCGGTGGTCACGATAACCGTTAGTTTCGGCTGAAGACCCGCTTTCCGGCATTTGATATTGAAAAATTTCTCTGCTCCCAGATCCGCACCGAATCCGGCTTCCGTAATGACATAGTCCGAAAATGTCATTGCCATTTTTGTTGCCAGGACAGAATTGCATCCATGGGCGATATTGGCAAACGGACCTCCGTGTATGAAAGCCGCAGTGTGTTCTGTGGTTTGCACAAGGTTCGGGTGGATGGCGTCTTTCAGTAAGACTGTAATAGCGCCTTCAATATGTAGATCTTTTACTTTAACCGGCTTATTATCAAAGTTAAACCCAAGCAGGATCTCTCCGATGCGTTGCTTCAGGTCTTCGATGTTTTCGGCCAGACAAAGGATGGCCATGATTTCCGAAGCCGGAGTGATATCGAATCCGGTCTCCGTTGTTATCCCATTGGCATCGGCTCCTAAACCGGTAACTACTTTTCTCAGATTTCTGTCGTTGACGTCCAATACTCGTTTCCATAGAATTTCTTTTAATCCGATGCCGCAAACACCTCTGTTTTGGTACAAGTAATTATCCAGCAGCGCTGTGATCATATTATGGGCAGAGGTGACAGCGTGGAAATCTCCGGTAAAATGGAGGTTGATGTTTTCCATCGGCAACACCTGTGCATAGCCGCCTCCGGCAGCGCCTCCTTTCATTCCGAAGCAGGGGCCTAAAGACGGTTCACGCAGAGCGACGATTGCTTTTTTGCCTATTTTATTTAATCCCAGAGCCAGACCGATTGAAGTGGTTGTTTTTCCGATTCCCGCCTTGGTCGGAGTGATGGCGGTCATTAAGATCAGATTACTTTCGGAGATTTTCTTTTCATCGACTAATTCTGCCGGGATTTTAGCCATGTATTTCCCGTAATTCATGACTTCTTCGACCGGGATGTCAATTTCTTGTGCGATTCGTTTAATTTTTTTCAGTTCAATGCTTCTTGCAATTTCAATATCCGTCTTCATATTTTATTCGTTAGATGTTTTTTAGTCTTTCCTCCAATTTCATCCATTCATCCCTGTATTGGGCTGCTTCGAGGAATTCGAGTTTCCTGGAAGCTTCTATCATTGCTTTTTTTGTTTTTTCGATTGCTCTCTGGAGTTGAGACTTACTCATGTATTGAACAACCGGGTCTGCTGCAATGTTTACCTGAACAGGTTCAATATATGCATTAGGTTCTGTTTTGGATATTTCTTTTATCAGGGACGATTGTGTTAATTTCTTTATTTGTTGAGGAATAATGCCGTGTTTTTCGTTATAAGCCAACTGTTTTTCTCTTCGACGTTCTGTTTCATCGATTGTCTTTTGCATGCTTTCAGTGATCTTATCGGCATAGAAAAGGACTTTTCCGTTGATATTCCGGGCAGCCCTTCCGGCTGTTTGAGTCAGGGAGCGGTGGGAGCGGAGGAATCCTTCTTTGTCTGAATCCAATATGGCTACTAAGGAAACTTCGGGGAGGTCGAGCCCTTCTCTGAGCAAGTTGACACCGATCAGGACATCGAAATAACCATACCTTAATTTCTCCATGATCTCGATCCGGTCGAGAGTATCCACATCAGAATGGATATAGGCGCAGTTGAGTCCCATCCGGGTAAAATAAGTCGTTAGTTCTTCCGCCATTCGTTTGGTTAACGTTGTTACTAATGTCCGCTCTTGTTTTTCTGTCCTCAGGCGGATTTCTTCCATCAGGTCATCGATTTGATTGAGACTCGGGCGTACTTCTATCGGAGGATCGAGTAGGCCGGTCGGACGCACGACCTGTTCGACGATGACTCCTTCGCTCTTGATGAGTTCATATTCTGCCGGCGTTGCACTTAAATAGATTGTTTGTGGAGTCAATGACTCAAATTCATCAAAAGTCAAAGGACGATTGTCTATGGCAGCCGGCAAGCGGAATCCATATTCTACCAGATTGACTTTCCGGGAATGATCTCCCCCGAACATGGCGCGGATTTGAGGAATGGTAACATGGCTTTCGTCGATCACTGTCAGGAAATCTTTCGGGAAATAATCCAGCAGACAGAACGGGCGACTTCCGGCCGGCCGACCATCAAAATACCGGGAATAATTTTCTATACCGGAACAATAACCTAATTCCCGGATCATCTCCAGGTCATAAGAAACCCGCTCGTACAAACGTTTGGCCTCTTGCAGCTTCCCTTCGGAATTGAGAAACCGGACTTGTTTTCCCAGATCGACATCGATTTCACTGATCGCATTGTTGATTCGTTCACGAGTGGTAACAAACAGGTTTGCCGGGTAGATATGATATTCTTCAAATGTATTGGAGACCATTCCTGTCAGCGGATCAAGACCTTGAATTTCTTCGATGGTATCTCCCCAGAAAATAACGCGTATAGCTAAATCGAGATAGGCTAAGAATACGTCGACAGTATCTCCTTTTACGCGAAAATTTCCCCGGTTGAACTCGACCCGGTTGTTGGAATACAGACTGTCTACCAGTTTTCTTAAAAAGACATCTCTTGAAAATGCTTGTCCTGTTTTTATCTCAATCATATTTTCTTTGAAATCGGCAGGATTTCCGATTCCATAAAGACAGGAAACGGAAGAAACGATGATTACATCTTTTCTTCCCGACAGTAATGAAGAGGTGGCGGACAAGCGTAAACGTTCGATTTCGTCATTGATGGAAAGGTCTTTTTCTATGTATGTATTGGTAGAAGGAAGGTAGGCTTCCGGTTGATAATAATCATAATAAGATACAAAATATTCCACTGCGTTTTTCGGAAAAAAGCTTTTGAACTCGGAATAAAGTTGAGCGGCCAGTGTTTTATTGTGACTTAAGATCAAAGTCGGCTTTTGTATGTTTTGAATGACATTGGCAACAGTAAATGTTTTTCCTGAGCCGGTAACCCCTAATAGTGTCTGGTAAGGATTTCCTCGGGTTATTCCGTCAACAAGTTCTGCAATGGCCTCCGGTTGATCTCCTGTAGGCTTAAATTCGGATGTCAGCTCGAAATTCATACTATAGATATCCAATGAATAATTTACAAAGTTAGTTTAAAAATTAGAAAAATGAAAAAGCCTCCCATTGCGGGAGGCCCTTCCGTCTTCGTAGTTATGAAACAAATGTAGAATTAATTAGGGATAACGAATATCACAACACGGTTCCAGTCATTTTCAGTAAACGGTTGGAAAGTGTCTCCCAAGAAACTTGTCTCAATGCGGCTTGGTGCAATATTGTATTTTTTAACCAATGCATTGTAAACAGCTTTGGAGCGTTGTTCTGATAGTCTTTTATTGATAGCAGGAGTCCCTGTTTGTTTATCTGCATATCCTGTTACTTTGATCCGTTTGCTCGGATTTTCTTGCAGGTATTCCGCTGCTTTTTGGATACTGTTCCATTGTCCTTCATCGATAACAGAGCTGTTGATGCGGAAGAATACCGGAGTAGGCAAGAATGTCAAGTCTTGTTTGGTTACCGGAGTTTTCATTACGTCAACGACAACAGGCGGACATTCCGGACATTTTGGACATTCCGGACAAATAACAGGAGGAGGACATGCTACCGGACGTTTGCGTAATTCGTTGATTTCCGCATTCAAAGCAGCGATTTCGTTCGGATCGCGGAATGGTGCTCTGATAAAATGTCTGTAGTTGATTCTGTAAGTGAACCCAATAGAATAGTTGGCAACAATATCCTGAGTATTTCCGTCTCCAACTTTACGATCGAAAAATTCCGGTACAAAAAGAGCTTGGCCATCTAAGAAAATATCCCATCTGTCATCCAAACGGAAGTTGAACATAAGGCCTGCTTTTTCCATGATACTGTTGACAGCAGTTCTCTCTTTGTCTTTGTCTTTGAACGTATGAGCAAAACCGAGACCTGCATAAAGAACCGGATTGAAGAATCCTTTCGGATTGTACTTCATGGTCAGGTTTTTCAAGTTCAGCATGAAGTCGATGGAAGCAGCAGCATAAGTCATATCGTAATAGTAACCGCTACCATTCTTTTTTGATTCGATCAACTCGTCTGTGTTCAGGAATCTTTTCTTAACTAATTCCGCTCCAGGCAAAGTGTAAGCATGTACATAGTTGTTGGTTGGGTGTCCGTTACCGGCGTTTGAATAATTTTTTCCGACATACCAGTCGCCCAGTCCAAATCCGTCTTTCCAGGTAGTAAACCCTTGAAGCTCAGCTCCTGTAATGTTCATACGAACTCCCCACACCGGAGACATCCATTTTCCGAAAGATAATCCGAAAGTAGGTTTGATCCGGTCTGTAAATTTGATATAGCGGCTTTCTTCGCTCATTAAATCTGCAATACCACCACTAATAGAAATAAACCAATTATCGCGAGGACGGTTGCTGACCCAGGTCACTCTTGTTGCGGAAGATTCCGGATCTGCTTGTTTTTCTAAAGCCGTTTGCATTACTTTTGCTTCGGTTTCATCTTGATATTGAGTCCCTTGTGCTTCTTGTGCTTTTATCATAAAAGCAGGAATCAATATTAAAAGAGTAAAAATTAATCTTTTCATTTTCAAAACTTTTTTTAATTAATGTAATTATGTTTATTTTCTCACAATAACAATACGGTACCCTTCCGTAACATGCATGTGTGTGAAGCAAAAATAGGATTATGCTGCAAATATACACTAAAAAATTTTACAATAAAAATAATTTAGTAAATCTTATTTGAAAATAGCGATATATATAAATAAAAAATACGTACTAAAAAGATGTGTATTTAATAATAAAATACGGACCTTCCAAAGTTAACTAAAATTATGAAAAAATCAAGCCAAAATAATTAATATTTTATGATTTTTTAATATATTTATTTGTTTTGTTTTTATATTTCTGATTGGTAGTCATTTAAATTGCTTATTAACTATTGGGCTAATTCTGACTCATTGGTTTAACTTTGTTTCTGGATGGGTTTTTATGTGGAAATTTTCCGCAACTGAATAATTTTGAAAAAAAGTACAATTTGTCCAACTAATGAAAAATAACTAAATTGCACCACTTTTAATTCTGGAACTTATGTTGGAAGGAAAAAAAATCGTGCTGGGAATTACCGGAAGTATTGCGGCATACAAAGCGGCTTATCTGATACGTTCTCTTATGAAAAAAAGGGCTGAAGTTCAGGTGGTTATAACCCCATCCGGAAAAGAATTCATCACTCCGGTTACGTTATCCGCTTTAACTGGAAAACCTGTTGTCAGTGAGTTTTTTACGGCCAATTCAGGAGAGTGGCACAGTCATGTGGAGTTGGGGCTGTGGGCGGATGCGATGGTTATTGCTCCTGCTACGGCTGCTACACTGGGAAAAATGGCGCGGGGCGTGGCCGATAATATGCTGATAACAACTTATCTTTCGATGAAAGCTCCGGTTTTTATAGCTCCGGCAATGGATCTGGATATGTATGCTCATCCGTCGACCCAACAAAATCTGGAATTACTGAAGTCGTACGGGAATCACATTATAGAGCCGACAACGGGTTTTTTAGCCAGTAAGTTAGAAGGGAAAGGCCGGATGGAAGAACCGGACACGATTGTTCAGGTATTGGAAGATTTTTTTTTAAAGGAAAATAGCCTTTCGGGAAAAAAAATACTAATTACAGCAGGGCCGACGTATGAAAAGTTAGATCCTGTACGTTATATAGGTAATTATTCGTCCGGGAAGATGGGTTTTGCATTGGCTGAAGTTTGTGCGTCACGGGGAGCTTCCGTCCTGCTGATCGCCGGTCCGGTAAAATTGAAAGTCAATCATCCGTTGATTGAGCGGATCGATGTGGAATCTGCCGATGAAATGTACCGGGTTGCTGTCGACCGTTTTCCCGATACCTCTGCGGCTATTTTATGTGCGGCAGTGGCTGATTATAAGCCGGCTGTGTTTTCGGAAGAGAAAATAAAACGGAAAGAAGGCAATCCATTGTCGATCGAATTGCTTCCCAACCCTGATATTGCGGCTGCATTGGGAGCAATGAAAAAAGACGGTCAGATCATGATTGGATTTGCGTTGGAGACTGATAATGAGGAAGAAAATGCAATCAAAAAGCTCAAAAAGAAAAATTTGGATGTGATTGTTTTGAATTCGCTTAAAGACCAGGGGGCTGGATTTCAACATGATACCAATAAGATTACAATGATCGGATCGGACGGAACAAAGCAGCAATTCCCTCTGAAAACAAAGTTGGAAGTAGCTAATGATATGATCGACCGGATTCAGAATTTATTTGGATTAAAAACAAAATGAAAAAAATTATTACAGTATTTATTGTTTTTTCATGGATTATTTTTTCAGGAACGGCTCAGGAGCTAAATGCTAAAGTAATCGTTAACAGTGACCGGATACAAGGGACAAATAAAGGCGTTTTTACCTCTTTACAAAACGCTTTGTCCGGTTTTATCAATGCTCAGAAATGGAGTAGCGCTACTTTTGCACTGAATGAAAAAATCGATTGTTCGTTTACAATTACGATAACGACTAACCCCACGGATAATTATTTTACCTCTGAATTGGTCGTTCAGGCGCGTCGTCCGGTTTATAACTCTTCTTATGCCACGAATTTACTAAATTTTCGGGATACAGAGCTGGATTTTGAATACATGGAAAATACGCCGATCGAATATATTGCCAATACAATAAACAGCAACCTGGTGGCGACTATTGCTTTTTATGCAAATCTTATTTTAGCGTTGGATTTTGATAGTTTTTCTCCGTCGGGCGGTTCCGTCTTTTATCGTCAGGCGCAAAGTATTGCGATGCAAGCGCAGGCTTTTTCTACGTGGAAAGGTTGGACGGCTTTTGATAAACCCAACAACAGGCATGGTATAATTACTGCATTTACGGATGAGTCATTGAGCGGTTATCGTGAATTTTGGTACACCTACCATCGAAAAGGATTGGACGAAATGGTGGCGAATCCAGACAGAGGGCGTACGACCATTTTGAATGCTTTGCCGGTTTTGGAGGAGATAAGACAGATCCGTTCTTCCGGAATAATTCTTCAGATGTTTGCCGATAGTAAATTGGATGAAGTAGTCGCTTTAGCCGGAAAAGCAACTCAAGAGGAGAAAAAAACGACTTACGACCTGTTGCGTAAGATCTATCCGACGATGTCGAACCAGTTAGAACCTTTGAAAAAATAAGTACGCAGACATGTTGACTTCACTAACTATTCAGAATTATGCATTAATCTCTCAATTGGAAATCGATTTTTCACGTGGATTTTCTGTTGTTACCGGAGAGACAGGAGCCGGGAAATCAATAGTTTTAGGCGCTTTATCTCTTATCTTAGGACAACGGGCTGACGTGAAAGCCATTCAGTCCGGAGAAAATAAATGTTTGATTGAAGGTGTTTTCGACATCTCATTGTATCAGTTACAAACTTATTTTGAAGAAAGAGACCTGGAATATGACGAAAAACAATGTGTTTTACGTCGGGAGTTGTGGGCGTCGGGAAAATCGAGGGCGTTTATCAATGATACTCCGGTCGGATTGAACGACTTGAAAGAGTTGGGTTCCCGATTGATCGATATTCATTCCCAACATCAGAATCTGATGCTGGGAGATCGTTCTTTTCAGTTGTTGGTATTGGATGCCTTGGCAGATAATAATGAGATAAAAGCGAGTTATAAAAAGGTGTTTCAACATTATAACCTCCTTCAAAAACAATTCCGTTCGCTGAAAGAGGATGCGGAAAAAAGCGCTGCCGATGAAGATTATTTCCAGTATCAATACAATCAATTGAAAGAGGCGGCGTTTCAGCCTGGAGAACAACAACTGCTCGAGTCGGAAGTCGAGACATTATCTCATATGGAAGAGATAAAAGGCGGATTGTTTCAGGTCGATCAATTATTATCCGGCGACGGGCAAAGTGCGGTTCAGGCTTTGAAAAGTAGTTTGGATGCCGTTCAATCGTTGATTAAAGTATATCCTCCGGCCGTTGAAATGGCGGATCGATTGCGCTCGGTTTATCTGGATGTCAAAGATCTAGCCCTGGAGGTTTCTTCCTGTCAGGAAGATTTGGAGTTCAATCCGGAACGTTTGCAGTTTGTGACCGAACGGCTGGATTTGTTATATTCGTTGCAACAGAAGCATAAAGCAGACTCCACAGAGGCTTTGATTGCCTTGCAGGATGATATTGCAAAAAGATTGCAGGTCATCGGTCATTTTGAAGAAGAACTCGAGAAAATACAGGGAGAATTGAATGATTCCTACACAGAATTGCTGTGTTTAGGAGAACTTGTCACAGAATCAAGGAGACAAGCAGCGCAAAGATTGGAGGTCGAACTGGTAGATAAAGTGAAAGGGCTGGGTATGCCCCATATGAGATTTACCTGCGAATTCTTGTCCAGGCCTACTCCTGATAGTACGGGTATGGATGACGTACAGTTTCTTTTTTCGGCGAATAAAAATAGTCCTTTGAAACCGGTAGCTTCGATTGCTTCGGGAGGAGAAATTTCCCGTCTGATGTTAGGTGTTAAGGCTTTAATTGCCGGAGCCATGGCCTTGCCGACGATTATTTTCGATGAGATCGACACCGGTGTTTCCGGAGAGATTGCAGATAAAATGGGAAATATTATGCAGGAACTAGGTCGGGTCATGCAAGTTATCGTCATAACACACCTGCCTCAAATTGCCGCTCAGGGCAATGTCCATTATTTTGTGTACAAAGAAGATTCAAAAAATACAACAGAAACTCATATCCGTCAGCTTTCGGAAGAAGAACGCATCAGGGAAATTGCTTTGATGTTGAGTGGTTCGGAACTTTCGAAAGCGGCATTGGCTAACGCAAAAGAATTATTAAAAATATGATCAAAGAAAATGAAATGATTTTTGGTATCCGGGCTGTGATTGAAGCGATCCAGGCTGGGAAAGAAGTGGATAAAGTCTTGATGAAAAGAGATTTTCAAGGAGAGTTGTCTCGGGAGCTTTTTCAACTTATCCGGAATACGAATGTGCCTCTCCAGCGGGTTCCGCAGGAAAAATTAGATCGTCTGACACGTAAAAACCATCAGGGTGTAATTGCTTTTATATCGGCAGTTACTTATCAGAAATTGGAAGATATAGTCCCGTTTTTATATGAAGAAGGTAAAAATCCTTTTATCGTTTTACTGGACGGGATAACTGATGTGCGGAATTTCGGAGCTATTGCCCGGTCCTGTGAATGCGCCGGTGTGGATGCGTTGGTCATCCCTTCCCGCAACAGTGTTTCAGTCAATGCGGATGCGGTTAAAACATCAGCCGGGGCGCTGCATACGTTGCCCGTTTGTAAGGAAGCAAGTATCAATGAAGCGGTTCGCTTTTTGAAAGATAGCGGATACAAGGTTGTAGCGGCTACGGAAAAAGCTCAAAAAAGTTACACCTCCGTAGACTATGATTGTCCCGTAGCTTTGATTATGGGGGGAGAAGATTTTGGTATTTCGATGGATAATCTCCGGATTTGTGATGAAATGGTGAAAATTCCGATTGTCGGGACGATTGCTTCGCTGAACGTGTCGGCGGCAGCAGCCGTAATGCTGTATGAAGTGGTCAGGCAGCGGGAAATAGGAAAATGATTTTTTAAATAATTTCTAAAATAACAACGAATAAAAATTATAAACAATTGAATTAAAATGAATATGAAAACGAGCATTTCCATGTATGTAAGTCCTAGATAATGAAAATGCGAGTTTCCATACGACAATAATATAAAAATAAATATTTACGTATGAAACAAGTAATCTCAACTCAGAATGCACCTGCGGCAATCGGTCCGTATAGCCAAGCGATAAAAGTAGGTAATATGTTATTCTGCTCCGGTCAATTAGGTATCGATCCTGCTACAGGAGATTTTGTTCCGGGTGGAGCAAAAGAACAGACAGTACAAATCTTTAAAAATATCAAAGCCGTATTGGAAGCTGCCGGAGCTTCATTGGATAAAGTAGTGAAAACGACGGTATTTCTTGCTGATATGGCTGATTTTGCTGCAATGAATGAAGTTTATGCCGGTAACTTCACAGAACCATTCCCTGCTCGTTCGGCTGTCGCTGTCAAAACGTTGCCTAAGAATGGATTGGTGGAAATTGAAGTTATTGTTGTGGAGTAACTGAATGATAGAATGATTGAATAACTGAGTAACTGAATGACTGAGTAACAGGTAGGTAAATATTCTATTATTCTATTATTCTATTATTCAGTTATTCAGTTACTCAGTTATTCAATCATTCTATCATTCAGTTATTAACAAATCTGTACGTGTGGAAAATTATCTGTCTGAACTGAACGAGAGTCAGCGGGAGGCTGTGGTGTATAATGAAGGACCTTCACTGGTAATTGCCGGTGCGGGTTCCGGAAAGACTCGCGTCTTAACTTATAAAATTGCCTACTTGCTGAGCAATGGCATTTCGCCCTATAATATTTTAGCTTTAACTTTTACGAATAAAGCTGCACGGGAGATGAAAACCCGTATTGCGACAATTGTAGGAGAAGATGTGTCCCGGCGTTTGTGGATGGGTACTTTTCACTCGATTTTTTCGAAAATATTGAGGCGTGAAGCGGATAAGATCGGATTTCGATCGGATTTTACCATTTATGACAGTCAGGATTCTAAAAATCTGATTAAGACGATAATAAAAGAACTGGCTTTGGATGATAAGGCCTATAAGCCTTCGATGATCCAGGCCTGGATTTCGAGAGTAAAGAACGCGCTGATCACTCCTCAACAGTATGCTGTAAATAAGGAGTTGATAGAAAATGATTTTCGTGCCAAAAGGCCGGCGACCAGAGAAATTTATACGATTTATTGGAACAGATGCCGTACTTCAGGGGTAATGGATTTTGACGACTTGTTACTTTATACTTATTTGTTGTTTCAGGAATTTCCGGAAGTCATTTCCAAGTATCGTAACCAGTTCCGTTTTATTTTGGTCGATGAGTATCAGGATACGAATGTTGTACAACATGCCATAGTCAAGCTGCTGGCTGCCGAGCATCACCGGGTATGCGTGGTTGGAGACGATGCACAAAGTATCTATTCGTTCCGGGGCGCCGATATTGAAAATATCCTGAATTTTACGAATACCTATCCGGAAAGTAAGATATTCAAACTGGAACAAAATTATCGTTCGACCCAAGTCATTGTCGATGCAGCTAACTCGCTGATAAAAAAGAATAAAGAGCAGATTCATAAAAATGTATTTTCCAAAAAGCAGCAAGGAGAGAAAATCCAGGTCATTGGCGCTTATTCCGACTATGAAGAGGGGTATGCGGTAGCGACCCGGATTGCCGAAATGCGGATGCTGAATAATTATGATTACACTGATTTTGCTATTCTTTACCGCACCAACGCTCAGAGCCGTATCTTTGAAGAGGCTTTGCGTAAAAGAAACATTCCGTATAAGATCTATGGAGGACTTTCTTTCTTTCAACGAAAGGAAGTAAAGGACGTGATCGCTTATTTCCGGCTGATTTCAAATCCGGATGACGAAGAAGCGTTCAAACGAGTCATTAACTATCCAGCCCGGGGTATTGGAGAAACGACTGTGGGAAAGATCATTGCCGCAGCTTCTGTGTCTCAGGTTAGCTTGTGGAAAGTCTTGTCCGAACCTTTGACTTATCATTTACCGGTAAATAGCGGGACGGCAAACAAGTTGAGCAGTTTTAAACTGTTGATCGATGGCTTTGTCCGGTCTGCTGCGACTATGAATGCTTATGAATTGGGCGAACAGGTCATTCGGGAGACCGGTATGATTGGAGAACTGTATCAGGATAAAACGCCGGAAGGGTTGAGCCGTATTCAAAATATCGAAGAGTTGGTCAATAGCTTGTATGAATTTGTAGCCAATCGTCAGGAAGAAGGCATTGAAGGTATACGTTTGTCTGATTTTCTGGCGGAAATTTCTTTAATGACAGATCAGGATACGGATAAAGGAGAGCATGACCGGGTTACGATGATGACAGTCCATTCGGCCAAGGGACTGGAATTTAAAAATGTGTTTGTGGTTGGGCTGGAAGAAGATCTTTTTCCTTCTCAGTTAAGTAAATACAGCGAAAAAGAAATTGAAGAAGAGCGCCGGTTGTTTTATGTTGCCATTACGCGCTCGGAAGAAAATTGTGTATTGAGTTACGCCAAAAGCCGTTTTCATAACGGCGAATCCAGGATGGCTGCTCCGAGTCGCTTCATTAAAGACATCGATCCGACGTATTTGAAACTACCTTTGGATTTGTCTCTTAACCGGGTAGATCCGGAACGCAGTTCGCGGTCTGTATTTTCTCAGTTTACAACTTCCAGGTCAACAATAGAAAGTCGCATAGAGGAAGTTCCCGTATTTTCTAAACCTCAAAAACTGACCCGGGTCACACAGACAGAAACTCCGAAAACAATAAATTCTCCAAGTTTGAGTGGTTTGAAAGTGGGAAATTCAATTCAGCATGACCGTTTCGGTATCGGTAAGATCGTCGCTCTGGAAGGCGCTAATGAGAATGCAAAAGCGACTGTTGAATTTGAAAGTTTCGGAAGGAAACAATTATTACTCAAATTTGCCAAGTTCAATGTGATAGAATAAACGACTGAAATGATGATAGATATAAACAAAATACCGTCTCCTTCCTATGTGATGGAAGAAGAATTGCTTCGCAGGAATCTCTCTCTGATTCAATCGGTCAGAGACCGTGCCGGTGTCAATATTATTCTGGCTTTCAAAGCTTTTGCGATGTGGAAAGCATTCCCGATCATCAGAGAATACATTCCTTACTCGACAGCAAGTTCTCCTCTTGAAGCCCAATTGGCTTTTGAAGAAATGAAAAGTCCTGCGCATACGTTTTCTCCGGCTTATACAGAAAAAGATTTTCCGACGATTATGCGATATAGTAGCCATATAACGTTTAATTCGCTGACTCAATTTGAACGTTTTTATCCGGAAACAAGAAAAGAAGGAAGGTCGATTTCCTGCGGCTTAAGGATCAATCCGGAATATTCGGAAGTTGAAACCGACCTGTATAACCCCTGTGCTCCGGGCTCTCGCTTGGGAGTCGTGTGCTCTCAATTAGGCGATTCCTTGCCTGAAGGCGTTGAAGGTTTACATTTCCACACTTTGTGCGAATCGTCTTCATACGATCTGGAGAAGACGCTGGAGCAAGTCGAACTGAAGTTCGGAAAGTATTTACATCAGGTAAAGTGGTTGAATATGGGCGGCGGACATCTGATGACCCGTAAGGATTATCAGGTGGAGCACCTGATTGGCTTACTGTTGAATTTCAAAAAGAAATACCCTCATCTGGAAATCATCATGGAACCGGGTAGCGCTTTTGTCTGGCAAACCGGCGTCTTGGTTTCTTCTGTTGTCGATATTGTTGAAAACAAAGGTATTAAGACTGCTATATTGGATGTTTCTTTTACTTGCCACATGCCCGATTGCCTGGAGATGCCGTATAAACCGGTTGTCCGCGGAGCTTACCAGGAACCTGTAGCCGGTAAACCCACGTATAGATTGGGGGGAAATTCCTGTCTGAGTGGGGATTTTATGGGCGATTGGTCTTTTGATAACCCTCTGTCTGTTGGAGATCTAATTGTTTTTGAAGACATGATCCATTATACGATTGTCAAAACGACCATGTTCAATGGCATCCCGCATCCAGACCTCGTTTTGTGGAAGCCGGACGGGACATTGGAGACATACCGGAAATTCGGATACGAAGATTACAAAAACCGAATGAGTTGATAATTCCCGTTTTTAAACATTATCTTTGTAGCCTTAATAGCGTTAGTATATCACTTAAAAATTGAAAATGCTTTATGTCAACATATATCGAAGATAACCGCAAAGTAACGACTCATCGTTTGATCGAAATGAAACAACGTGGAGAGAAAATTTCCATGCTTACGGCTTATGATTATTCGATGGCTTCCATCATCGATCAGGCTGGAGTCGATGTTATTTTAGTCGGAGATTCCGCTTCCAATGTTATAGCAGGGAATGTGACCACACTACCGATCACGCTTGATCAGATGATTTATCATGGTAAGTCTGTGGCAAAAGCTGTTAAAAGAGCGATGGTGGTCGTGGATATGCCGTTCGGGTCGTATCAGGGCAACTCCAAAGAGGCTGTCCACTCGGCTATTCGTATCATGAAGGAAACACATGCCGATTGTGTCAAAATGGAGGGTGGAGCTGAGATCAAAGAGTCGATTCAGCGTATTTTAAGTGCAGGAATCCCTATCATGGGACATTTGGGATTGACTCCGCAATCGATTAATAAATTCGGGACGTATACCGTACGGGCGAAGGATGAAGCGGAAGCGAACAAATTGCTGGAAGATGCTCGTATGCTTCAGGAGTTAGGCTGTTTTGCGATCGTTCTTGAAAAGATACCCGCTCAATTGGCTAAGCGCGTTGCCGAAGAGTTGACAATTCCGATGATCGGGATCGGCGCCGGTCCTTTTGTCGATGGCCAGGTTCTTGTGATGCATGATATGTTGGGTATCAATAAAGAATTTTCTCCTCGTTTCTTGCGCAGATATGCTAATCTGTACGATATTATTCATGATGCCGTACAGCATTATGTCCAAGATGTGAAAGAAGGAGATTTCCCGAGTGAGAAAGAGTCGTATTGATCACTTAGATAAAAACCTATCTTTAAACCATTTTTTTGGATTATTCTGTATATATTCGGATATATTCTGATATGATTGCATATTACGTATAATATGTTCATGATAGTTGCGTTGCCAGACAGATTCTGCCAATAATTGTTTTTGATTGATTTGTCGTGTCACAGCGGATTTGTATCCACGAACAATGGCGCCAATGGTTTGTGATGTACCCGTAGGGGCGAATTGAATTCGTCCGTTTGACACAGGTTCGCAATATTCATTATTATCATAAATGATATGGTTATTTACAATGGGCGAATTCGATGCGGGCGAATTTGATACGGGCGAATTCGATACGGGCGAATTCAATACGGGTGAATTCGATACGGGTGAATTCAATACGGGTGAATTCGATACGGGCGAATTCAATTCGCCCCTGCTGCGGGTGGGAATGTCATCAATAATTATAATACCATGAACATGATTTGGCATAACAACGAATGCCCCTAACGATACATTGGGCCGCAATTTCGCAGTCATAAACCATTCTTCATAGGCTATTTTCCCGAAATCATTTAAGATCATCTCTTCTTTTTGTATCTTTCCAAATAGATTCTTTCGTTGATAGGTACATATCGTTATAAAATACATCCCTCTTTGAGAATAATCATAGTCTTGTAATCGAATAGTTCTTCTGTTTGGTAACTGTTTCATAAGGTTTTGATCAATTAAACTACAAATATACATCATTCAATTGTTAAAATTTAAAATATATTTGGTTTATAAAATAAACTAGTTTATATTTGCACCATAATTTAATTGATAAAACAAGAATATATGGAAACAAAATTTACAGAACAAGATAGTTTGCAGTTGATTAATCAAATGATTCAGCAGGCGCAAAACAATTTCCAGAAAGGGGCTGGAAATATTACGATATTCTGGGGGTGCTTGGTCGCTTTTACGGCTTTGTTGAATTTTACATTAGCGTTCGTATTTCCGGGAGCTCAATCTTGTTATGTTTGGTTTTTAATGGTTCCCGGGTGGATAGTCAGTTACTTGATGGGGAGAAAAGAAGACCGGTCTGCTATTGTAAAAACACATATCGACCGGATTATTCATTCAACCTGGCTTGCATTCGGAATATCGATGGTTATCCTTCAGTTTGTGTTTTGGTCGGTCGCCTTTTATTTTGATGAATACAGGCATTTTACGATGATGACTTCAGTCATCCTTATTTTCACAGGTGCGGCTCAGTATATAACAGGTAAAGCTTGTCGTTTCAGGCCTTACGTCTATGGGGGATTTATTTTTTGGCTAGGAGCTGTTATTTGTTTCATTATTTTACGTGAAGTACCGTTTCATTTCCTAATTTTGACGGTTTGTATGGTATTCGGTTATATTGTACCTGGTTATAAATTAAATGTAAAAGCAAAAGAACATGTTTAAGGAATTAGATCCCTTGTTACATTCCCAGTTACGGTTAGCAGTCATGTCGCTACTGATTGGTGTGGAAGAAGCTGATTTTGTATTTCTGAAAGAGAAAACAGGAGCAACGGCAGGTAACCTGAGTGTTCAGATAGAAAAGCTGAAAGAGGCGGAATATATTGATGTGGAAAAGACATTCCAGGGAAAAATGCCGAGAACGATCTGCCGGATCACTCCCAAAGGAGTTCAGGCTTTTGAAAATTATGTAAAAACCATACAAACATACTTTAATACTAACAATAAATAAATTAAAATTATGGAAACGAAGAATGATGACAACCGCCGCGAAAGAGCAGAAAAACGTGTAGAAGAAATCCGTGGATTTTATATCCACCTGCTTACTTATTGCATTGTGAATTTCGGATTATTCTGTCTTAATTATTTGACTTCTCCTGGTCATTTCTGGGTACAATGGCCTGTGATGGGTTGGGGAATCGGATTACTTATCCATGGATTATCTTTATGTAAAAATGGCCTTTGGGGAGAAGAATGGAAGGAAAGAAAAATAAAAGAATTAATGGATAAAGAATAATTTTTTTTGCTATTTTAGTTTATATTATAAACTAGTTTATTTAAAAAGAAGACAAAGAAAGAATGAAAACTATATCTAAAAAAATGTTTCCTTCCATTGTTATTTTATTTTGTTACATGGGGATATATGCGCAAAATAGAATATCGGGCGAAGTTGTAGATAGAAGTAACTTCCCCATTCCGGGAGTTGTGATCGGTTTCAACAATGGCTCCATCCGAACAGCATCGGATATGGAGGGAAAATTTACCTTCAACTATTCGGATACAGTTAAAAATTGCAGGATTCATTTTGAGGCTTTCGGATATAAGAATAAATCTGTGATGGTCAATAAAAATCAATCTGAAATCCGGGTGATCCTTATTGATAGTGTATATAACTTACAATCGGTAACCGTTTCTGTTCCGAAATACGGTCGGTTCAGCGATTATTCCGCACAAACGATCCAAATGTCTAGTTTTGATATTGTTACGAATCCGGCAGCAATGGCCGATATGATAGGAAATATGCGTGTCTTACCGGGAGTGCAGGTAAATGACAACGATGGTCGATTGATCATCCAGGGAGGAAGTTCCGAAGAATCCCAGATCTATATCAATGATTTGCTCGTAATGAACCCATATAACCTCACATCTAAAAACACCGGAGTACGCACTCGTTTCTCTTCTGATTTATTTGAAGGGGTTGCATTACAATCCGGAGGTTATAATGCGGAATTCGGTCAGGCATTATCCGGAATCATCAATCTAAACACCAAAGAAAAGAAACATATCGAATCTAAAACCGATATAGGCCTTTCATCCGTTTTTGCATCACTTACACATATGGATCAGAAGTCCTCTTATGCTTATAGAGGAAGTGTAAACTATGTAAATGTAGGCCCTTACCAAAAGCTGATTCCTGATGATTACACCTGGGATAAATATCCGGAACAGATCTCTGCCGATTTATTTTTCACAAAAGAATTCTCTCCAAAAACCAAATTAATTACCCAGGCTCAATTCAGTAGTTCGGCAATGACTTCTGCGTCTGAGAATGTCGAGAGTATTCCTTTCTCAAACGATATAAAAGAGGTGTATTTCTACGCCCAGGCAAACTTCTATCACCTTTTTAATAAAAAATGGAGTCTGTCTGCCGGAAGTAATCTGATCATCGATGACATGTCAGGCACTGAAGTAAAATATAACGGAGATAAAATGAAAAACTCCAACATTTGGAATCACAATAAAATGATACTACAATATTCTTCCGGAAAAATAACGAATCGTACAGGAGCCGAATATATACTGAACCCTTTCAACGAAACCTATTCCCTGGAAAGAAATGATTATAAAACAAATATAGAAAGTAATCTGTCAGGCCTGTATAATGATACCAAACTATTCCTGAACAGTAATTTGACCATGAATCTGGGTTTAAGAGCCGAATACTCACCGTATTTGAAGCGATTTAACCTGGCGCCTAGAGCCTATCTCGGTTATCGGTTAAACAGGGAAAATATAATCTCCGCATCATTTGGCGAGTATTTCCAACTTCCATCCCTGAGTTATCTGAAACTGACAGATGATATTGATTTTACTTCTGTCAATAAAGGAACTCTATCTTACAGTTATGTAGAAAAACACAGCAAATTTCAACTGGATACCTATTATAAAAAATACAACAGTGCCGTGACTTACTCACAGGGAGAATTTGTGCCCCTACATATAAAAAACAATGGCTATGGCTATGGATGGGGCGCTGATGTATTCTGGAAAAGTAATTTTAAGGCTCTTGAATATTGGCTGACGTATTCTTACAATAATACAGAAAAGAAATATGCTTATTTTCCTGAAAAAATAGCTCCCAGTTACGCAGCTGATCATACATTCAATATCACACTGAAATACTGGCTCGGATCGCTGAAATCTCTGGTTGGAGTTAATTACAACGTATCCTCCGGAACGCCCTATTACAGCTCTGCAGTACCTTATGACGAATCAGGTAAGACTCCTTATAAGAACAGGTTGGATATGGCCTGGTCGTACCTTCCTAAGCCTAATATTATAATCCATTTCGGATGTCAGAATGTTTTAGGCTACAAAAATATTTATGGATATGAGTATTCTCAAATCAACCCGGGAGTAAGAAAAGCAATATCGACTCCTGATTCTCGATTTTTCTTCTTAGGATTATTTATCACACTCAGTCACGATAAGAAATTGAATCAATTAAAGAACTTATTATTTTAAACTTATCACTTAAAAATTCAACAACATGAAAACAAAACTAATTTTACTGATGGTATTCGTAGCAGGAATTATGAATGCACAAAACAAATTGACAATCGTAGTTGATGGTATTGAAAAGGCAAGAGGGCAAATCCTTGTTGCAGTGTACGAGAAAGATAATTTCCTGAAAAAACCGTCTTATTTCGGTTCCACAAAAGTGAACGGAGAAACCGTCGATGTTGTAATAGAGAACATTAAGCCGGGAGAATATGCAATTTCTTTGTTCCAGGATGAAAATGAGAATAAAAAATTAGATATGGGGAGCTTTGGCCCGACTGAAAAATATGGAATGAGCAATAATGCCAGAGGAAAAATGGGACCTCCTTCATTCAGAGACGCAAAAATTAAATTAGAAGAAGATCTGACAATCTATATTACAGTGATGTAATTTTAACAATAAAAGGACATTTTCGGGCTCAAAATACTTCGTAGAAAAATTTTTAAGCAGTTTCTCTTATTCAGGAAGAAATAAAACTTGTATCTTTGCAAGAATCGAACAACTATTGACAAATATGCCATCTTCTATAATTACACGGATAAAAAATGGCGATGAGCAGGCTTTTGAACAGATCTACAAAGAATACTACGCTCGTTTGTTTCATTATCTGAAAGGTTATCTGAAGGAACCAGAAGAGATTAAAGATGTGATTCAGGATACTTTTATTTCTCTATGGAGCAACCGACAGGCTTTGACAGACGATACTCGTATTTATGCCTGGCTGTTTACTGTTGTCAGAAATCAATGCCTCAATTATATCCGGAATAAGGAAGGTCGTCTTCGTCTCCAGTCGGCACTGGAGTTGCATGAAAGCGAGCGTCTTCGCTGGCAGGCACATATGGTGCAATCGTTTATCCCGGAGTCAATTACCCTGTCTGAATTAAGTCAGATGGTGGATGAAGCCGTACGGGAAATGCCGGAGGCCTGTGGTAAAGTGTTTGTATTGAGCAGGCAGGAAGGCCTTTCTTATAAAGAAATCGGAGAACAATTGAATATTTCTCCGAAAACAGTAGAAAATCATATTTCCAAAGCGCTAAAAATTCTAAGAAATAAGTTTAACGATTATCATTACTTCATTATTTTTCTTTTTTTATAATCCCGATATCCAGTTAAATAATAAATAAAATTCATTTTTTTTACAAATAGAGTGGGGGATAACCTTTTCTTTTGTGTTCTATATAATGATATGAAAGAAAAACAGAAGGATCGAAATGCCCATGTCGAATAATAAACAAATCATCGAGCGTTTTTTTAGAGGTAAATCTACTCTTGAAGAAGAAAAAAAACTTTTTCAATGGTTAAACGAAGATATCGCCCATACTAAAGCTTTCCTTGGCGAAAGGAAGATTTATGACCTGAACCTGATGTTTGATGATGAAGTTGAAGTCCCGGCGCACATCGATATTGATAATGAATATCATCAATTGGAAGAATACATTCGGAAAGAAAAGAACATTGAATTAGAAAACCGACGAGCGAACCGAAAAAAAACAGTTGTAAGATACTTGTTCCCTATTGCTGCTTGTGTTGCCGTGTTTTTGTGCAGTGTGCTGCTGTTTCGTAGCTTTTATCCGCAAAAAGAAAATAAAGAGATCGTTCTTACTCCTGCCGAGACATCCCGGATGGCTTCTGGTATGATTTCACTGGTGCCTCCGAGTCCTAAGAACTGCAAAGCGATCGATACATATAAAGGAGATCGTAAAAAAATAACTCTGCCCGATCATACAACTGTTTGGATTAATTCTAAGTCGGAACTAAAATATCCTCCTAAGTTCAATGAAAAACTTCGTGAAGTCTGGTTGGAAGGAGAAGCTTATTTTGAGGTATCTCACAATCCGAATCAACAGTTTATAGTCCATACCCGGGAGTTCGATATTAAGGTTTATGGAACGTCTTTCAATGTATCTGCTTATAATGGTTATTCCAATAAGTCGTATACTCTGGTCGAAGGCTCTATTCAGTTATCTTCCAACATGGATCCTTCTTTTGATGGCGTATACCTTACTCCGGGACAACAAGCCGTTTATGATTCCGGAAAACTGGCGATCAAGGATGTCAATCCTTCTTTAGAAATATCCTGGAGGGAAGGCAAATTTTATTTTCGCGGAAAAAGTTTTCGGGAGATTTGTCAACAACTCGAAATTGCTTTTGACGTATCGATCCGGATTGAGGGAGACAGTCTTAAAAATTCGGTTTATACCGGCGATTTTGTCAGGGATGAAAGTCTGGATCAAATCCTGAGTATCATGTCCAGTGATCGACGCATGGAATACATAAGAAATGGTAAAACCGTTCTTATCAAAGAAAAATCCTAACAGACACAGATTCTTTATTAAATTATAACATATGAAGTCTAAAGTGAGAATGAAAAAATGGTATCTTATTTCTGTTATTATTAGCATCTGTTTCAATTGTTCTATTGCCAATGCAATAGGCGAAGTGGCTCAGGCAGAAAAAAAAATCACACTGGATCTTGTTGATGTAGATCTGATACGTGTGTTTGATGAGATCAAAAAACAGACCGACTATTCTTTCTGGTATCGGAATAATGATATTAATCCGAATGAAAAGGTCTCGGTTAAAGTGAATAACCAAACAGTAGCCGAAGTTTTGGACATCGTGCTCAAAGGCAAAGGACTGAAATATGAAATTAAAGAAAAACATATCGTTATAACGAAACCCGTAACACCTGGTACTGCCGGCGAAAACGGACAGCAACCAAGTAAAAGAAAAATAACGGGTGTGGTAACGGATCAGACAGGAGAGACGGCTATCGGAGCATCGGTCAGGGTCAAAGGAACTTCTGCAGGAACGACTACGGATCTGGATGGACAATATTCCATCGAAGTAGACAATCCGGATGCGGTACTGGTTTTTTCTTTTTTGGGATATACGGATGAAGAAGTCGCTCTGAAAGGAAAAACAAAAGTCGATGTTGTCCTGGAAGAAAATGTTCAGCTATTGGATGAAGTAGTTGTAACCGGTTACCAGACCATTTCAAGGGAACGTTCAACGGCTTCTTATGTTATTTTGGATAATAAAGAGTTGACAAAAAATGTGACTGTCAATGCGTTATCTGCTTTGCAGGGTAAAGCGGCAGGGGTCAATACTTATAATGGAAATTTGATTATTCGGGGAAATTCAACTTTTTCGGATAACATCGGATCGAATCCGTTGCTTGTTGTCGATGGGTTACCTACGGAAAGATCATTGAGCGATTTTTCCACAGACGATATCGAAAGTCTTACCGTATTGAAAGATGCTGCTGCGGCTTCAATCTATGGCGTTCGGGCGGCGAATGGAGTTATTGTCCTGACTACCAAAAAAGCAGATAAAGGCAAGTTGCAGGTTAATTTTTCATCCACGTTTACAGTCACACCTCCGTATGATTTAAGCGAATACCGATATGCTTCGGTTCCTGAAATAATGGACTTTGCAGAAAAATCATATCAGGGAAATATCCGTCGTCAGACCAATGGAGAAGGGGGCTATTTTTCAGCCAAAGGAACTATCGGAAACAATAACATCAGTTATTATTCTCCTTTTGAAGAATTGCACCGGCAATTGTATTTAGGGAATATCACACAGAGTCAGTTCGACCAGCAAGTCAATACCTGGAAAACGTATGACTATCGTCAGGAGTACAAAGATCTGGCGACACAAACACCGGTCGGACAAAATTATAACTTGTCTATTGCCAAGGAATCAGGAGGTCTGAATACTTATCTGTCTATCGGATATACGAACAATCAAATTCAGCAAATAAAATACAACGGAAGCGAAGCTTTGAAAGCCTACCTGAAAGTTGGAGTGAAATTAACAGAGTGGTTGACGGCCAACTTTGGGATGGATGCGCGTTATAGCACATCGACTGTCACAAATGCTACATCCCAGATTTTGGGAATGGATCTGGAACCGTATACAAAAATAATGAATAGCGATGGCTCTCTGAACTACAGAGCTTATGGAAAAGGCGCTGACGTTTACGGTATCAATCCGTTGGTATTGGAGTCTCTGGCTGCAGATCCGAAAGGTAGCTTGTTCAAATCCTATCGTTACAATATCATGGACGAAATAGAGAAAAATTATACCAATTCGGAAGGTTTTTCCATTCGTAGTTTTTTCGATTTGAAATTTAAGATCTGGAAAGGTTTAAGTTATACTTCCAGTTTCAGCTATGAAATGAATAAAAGTCGCTCTGATGCTATATTGAAAGCCGATGCATACAGTATGCGTTTTTTTCAAAACGAAACGATCAATCCGAATGAGCAAGTCGTACAGCCTGTTCCTGATGGAGACAGATATACTCGTTCTCAAGGCGGAAATACCAATTATACGTTCAGGAATCAATTAGATTACGATCTGACATTGAAAGAAAAACATGCGATTGTGGCTCTGGCCGGGTTGGAATTGCGCGAGCAAAAAAATCCGATAGGTACTTCCCGGACTCTTTACGGGTATGACCAACAAACATTAAGCTATCAACTGCTGGATGAGAGAACGTGGGATATGACCGGATATCCTTCGTATATTTATTCTGCCACAAGCAGTAACCGGGTTAAGATAAATAAGTCGTTACTGAGTGAAACATTGAATCGTTTTGTTTCTTTTTATGGTAATGCTTCTTATATGTATGACAACAGATACGGTATATCAGGAAGTATCCGTGTGGATGAAACCAACCTGTTTACCAAAGATCCGAAGTACAAATATCGTCCGTTGTGGTCTTTGGGAGCTACCTGGAACATGAAAAGAGAGAACTTTATAAAAGATATCAGTTGGCTCGATGTGTTAAAGCTACGTGCGACTTACGGTGTTAACGGGAATGTCGACCCCAACAGTACCCCTTATCTTGTAGGAACTTCCATGGTCTCCGGCTATCGGATTACACCAACCCGCTATGTGTCTGTGGATAAGGCGCCAAATCCGCTCTTGAGGTGGGAAAAAACAACTACTTATGACTTGGGTTTTGATTATTCGTTATGGAACTCCAAACTGTATGGTAGCGTTGACTTCTACTATAAGTACAGTGATGATTTGTTGTGTTATAAAGCCAATGACTATTCTTCCGGATATGGTCCTACTACGGATTCCAGGAACAGAACCCGAATAAATAACGGAGCTATGTCGAATACCGGTTTTGAAGTGACACTGAAGTCTCCCTGGCTCAAAAGAAATGGTTGGGCACTCAATTCTTCTTTGATTTTCTCTTATAATAAAAATGAAGTCGAACGGGTCGGAATTTTACCAACAACAGCCGAACAACTTATTTCCGGAGGCGATTATTTCTATGCCGGTTATCCGAAAAATGTGGTTTACGCTTATCGTTACGCCGGATTCACAACCGGAGGTACGGATACACAAAACGGAATTCCGTATGTGATCGGAGCTGACGGTAAAACGAATGTTGTACTCAACCCGGATGGAACCGTTTCTTATTCGCAGTTGAATTCAACCCGTGATATTTATTATGCAGGTCCGGCCATTCCTCCGGTATCTGCCAGCTTTAATCAAAGTGTTAAATATAAAGATTTTGAATTCAATGCCCTCTTCATGTTTTACGGAGGACATAAAATTCGCCGTCCGTCAGTTAGCATCCTGACTAATGGCGATTCGGGAGGACTACCGGAGGAAATTACTCAGGCCTGGACTCCAACAAATACGAACACCGATGTTCCCAAGCTTTATCCTGATTATGAAGCCAATCAGCTCAGTAATTTGGATCCATATGTGAACAGGTATTGGCAACTTTCGGATAAACATATCGTTAGTGGTAGTTTTGTCCGTATCGGCAATCTGACATTCTCTTATACATTACCTTCTAAAATGGCGCGAAAAATGTATATGCAGAACTTAAAACTTTCTTTCCAGGTCAATAATCCTTGGGTTTGGAGCTCTGCCGGAGATGGCATCGATCCGGAAAGCCGCAGTGCTTCCACTGTTTCGAGAACTCTTCCCAAACAAGATTCTTATGTTCTCCGGTTAGATGTTAGTTTTTAATGAATAATAAAAAATAAGACGATGAAAAAAACAATATATTTCATAGGGATTATAGCTGCTTTAGCGCTCAATTCATGTAGTTTGTTTGATGATTACTTGGATGTGATACCCAAAGGAGAACTGGTGCTTGAAAATGTACAGGATTATGCAGATATGCTTAACCTGGAAACTTATACATTTTATCCCAATTCGGCAATAGATGGGTTGTCGGATGAAGTTTGGGTCAATCCTGAATTCATGATTCAATCGGATGTTTTGAATTATTCTAAAATTAATTATCTTTACCTGGAAGACCCTGTAAAATACAATCGCATCACTTATATGGTTGGTACCGGAGATTATGTGACTCATTACAATGCGATTGCTCGTTACAATATCATATTGACTTACATCGATGACGCCAAAGGAGATGATCAATTACGGGAACAAACGAAAGCTGAAGCTAGATTATTAGTCGCTTTCAGACATTTTTATCTGGTCAATACATACGCAAAACCGTATAATCCGGCGACTGCTGCTACGGATCTTGCAGTTCCTATCCGGGATGAATTCAATGTCGAAAAGCAGATGACACAAGCGACGGTCAAAGAAGTATATGACTTTATAGAAAAAACGATAGATGAAGCGATTCCTGGTTTATCCAATACTCCGGTAAATCCTTATCACCCTTCATTAGCTGCCGGATGGGCTTTAAAAGCCAAAGTTCATTTCCAAAAGCAGGAATATGCTTTAGCTAAAGCCGCGGCATTGGAATCTTACAAAATAAACCACCAATTGTTTGATCTGGTAGATTATTGTAATAAGAACAAAGGAAAAGTTGTCAATGCGGAACAACCTGAAAATATGTTGTTTGGCATGTTTTCCAGTGTAGATCGTCCGACGTTGGCGCCGCCACTAAGACAGTTATTCGAAAAAGAGCCGGATGATTGCCGCTTTGATCCGTATTTTTTCAAACCGGACGATCCTAAAGCCGGAAATGTGGATGATAATGCTTACACGTCACGCTATCAGTTACAAGGAACTCAGTTTGCGATGAACACTTCCGGTTTAAGAACTTCCGAAGCGATGTTGATCCTTGCCGAATGTTATGCGAGAGAAGGTAATCTACAAGAAGCGATGTCTTATATCAATCAATTGAGAGAGAAACGAATAAAAAATTATGCTTCCAAAGAAAAACCGTCTCCAACGAAAGAAGAAGACGCCATGAAAATTATATTGGAAGAAAGACGGAAGGAGTTGTTATTCGGGCATAATCGCTTTTTGGATATCCGAAGATTAAGCAATGACCCGAAGTATGCGATTGTCCCGACGAAAGAATATCCGGCTAATCCGAACTCAGCTTATGGTTCTCGAAAAGAATATAAACTGAATCCGACTTCTTATATGCTTATTGCGCCGATTCCATGGGTGGTATTGGAACAGGATACCTACATGAAAAACAATACACCGGAAATCTATGTCAAACGTTAAATTTGATCACTTTTACTTATTAATATTTAATTAATTTATCATGAAAAAAATTCTTTACTCTTTGGCCATTTTAATGGTTCTGTTAATCACTCAAAGCTCATTTGCTCAGTTACCGAGCTCTTTGAAAGTGAGTGATGGCAGCAATGAATATTGGTATTATATTCAGAATGGAGCTGACCCTACAGCCGTCAAATCAGGAACTACCTATATTCCAAGTGAAGGTTTGGATAAAGCCGGTTTGCTTATTACATCCCGGGGAGGAAATGGCTCTAATCAAGTGTATGGTTATGTTTATCACTTAGTCAAAAACAACGATCTGCAATTGTGGAAGTTGGTTAGCAATGGATCAGGCGCTTATTATTTAATTAATAAAAAGACAGGAAATAAATTGGCTTTAGGAACAGGCGCTACAACTTGTCTGGGAACAGATGCTGCGAATTGTTCGGATCTTTTCTATACCAATACCGATGGAAATGCTTCTTATGAGGTTAAATTAATTGGAGATAAATCCGATTATGTAACGATTAAACGAGTAGGCTCAACCAATAAATTAGTCGCTTTGACCGGAAATGATAAGAAATTTTCTGTTTTTGAAGCTGCTGTCGATGAATATTCGGCTCCCGTGAACGAAGCAGTTATGAAAAGTGAAAAAGCGTGGGTGTTTATCTCTGAAAATGATATGAAAGCGCGTCCTTTCCCACAATTAAGTACATCGGATACCCCAAACTGGAATACTTTTGAATTAGTATGTTCGACAGCATCAGTTAACGGAATGGCTTTAACTGTAAAAGAAAATGCAGGAACGATTATTTTTTCACGCGCAAAAAAAGACATTACAAAAGACGAGCAATTGTGGAAAATAATCCCTGTTGAAGGAGAAAATGCACAGGTGTATATTGCGAATAAATTAATTGCGAACAGATACTTGACGTATAGTGGTAAGGACTTTATTTTCTTGTCGGAACCGAAGCCTTTTGTTATTAAAAATGTAAGAGGAGATGAAATGGGGATTATGCCGGTTGAAGAAGCTTCTAATTCAGGTGGTATCAATGGATTCGTTTCACTTTCCACCGGAGGTACGAATAATCCGCTTGCAATAGCTACTACAATTACCAACTATGCAGGTACAGGTAAGTTTGTTCCGGCTGTAAGCACTTCCGTAGATAAGGTCTCTAAAAATGATTCTTTTAGCGTGTCTGTTGAAAACGGTTATATTAAAGTTTGGGGAACAGACGCTCCGTTCAAAGTGTATACGATCAACGGACAAGAAGTCAATGGAAAAAGTCAGTTGGTTAAAGGTATTTATATTGTAAAAGTAGGTTCAACTTCAAAGAAAGTTGTAGTCTATTGATTTGAAGAAGTCTAAATTAAATAAGCTGGGGCTGATTCAGTCCCAGCTAAATAAAAAAACAAACATGAGAATTTCAGGAATATTGAAGATGTTATTTGTGAGCTGTGCCTTTCTGTGCTTAGTGACAAGTTGTACTCAGGATGAAGGAGATCAATTGCCTCGTACGGCATTTGTCGTTTCTCCTGCTGAAGGTGTGACCTTTGCTTATGAATCTTTCGAAAAACAAATTCAGATTACATCCAATGCAAACTGGACGGTTGCAGCAGGAAATGATGCAAACTGGCTGACAATAACGGAGGATGGAGGCTTAATAACATTGAAAGCGCTTCCGAATGAGACAGCGGAAGAGCGGGTAGCCAATCTGGTTTTCTCTGTGCCCGGATTAGATCATCCGGTAATGTATCCTGTAAGAAGTCTCCCATTGAACCGACCTAAAGATGAAATCAGCATAATTACATATAATGTGAAAGACGGTTTTGCCGGACTGGAGTCGACAACACCGAACAACGGACCTACATTGAATCGTTTCAGGGCTTTTGCTAAAGCTCAGAATCCGGATATTATTTGTTACCAGGAATTGAAAGGCTATACGGCTGATTTGCTTAAAACACTCGCGGAAAGCCTGGAAATTGGCCATCAGTATGTAGAATTCTTTCAAGTATCATCGGGACATAACCTTGGGATTTCTTCCAGATACCCGATCTCCAATACATTGAAAGTACAAACCGGCCTGACTCACGGTCTACTCATTGCGACTTGCCGTAATGTCGGCTTCGGAATCACTCAATTGAATGAAGAAAATACAGAAGATAAACGTGTTCAGGAGTCCAATACAATCGTTGAAAATTTGAAATCGTATTCAACAAGCAGAGTTTTAGACGGAACAATGGTATGCGGCGATTTACATGCCTTATCTTCATACGATAAAAGTGTATATGGGGCTGATAAAAACTATCAAACATTAACCAACTTTAACGATAAAGGATATAAAGGGATTTATGATCTGCTCAAAACTCCTGTGGGTGAGAATACAACGAACTACACAGGTGGAAATTACAGATATGACCACATGCTGGTATCACAAGGCTTATGGAATAGCTGTGTGAGTTATGGTGTTGTTAAAAATGCGCCGGTACCTGATATATCGGATCATTTTCCTGTTAAAACAATAGTCAAAGTGACTCAAATTAAATAAAGTGTAAAATGAAAAAGAGTATATTGGCCATATTCTCTCTGCTGGCTATCTGGAGTATTCATGCTTCGGAACCTGCAGTTGTGTATGGAACATGGGAGCGTGGGGCTAAAATTAAAGATTCGGAAGTCAAATTATACCGGGTAGAGTTGGGACGACTGGATGAAGTCGCATCTTCAAAAGTGACAGATAATTACTGTTTTGGATTTGCATTCGAACCACAAGGGAGTGGTTTTTATGTCATTGGAAGCGGTTATCCGACATCCGCACAAGGGAAATATGCCTTTTACTTCAAACCGGGAGATCGTTTAAATATAGCCGTGAATGACAGCAGCTATGTGCTGACCGGCCATAATACGGCCGAGAATATAGCCCTGACCAAGTGGCATAATGAGGTGTCGCTCATGGAGTATAAAGCTGTTTATCCAACGTTCAGAAGCGGATATGTGAACGGACAAAGCAGTACTTATGTCGACTTTTTCCCTTTACTGCCGGAATATGAGAAGAAAGCGCCTGATTTTCAATCAAATACAGGAAATGCGCAATTTGAAGCAATATTCAAACAATGGCGTCGTCTGGATTTGATCCGGTATGCTTATACATTTATCCTGACTCCCAGAAAAATTCAGCCGAATAAGCCTGATTTTATTGATTTTTATACCAAGATGGATGTTTTTAAGTGGACATCGTCTGCTGATTTATTGCAGTATCCTTTTGGGATTCAGACATTACAAAATGTTTTGACTGTTCAAAATATGTTGGATGGAATATCCGGCACTGATAATACAAAACGGAACATAGAAAAAATCAATAACGATACAGTGAAAGGAGAATTTGTTGTCAACCTGGCCGAAAAATTGAGAACCTACACTGATTTGGAACAATTCAATAAAGAATATGGAAAATATATTCTGACTCTCAGTCAGAAAAGAAGAATAAATGACCTGACAGCCAAACTGACTCAGGGAGATCAGGGATCAAATACATTGGATTTTTCCGGAACAGATGTGACGGGGAAAAAAGTTTCCTTGTCGGATTTCAAAGGGAAAGTAGTGGTTGTCGATGTCTGGGCAACCTGGTGTGGCCCTTGCCGGAAGGAAATTCCTGCATTGAAAACATTAGAAAAAGAATATCATAACAAAGACGTGGTTTTTCTCAGTGTTTCTTTGGATGAAATCAAGGATAAACAAAAATGGATCGATTTCGTCAAACAGGAAGCACTTACCGGAGTTCAGATATTCGGTGGAAACGGCTTAGCAAGCGACGTTGCTAAATTATATAACATTAAAGGTATCCCTCGGTTTATGGTATTTGCTAAAAGCGGAAAGATTGTAACCGACAACGCCCCCCGGCCAACCAACCCTTCTTTGAAAAATATGATTGAAGAACAATTGAAGAAATAAAAAGACTTCAATTTCTTTGATTTCAACAACAGAAGGTAAATGCATGAAAAAGATTCGAGTATTTCTTTTATTGGTAATTATAAATCTGCAATCCCTTTTTGCTCAATGGGCTCCGGTCGAGTGGCCTGTCCTGAAGACTTATGATAGGGAGCATTTATTTTGTGTCGCCCTTCCGATCGGAGGAATAGGAACGGGAGTCGTCAGCTTGGGCGGCAGGGGAGAGTTACGCGATTGGGAAATCATGAACAAACCTGCTATCGGGTACAATACGACGCTCCAAGGAAACGACGCTCCGTTTTTCTCGATATGGATAAAACCGGAAGGCAAAGAACCCGTTACCAAAGCGCTGGTGGGTCCGATCTATCCTTATGAATACAATCAGGGGGAAGGAAAACCGGTTAATCATCACGGTTTGCCCCGCTTTGAAAAAGCTACTTTTGATGCCGCTTATCCCTTTGGACAAGTCCATCTTTCCGATAGCCGGTTGCCGGTAAAAGTGCGAATAAAAGGGTTTAATCCTTTGATCCCCGGAAATGCGGATGACAGTGGCATTCCGGTTGCTGTTCTTTCCTATGAGGTAGAAAATCTGGAGAATACGCCGATAGAGATTGCTGTTTGCGGATCCATGCGTAATTTTATAGGACAAGACGGTTCGAGGTATTATGTCGGTTGGAATGGAGAGAATTATCCTTATGGAACAAAAAACAACATCAACCGGTTCCGGAAAAACGATGGGCTGCAGGGAATCTATATGTATTCCGACAGTGTTGATAAAAAGGATGCTGCTTGGGGTACGATCGCTCTGACAACCAATGCGGCAAAAGGTGTTTCCTACCGAACGTCCTCTTCTCCCAATACCTGGTCGAATGCAGTTCTTGATTTCTGGGATGATTTCAGCCGTGACGGGATACTTACGGAAAAAGACAAATTAGCAGATTCCGATCCGATGGCGTCTTTGGCTGTTAAAGAACTCCTCCCACCCAAAGGCAAGAAGGTCATTACTTTTTTCCTTACTTGGAATTTCCCGAATCGCTTGGGGTGGGTCAGTTGGGAATCTCCGGATCACGACAAAACCATCATCGGAAATTATTACAGTCATCAATATCAAGATGCGTGGGATGTCGCGGAAAAGACAGTGCCCCGGTTGGGTTATCTGGAAAAGAAAACCATTGATTTTGTGAGGGCTGTAACGGAAAGCACGATTCCTGATGTGGTCAAAGAAGCTGCTCTTTTTAATCTGAATGTATTGCGTTCTCAAACGACTTTTCGTATTCCCAGCGGACATTTCATGGGCTGGGAAGGCACTTTCGATATAACCGGATCGTGTTCCGGAACGTGTACTCATGTCTGGAACTACGAACAGGCTACGGCTTTTTTATTCGGTCATTTGTCCAGGAGCATGAGGGATGTGGAGTTCAATTATTCTACCGATAAAGAGGGGAAAATGTCTTTTCGGGCAGGCTTACCTCTTGGAGATAAGGGAAATAATGCAGCTGCGGCAGACGGACAGATGGGATGTGTCATGAAATTTTATCGCGACTGGCAATTGAGTGGCGATCCTGCATTTCTTACCGAAAACTGGGAGCAGGTTAAAAAAGTACTGGCTTATGCCTGGGTTGAGAAAGGATGGGATGCCAATCAGGATGGAGTCATGGAAGGATGCCAACACAACACGATGGATGTCAACTATTATGGCCCCAACCCACAAATGGCCCTTTGGTATTTAGGCGCTTTGAGAGCCGGAGAAGAGATGGCTAAATTCATGAAAGATAAAGCGTTTGAAAAGAAATGCCGCACGCTTTATCAGCAAGGAAGCGAGTGGATCGATCAGAATCTTTTCAATGGAGAATATTATGAACAAAAGGTTACCGACCCCACAACATTCGAGTTTCTGGACTTGGAGAAATTTCCCGAAAAAGCTCCTGATTATCAGCTTTATAAAGGCTGTCTGGTCGATCAGTTGGTTGGACAATACATGGCTCATATCTGCCAGTTAGGGTATCTGGTTAAACCCGCTCATGTGCGTACGACGCTCTCCAGTATAATGAAATACAATTTTTTACCTGATTTTTCGAATCATTTCAATAATATGCGTTCCTATGTATTGGGCGATGAAGCGGGGTTGTTGATGGCCAGTTGGCCTAAAGGCCGGCTTAAAGTGCCGTTTCCTTACTTCAGTGAGGCGATGACCGGATTTGAATATACGGCGGCTGTCGGTATGTTGTACGAAGGAATGACTGACGACGGATTGAAATGCATCGACGCCATCCGTACCCGCTATGATGGCAAGAAACGCAATCCGTTTAATGAACCGGAATGTGGCTATCATTATGCGCGCAGCATGACCAGTTGGTCGGCTTTGATTGCTGTCAGTGATTTTCATTATTCCGGAGTAAGCAAAAAGATGTCTTTTACAGCTCGCCCGGGAGTCTATTTCTGGAGTAATGGGAGTGCTTGGGGAACTTGCCAAATAACCAATTCGGAGGCTGTCCTTTCGGTTTTACACGGAACGGTGGAGCTTCAAACTTTTGAACTCAAAGGGAAAGGATCTGAAAAAATAAAGGAATCGGTTTTCAGAGAAGGAGACAGCAGGCTTGTATTTAAAAAATAAAAACGTATTTTTGTAGCCTGAAATCAAAACAGTTGTTAATGTCGAAGAAAAGCAGGCAGATAATCAGTCGCATTTTGATGGTGTTATTCGTATTGTACTATGCGAATATCTGCTTCTTTTACCATAGTCACATTATCAACGGTGTTACCATTGTCCATTCGCACATACACAGTAAGGCTCATGCACAA
>JAVBNR010000015.1:0-4123 GCA_031551395.1 Bacteroidales bacterium
TCACAATCTGTGAATCAGACACGCCAAACTTGCCTGTGATCAGCAGCAGGGATCTTGGATATCAAAAATAATGTATACCTTTACGGTGCCTTCTTGTGATTTTAGTTCATCATACTTTGCTTTGTGTTTTTAAGTTGTGAGCCTCGCAAGGAGGTTCTTTCTTTAGAAGGTGGCAAACCTTCCAATTTTATTGATACGCAATTCCCATTTTTCCATCTATTAATCCTAATTTAGGAGTAAATGGTCCGTTAATTACCAGAATATTGATTATGCGTTTTAATAATAGTATGTCGACCATATATTAACTGCTTGTTATTCAGAATTTCTTCCGAAAGAAAGGGATAAATTTTAAAATTACAAAGAAAAATATCAAAAAGTGTGTCAATCGTCGATTTTTAAATATATTCTTTATGACACTATCTTTATTTTTATTCTAATTCAATCGGATTATAAGGGATTTTAAGAAGTTCAGCTGCTTCATCCATTGTCATTGGTCTACCAAATGTTGAAGTGACTTTATTTGAACCGAAAAAAGCAGCTAAATTCGTGTGAAACAACAAATATGCCTTCGCTAAATCTTTTCGAGTAGTTTTAGTGTAATCGATCAAATAAAATTGAATCGGTTCTTTTTGTTTTAATCGTTCCAATCCTTGACACTCATAAACAAACTGATTTTTAGAATCAGACAATTTTAAGATTAAACCAGGGAGTCCGCCAAACTTCCAAGGGCCATTAGGAATTGGAATATCTGTTGCAAACCAGGCAATAAAATTTCTTCCTCGAAAGGATACCGTTGCTTTCTGGCAAGTATAGGAGAGGATCGTTTGTTTTTCATTAACGATTTGCCAATCGAGGGAAGGCATATCTTCCTCATAAATAAAACTGCTTCGAAGCATGGAAGCAACATCCGCCACAGTTTCCTTTCCTTGTGGATAATTTTTATATAAATGATAACTCCAGGCTCCTGTCTGTTTAATCTTCGGATAAGCGTCATACTTTTTCTTTAAATAATCCACAACAAAATGATTATAATCCACAGCATACTGACTATAGTATCCAGAAATATTTTTCCCTATTAATAATATTTGCAGATCGAACGATTGGTCTTGAGGTTTGAGAGAATCTTTTAAATAAGTCAATTTGTAAGCACATTTCATATAAGCGGAATCTATCGTTTTGTATTTACTAAGGTCCGAATAATTAGAAAGATAATTGAAGTGTTGAGCATATATGCTAATAGGGATAAATATTAACAGTAATAATATATATTTTCTCATAATTGCTTATAATTTACATAAAATAAAAATACAATATGCTTATTGTCAAGTATTTAGTTTCAAAACTATTTCAATTTCATCTTTACTTTCAATACGACTTCCGATGGTCTGATCCGGTAAACGGAAGCATATTCGTTCAGGTTGTCATAATAAGCCTGCATGTAATTTTTTGTATCGAAAATATTCGTCCAGTTCAATTCAAACCTCATCTGTTTCCAGGTATGAGTCAAAAATAAGTCTGCAAAAAACAGAGATTTACCATTTTGTATGGCGCTATTCACATATTGTTCTACGTGTGTTCCCAACATGACCTTATTGAAAAGTTTACAGTCCACGTTCAGGGATTGTGTAAACGAACGAATGGGTAGAAAAGCTCTTTCGCCGGCAATAATGGACCTATTTGTTTGCCCTGTTCCTGAATATGAAATAATTAAAAAAGTTGCTGGCGCGGCACTCAATCGAACAGCAACCGAATATTGATTGTTCCGGTAATCCACCAACTGTTCTTGCCGGACTTGTTGGGCAGTTCGACGCACATAGGTAAAGCTGGCATCTGCAGTCAGACGCATCCAATCGAATCCTTTATTGGCTTTTCCGGCAACTCCGATCGTATTACTCGAATTAGGCTGATAGACAGAAGATAATACCGATAAATAATCTTCAAACAACTGGCTATAGGTAATGCTGTTTTTATTAAGGTAATACGCTACGTTTAAATCAGCAAAAAACATCCGGATAATATCTTTATATCCGATTTTGGCTGAGATGGAAGCGTGCGATAATCCGGCCAATTGACTATTGAAATGATTCAAATAACGGTAGGTTTGTAATATATAACCGTTGTACAATTCATAAATACCATTCATACCCTGAGATATCGAGGCATTAGCACCTATCGTTATTTTACGGGACAATACATATTGTATACCCAATAACGGCTCGAAGTGAAACCGATTCAGCGTTTCATTATCTTCCTGAAAAAGTTTGTTATCTAAACGATACAGGTCATAGTTCACAGGAAAGAAAGCATTAAACTTGAATGTGCCGATTTTATAGTCGAGATTCAATCCGGCTTGTACCTGAAGATGACTGCGTCGGATATCATTTTTCATGCTATCGGGCATAATAGCTATCGGTTGGTATTGTTCGTTGCAAGGATATAATTCGGATGTGAGGTTATTTATTTCTGCATTGACTCCAAAAATCGGATGCAGTACGATCTGTCCCAATCTGAAAGGAGTTAAAAATCGCAGGTTATTTTTGGAAATAAACGTTTGAATAGAAGCATCCTGCCGCAAATGAGCATATTCAACACCGTCATTCAACCAATCGGTATAAATTCCGGGAGTAATGGTCAAATTATGAGGAGTATTCCGAAACCCTGTTTGTGAATATAATTCAAAACCTCCATTGTTCAATCGATTGATCCAATTTAGAATATTTTGGACTTTGAATGAAGGGCGGTACATTTCTTGGTCGATTGGATTTTGGTTTCGAATGATTCCATTGCGGTTTTCCCATGATCCTTCCACATTCAACAAGTTATTGAAATAGTGAGCTTCCCTATTCTTATTATACCGGACTTCTGCTTCTATCCGGTTGGTATTTACTGCAGACCGGATCATTTCATCTATTTTTAAGATGCTATCGTTATTGATATAGTAAGAGGAAACGGCCTCGTTTTGTCTTTTTTCATAATCGTTGTAATAGATAAGATTGAAATTCAATTCTTTATCTTTCCCCAGGTTGAATAAGTTATTGACTGTTGCTGCATGAGAATTATTAAAGAAATAACGGCTTTTGTTGATATCAGGAGGAGCCGGCATCAGAATACTTGTTACTGCTTCTGTCGGCAGGTTAAACTCTGAAGTGAACGAGCTTAGTTCATTCGACAGATCGTTTCCTGTGTTGTTGGTTTTGTAGGCACTGATGTGTTGTTTCTTTCGGGAGAAATACATACCGGTCAATTCGTCATTCCAAAGGAAAGGAGCTGCTCCGATTCCTAGTTGTGCCATCATACCGAAAGCACCTTTAGCCCCCTCTTTCAATTTCAAATTGATCGCTGCCTGATCGGATATACGCAAACTATCGATTGCCTTAATGGGTTGATGATTTTCCATTACCTGAACAGTCGCAACATCTTTGGCTGAAATATTTTGGGTCGCAATACCATACCGGCCGTTCAGCAGGTCCATATTTTCAATATAAAATTTGTTAATCGGTTGTCCCTGATATGTAATTTGACCCGATTCGGCGACATTAATCCCCGGCAGTTTTTTCAACACATCCCCTATTACCACATCCTTTTCGTTACTGAAAGCCGAAACCAGATAGTTAATTGTATCTTTACTGTAATAAATTTTCTCCGGTTTAACCACAACCTCTTTCAATTGAAACTCTTCTTCTTTTACTATAAAATTTACAATTTGATTCTGATTGGATATTTTTTTTGTTTGAGTAGCAATTCCTAAGCCGGATGCAACCAACAGCAAGTCGGATTCTTTTCCGGAATAGGCCAATTCGTAATTCCCATTCTGATCGCTGTATGCATATTTCAACAGGGTGCTATCAGGCATTTGCTTAATTGTAACCAATATTTGAGACATATTTTCATTTTGTGTGTTTTTTACGTTCCCTTTTATGATGATCGGGGTTTGACCGTAAACCGCACTAAGACTAAGCAAAGACAAAATAAGCACGTGTAGATTTTTCATTGACGTAATTCCTTTATTTTCTTTTCAGTTGCCCGTGTCGGCATTCCAATTGCTAATCGTCTCTTGTCCAAATTCTTTATATCGTCAATGTTACTTTCTAATGTGCTTTCAAATATGGCGTAGATATATTTT
>JAVBNR010000019.1:0-55310 GCA_031551395.1 Bacteroidales bacterium
GATATATCGGCGAATAGTTTGATAGGTTACACCTAGCGATTCTCCCAATTTGGACGAATTAAAAAGTTGCCCTTGATTGTGTGCGCACATAGTCAGCAAGCGACGAAGTTGCAATGCGGGAATTTGAAATCCGAGTTGTGGGATATCCCGTTCTACATATGTTCTAAGGAAATTTTCTCTCCAAAGTATGCTCCCTTGGTCTGATGATGCAAGATAACTATCAGGATACCCTCCGCGAAGCCAAAACTTATTCAATTCAAAATTTGCATTCCGTTCAACCTCTTCAATCGTGAACGGAGTAAGTTCAATAAGTCCGACTCTTCCGGCTAACGATTCTGACGTTTTCTGTATAAGGTTTTGCGAAGCAGGTCCAAGCAAAATGAATCGTCCTGGACGACGGTTACGGTCTATCTCACTTCGCAATACAGAAAAAAGTTCCGGTGCTAACTGAATCTCGTCCAAACAAATGGTCACATCCTGATTCGCTTGGAAGAATAACATCGGTTCTCTCAGCTTATTCAGGTCGTCCAGATTCTGAAGGTCTAAATACAGATAAGCATCCGAATTTTGATAGAGCATTTTTACCAAAGTGGACTTTCCGCATTGCCTTGGACCTAAAATGGCAACTGCAGGGAATACGCTTAGATTCTCTTTTACAAACGTTTCTATACTTCTGTCGATCAGTTTTTGCATATCATAAATATGATTTCTATTTTGCGCAAATGTAGTGATTGCATTTAAAACTACCAAAAAAGAGAACGGTATTCTTCCTTTATTTCTGAAATATACTATGATAGAAGCAAAGTAGAAGAGTTTGAAAAGACAAAGAGGCTCTTCATAGGAAAGAGCCTCTTTGTCTTATTTATAAATAATTAATAATTAGGATTTTGTTGAGATCTTATATTTGGATTTGCATCTATTTCCCCTTGAGGAATAGGTAATATTGTGCGGAAATAAGTATTGTTGAAAACTTCTGAATCTTTAATCAAAGCAACATGCCATCCTCCAACACGGGAAATGGTTTGATTGGTTCTCATTGCATCAAAGAAACGATGACCTTCTCCTACTAATTCTTTTCTTCTTTCTTTCAATATCCTATCCAAAGAAACATTCGCTGAAGTAACCGGAGTTGCTGCTGGATTCGCTCTTAAGATAATGGCATTCAAATATTCAGCACTGGCTGTTGTTTCTGGAGATGATTTCCGAATAGCTGCCTCTGCAGCAATTAAATAAATTTCCGACAAACGGAAAACAGGAACATTATTTACGCGTACATCTTTAGGGTTATAATCACTACGTCCCGGATATTTATTCAAAAATACGGGTTTTCCCCAGAACTTTTCCTTATTGAATGTCGCCATCGTTGGATTTGCCATCAATTTCATGCGCACATCACTAGGATCCTCACTCATCAAGTTAACGAAACTTTCAGTAAGAATAGCATCGGCGTAACCGCTTTCTGCGTATAAATAACCAATAGATTCCCGATCGACCCAATCGTCAGAGTCTTTGTTTATAAGCTCTAGTATAACTTCTGAAGTCCCGGCATTATTCCAGGCATTAACATACTCTGTATTGCTCCATAACTTATAGGGGCTATTCGCTATGATGTCGGTAGCTAAAGAATATGCATTAGTAAAATCTCCTTTATACAAATAAACACGTGCAAGCAAAGCTTTGGCTGCCCACTGGTTGAAATAGCCTGTCGACTTGGCTGTTTTTAGCAATGGGATAGCCGTAGTGAGATCTGTAATTACTTGATTGTAAACTTCTTCTACGGTGTTTCGAGTTGGACAGTAGCTGCTTGGATGTATTTTATTTATAATGGGAACTCCGAAAGAAGCAGGAGCTCCAGATACTGCATAGGGTTTTCCGTATACCCTTACCAAATCAAAATGAGCTAATGCTCTTATTGCTAGAGCTTGTCCTTTTAAATTTTTCACATCCGCTTCGGCTCCATCCGAGGCTTTCCCTTCATCAATAGCTTGAAGAATTTCATTTATCCGATGGATTACATCATAAGGTCTTCCCCAAATGTCAGGAGCATTACTTGCAATATAATTCATTTCATAACAACCGGAAGTTCGCATGCCGGTAGTTCTACTTTGCATATCATCTCCACGAACGTCTCCATAGTAAATCATTCTGGCGCCATAATAAGTGGGATTTCCGGAATTGCCTTGCACACCGTCGTATGCTCCGGATAAAGCGACAGACACATCATCATACGTATTAAAAGCATTTTTGGAAGAAACCGCACTAGACGGACTTGTATCCAACCAGCTGTCTGAGCAGGAACTTATTGAAAGTGCGACGACAGCAATTATGTATATATTTAATATCCTTTTCATAATCTACAAGTTAAAATTAAATTAAAATCCTATTTCTAAACCAAATGTTATTGTGCGTAAAGCCGGTGATTGATAGGTAACTAAACCATCAACAGGACATTCTGGATCTACATATAAATCTTTTGATTTAAATGTCAGTAAATTGCTGCCGGAAGCATATACACGAACCCTCTCCAGGCCGGCTTTCTTAACAATATTAGTTGGTACCCTTACTCCTAAAGTTATGTTTTTGAGTCGTAAATGATCGTTAGACAGCATCCAGCGAGTGGATGGTTGTGCTAAAGTTCCATATACAAGCCTTGGAATTTCAACGACATCTCCCTCTTTCTTCCATGCTTTATCTATTTGATAATAAGAAGGAATGTTAAATGCTGGATTAATACCTCCATTTGATTGCAGCCAAGTTGCTCTATCTAGAATTTTTCCTCCTAATGAATACGTGAGTGTAAAATTAAAGTCAATAAACTTCCAAGTAAAATCACTTGTTATCCCCCCTGCTAACTTAGGATAAGTTGAACCGGCCAATATTCTTGACGCTTGATTATAATCGGTAGTTATTTCTCGTTCTTTCCCTTCCTTATTGACATAATATGATTCTTTTCCTGTTTTTGGATCTACTCCTGCATATTCATACAGATAATATGAAAAGAAAGGATTACCTACTCGATAGATCATGACACCGTCAATGATTTCTTTTTGATCAGGAGTACTGAGCTCTTCGACTTTATTTTTATTATGAGAGAAAGTAAAACCAGTTACCCACCGCATATCATTGGTTTCTATATTCGTTGTTTTCAATTCTATTTCAAAACCGCGATTGTTCATAGAAGCCACATTACTCATTTGTGCCGAAAAACCGGTTGTGCGGGATAAACTTTTGTTGAACAATAAATCTTTTGTATCTCGATTGTAATAATCTACTAATAAAGATATTCTATTTAATATACCTAACTCTATACCAATATTGGTAGCATAATTTTTTTCCCAAGTTAAATCATCATTATTCAAGCGGTCATTGACCATTCCGGAAACTCCATTGTACTTGTATCCATACCCGTAAGTTCCCAGGTAATCATAATATCCCAAAGGCTGTGTGCCGTTAACCCCGTAAGAGGCCCGTAATTTACCATCAGTCAATATGGACTTGAATGAACTCAGGAAATTCTCCTCTGTAAATCTCCAGGAAGCAGATGCCGACCAAAAATTTCCCCAACGTTTATCCGGAGCCAATCGGGATGTACCATCTCTCCGAAAACTTCCTCCTATGTAATATTTATTATTATAGTTGTAATTCAATCGACTAACGTATGAAATCAAATTCGTTTGATCTACTTCGCTCGAAGCTCTGTTGTTCCCCGCATTTATAATTTCATTTAACTTATAGGTGCTATAAGTATTTCCGTTAGCGTAGGTATAATCTTCAGTGTTATTTTCTAATTCATAAGAAACAATAGCATCTACGTTATGCAAATTATTGAATGTTTTGGCATAAGAAAGTTGAGATTGTAACACATACCTGGACCTGTTAATCATATAGCGCTGATAAACTCCGGAAGAAGAACGTCCGTCATTCGAGCGAGGATCCCACCAAACACGGTTGTTGGTTTGGATGAAATCATAACTGAGTGATTCTTTCAAAGATAATCCGGATATAATCTCATAGCGTGCATATACATTATTCAGTGTACGTGTAATATCGCTCTTGTCATAATTTAACGTTGCGCTATATAGCGGATTAGCCAGCGGACTTGGAAATGCTTTAAATCCTGAAGAGATATTGATTGATCCGTCAGGATTATAAGGTGCATCAGAAGGACTACAAGTCATAGAGATTGCCATGATGGGACTGGAATATGAAGTTCCTTCCGAATTAACCTTTTGGTGGGCTATAGAGAACATTGTGCTTCCTCCATATTCAAATTTACCTTCTTTTTGTGATAAATTTAAATTACCGGTATATCGTTCATAACCGGATTGTACAGTAACGCCATCCTGCTTGGAATAAGAAAGCGACGAATAAATTTTTGTTTTATCATTTCCTCCTTGAACCGAAAGTCTGTAATTTTGAAACCCTCCTTTTCTAAAAAGCGCATCTCTCCAATTGGCCCATCCTGTTCCAGGTTCACTCCCGTAGTTTTTAGCCCAATCTGTTGCATTCTTAGCTGCAACTTCATCCGCATAACCAGCATCTTTATATTGATTGTAGCGGCTGGTATAAAGGAAGTCGTATCTATCCGGTCCATCTAGTGTTGGACGATAGTCAACGGCCATTTCCGAGTAACCTCCATCTGCATTAAAATTAAATCGAGTTTTTCCGGCAGCTCCTTTTTTTGTTGTAATTACGATGACTCCATTTGCTGCACGAGAACCATATAGTGATGCGGCTGCTGCGTCTTTGATGACAGTCATAGACTCAATGTCTCCGCTGTTAATTGTTGACAAAAGGCTGTTTCCTGCGACAGAATATCCGAATGCACTTGCATTTCCTGTCATCATCGGTACTCCGTCAATAACAAATAAAGGGTTGTTAGATGCGTTAATAGAACCCATTCCTCGAATACGGATAGATTCAACAGAACCTGGTTGTCCGGAAGTGGAAACCACCTGTACTCCAGAAGTGGAACCAGCCAGTTTAGCTCCAACTGATACTGTCGGAACATCTGCCAGTTTAGCCATGCCTACTTTTGATGCAGCACCTGTGAAATCACCTCTTTTAACATTACCATAGCCAGTAACGATGACTTCTTCCAAAGCCTGGGCAGATTCTTTCATAACAATTCTCATGTTTTCCGAGATAGACACATTCACGTCCTCCATCCCTAAGAAGGTAACATGAAGCGTTTTAGCGCTACGAGGCACACTCAATGAGAATTTCCCATTTACATCCGTTGACGCTCCTATGCCGGAAGCTCCGACTACTCTTACAGAAGCCCCCACTATAAACTCTCCGGTTTCATCAACCACTACGCCGGTAATTTGTAGGTTCTGAGCTACTGCCAAACCCATGCTCATAATAAAGCACATTAACAATAAAGTCAATTTTTTCATAAACTTTCCTTTGTTAGTAAATAATTATTTCATAATTTTGATAGTCTGTATCTAAGGTGCCATAGTCTTAACAGGACTTATTACGTTGTTGATAAATAAATACTTAATGTAAGTAAAAAGGAAAGTTCCTCGTGGGTAGACCGATTGAATGGATTATTTCTTTAAGGTTTTGCTTTGTTTATGTTTTCAAGATCACGTACAACCGTCATATCCATGATATTACAGTAAATTTGTGTTGTCTGCAGACTTTTATGTCCCAGTATCTTTTTTACGGTAGTAATATCAGCTCCATTATATAACAATAAGGTAGCATTCGTGTGCCGGCCGGTGTGGAACGAAATTTTTTTCTTGATTCCGGCCAGGAGTCTGATTTTGGAAAGTTGTTTGTTTACATTCGAATTGTCGGGAATATGAAAAAGAAAAGGAGAAGAACCTCTGGACTGTTCGATTATACCCAATGCTTTTCCTTGAAATAACAGGGAAAGAGGTATTCGAGTCTCAATTCCTGTCTTTGTCGATAAGAATACCAACCAGATTTTATTATCGATAGAGACAATATTTTCATATTTAATTCGAATGATATCGGAGTAGCGCAATCCCGTGTAGCATGAAAATAAGAATGCATTTAAGCAACGTTCGGTAATAATACTTTGTCCTGACAGATCCAGCTGCTCCAATGAAGATAATTCTTCAGGTGTCAGATGGATTCTTGTACTGTCGGAATACCTTATTTTATATTTTCTGAAAGGATATTTGTCTAAGTCAAGCAAATTCTTATTGATAGCAATGTTTACATACCTCTTTATATGTCTCAAGTGTTTGGCAATGGTATTTCTGCATTGCCCCTTTGATAGTAGAAAACGTTCGAAATCGCAAAGAAATTCGTACGATAAATCTTCAAAAAAAATTTCTTTTTTATAGGAATGAAGCAAAGATAATGTTGAAAGATGGTTTTTCTGTGTCGATTCCTTAATGGATACTGTTGTCGACTCTTTTTGATAAAACTCTAAGAATGAAATTTTTTGGGGTTGCTTTATTTTTGAGTCCAGCTCGTTTAATAAAAAAGACTTCCCTTCTTTCCATGCTTTTAATTCTTTCCATTCCAAATCAATTATAAAAGCATGAATGAATAGATTTAACTCTTTTTTATTCGGATGACTTTTGATCACTTTCTTTTTGTCGTCCCATTGGCCTGGTTTTATATAAATATTTGTCGAAAAATATTTCTTTCTTTTATTTAAATAGGCTTCGACCTGAACCAAGGCGGTCCCTTCTGCATTTAATTTTTTCTTCCGATTGTAAATTACTCGATAAATTACTTTATCCATAGCTGATCATAAGTTTTAAATTTAAAAAATAATGATGTTGTCTCATGAATGTCTCATATCTTCACAGCATTCTTTTTTAATATACGTATTTTTCTTTTATTTCTATAAATTTTTGACACTTTATATAATGACTTGTAAGTAAGAGAAAACTCTATATTTTTAATTTTAAAAACATTTTTTTTACAGTATTTTTTTAAAAAAATTAATAATAATTATTGTTTATATGATTATAGTTGATATATTTGTATTTTGTTAACTGTACTAAACTAATATTTATTATTAAACTTCAGGTATTCATGCTGTATACTAACAGGTTTTATTATAGATATTTGTGTATGTGCTCTTAAGTTCTGTTAAGACTATGGTACCTTAGAACAGTTTATAAAAAAATACTTATTGAAGATAATTATTTACTAACAAAGGAAAGTTTATGAAAAAATTGACTTTATTGTTAATGTGCTTTATTATGAGCATGGGTTTGGCAGTAGCTCAGAACCTACAAATTACCGGCGTAGTGGTTGATGAAGCCGGAGAGTTTATAGTGGGGGCTTCTGTAAGAGTAGTCGGAGCTTCCGGTATAGGAGCGTCAACGGATGTAAATGGGAAATTCTCATTGAGTGTGCCTCGTAGCGCTAAAACGCTTCATGTCACCTTCTTAGGGATGGAGGACGTGAATGTGTCTATCTCGGAAAACATGAGAATTGTTATGAAAGAATCTGCCCAGGCTTTGGAAGAAGTCGTTGTTATTGGTTACGGAACAGGACGGAATGTAAATACCGTTGTCGGTTCTGCAGTCAAGGTCTCCTCCAAGGCAATTGAAACGAAACCTGTCGCCAATGTGGTCGACGCATTGCAGGGTAAGGTTGCCGGTTTGCAGGTGTATACCTCTTCCGGGGAGCCATCCGCCGTTTCATCACTGAGACTTCACGGGGTCGGTTCACTTGGAGCGAGCAATACTCCTTTATATGTAGTAGACGGTTTCCCGGTTGATGCCTCTACCGTTTTAACAATGAACCCGAATGACTTTGAAAGTGTTACTGTTTTGAAAGATGCTTCTTCTACTTCGATCTACGGATCAAGAGGAGCAAACGGAGTTGTATATATCGTAACAAAACGTGGAACGGTGTACAATGAGCCACGGGTTACAGTTCGAGGCATGTATGGATTCTCTTCACTTGCCAACACGGATTTCTATGACAGCATGATGACATCCAGAGAATTGACTGATTTCTGGGTAAAAACAGGATATTACACACGTGCTAATGCGGATAATCTCCTAAAAACATATCCATACGACACACGTTGGAGAGATGTGTATTATCTCGATAATACACCTACCTATCAGACAGAAATGTCTATCCAGGGTGGTGGAGGCAAAACCAACTACTTTATTTCCGGTTCTTATTTCAGCCAGGAAGGGATTGCCTACCGTTCTTCTTATGAGCGTTATACGCTCCGTTCAAACATCGATTCCCAAGTGAATAAATGGTTGAAATTCGGTTTGAACCTCTCCGGTTCTTATGATATGAGAGAATTGAATGGTTATACTTTCCAGGCATCAAACAGTACTAATGGCGGTTTGTTCTGGTTGGCTCAGCCTTTCTTTACTCCGAATGATCCGAAAACCGGCGAACAGTATGATTATATCCCCGGATTGAATCGTTACCATCCAGAGTATCTGGCAGATAAGCAGCCTATGGACAGAAATACGGCGAACGTAGTCGGATCATTGTTCGTGGACATCACTCCTTATAAAGGATTGACAATCCATTCCCAGGGAGGTATGGATGCCCGCGATTATAGAAATACGGCTAAAAGATATCCTTCCTTTTTAGCTAGTTTGGATAACGGATCTGTTACGGAATCTTTCTATCGCAACATCATTAAAACGATTACCAATACGATCGAGTATAAGTTCCAATTGAATGAAGGTATGCATAATTTCACTCTTTTGGCGGGTCAGGAAGGCGTGGAAGGTATTTATTCTGACTTCCAGGCTTCTTCTACAGGTCAAACAGACGACCGGTTGATGGAACTCCAACACGGTCCTAGTAATAAAACCGCAAGTCAAATCACAGGCGATACCCCCAGGGAAGAATATGCCTATTTGTCATTCTTCGGACGGATAGAATATGCTTTTAAAGATAAATATTCATTCGAAGTGAACGTTCGTAACGACCAGTCTTCCCGTTTTGGTCAAGACAACCGTTCGGCCATGTTCTATTCGGGAGGTGCTTTGTGGGATATGAAGAAAGAAGGCTTCCTGGAAGGAGTTGATTTCCTTTCCACCTTGACTTTACGCGCCAGTATCGGATCACAAGGAAACTCTTCGATCGGTAACTATTTGCACTTGGCAACAATCGGAACCAACCAGTATAATGGAAAAGTCGGCTGGGGAATTGAATCGGCGGGTAACTCCCTATTGGGTTGGGAATCTCAAACTAAATTTTCAGCAGGTGTAAAAGCTGTTTTCCTGAAAAATTATTCTTTAGGAATAGAGTTCTATAATCGCGCAACAAAGAACCAGTTGATGGATGTACCATATCCTTTTACATCCGGATTCAACCAGATAAAAACCAATGTGGGTAATGTTCAAAACAGAGGAGTCGATGTTATGCTGGATTTGGATTTCATCCGGACCAGAGATGCATTTGTTAACTTCAATCTGAACTTCAACTACAATACACAAAAAATTACGGAATTGTTCTTGGGACTGAACGAATGGATTGTTCCGAATACAGGAGTTACTTATGTGGTAGGCAAACCGGTAGAGTTTTATTTCCCTATCTATGCCGGAGTGGATCCTAAAGATGGAAAACAAATGTGGTATAAAGCGGGAGAAGATATTTCCGTAACAACAAAGAACGAAACGACAAAAACATTCAATTCGGCTGCATTGGAACAAAGTACGGGCAAACCGAGATATGCTCCGATTGCCGGTGGTTTTGGTATGAGTGGAGGCTGGAAAGGAATTTCCCTGATTGCTAACTTCTCTTATGCTTATGATAAATACCTGATCAACAACGACCGTTATTTTTCTGAAAACCCGTCGAACTTTGCAGGTATGAATACATCCAACCGCATGGAAAGAATCTGGTTGAAAGAAGGAGATGTGACCGATGTTCCGAAGTGGGGTGAAGTCAGACAGTTTGATACCCACCTGTTGGAAAATGCATCGTTCCTGCGCTTGAAAGACTTAACGTTATCTTATAATTTGCCTACTTCATTGTTGAAAAAGACCAATTTCTTCAAGAACGTAAGAGTCTATGCGACAGGTCGTAATTTGCTTACATTCACAGATTATTTGGGACCTGATCCTGAAGTCGATTCTAACCTGACTTACGGAGTTTATCCTAATACCAAGCAGTTTTCATTCGGTATTGATGTTACATTTTAAGAACAAAGAAAATATTTTTGATTATGAAGAAAATACTTATGATATTAACAGGGATCGGTTTACTTACCGTTCCGATGTCATGTGACCTTGACAAATATCCGTCTTATGCAATCGAACGTTCTCAAGCGTTCCAGACCATTAAAGATGCTAAGGCCTTTAATAACGGGATGTATGCTTCTTTAAGGGGACGCGTGTATGGTATCTATATGTTCTCCACAGATGTACAAGCTGACTTGTTCAATGCTTCTTTGGATTATGGCAACAGAAACGGTCCGATGTATCGTTGGGATTTCACTTCCGATGATTACACGATTCGCGACACTTGGGCAGCTCCGTATGGAGCCATTGCTAACATTAACAGCTTTTTGGATAATGCAGACAAGATCCAGACGACTTCTAATGCCGACAAAGATAGTTTAGCGAATTACAAGGGCGAAGCGCACTTGTTCAGGGCTTATTATTACCATCAACTGGTTATGAGGTATGCCAAAGACTATGAACCGACAAGCGCTGCTACCGATTTGGGTGTTCCTCTGTCAATACACTACGATGTGAATGCGAAACCAGCCCGTGCTACTGTTGCTCAGGTATACGACCAGATCCAGGCTGATATCGCTCAGGCGAAGACCCTGATGCTAATTCCAGGAAAAGCAGGATCCGACCATTTGACAAAGGATGTCGTTTTGGCTTTGGAAGCCCGTGTCAACTTGTGCATGCACAAATACACAGAGGCTGCAAACGTTGCAGCATCGGTTATCAACACGAACTCCTATCCGTTGGTTAAGACAGTGGATGATCTGACTAAAGTATGGGTTAACGATGCGGGTAATGAATCTATTCTGCAATTGTCTGCAGCGGCTCCGAACGAATTGCCGAATACGAATAACATTTATCTGGTCTACCAAGCTGCTTCACAAAAGTACACGCCAGACTTTATTCCGGAACAGTGGATTCTTGATTTATATGCGGCTTCTGATATTCGCAAGCCTGTTTATTTCAAACAATTGCCTACGTTTATTCAGGGATTCAACTATACGCTTTACCTGTTCAATAAATATCCTGGAAACCCGGCGTTGTTTACTGCTGCTACTTCCAATTATGCACATAAACCCAAAATTTTCCGCATAGCGGAAATGTATCTGATTCGTGCAGAAGCTCTGGCTAAAAGTGGAAATGCAACCGATGCGTTGGCTGCGTTGAACACCTTGAGAACCAGCCGTGGCTTGACCGCTTTGAGTGGTTTGTCTGGCGATGCTCTGATGAATGAAATCAAAGACGAACGTACCCGTGAATACATGGGAGAAGGTTTCCGTTTGGATGACCTGAAACGTTGGGGAATGGGTGTTACCCGGAAGGCTCCTCAAAATCCGGCTGCCGTTCTGGGTAGCCCGGCTGACTTGACGACAGGATTGAACAAACCGGCTAACGACAACCGTTTTGTTTGGGCTATTCCAACCAATGATATGACAACGAACAGTAATCTGGTTCAAAATCCGGGTTATTGATCCGTACCGATAGAGAAAGGGATACCCTGTCCGGGGTATCTCTTTCTGTTTAAATACACATGTTTCAATAAACGACCGATAGTTATGAAAAAGAGAGTTTTATTTTTATTTTTGATGATGTTGCTGCTGGCACCTGTTGTTCAGGCCCAGATCGTTCCGGGTGTGATCGGTCCGAATTATTCGGATTCGAGACGTTATGCGATCGACAACCGGAATGACCAGAGGATTGATTTGGTAGAGTGCCTGGATAAATGGACATCGGATTCGGAAAACATTCATCCGGATATAGACGGTTATCCTTTCCTGGTGCATGGCTGGGGTGCCGGTTATATTGAGACCAAGAACATGAAATATGAATGTTCGAAGATCAATTACAGTTTTTATGACCAGAAAATAGTCTACGAGAATGATAACCAGATACAGGTTTTGTTATACAAAGACACCGTCGAACAGGTGCTTATTAATGATAAGATTTTGGTTTTTAGGGATTTACCGAAAAAAGACATCACGGTTCCTGTAGAACTACTTGTCGAAGGCAAGATTAATTTATTAAAAAATTATTCTACCAGGTATGAACAGGGACAGGAAGCCAAGTCGAGCTACTCCTCCCGGACGAACTCGAAGTTTGTGACCAAAGTGGAACTCTATTGTAGTCTGGATAATGGACCGCTGGTTGAAATCCCGACAAAAAAGGATGCTTTTATAAAAATGTTTCCCGATAAAAATGCCGAAATAAAGGATTTTATATCAAAAAATAAAATCAACCTTAAAAAAGAAAAAGATATTATTGAAACATTTGTATATTACAACGGACTAAAATAAATCAAATACACAAAAACTGCTGGAAAGCATAAAAATCTTCCAGCAGTTTTTGTTTTTAAATAATAGAATATATTGATGCAAATTCCTTTAAAAGGTTATAAATTATAATATTTTTTGTACTTTTATCGCAATTTGAAAACAAATCCAATATTTTCAAATTTAACTTAATACATACCATGATGAAAAAAAACATTATTCCTTATTTTTTTGTATGTTTTATATTGATGGCTTTTACGTTGAATGTTTCTGCCCAGAAGTATAAATATGAAAGTGTTCCGAATGATCCTTTGAAAACGCAGATTTATACTCTTCCTAACGGAATGAGAGTCTATATGTCTGTCAATAAGGATAAACCTCGTGTTCAAACTTATATCGCGGTTCGGGTAGGAGGAAAAAACGACCCGAGTGAAACAACCGGACTGGCTCATTATTTTGAGCATTTAATGTTTAAAGGAACTTCGCATTTCGGCACTTCTGATTATGCCGCTGAAAAACCGATATTGGATCGAATCGAGTCGTTATTCGAGACTTATAGAGTGACTACGGATTCTGTTCAACGTAAAGCTTTATATACTGAAATAGACAGTGTTTCGCAGCTCGCCGCTAAATTGGCAATCCCGAATGAATACGACAAATTGATGTCGGCGATTGGGGCTAATGGAACAAATGCTTTTACATCCTATGATATAACAGCTTACATAGAAAATATTCCTTCAAATGAAATTGAAAACTGGGCGAAAATCCAATACGATCGTTTCACTAATTCTGTTATACGCGGATTTCATACAGAGCTGGAAACCGTATACGAAGAATATAACAGAAGTCTGACCAGTGATGGTCGTAAAACCAATGATACGATCTTCGCCGCTCTTTTCCCGAATCACCCTTATGGACAACGCACCGTGTTAGGAAAAAGCGAGCACTTGAAAAATCCGTCTATTACAAACATAAAGAAGTACTTCGAGACTTATTATGTGCCTAATAACATGGCTATTTGTATCGCCGGAGATCTGGAGCCGGATGCAACAATGGATATTATCTATAAATATTTCGGACAAATGAAAGCGAAGCCGGTTCCGGCATTTACTTTTACCCCTGAAAAAGAATTGCAACGCCCTGTTTTTAAAGAAGTTGTCGGATTGGAAGCTGAAAATGTTTCGATTACATTTCCTGGTCCTAAAGCGAACGACCCGGATATTTTGAAGCTCAATTTGATCAGTTCCTTATTACAAAACGGAAAAGCCGGGTTGATCGACTTAAATCTTATTCAAAAACAAAAAGTATTACGTGCGGGCGCTTATTTGAGTTCGATGGCTGATTATAGTATATTCCGTTTGTCCGGAAGTCCGAAAGAAGGGCAAACATTAGATGAAGTTCGTAACTTGTTACTTTCTCAGATAGAATTACTGAAAAAAGGAGAATTTGACGAAAAACTATTGCAAGGCATCATTAACAATTACAGGTTGGATAAATATTATCAGCAGCAAGATGCCGGTTATGCAGCCTATATGTTTTTAGATGCTTTTATTAACGATGAAAAATGGGCGGATGTTGTTCACAGGGTGGATAATGCTGCTAAGATTACCAAAGCGGATCTGGTCAGCTTCTGTAATCAATTTTTTAAAGACAATTACGTAGTAGTCAATAAAATAAAAGGGACTCCGGAAACTCCTAAAATCGATAAACCGAAGATCACTCCGCTACCGATGAATCGCGATTTTGAAAGTGCATTCCTTAAGGAAATAAAAGAGACTCAAGTAACTCCGATCGAACCTGTTTTCCTTGATTATTCTAAAGATTTAACCAAGTTGAAAGCAAAAAATAATGTAGAAGTGCTGTATAAACAAAATACGACAGATCCTATTTTCTCTCTTTATTATGTGTTTGAGATGGGAAATAATAATGATAAAGCGCTGGGTACAGCATTTAGCTATCTGAATTATTTGGGAACCTCGAAAAAGACAGCAGCAGAGATCAAAAGTGAATTGTATCAGATGGCTTGCTCTTTCGGCGTTTCTGCGGCAGACGATCGGGTATATGTATATATTGAAGGTTTGAGCGATAATTTTGATAAAGTTATGGCTTTGTTGGAAGAGAGGCTGGCTGACGCACAGGTAGATAAGGCTGCTTATGACAACCTGGTTGCCGATTTGCTGAAAAATCGTGCCAATGCGAAGCTGAACCAACAGTCTATTTTCTCTCGTTTGGCAAATTATGCTCAATGGGGTCCTAAATCTGCTCTAACCAATATTTTATCTGAAGATGAACTCAAATCCATGAATCCGGAAGAGTTGGTAAAAAGGATAAAAAGTCTGAAAAATTATGAACATAGAATATTGTATTACGGACCGTTAAGTACTCAGCAGTTGTTGAATACAATCAATAAAAATCATGCGATGGCCGACAAATTACAACCGGTTCCTGCTCCGGTTAAATATACAGAACAGCCAACGAATGAAAATACAGTATTATTGGTTCATTATGATGCCAAACAGGTCAATATGTCGATGCTTTCTAAAGGCGTACCTTTCAATAAAAGTATAGAGCCTTCCAGAAATATGTTTAATAGCTATTTCGGAGGAGGAATGAACAGTATTGTATTCCAGGAAATGAGAGAAGCCCGTGCATTGGCTTATACAGCTTATGCTGCTTACGGACGCCCGTCTAAACCGGAATATTCCTACTACTTAAATTCTTTTATTGGTACTCAAAATGATAAAGTGAAAGATGCAGTTGATGCATTCAAACTTATTTTGAATGATATGCCTGAGTCTGAAAAGGCATTTGAATTAGCTAAAGAAAGTATTATTACGAATATTCGTACTTCCCGGATATTGCGCTCTAGTGTATTGTTCAGCTATATGAATGCATTGGAATTCGGCTATCAGACAGATAGTCGGAAAGAGATGTTTGAAAAAATTCCTACAATGACTTTGTCTGATGTAAAAGCATTTCAGGAAAAATACATTAAAGGTAAACCGTATACTTATACTATTTTGGGAGACACCAAAGATCTGAATATGGATGTGTTATCTTCATTTGGAAAAGTGAAACAGTTGACATTGGAGGAAATATTCGGGTATTAATAAGTTAAATATTAATTAATGGAAAGGTTACAGGTTGAGACGTGATACGTTAAAACCTGTAACCTTTGTGCATATTATTTGTAATCTTTTCAAATGATGATTATATTTGTACTTTAATCTTATAATTTAAAATACCATTTTGAAACTAACAGCAATCACTTCTCAGATTAGATTTTTTCTGATTATTCTCGGATTATCTTTTATTTACAGGTTTTCTGTAAATGCTCAAACAGTCGTTGCCTCTGATTATTTGAAGAGGATAGGCGACTATGCCGGAATATATAACGGGCAGCTGGAAACTCTATATGATCCCAGATTATATGAAAATGTTCCGTATTATAAAAACGCTGATTTCAGGGAAGGGGATATTATTTATAAGAAAAATCTTTATCCCAAACAACGGATGCGTTTGGATCTATACAAAGAAAATCTGATTATACAAACTCCTGAAAGACATTTTGGAATTGTAATCGATTCAAAAGATGTCGAAAAGATAGTCTTGGACAATGAAACGTTTGTATGGTTGAACCAGTCTCAAAAGAATGGACTAAAAGAAGGGTATTACCTGTCGTTATTTGATGGCAAGTTGTTGAAAGTCATTAAAAAAGAAAAATATATTCTGAATGGAAACGATCGAATATCGTTCTTTAATCTTAAGAATCAATATTATGTTGTATTGAATGAACAATATTATCCTTTGAAGAATAAAAAGGGATTTATTCGGTTGTTCCCACAATATAAGAAGCAGATAAATGCTTTTGCTAAAGAGTATGCGTTGGACTTTAAGCGTAACATGGATCGGAGTCTTATTTTACTGGCAAAATATTGTGAAGAGTTGTCAGCCTTAAAAAAATAACTGATGAAGAAGTTGAGATTAACATATATTCTGCTTCTGATTGTTTTAATACATCCGAAAATAACGGCTCAACAGTCATTTTCAATGTTGAAAGACAGTGTATCGGTAGATACGCTCATGCAGGTCATTGAGGCAAATAGTTCGTATCGTGTTTATACGGATATCGTTCAACCGTTCAATGTTTTTGTAAAAGCAGACCATGTCGATCCTTTGCTGTTATTGAAAGATGCACTCCAAGAGACGCCTTATAAGGTTTCTGTTTATGGTAGTAACTTGTTTATATTAAAAGAAAAGGAATTAAAGACAGACCCATCTCTTGTGTTCTCTACCATGGGAAAGGAAGATATGGAAATCGGAAATTTCATCTCCATGGGAAAAGCAGAAGTTGCAACTTCTGAAAATTTGGTCTATGTTATCGGTGATGTTTATTTGAAAGAAATGCCTGAAACAGTTGCGCTTAGAGGACAGGTAATCAATGCAAAAACAAAAGAAGCGCTAGTGGGAGTCAATCTTGTTTTGAAAGAACCTTACATCGCTGTTACCACAGATAAAAATGGATATTTTTCGATTAAACTTCCTCCGGGGCGTATGCAATTGGATATAAGTGGGTTGAATGTTAAAAGTTCTCGTCGCCAGTTGATGCTTTACAGTGATGGCGTATTGAATATAGAATTAGTAGAAGAAGAACATCTGTTGGATGAAATCCTTGTAACAGCAGGTAAAACAGATAATGTCCGAAACGTGCAGGTCGGAGTTGAAAAATTACAGGTGTCCAAAATAAAGAACATCCCGATGGCGTTGGGAGAAGTGGATGTGCTTAAAGCCATACAGATGTTGCCCGGTGTAAAAACCGTGGGAGAGGCTTCTTCCGGGTTTAATGTACGGGGTGGAGCGACCGATCAGAACCTGATTTTGTTAAATAATGGTACAATCTATAACCCCAATCACCTCTTCGGTTTTTTCACTGCATTTAGTTCGGAAATGGTTAAAGAAGCTGAAATCTACAAGAGTACCATCCCGGCACAATTTGGAGGTAGAATATCTTCTGTTTTGGATATTACGGGAAAAGAAGCCAGCAAAGAAAAATTCAATGGGTCTGCTGGTATTGGGCTGGTAACCAGTAAGCTCAATCTGGAGATTCCTGTCATTAAAGAACGAACTTCTTTGTTATTAAGTGGCCGGACTACTTATTCAGACTGGATATTGAAGCGGTTACCCTCTGAAAGCGGATATAACGATGGATCTGCAGGATTTTATGATTTAGGATTAGTATTAAGCCACAATATCAATACAAAAAACCTACTCAATGTGTATGGTTATTATAGTCATGATCGTTTTTCTTTCAGTAAAGACCAAAAATATGCTTACAATAACCTCAATGCTTCGGTCAAATTAAGGAGCTTGTATAATGATCGATTGATAGGTAACTTTGCATTAGGATACGATCATTATGATTACCAAAATACAGAATCGACGAATAAATTTTCAGCATACTCACTTTCTTTTGGTATCAATGAAGTATATGCCAAAGCCGATTTTTCTTATGAGCTGGATAAACATAAAATAGATTTTGGATTTAAATCAATGCTTTATTCCATTCATCCGGGAACTTATAAACCCCAAGGAGACTCGTCATTGGTAAGAAGAGATCAATTGCAAGAAGATAGAGCGCTGGAGTCTGCTCTTTATGTTGGTGATCAGTGGGATATTACGCCAAGATTTTCAATCAGTGCAGGAATTCGTTACTCTGTTTTTAATGCATTAGGTCCGCGTACTTATTACCAATACACACCGAATTTGTTACCCTACGAGTCTACAATTACCGATACGGTTGATGTCGGCGCCGGTAAAGCTTATAAGACATATCATGGTCCGGAGTTTCGTTTGGCGGCGCGCTATATTCTCAGAGAAAATCTTTCAGCGAAACTTGGATTTAATTCGATGCGGCAATATATCCATAAATTATCCAATACGGTTATCATGTCTCCTACGGATACCTGGAAGTTGAGTGATGCCAATATCCTTCCGCAAAAGGGTTGGCAGGTAGCGACAGGATTGTACTATAATGCCCCTAAAAAAGATTGGGAATCTGCTCTGGAAATCTATTATAAGCGAATGGATGATTATTTGGATTATCGGAGTGGGGCTAAATTGTTAATGAATCATCATATTGAAACAGATGTAATTAATACTGAAGGTTATGCCTACGGAGCAGAATTGTCTTTCAAAAAAACAATTGGAAAATTGACCGGTTGGGCTAGTTATACCTATTCCCGGACATTTCTTCGCCAAAGTAGCAGCTTAATAACAAATCCGGTCAATGGAGGAAAATGGTATCCTACTGATTATGATAAACCTCACGATTTTAAATTAGCCGGAAATTATAAGTTTACACAAAGGTACAGCTTTTCGTTCAATCTGGATTATAGCACAGGTCGTCCGACAACCATTCCTACAGGAAAATACTATAATCAAACATTAAATGCGGTACAGATTTATTACACCGATAGAAATTCTTATCGGATTCCTGATTATTTTCGTACGGATATATCGTTCAATATAGAACCCAGTCATAAGTTGACGTTATTGACCTATAGCTCCATATCAATTGGGGTGTATAATCTGACCGGACGACGGAATGTGTATTCGATTTATTTTCTATCGGAAGGGAGTAAAATAACAGGGTATCAAATGTCTATATTCGGAACTCCGATTCCTTATGTAACATACAACATTAAATTTTAAAGAAGATGAAATTGAAAAAATACGGCTATTTGCTATATCTACTTCTATTTTTAAGTAGTTGTGTGTCGGAGTTTAATGCGGATTTACCCTCTCAGGATGATGATATTCTGGTCGTTGATGGCTATATTGTAGCCGGAAGAAAAGCTGTTTTTAATTTAAGCAAGAGTTTTTTATTGAACGATGCCAGTATTCCTCAAAAGGCTCTGGATGTTCAAGCAGAATTAATCATCGTTGGAAGTGATGGCTATCAAAGTCGGCCTGCAACACCTCTTGGTAAAGGAGCTTATCAGATTGAAGTCGGAGAGCTGGATGATAATGTGGCTTATGGTATTCAGATAAAGTACGATGGAAATACCTATTGTTCCGAGCTTGCCAAACCGATGAAAACACCGGAAATAGACAGTATATCCTGGATGCAGCCGGAAAATAAAGAAACTGTCGCTATTCGTGTTTCGACACATGGAAGTGATTCTAATTCAAAATATTATGCTTGGAGTTATGCGGAAGATTGGGAAATTTATGCACAATATTATACGGTGGTTTTCTATGATCCGTTGAAGGAAGAATATTATGAAGATCTTTCAGCTCCTTATTATTACTGCTGGAAGAGCAATAATAGAAATAAAATATTGATTGGCACAACAGAGTCGCTTGTGGAAAATCGACTTATTAATAAACAACTCTATGAGCATTCTTCTCAGAACAGTCGTTTTTCGATGCTATACTCTGTGCTGGTTACTCAACGGGCGATCACTAAGTCTGCTTATGATTATTATCAGAATACAATGATTTTCAATGAAGAAATGGGCGGCTTGTTTACCCCTCAGCCATCTGAAGTCGGAGGAAATATCATTTGCCAGACTGATCCGGCAAAAAAGGTAATCGGGTATGTTGAAATATTAAAAAATGTGTCTGAAAAAAGAATATACATCTATCGCGGCGATATTCAGGGAACCGCAACTATTTTATGCAATCTGAATTCGTTGGATTCTGTTCGTAATTATATGAAAGAACATGAATTGTATAAATTGAGTTTATACTATGGCCTGGGTTACAGACCGGTGTCGTACAATGCACCTAATGGGAATTATGAATTGATTGACGGATGGACGGATGCGGTTTGTACAGACTGCAGAGAAAGCGGCGGAACAAAGAATAAACCAGATTTTTGGCCTAATGATCATAAATGATAAGTCAATGAAGTATTATTTTTACATCCTGTGTTATGTCTTATTTTTCTTCAGCTTTTCATCCATGGCGGAAGATAATAGGAGAGAGCGGGTATACGTATATGTCGATAAAAATTGTTATGTTGCAGGAGAAGATATCTGGTTGAAATTTTATGTCGTTCATCCTGATTTTAAGCCATCTTCATTGAGTAAGGTCGGTTATGTGGAGATTTGTGATACCGAAAAGCCTCAAATGCAAATAAAACTGGCTCTGGAAAATGGACGTGGAGCAGGAAGAATCAAAATACCGAACGACATACCTTCGGGTTATTATCAGTTATCGGGTTATACTCGTTACATGAAAAATGAAGGAGAAATTGTCTACTTCAGTCGGAAAATTGCGATTGTCAACGTTGATAAGCCTTCTTTACCTGAACGGATGGAAGTCCTGAAAACAGATAAGAATCAGCCGGAAAACCGATTCGATTATCCTGGAAATATTCAAATAAAAACCGATCGGAGTGAATATTCCAATCGAGATTTAGTCCGTTTTTCTCTGAATAATCTGCCTCCGAATATTTCAGACATGGTCGTTTCCGTTAGCCGCAATGATTCCATCGTTTTTTCAGAGTCGAAAGTAGACCCAGACGCCTGGATGAAACAAACGGCAGATGTTTCTGTCCCTTTTACTCAATCATGGCTTCCTGAATATGAAGGTCATATCATTACCGGACGTTTTGTCCCTGATCCGGACGACAGTCGTTTGGTGTCAAACATCTCTTTTGTAGGTAAAGATATTCAATATCTAAATGGACAAATAGATCCGGATGGCAAGTCGGTTTGTTTTTATACGACAGGGATATATGGAGCACAAAATATGGTATCATCTGTTGTCTCTTATTTTAATACCAAACTTCCTTACCGGGTGGATATTGTCACTCCGTTTAGTGAATTATTACCAGAGAAGTTGCCGATTCTACAGATTTATCCGAATGAAAAATGTTTAACGGAAAGGTATGTTGCGACTCAGTTGCCTGAAATTATCAGGATAGATACAATGAGCCATTCGATTTTTTCCGGAAATTATTATCAATTGAAGCCATCGTTATCTTACAATTTAAGTCAATATACCCGATTCAGTACATTGAGTGAGACTATTCTTGAGTTTGTCGATAAGGTTCGGGTTGGAAAAGTGGATGGGAAAAGGAAAATCAGAGTGTTTGTAGATGAACTTGACCGTTATAATTCCGGCAATACATTGGTTTTGTTGGATGGAGTTCCTATCTATGATCATGAAGATATATTGAGATATAATCCGCAGAATATAAGCATGTTGTATGTTTGTGACGGTCGATACGTATTTGGAGGTTTGGCTTTTGATGGTATCGTGTCATTTGTTACTTACCAGGGAAATCTTCCTTTTTTTCAGTTGAATACAGAATCACAATTAGTGGAATATGATTGCCCTTTTTTACCTGAGAAACTCAACTCTCCGGATTATTCTGACGAGGTAATCAGAAAGTCGAGGAAACCGGATTTTCGCCATACGCTATATTGGAATCCTTTTGTCGAATCGGGTAAAGACCACCCGGATCCGCACTCTTTTTATACTTCGGATTTGAAAGGAGAATTTAAAATTTCTGTAGAAGGGATAACGACAGATGGTCAAGTTTTTTTCGGAGTTTCCTGTTTTCAGGTAAAATAAAAAAAGATTCCAGGGGCTATTTTCATAGATTTTTCACACATTTTTTGTAAAGTGCAAAAATTATCTTACCTTTGCACTCGCAAATTAAGGATGGTCCGGTAGCTCAGCTGGATAGAGCAACAGCCTTCTAAGCTGTGGGTCGTGGGTTCGAATCCCGCTCGGATCACTAAAGGGTTAAAAGCTACAAAGACAAGACCTGAAAAAGAAAAGACAAACCTCCTAAAACGTTGATTTTAGGAGGTTTTTCTGTTTTTTAGCAGTGGAAAGCAATTCGTGAAATTTATAAATTTTGCTTGAGATGCCGGATAGCATCTATCGGATGGTACCAAAGCATCCGGGGTCCGGAAAATCTCATAACTTCTTGTATTTTTTTTCGATACTCCGGCTTATAACAATGGATGTGGCATTTCTTACAGGCTGGTTTGTTTTCTTTAAAAGGACAACGCTCTAATCGTTCGTGGGCATATTTTTCCAGCTGCAGGCAGTTGGGACAAAGTGATTTTTGCTGTCCATGCTTGGAACGGCAATAAATACGAATCATCTTGGAAACAATATCTTTTTCTCGCGCATTCATCTATTGGTAAGCTGTATTTTAATAGGTGTGAACGCTATTCTGCGCTGAAGGTAAATAATTAACTCCGATCCAGGTAATCATCAGCAGAACAAATGCAACAGGCAATACCCATAAAGTCAATTTAGGATGATATTTTTGCAATCGAGCATGGATATACATCAGATAAGCTGCTGCTGTTACAAAAGCCCAGGTTTCTTTAGGGTCCCATGACCAGTAATGTCCCCAAGCTTCTTTGGCCCAGATACATCCCATTAACATGCCCAGCATCAGGAAAGCGAAGCCTACATACACCAGGTTGTCCATCAGGCGGTATAAACTCTTATCGGGACTGCCTGTTTTCAATTGACGCAGTTGGATCATTGATCCGATTGTGGCTGCGCCAAGCATGGCATACGAAAGGATATAGACTGTAACATGCGGTACAAACCAATAACTTTGCAGAGCCGGCATTAAATGTTTAGAGTGTATTTCCGGCTTAAAGATATTGATGCAGACAAATACACAGGCGACTAAACTGCTGAATGATAATAACCACTTGTATTTCCAGTGTTTATAAGTGATAAATCCAATGAAGGAGAGGAAAAAAGAATACCAGAGCCTTGTTTCTCCCATTGTTCGCAGGGGAGGACGTTCCTGTCCAATCCATAAACCGATAATAAATGTCGCAAAAATGACAATTCCTGTCAGTGTCAACAGGTCTATAATCCGGCGATTTATAGATGTGTAAACCAATACCCCGGCGCTTATCCATAACAAGATAGCCGGTAAGGCAAAGAAAAGAAAATCATTCCATGTCATTGTTATCCTCCTTTCGTTTGTTTCCGCTCCAGATCATACAAACAGATCCACAGGCAAGAAGTAAAATGCCTGTGTACACGGGGATTACCCATGGGTCATAAACCAATTCAATAGCGCTGTAGGTCGACATGTTGCCTGCTTCATTGTCATAGCCGTATTGGTATAACATCCAATGGTCTATTTTATAAGGTTTATTTACTTCTAAAAGTGCCTGTTCACTTTGTCCGTTTTCGGAGTAAATATGAACATCAGATACAAAACGTTTGGGTTCCGGCCGCATCATTGCAACACAATATTGTTCGTCTATGTTCAATACCATATACAGTTGTGACATATTGCCTGCGCAAACCCATCCTTGCTTCTGTATCCCTTTTTGATTACTGATTTCTATTTTTGCAGCCGGACTTGCTCCCGGCATATGCACTTCTCTATAGGTACTATCATTGCTGCGCACCGCTTGATGAATATATTCTTTCAGTACGATATCCCATTCGCCGATTCTGCCTTGGAGCTGTTTTTCATCGATCTGAAAATAATGAGGTTTTTCTTCCGGTTGCGCTGCACCTGTTTTCCTGTCGATTACTGCTAATTTAGGCGGATATTCTTCCATATAGAAATCATTCAATTCGATGGCTACAGGCAGTTCCAAGACCTCTTTTTGGCTATTGTATACACGCCATTCGACTTCGCCTTCCCGAATATACATCACATAGCGCTTGATATCCGAAGCTCCTGCTCCTGCAGCGAAAAGTAAAAGCCACAGGCCGATGTGATTCAAATAAAAAGCGTAATCTTTTATGCGGAAATCGATCAAGCGCCTGGTAATTAAGGATCCAAGTGAAAGTAACAGAACGATATAGATCAATACGAATGGCCATGCTGATGTCATCTTTCTGAAACCCAGACGAAAAAAAAGATCGTGTACTGCATCTTCGGAAGAAATCACTTGAGGGGTTAAACCCATAATAATTCCTAAGATAACCAATGTCCCTATTAGCGTAACAGCCATTGGGACACCTGAGAACCATTGATAAAACGGATTTTTTCGTTGAGTGGCCGACAGGACCAGAAAGATTCCTGTTATTCCGCCAAGCAGGATGTTAACCGGCCATTGCAGGAGGGTAAAATCAAAAGCTCCGCACAGCCATTGCAGCATGAAGCCAACAAAGACGAATCCCGCCGCAACGATCATACTTTCTTTATATCGCCACGGAAATTGTCCTATTTTTCGTTTGCTTTTCAACGATAGACTTAATTTTTACTTAATAAGCGATTTTTTTCTTTTGCACTCTCCAACCATTTGGGAACCACTGTTTCTATCCATTTTGCTTTTTTCTCCCGGATGGTTTTCATGTCGAGTCCGATGTAGGCCTGAGCTTTTTCTTTGGAAGAAATATCGGGCATCGGCACTTCTTTGATTCCATGGGCGAAAAGTACCTTTTGGACTTCCAATTGTGCCAATAACGATTTATCAAGACTATGTGCCAGGATGCGTTGAGTTTCGACCGGAGCATGAAATGAAGCTCCATGTGAAGCCACTGCAAAGTCCCATCTCCACTGTGCCTGACGGAGTAGTTTCAACACCGGCGCCATTTCGGCATCCGAAGCTCCGTTGTCCCAGGCTGTTTTAGCCATGATATGGGCTTTGGATAATTCCGTTTCGATGCGATTCCGGATTTCAAGCGCTTTATCCTGGTATTGATAAACATAATTACGAAGTTTCTCTTCAGAATCACGATGACAAACCTGGCAGGTATTCGAGATGTTTTTCAGGGGACTTACCACCTGATGGTTCGAATACTTGATACCGCCTTCGGAAACGTAAGGCATGTGGCAGTCGGCACAACTCAGACCGCGTTGAGCATGAGGTCCCAGCAGGAAGATTTCATAATCCGGATGTTGAGCTTTTAGCATTGGAGCCCGGCTCACGGCATGAGTCCAATCTTTATAATCCGCTTCATCGTAGTATTTTTCCATGTCTTCGACAGTCATACCTCCATCCCAGGGGAAAGTCAGGTATTTGCCGTCTCCTTTGAAATAATATTCAACGTGGCATTGGGCGCACACCAGTGAACGCATATCCTGCGGTGTGGCATCTGCAATATTACGTCCTTGACGTTCAAAAGCTTCGATCAATCCCGGACGAGTAATCGTCAGGTTCATCGTTTTCGGGTCGTGGCAATCGGCACATCCGATCGGGTTCACAATTTGGTCGCCGAACATGCTCCATGCTGTTTTATAAAAGTTAGCTATACCTACTTCATGCATCATACGCGGGACATCGGGACTTTTACAAGTCCAGCAAGTTGCCGGTTGCATGTCTTTTGTGTTTTCATCCGGAGACCCGGTTCGAAGAGTCGCTCGGATGTCTTCCAGCGCATGTGCGTGTCCTCGGGGAGCGGAGTAATCCTGAGCAAAGGCATATCCAGCCCAGAGTACGACCATTGCAGGACGACTTTCCAGTACGTCTTCAGGCATATTCCCCAAATGCTTGCTGCGAAAATCCATATCTGCGGTTTTTTTCCAGGTATTGTATTCCCGCGGGTAGTTTTCTCCCCATATTTCATTACGAGATTCAATTCCGGAAATGTCCACTTTCTTGTTATTAAATAGTGTGGCGATTTCAGCTCGTCGTTCGGTAATAGAAGCGGCTAATAGGCCCAAAACAAATACGGCCACCATCACTATGGCAAAAATTCCCCATCCGATGATGGGTTTGCGTTTGATTGCTTCGGTCAATTTTCCAAACATATTTTCTATATTTTTATTGTTTCTTTTTCATTGTTTTTTTCAACCATTCCGGTACCGGCGATTCGGGTAGGGGAACAATGGCATTCGGAGATGAGCTCAGACTGCTTATTTTTGTGTGAGGAACTTGTGTGTGGCAATCCCAACAAGCTTTCCCTTTTCCGTCTTTCGCTTCAGTGTAACTGATCATTCCGGTTTTTACAAAATCAGTATTTAATTGTGTATGGCACCGGATGCAATTTTCCATGATTACATTGTTGCTTGCTTCTCTCGGACGTATAACCTGAGGTTCTCCTTTGATTGTGAAAACAGCGGAATGATACAGTCCGTCCATTGCTTTAAAAGCATATTTTGAAAAAACAGAATGATGTGGTACATGGCAATCGTTACAATTAGCCCATTGTGAGTGGGAGCTGTGATTCCATGATTGGTAGTACGGAGTCATAATATGACAGTTGATACATGCCGCAGGATCATCAGACAGATAGGAATGTGCCCTTGACATATACATGGCATAAGCTCCCAAACCGGCTAATAATCCCCCTGCAATGAAGAATGGCAGAATCATTCTATTGGGTATCCGATTCAAAAGTTTTTTCATAAATCATTCAACAATAGTAAACTCAATGAAGTTAAAAACTAACAACGCTACAAAACTAAGGTTTTTTTTATGAAAAAACTGTAACGGATGTTACGGTTTCTTATGAATGAACCAGCCGAATAAGTTCGGTTTTATTTTTTATTTCTATTTTCTTTTTGTCATTAACAATGAGCTTGTCGTTTTGCATGTTGGTCAGTTCGCGTTCCAGTGACGGACGGGATACTCCAAAATATTCTGCCAGAGCGCTTTTTGTTTTATCCAGTTCTACTACATCGGATTGAGATTCTTTTGAAAGTTTAAGGATATACATGGATAGTTTTTGCCGGATCGTACGAAAAGACATGAAATGAAGTTTCTGGCTAAGCCGGGCTGCAAATCCGGCAGAAATATCCAAGTAATTTTTTAGGAGGACTTCATTCATACTTAGCATTCTGAGGACGGATTGCCTGGGAATAACAAGTGCAGATACTTCTTCTCTGGCGGTTACTTGCACCGGAAACCGATTGTTTTGTCCGAATAAAAACAAGATTGCCAAAGGATTAGGAGCAAAGATATCTTCCACTTTGATCATTCTCCCCGAAGGATCGATCATTTCTCCTTTTACACTTCCCGAGAGCAGTATGATCAAACGGTTACAGGGCTCATCCTGCAGGGCCAGTAAGGCATCTTTCCTGAAACGGGTTTCGGAAATTTTCAGTTCCGAAAAAATCCGGAATAGTTCATTTTCTTCTATCGACTGAAAAAGAGGGATTTGTGTTAAAGCAATATATTCCATCATGCAACTATTTATAAGGATAAATGATTCCTTCAGGTACAAAAATATAAATAATAATTGAGGTGTAACATATGTAACAGATTAAAATGTTCCACAGATCTACTTTTGTTCTAAAATTTGGATTCTTTATGAAGCGGACAATTATAAAAATAAATGAAGAACTCTGCAATGGATGTGGAGCTTGTGTGAACGGATGTCATGAAGGGGCTTTGCAATTGCTTGACGGTAAGGCTGTAATGGTTAGTGAGTTGTATTGCGACGGATTAGGAGCTTGTATTGGAGAATGTCCTGTCGGAGCGATAACACTGGAAGAGCGTGAGGCAGAACCTTATAATGAAGAGGCTGTGATGGAGCGTATGGTGCCTCGCGGAGAAGCTGTTATTCTCGCTCATTTGAACCATCTGAAAGAGCATGGAGAGAACGAACTTTTGCATCAAGGTTTGGAATATTTAGAGAAACAGGGTATTCCTGTCAATTTCCAGATGAAAGAAAAAGAAAAAACAATGGCATGTGGTTGTCCCGGCTCAATAATGAGGGAGTTTAAAATTTCACAGGAAAACCATTATGCGATGCCTTCGGGAGTAAAAACATCCGATATCCGGTCTTCCGAATTAAGGCAGTTTCCCGTACAATTGCATTTATTGAATCCTCAAGCCGGATTTTTAAGTAGAGCTAATTTGTTATTAGCCGCTGATTGTACGGCATTTGCCAGTGGAGAATTTCACAACCGTTTCTTAAAAGGGAAAATGTTAGCAATCGCTTGTCCCAAATTGGATAGTCATACACAATCTTATATAGATAAATTGACTGCGATGATTGACGTAGCAGAAATTGATACGTTGACAGTGCTTATTATGGAAGTCCCCTGTTGCGGAGGATTAGTGCGAATAGCAGAAATGGCCAGGCAGCAAGCGGAACGGAATATTCCGGTTAAAGTCATAGTGCTCTCGGTCGAAGGAAAAGTAATCAGTGAGAAGTGGATTTGAAAATAAAATTCTAAAAATTAAAATGATGGAAATGTTTTGTTATCAATGTCAGGAAGCAGCTCAAGGTAAAGGCTGTACGATTAAAGGAGTCTGTGGAAAAGAACCGCAAACGTCAGCATTAATGGATGTCCTTTTATATATTGTAAGAGGAGAAGCTATTCTTAATCAAACTTTACGTTCTCAAGGAACGGCAGACGTAAAAACCAGTCGCCAGATTCTGGACGCTCTTTTTTGTACGATTACCAATGCCAATTTCGATGATGATTCGATTCGCATCCGGATACAGGGAGCGTTGGCGAACAAGCAGGCGTTGATAGACGGGTTGCGCAAGCAAGGTTTGTCTTTTCCGCTTACGGATGAAGTGAAATTTTTTGTAGAACCTTCCGAATATGAATCTGTAGCCGATAAACTGGGTGTTTTGAGTGAAACAAATGAAGATATTCGCTCTTTGAAACAATTGATTATTTATGGAGTCAAAGGCGCGGCGGCTTATGCAGAACATGCATTGAATCTGGGATATGAAGACGAGGATCTATATGCTCAGATTGAAAATGCTTTAGCCGAAGTCAGCCGTCAAGATATTCCTGTCGACGAGTTGGTTTCTTTGGCTTTGGGAGTAGGAGAGTGTGGCGTGAAAGCGATGGCATTGCTTGATAAAGCGAATACCTCTTCTTTTGGTAATCCTGAAATAACCAAAGTGAATATTGGTGTAGGTCAAAACCCGGGTATTCTTATCAGCGGGCACGATTTGAAAGACATGGAAGAATTGCTCGAGCAGACAGCAGGAACGGGAGTCGATGTTTATACACACAGCGAAATGCTTCCTGCCAATTATTATCCGGCATTCAAAAAATATTCGCATTTTATTGGTAATTACGGGAATGCCTGGTGGAAGCAACGTGAAGAATTTGAAAGCTTCAATGGGGTTATTCTTTTTACAACCAATTGTATTGTTCCTCCATTGAAATCGGCTACTTATACGGATCGGATTTATACGACCGGTTCAGCGGGGCTTCCCGGAGCGAAACATATTCCCAGTCGTAAAGATGGAAAATCAAAAGACTTTTCGGTATTGATCGAGCAGGCCAAAAAATGTATGCCTCCGAAAGAAATAGAGAAAGGAGAAATCATTGGCGGATTTGCTCATAATCAGGTCTTGGCTTTGGCCGATAAAGTAATAGATGCTGTTCGATCAGGTGCGATTAAAAAGTTCGTTGTCATGGCCGGCTGTGACGGACGGATGAAATCGCGTGAATATTATACGGATTTTGCTTCGGCTTTGCCTGAAGATAATGTTATCCTGACGGCTGGTTGCGCCAAATATCGTTACAACAAACTTCAGTTGGGAGATATAGGAGGAATTCCTCGTGTATTGGATGCCGGACAGTGTAATGATAGTTATTCTTTGGTTGTGATTACATTAGCGCTCAAAGATGCTTTCGGATTGAAAGATGTGAATGAACTGCCGATTGTTTACAATATTGCATGGTATGAGCAAAAAGCGGTCATCGTGTTATTGGCGTTATTGAGTCTTGGAGTCAAAAATATTCATCTCGGACCGACCCTTCCGGCATTCCTTTCTCCCAATGTAGTCGATGTTTTAGTGAAAAATTTTGGTATCGGAGGAATATCCACTGTGGAAAAAGATATGGCCGTATTTTAAGTCGTGCTGCAGGTTTCGTTGGTAAAACAATCGGATCTACGGGTTTGACGTAAATTTTGTGTACATTTGTCAGTTACAAAATCAAAGAAATATGAAGAGAATAGCCATTTTGACAGCTGCATTTTTATTTGCGTCGTTGGGAGCTTCGGCTCAAACTCACAATCCGAAGTATGACAAAGCATTAGCCGATTCATTGGGCGCCGATATGTACGGTATGAAATCGTATGTATTTGTTATCCTCAAGACAGGACCTGCAACGATTGATGATAAAGAGAAAGTTTCCCAAATCTTCCGTGGGCATTTGGGAAACATTGCTCGTTTAGCTAAAGAAGGCCAATTGGTGGTTGCCGGGCCATTGGGTAAAAATGACAAATCCTACCGGGGGATCTATATTTTCAATGTTAAAACGAAGGAAGAAGCGGAAATACTTCTGAAAACAGACCCTGCCATCGAATCGAAGCTTTTGGATGCGGAAATCTTTTCCTGGTATGGTTCGGCCGCTTTACCTGCATATCTTAATGTGCATGAAAAAATAGAAAAGGAGCGCCCTTAAACAAAGCCTCACACACCAGGTAAAAATAAGTAATAGGACCGTCAGACAGCAGTAAATCCCCAATCAGGATATAAAAAAGAGAAGAAGAGCGATTGAAGAGTCAGGATAAACGACAAAAGGATACCGATTGATGCAGAAAATAAATGAACAATCGGCACACAGGAACGTTTAAATCTGAAAAAATAAATATGAGTCTTCAAGAACAAATAGAAAAAGGGAAATGGCTGCGTCAGGAAATATCGAGGAAAGAACAGGGGACTTTTAAGTTACATCTTTCTCGCGACCTGGTAGAAGATATGATCAGAGCTTCTAATGAAGACAGGCTTCCCGATCTTATTCCGATCCGGCATTGGAGGATGAGTGCATCTCCATTTGCGTTTTTCAGGGGAACAGCGAATATCATGGCGCATGATCTCTATCAGCTTCCCTGCACAGACTTGAAAGTTCAGTCTGTCGGAGATTGCCACCTGATGAATTTTGGTGGATTTGCGACTCCGGAACGAACACTCGTTTTTGATATCAATGATTTTGACGAAACACATCCGGCCTCCTGGGAATGGGATTTGAAACGGCTTGCAGTCAGTTTTGTATTGGCTGCGAAGGATAATGATATGAAAGATTCTGCTGCAGAAGAAATTGCTTTTATACTGGCACATTCGTATCATAAGAATATGAAAGTTTATTCGGAAATGAACTATCTTGATTTATGGTATATGAAATTTGATCTGGAAACTTTGCGGAATAATTCAAAGCGGGAGGTGGTCAAGGAAATTATAGATGAAGCTATTTTGGCAGCCCAAAGAAAAACTCAGCAGCAGGTTTTTTACAAAATCACACAACAGGTGTTAGGTAATTTTGAGATTACCGAACAACCTCCGTTGGTTTATCATCCGTTTGATGTAAATAAAGTAAAGGATGAAATAAATGCTTTCTGGGACTTATATCTCGACACGTTGCAGCCCAACCGGCGTTTTTTGCTAAGTCATTATAAGATCATCGATGTTGCATTGAAAGTTGTCGGAATAGGCAGTGTCGGTACTCGTTGTTATGTCGCGCTTCTTCTGAATGAGAAAGAAGAACCTCTTTTTATTCAAATAAAAGAAGCTCGTTCCAGTATCCTGGAACCTTATACCGGGAAGAGTGCCTACGAACATCATGGGCAAAGAGTGGTGGAAGGACAGCGTTTAGTGCAAACAGCCAGTGATATATTTTTAGGTTGGGGAACCGGTCCGAAGGGACGTCATTTTTATTTCAGACAATTGAAAGATAAAAAAATAGCCCCGGAAATCGGACTTTTTGATGTGGAGTTGCTTAGCGCTTATGCCAGATTGTGTGGCCGGGTACTGGCGCGCGCTCATGCAAAAACAGGGAATGCTCAGATTATTAGTTCATACATAGGGAGTAATAATCAGTTCAGTGAGGCTATAACAACTTTTGCTATGGCTTATGCCGAACAAGTTAATTCTGATTTTGAGCAATTTAAGAAAGTTATAAAATCAGGGAAATTTCCGATCAAAGAAGAATGAGGCATTAGGGGTATAAGTTCTTAGTTCTTAGTTTTTACTTACACCCCTAACGGTCATTCAAATTTCAATCATTTTCAAAATGATACCTCACAAATAACTCCATTGCCTGATATTCAGCCATACCCAACTTGTCGTATTTGACAGCTGTTGCCGTATTGCGTTCTTCAGCGCGTTGCCAGAATTCACGGGGATCGGTTCCCGGGAACAACGGACGATCTTTCTGAGATTGGTGTTTGAAGATAGCCATGCGTTTGATGCGGCTTTCTTCAGGACTGAGCGGAACGGCCATGTCTACTTCCGAAACATCCCACTCCTGCCATGCCCCGCGATAGAGCCATAGGCGGCATTCTTCGAGCCATTCATGTCCTTTCAGACGCTTCAACGCTTCCAGTATTCCAATAAAACAAACGCGGTGTGTTCCGTGTGGGTCAGACAAGTCTCCGGCTGCAAAAATCTGATGAGGTTTGATTTCTTCCAGTAGATCGGCAATGATCTGAATATCGACTTCTCCGATTGGTTTTTTCTTCACAGCTCCTGTCTCGTAGAAAGGCAAATCAAGGAAATGGGTTCGGTTTTCCGGAATACCCAGGTAACGGCAGGCCGATTTTGCTTCTCCTTTCCGGATCGCGCCTTTGCATGCTCCGATCTGAGGCAAGTCTATCTGACCGGCACGTTTATTTTTGAAAAAGTCCAATGTTTCTTGATATGCTTCATTCGCTTTCTCGTGATTAAATCCGTATGTTTTGGAAATATCCCGGATGAAATCGAGGAAACGGACGACTTCATCGTCAAAAACGGCAATGTTCCCTGATACCTGATAGGCGACATGCACTTCATGTCCATGTTCCGACAATCGAGCCAATGTTCCTCCCATAGAAATCACGTCATCGTCGGGGTGCGGACTGAACACGACAACTCGCTTGGGGAATGGTTGTGCCCGTTCCGGACGAGTACTGTCGTCGGCATTCGGTTTACCTCCCGGCCATCCGGTAATAGTGTGTTGTAAGTCGTTGAATACTTTGATGTTAATTTTGTTCGCCGGGCCAAACTGAGAAACCAGTTCTCCCAAACCGCTGTCGTTATAATCCCGTTCGGTCAACTTAAGGATCGGCTTGTCTAATTTTTCACAAAGCCAGAACACGGCACGCCGGGTCAATTTATTGGTCCAGGTAACAGGTCCTGTCAGCCATGGTGTTTTGATCCTTGTCAATTCGGCTGCCGATGCCGTATCGAAGATGAAACTCGCATTCGGGTGGTTTTGCAGAACAGATGCCGGTAGCATTTCGGTAACATTTCCTTCGACTACTTTTTTGACTGTGCGGGCTTTGCCTTCTCCCCAAGCCATCATGATGATACGCTTGGCATCCATAATTGTGCCGATTCCCATTGTAATGCAATGATCAGGAACATTTTCTTCTCCGAAGAAATTGCTGGCAGCGCTCATGCGGGTACTATAATCCAACGTAATAAGTCTCGTTCTCGAATTGAACATAGATCCGGGTTCATTGGCTCCCAACTGCCCCCGTCCATCCAATCCGAGCAATTGCAAGTCGATACCTCCGACTTCCACTATTTTTTTCTCGTATTCGATACAAAAAGCCGGAATTTCTTCTTTCTTCAAATCCCCTGGTATCAAATGGATATTATTCTTGAGAATATCTACTTCGTCGAATAGATATTCATTCAGATAACGGTAGCGACTTTGTAACTCCTCTTTATTCAGAGGATAATACTCATCAATATTGAATACGATTACATTTTTGAAACTTAAGTTTTCGGTTTTGTGCATGCGAACTAAATTTTCGTACACACCAACTCCTGTTGATCCTGCGATTAGTCCCAAGACACATTTTTCTCCTCTTTTTGCTTTTTCCCGGATCAAAGAAGCCACTTGTTTGGCTACCAATTCCGAAGCGACCTCCGTATCACTGAAAATGGACACGGGAACCTTTTCGTAGCGTTTTTCGAAATTTTCCATTGTCATTGAAATGTTAATTTTTTAAGAGCATAAAGGTATTATTTATTTTCATTCTAAACAAATTTTAAATGCCTCAATTTTTGACACTTATTTTACTTTTATAATAAATAAAATAAAAGGCTTGTATTAAATATTTGAAAATCAGATATTCATATCGTTGTGTATTTCTTTTATACGCTCATTGGTGTTTATTGCCGGCAGTCCGGTCACTTGCATGCAGTCGCAATCGGCCGTTCAAAATCAAACAAAAACTTTGGCAAAGGGAGTTTTTCCTCTTTGTAATCTAATTTCTTTTTTTATCTTTGCAAAAAATGAATTTTTTTAGTAATAACTAATACAAATAATTATGTTTAAGAATCATCCTAAAGGATTAATGGCTGCCTCCATCGCAAATATGGGAGAGCGTTTCGGATTTTACATTATGATGGCCATTCTGACGCTGTTTTTAATGGCGAAGTTTGGACTTACCGGTACGAAAGCCGGTATCATTTATTCTGTGTTTTATTTTTCTATTTACATGCTTGCATTTGTTGGAGGAATTATTGCCGACAAAACAAAAAATTTCAAAGGGACTATTCTGGTCGGTTTGATTTTAATGGCAGTTGGTTACCTGATCCTGGCCATACCGACTCCAACCCCTGCACCTGAAGGTAAATATGGTATGTATTTGGCTATAAGCTGTTTGGGTTTGTTTGTGATCGCATTTGGAAATGGTTTGTTCAAAGGTAACTTGCAAGCATTGGTAGGACAGATGTATGATAATCCGAAATATTCAAAGATGCGTGATTCCGGTTTTTCGTTGTTCTACATGTTTATCAATGTGGGAGCTATTTTCGCTCCGATTATTGCCGTAGGAGTAAGGAACTGGTGGGTTACTTCACATGGATTTGAGTATAATTCTGATTTATCCGAGTTGTGTAATAGTTATTTGGCTAATACCCTTTCTGCGGATGGTCTTACAAAATTTCAGAATCTGGCGACTTCTGTCGGATATACAGGTAGTGATTGGACATTATTTGCCAAAGACTACCTGAATGTCTTTGTGACCGGATTTCATTATGCATTTGGAGTAGCCATTTTTGCAATGCTTATTTCGTTAGTTGTGTATATCTTAAATAAGAAAACGTTTCCGAATCCTTCGTTTGCGACAAAATCTACTGGTATTCAGGATGATGGAATGAGCGTTCAGGAAGTAAAACAACGCTTATCCGCTTTGTTTGCTGTATTTGCTGTTGTTATCTTCTTCTGGTTTTCTTTCCACCAGAACGGATTGACTTTAACTTTGTTTGCTAAAGACTATACGGATCTGAGTAATATCAACATAAACCTTGGTTTTACAAAACTTGTGGGAGCTGAGTTATTCCAATCGATCAATCCATTCTTTGTTGTATTTTTAACTCCAGTTATTCTCGCTGTTTTTGCAGCGTTACGAGCCAGAGGCAAAGAGCCTTCCACTCCTAAAAAGATTGCAATCGGGATGGGAATTGCAGCGGCCGCTTATGTTTTAATGACATTGGGTTCCATGGGACTTCCTTCAAAAGCAGACATAACCGCTTCAGGAGGTCTTGCAGATGCTCAACGGATTACTCCGTTCTTATTGATCGGAACTTACTTTATATTGACTGTAGCCGAATTATTTATCAGTCCGCTTGGGATTTCATTCGTATCCAAAGTCGCACCTCCTAAATATCAAGGGATGATGCAAGGACTTTGGTTATGTGCTACAGCCATCGGAAACTCGCTGCTCTTTATCGGAGCTATTTTCTATGAACAGCTTTCTTTGTCGACAACCTGGTTGTTGTTTGTCATTGTCTGTCTGATTTCAATGTGTCTCATGCTATTTATGTTGAGATGGTTGGAACGCATTGCGAAATAAGACCTCAATATATCAATGAATAAGAAAGGATTTCGTTCTTTCCCTCGAAATTATTGGATTGTCATCATAATGGAGTTCCTAGAAAGGGGCTCCTATTATGGTGTCATGTCTGTTTTATCGGTATATCTTACGACAAGTGTTGCAAACGGGGGATTAGGTATCAGTTTTGAACAAGCCGGTCTGATCAGTAGCATTACCAAACCGCTACTTTATCTACTCCCTATTTTATCCGGCGCTATTGCCGATCGCTATGGTTATCGGAAAATTTTGATGGGCGCTTTTGTCGTTATGAGCGTCGGCTACTATTTCTCCGGGATCAGTACAGGATATGAGACTGTTTTTGCAAGCTTACTTTTCATGAATATCGGTGCGGGATTTTTCAAACCTTTGATTTCAGGAACAATTGCCCGTGTGACCGACGAACAAAACTCTTCCTTAGGCTTTGGAGTTTATTATTGGTCGATCAACCTGGGCGCTTTTATTTTTCCTTTGATCCTCATCCCGTTGCTGAAAGAGATATCCTATAGCTATATTTTCTATATGGCAGCGATTGCTACAGGATCTTTATTGCTGCTGAACATCTTTCTATATAAAGAACCGGAGAAACCTCAAACTTCAAAGAGCCTGGGAGAAGTCCTTCTGGGGGCTGTGAGCGTGTTGAAAGATTTTCGATTTGTAGTGATGATCGTAATCTACTCCCTGTTCTGGATCCTTTATTTCCAGATGTTCGACTCGGTTCTCTGGTATGTGAACGACTGCATCGATGCGACCCCGTTGAATCTGGCCGTGAATAAATTCTTGGGATTATTTGTGAGCGACCCTCAGTGGAAGTTTGATGTGGAACATATTACCGTTATCAACGCCGGAGTGATCATTTGCCTTCAGTTCGTTGTTTCTGCGGTCGTGAAAAAATTCAAAGCGCTTCCGACAATGATTACCGGAATTGCTTTTGGTTCGTTGGGTATGGCTATATTGGCTATTTCTGTGAATATCTGGGTTCTGATTGCCGGAATTGTCGTCTTTACATTGGGAGAGATGACTGCACATCCTAAATTCCTTTCCTATGTCGGTTTGATAGCTCCTGAAGATAAAAAGGCGTTGTACCTTGGTTATTCGTTTTTATATGGTGTGATCGGAAGTGGAGTCGGAGGAATATTAGGAGCCAAACTTTACGTACACTACATTCAGAACTTACATCAGCCGGCCGTTTTCTGGTTGATTTTTTCCGGTATCGGTGTGCTGACAATTGTCGGATTATTGATTTATAATCAATTGGTTGCAAAAAAATAGACAGGTATGGATGATGTGATTAAACAGGATGAAAGTAAAAAGTGTTTTGAAGTCATGATCGATGGTTATACTGCGGAGTTAAAATATCGTCGGAAAGAAGACCTTGTTTATGAATTTTACCACACAGGAGTCCCTAAAGAATTAGAGGGAAAGGGAATTGGTTCGGCATTAGTCCGATATGCATTGGAACATGCCCGGAAAAACAATTGGAAAATAAATCCCACCTGTCCGTTTGTCAAAACCTATATCGTTCGTCATCCTGAATATCAGGATTTAGAAAAATAATAAATAAAAAAACAGTTTCTAAGAGAAATTAATTTTTTTTTCATACCTTTGTCCTCGCAATGGTTTATTTCTTTTGTATCATCCAAAGAAATATGAAAAGGGAATCGGGTGTAAATCCCGGACAGTCCCGCTGCTGTAAGCTCTTTTAGCGTTTTGTACAACACTCAGGCCACTGGGAAGAGGAAGTTAAGAACTAAGAACTAAAAGTTGAGAGTTGAAGTTCCTAATTCTTAATTATCAAATAATCCCGGGAAGGCGTACAAAACGAGAGTAAGTCAGAAGACCTGCCATCGCATAATGTTTGTTTCAAAAGCTTTCGAGGAAAGAGCTGTGGAACGTTTGGGACGCCTCGTTCGTTTACAATCGTTTTTACTGTACTTTAGATCGGAGCTGTTTGGTTTTTAATCAAATAAGCTTGTATGTCACATCGTTTTCAATTGTTATTATCAGGGTTACTGTGTTTTTGTATGATATCCAATGCACAGTATCAGTCGGATACCATCTCCGGACAAATTTTGGACGAAGTCCAGGTTGTCGGCCATGTGAAGCCTTCGGCCTCCCGATCGACTGTTCCTCTGCAAGTTATGGATTCCAAGGATATAGCTCGTATCGGAATCCGATCGATTGCTGATGCTGTACAACATTTTTCCGGGGTAACCGTCAAAGATTATGGTGGGCTAGGGGGAATCAAAACAGTTTCTATTCGTAGTATGGGAGCTACTCATACGGCGGTCAGCTATGATGGGGTAACGATCAGCGATGCACAAACGGGACAAGTGGATATCGGTCGTTTTTCGCTGGATAACCTGAGTTTGATTACGCTGGAGATCGGGCAAAATGACGATATTTTTCAGACAGCCCGTATGTCGGCTTCTGCCGGAGCCTTGAATCTGAAGACAGAACGCCCCGAGTTGAAAGACTCCAGACACACCGGTAGCGTACAAGTCAAAGCGGGTTCATTCGGATTTTTTAATCCTTCGTTGAAATATGCTTATAAGTTCAATGATGCGTTTTCCTGTTCCGTTTTCGGGAACTGGCAACAAACCGATGGCAATTATCCGTTTACATGGATCGACGGAGATAAAAAAACGACAGAAAAACGGATCAACAGTGATCTGCAATCATTCAATACGGAGATCAACCTTTATGGGAATTTCAAAAAGAAAGGAAACATAAACCTGAAAGCCTATTATTATGATTCCGAACGGGGTTTGCCGGGGGCTGTCGTCGTCTATAATCCCTATTCGGCCGAACGTTTGTGGGATAAAAATTTCTTTACGCAATTTCATTATGAAAATCCTCTCAATAAGCAGTTTTCCGTACAAGCACAAGCGAAATACAACTATACTTATACCCGTTACATCGATGTGGGTGATAAATATGAACATGGTAAACAGGAAAACAGATACAGTCAAAAGGAATATTATGCCTCCGGGACTTTGCTTTATACTCCTTTAGAGTGCTTGTCGTTTTCTCTGGCCGAAGATCTTTTTGTCAACACCTTATGGAATAATTTTCCGGATTGTCCTTCTCCTGAACGATGGACATCCCTGACGGCTTTATCTGTTCAATATACGGGGAAACGGTTAACGGTAACCGGTAATTTACTGGGTACATTGATTACCGAAACAGTAAAAAACGGAGAAACTTCTGCCGATAAAAAGAGATTATCTCCCTCTGTAAGCGCATCTTATTTGCCGTTTGACGATATTAACCTGCGCGTGCGTGCGTCGTATAAAAACAGTTTCAGAGTTCCGTCTTTCAATGACTTGTATTATTCGCGGGTCGGTAATCCTCAATTACGTCCGGAAAGAGCGTCTCAATATAATCTGGGATTAACCTGGACGGGTTCGATGGATGGGTTGGTACCTATTATCATGGCTTCGATCGATGCCTATTATAATAGGGTATATGATAAGATTGTCGCTATTCCGACTCTTTTTGTCTGGAAAATGATGAATATGGATGAAACGGAGGCTAAAGGGTTGGATGTGAACCTGGCTGGAGAGATTCATATCAGAAAACAATGGAAAATGAATGTTTCTGCCGGTTACAGTTATCAAAAAGCGATAGACTTGACGCAAAGTGAAAAAACGAAGAGTTATAAGCATCAATTGCCCTATGTTCCGGAGCATTCGGGTTCCGGAGCTGTGACATTGGAAAATCCATGGGTAAATTTTAGTTATAGCTTTATTTTCAATGGGATACGATATTCTTTGCCTCAAAATATTCCCCTGAATAGAATGGATGGCTATTGCGATCAAAGCCTGTCTCTTCATAAAACATTCAACTGGGGAAAAAATAGTTTGCGCATTCAGGGAGATATACAAAATATTACAGATCAGTCGTATGAAATTGTTCACTGGTATCCGATGCCCGGTAGGGCATACCGCTTGTCTGTCGGATTAAAATTTTGAAAAACAAAATATTTCATCAATTAATGATTAAAAAATAAAGCAATGAAACTAAAAAAATTATTCTTATTTCTTTGTGTCAGTTCTTTTTTAGCGGTGTCATTCACGTCTTGTAGCGATGATGATCCTGTTGTTCTGGAGCCAATCGAAACGATTCGTGAAGGAGCTTATATCCTCAATAGTGGAGGTTATGGAAATAACGATGCGTCGATAGCTGCTTATGATTTTGCTACAAAAGCGGTATATACCAACGTATTCTGGTCACAAAACAAGAAAAAAATCTTAGGAGATACCGGACAAGATCTGCTGGTGTACGGATCAAAAGTATATACTGCTGTTTATAATTCCAATACGATATTCATTACGGATAAGAATCTGAAAGTCATTGATTCGATCAAACCGATGAGAAATAATCAACCCTCTTATCCTCGTTATCTGGCCGCGAGTGGCGGAAAAGTATATGTGACTTTGTTCGATGGTTATCTGGCTCAGATTGATACGGCTACGTTGAAAATTGAAAAACAGGTGCAAGTGGGCAGGAATCCGGAGAATGTCGTTTACTCCAACAATAAATTATATGTTGCCAACTCGGGTGGAATGGCTTATCCGGCCAATTATGACCATACGGTGTCGGTGGTCGATGTGGCTACATTGACAGTTTCTAAATCCATTCAAGTCGTACAGAATCCCCGGTTGATGCAAACGGATAATCAGGGCGATATCTACTTGATTTCAATGAGTGATTATATGGCAGATGATGCGTATTCACTTCAGCGGATCGATACAAAGACCGATGAATCGGAGGTAATTCCTTCTGTTAAAGCGGCTTTCTTTGCTTCTTCAGGAACAAAACTGTATATTGTTTACTCTACATACGGCATAGATCCTAAAAATATAAAATATACGACTTACGATGCGATCAATGAGAAAGTGCTGTCGGAGCAGTTTATTACAGATGGAACGCTTATCCAGAACCCCAATGGAATCAATGTAGATCCTTCTACCGGAAATATATACATTGCGGATGCTCTGGACTTCAAAACAACCGGAAATATGTATGTTTTATCTTCGGAAGGAAAACTTTTGAAAAAATTTGATACAGGAAGTATAGGCCCTGTAGGAGCTCATTTCTTTAAAAAATAAAAAACATGAAGAAACTTCTCCCTTTGTTTTTTGCCGGAACAGGAAGTGATGTCGGTAAAAGTATCATTACAGCCGCTTTCTGTCGGATATTCCTGCAGGATGGTTATCATCCGGCTCCGTTTAAGGCTCAGAATATGGCGCTTAACTCGTATGCCACGCCTGAGGGACTGGAGATAGGGCGTGCGCAGGCGGTACAAGCCGAAGCGGCCGGAATCGATTGTCATACGGATATGAATCCTCTACTGTTGAAGCCGGTTACAGATCAGGCTGCTCAGGTCGTACTCAATGGTAAACCGATTGGTAACCAGAGCGCTTATCAATATTTCAAAGGGGAAAGTCGCGATAGTTTCCGGCAGGAAGTCTGCCGGGCTTTCGATCGGTTGGAGAAGCGTTACAATCCGATTGTGATGGAAGGAGCGGGGAGTATCTCCGAGATTAATTTGCGTGATGCTGATCTGGTTAACCTTCCGATGGCCAGGCATGCCGGAGCGAGTGTCATCCTGGTAGCTGATATCGACAGGGGAGGTGTTTTTGCCAGTGTTTACGGCTCGATCCTATTGTTGAATGAAGAGGAACGGAAGTTAGTCAAAGGTATTTTGATTAATAAATTTCGTGGAGACATCCGTTTGTTTGAGTCCGGAATAACCCTGTTGGAAGAGTTGTGTCATATTCCTGTCGTTGGGGTGGTTCCTTATTATAAGGATATCTACATCGAAGAAGAAGACTCTGTCATGTTGCAGACCAAAAACCTGCAGGCAACGCAAGGAAAAATCAATATTGCTGTTATCCTGTTGCGGCATCTTTCTAATTTTACCGATTTTAATGTCCTGGAGCGGGATCCCCGTGTTCATCTCTATTATACGAATAACACGGAAGAGATTGCTAAAGCCGATATTCTTTTGATTCCGGGCACTAAGAGTACGCTTTCGGATTTGTATGAATTAAGGCGCAACGGAGTTGCCCAAAGCATTGTACATGCTTATGAAAAAGGAGCTACGGTAATGGGTATTTGCGGAGGTTATCAGATGATGGGACAGGAGATTTGCGATCCCGATGGAGTCGAAGGAGATCTCAAAAATCTGCCCGGATTAGGTTTACTTCCGGTTTCTACCCGGATACAAGGAGATAAAATTACCCGGCAAGTGCATTTTTCTTTTCTTGATTCGGAAGTTGTGTGCGAAGGGTATGAGATACATATGGGAGAAACGGTTCCGGTGGCCGGAAGCAAGCCGTCTCCGTTGACTTTTATTTTTGAACGGGACGAGTGCGATTCCGCACATAAAAAGTGCGATTACGCACGTATTCCGGATGGTTTTTGTCTGAATGACAGGTGTTTTGGTACATACATTCATGGCGTTCTTGATAATGGTGCTTTCATTGAATACCTGTTGGCTCCCTATGTGGAAAAAATCAATGAAAAACCGTTTGATTTACAGCTTTTTAAGGAAGAACAATACAATAAGTTGGCCGAACATGTGCGGAAGCATGTCGATATGGATTTAATCTATAAAATAATGCAATAATGGTTATGAGACAGTTTATTACACTTATTTTAATGACAGGACTTTTGATTTTTTCATCCTGCAAGCAACCGTCTCAGGAAAAAAACGAAAATCGGGATTCGATCGACGATCACATTGCATACGTGAAATATGCTCAAGGTTTTTCAGTCGATAAAACGCCTGATTACACAAAAATAACGGTTTATAATCCATGGGTGCAGGGGCAAGTTCTTCAACGTTATATTTTGGTAGACAAAAAGAAGAAACTTCCGGAGAACCTCCCTGAAGGAACGTTGATTCGGACACCGTTGCAGCGAGTGGTAACTTATTCTACGGTACAATGCGGTGTTTTGGGAGAATTAGGCCGGATTAATACCGTCGCCGGTGTGTGTGAGCCGGAATATGTCGATATCTCTTTTATTCAGCAAGGGATTAAGAATGGCACAATCATTAATTTAGGTATGGCTGCCAATCCGGATGTAGAAAAGATATTGTTGATCGAACCGGAAGCGATATTAGCTTCTCCTTTGAAAGATGCCGGTTATGGCCTGGTTGAAAAAATAAAGATACCGATCATCGATTGTGTCGACTACATGGAATCCACCCCCTTGGGGCGTGCCGAATGGATCCGTTTCCATGCTTTGTTTTTCAATGAAGAAGTATTGGCCGATTCCCTTTTCCAATCGACAGTCGATGCTTATGAAAATTTGAAAAAGCTGGCTGCTTCGGCTACATCTCGTCCAACGGTATTTACCGAAATGAAATATGGTAATATGTGGTATCTTCCGGGAGGAAGAAGTTATGCCGCTCATTTGTTAAAAGATGCCGGCGCTGCTTATTGTTGGGCTAATGATACGACGACCGGTTCTTTGTCTTTGTCTTTTGAAACGGTGTTGGACAAAGCCGAAAAAGCCGATTTCTGGTTAGTACGGTGCTATCAGGAAGCCCCTATGAGTTATGCGGATTTGGTGTCGGAATACAGTCCCTATGCTTATTTTGATGCATACAAGAAAAAAAGTATTTATGTATGTAATACGAAAAAAGTAAAATACTACGAAGATTTACCGGTTCATCCGGATTATATCCTGAAAGATTTGATCTGGATTTTTCACCGGGACCTTGTTCCCGGTTACGAGCCGAAATATTACAGGAAAATGGAAGAGCATTAGTCAATAATTTATTTGGTGTATATATATTATAAGTTAATGGTTCGTTTTAACTGGAGATATGCCTGCTTGTGAAAGTCGGGCATATTTTTTTTATCGAAGATTTATTTTTACTTTTGTGTAAACTTAAAAAAGGAATGCCATGAGAAAAAATATTTTTGAACTGACGCCGGATGAACTGAAAAAGATTGCGGATCATCTTCAGAAAAAGATTGAAGAAGGTCTGCAAAAAGACGATATGGAAATTTCGTGTATCCCGACTCATATTACTCCCAAAAAAGATGTTAAAGATGGGAAAGTGCTTGTTTTGGACTGGGGAGGAACAAATTTCAGAGCTGCAGTTGTCGAATTTAAAAACGGAAAAGGGAAAATTCTGGAAACAAAGAAATATCCTTTGTCGGCCAAAGAGACAGTTGGCTTCAATCAGGAGAAGTTGCATGAGAAAATGGCCGGTTGGATCAGTGAATTGAACACGCTGGATGAACAAGTAACAGAAATAGGTTATTGCTTTTCATATCCTGCTGCTTCCCGGTTGAATGGAGATGCCATCCTTCTTCGTTGGACCAAGAACATCGATATTCCCGATATGCTCAACAAAGCGGTGGGAGAATCCTTGCTCAAATATTTGAATAACCATAAAGATATTAAAACTACCTTTACCGGTATTAAGGTTATTAACGATACGGTGGCCTGTCTGTTTGCCGGCCTCAGTGAATCCGGTTATGATTCATACACCGGTTTAATTGTCGGAACGGGTACGAATATGGCAAGCTTGATCCGCCTGGATAAAATTGAGAAACTGAAAAACAAGGAAACAGGGATGATACCGGTTAACCTGGAATCCGGTAATTTTTACCCTCCTTCCCTGACGGTTATGGACGGTTTAGTGGATGCTATGTCGAATAACAAAGGACAACAGCGTTTTGAAAAGGCTATTTCCGGAGGTTATCTGGGGGAAATTTTCAAAACCTATTTCTCTTATGAAAAAATCAGTTATGATTTTGATGGAGGAGCTTTAGCCAAGATGATCAATCATCCGAAAGATCATCCGGAAGAACAAGTGGCTGTCGCCCGCTGGATCTACGACCGTTCGGCTAAACTTGTTGCGGCTTCTCTGGCCGGACTGGTTCAGGTTTTAGTCGCTCAGGATTCTTCTGTTAAAAAGATTTGCCTGGCAGCCGACGGAAGTGTTTTCTGGGGGAAAGACAGCGAGAATAAACCTTATTACAAGGATCTTGTTTCAAAAGAACTTCAAGTGTTATTGCCTGAAGGAGTCCGTGTTACGATTATCGATGAAATGGAAGACCCGAATCTGATCGGTTCGGCGATTGCCGCACTCTCTTAATGTGTTGATAATCTGTTGTTTTTTTTTATTTTCCATACGATAAAATATAAAAATAAATATTTACGTATGAAAAATAAAAAAACAAATCAATGAATAGTTTGTTTATCTGATATGTGAGAAAATTAAAAATTTCAACAACAATCATTGAGATGAAAAAGACAGTTTTTATTTTACTTTTACTTATATTATTAATTACACAAAATAGTACAGCTATGAAGTTTGAAATGCCCAAGTTGCCATATGCAACAGATGCTTTAGAGCCAGTGATCAGCAAACAAACAGTTGAATATCACTTTGGAAAGCATGTATTGGCCTATGTGACCAATTTAAATAATTTAGTTCCGGGTACTCCATTTGAAAATGCAACGTTGGAGGATATTATAAAGAAAGCCGACGGAGCCATATTTAACAATGGAGCCCAGGTGTGGAACCATGATTTTTATTTTAACTCATTTTCTCCTAAAGGAGGCGGCGCTCCGGTTGGAGCTTTGGCGGAAGCAATCAAGGCTCAGTTCGGAAATTTTGAAGATTTCAAAAAAGAATTTACCGCCGCATCCGTTTCTCTTTTTGGTTCCGGATGGACCTGGTTGGCTAAAGACGGCTCCGGTAAATTGAGTATTGTGAAAGAGAGTAATGCCGGTAACCCGTTGCGGAATGGTCTTACTCCGTTACTTGGCTTTGATGTCTGGGAACATTCCTACTATTTGGATTATCAAAACAGAAGAGCTGATCATATTAATGCACTGTGGAATATCATTGATTGGAAAATAATAAGCGATCGTTATACCAAATAAAATTAAATCATGGCAACTGTAAATTGTTATTTATCGTTTGAAGGCACTTGTGAAGCTGCTTTTAATTTTTACAAATCCGTATTTGGAGGAGAATTTACTTATGTAGGCAGGTACAAAGATATGCCTTCGCCCGATCAGCCGATTCCTGATTCGGAAAAAGAAAAAATTATGCACGTCGGGCTGCCGATCAGTAAGGAAACCGCATTGTATGGATGCGACGTTTCGGAAGTAATGGGTGGATTTAAATTGATCCCGGGAAATAATTTTTCTATTTGTGTGTCGCCGGAAAGTGAATCTGAAGCCCGGCGGATTTTCGATGCGCTCTCAGCCGGAGGAACTGTTGTGATGCCCATGGAAAAAACATTCTGGGGCTCCTTGTTTGGTATGGCAGTTGATCCGTTTGGAATTAATTGGATGGTGGATTTCGGACTGGAATAAACGGTCCGTTCCATTTTTTATAAAAAAGATAAAATAACAGGTTGTTTTTTTTATCCGGATTATAACAAAAAGAACCCGAATTCAGCAGCTGTCTGCATCGATTAACAAGAAAAAAAGTTTATTTTTATCCTCTTTTATAGAGTTAAAAATAAACTTTTTTTACGTTTTGTACCCAGGACGGGATTTGAACCCACACACCGTAACCGGCACCACCCCCTCAAAGTGGCGTGTCTACCAATTCCACCACCTGGGCATTTTGCAGTGCAAATGTAGGGAATTTTTTTTGAACTGCAAAATGTTTTCTGATGTTCAGAAAATGTGTTTTATAAAAACATCTCAAAAAATTGTTAATATTCAAAAATAGTTTTTATATTTGTCACTGGAAATCGTACTTAATAATACCAATGGAACAGGATGGAAAAGATCAGAACACTTTCAGACTTTGTTTTCATGTATATCGATGGATTTAAGAACCTCACCTGGGGAAAACCTCTGTGGATCATCATTCTGATCAAGCTTTTCATTATGTTTGCTATTCTCAAAGTTTTTTTCTTTCCTAATTTCCTGAATAGCAAGTTTGATACTGCAGAAAAAAAGAGCGAATACGTTTCGGAAGAACTTACTAAAATACAAACCAATAATAATTCGTTATCCAATGAATCAGATTGACGCTTCTTTAATTGATTGGTCGAGAGCGCAGTTTGCGCTCACTGCTATGTATCACTGGCTGTTTGTCCCGTTAACCTTGGGTTTGGGTGTGATCATGTCTATCATGGAAACCCTGTATTACCGTACCGGCGATTCCAAATGGAAAAGGACAGCCCGTTTTTGGATGAAAATATTCGGTATTAACTTTGCCATTGGTGTGGCAACAGGCATTATACTGGAATTTGAGTTTGGAACTAACTGGTCTAATTACAGTTGGTTTGTGGGGGATATCTTTGGTGCTCCTTTGGCCATTGAAGGAATTCTTGCTTTCTTCATGGAAGCCACTTTTATTGCTGTGATGTTTTTCGGATGGGATAAGGTCAGTAAGCGTTTTCACCTGGCATCTACCTGGCTGACAACGTTGGGAGCTACGATCTCTGCTTTATGGATTTTGGTTGCTAATGCCTGGATGCAATATCCTGTTGGAATGGAATTTAATCCGGATACCGTAAGGAATGAGATGGTTAGTTTCTGGTCGGTGCTTCTGTCTCCGGTTGCGATTAACAAATTCTTACATACGGTACTGTCCGGTTGGTTGCTTGGAGCAGCCTTCGTAATCGGTGTAAGCGCCTGGTTTTTGATTAAAAAACGGGAAAAAACGTTTGCCCTGGATAGTATTAAAGTATCTGCTGTAGTCGGATTGGTTGGTGTATTACTTTCAGCCTGGACAGGAGATGGCGCCGGTTATCAGGTCGCTCAGAAGCAACCGATGAAACTGGCTGCCATGGAAGGGTTATACGAAGGAGGAAATGGAGTCGGCCTTGTGGGTGTGGCTGTTTTATCTCCGGATAAGCACTATGCGGATAATAATTCTCCGTATATTTTTAATCTTCAGATACCTAAGGCTTTATCTTTTTTGGCGACACGGGATCTGAACGGTTATGTTCCCGGAATTAAAAATTTGGTTGAAGGAGGGTACGACACTCCTGAAGGGAAAGCGCTTTCCATCCAGGAAAAAATGGACAAAGGAAAAGTGGCTATTGCAGCATTAAGTGATTACAGAAAGGCCAAAAAATCCGGAGATACCGATCAGGCCGTTGAGGCCAGAAAAGTGTTGGATGAGAATTTTCAATACTTCGGATACGGTTATTTCAAGTCTCCTGCCGATGCCATACCGAATGTTCCGTTAGTCTTTTATTCTTTTCGGATCATGGTTATTTTAGGAGGATATTTCATTCTTCTTTTTGCGATCGTTTGTTTTTATACTTATAAGAAAAAGATGGCCGGTGCGAAATGGCTGCAATGGATTTGCCTGTGGTCGATTCCTTTAGCATACATTACGTCTCAGTCGGGATGGATTGTTGCGGAAGTCGGCCGTCAACCGTGGGCTATTCAGGATATATTGCCGGTACAAGCGGCGATTTCAGACATCGATGTCTCATCCGTGAAACTGACGTTCTTTATCTTCCTGGCTTTATTTACCGTTTTATTGATTGCAGAGATCGGTATAATGGTCAAACAAATCAAAGCCGGACCAGAGAAAATTAAGAATGAAGAATGAAAAATTAAAAATAAAAAAGACTTTTGTCCTTTTTTATTTTAATGTCGGATTCTAAATTTCTTAATTCTTAGTTCTTAATTTTTAATTTCAAATACTATGGATTACTCTTTTTATCAACACTATTGGTGGTTTATAATTTCCTTGTTGGGAGGATTGTTGGTTTTTTTGCTTTTTGTGCAAGGAGGCCAGTCATTGATTTATTCATTGGGAGGTAAGAAGGAAGAACATTTGAATATGCTGCTTTCTTCGTTGTCTAAAAAATGGGAATTGACATTTACGACGCTGGTCACTTTCGGAGGTGCGTTTTTTGCCTCTTTCCCGCTTTTTTATTCGACCAGCTTTGGTGGCGCTTACTGGGTGTGGATGTTGATTCTTTTTAGTTTTGTGGTACAAGCTGTTTCTTATGAGTTCATACATAAAAAAGGAAATTTGTTAGGAAAAAATACATACAAAGCATTTTTGTTTTTGAATGGCCTACTGGGTCCTGTATTATTAGGAGCAGCCGTGTCTACTTTTTTTATGGGAGCAGAGTTTACGGTTAATAAAGAAAATATCACAGGAGTGATGATGCCCGTTATATCCACATGGACCAATCCTTTGCATGGATTGGAGGCTGTGGGAAATCTTTGGAATGTGGCATTGGGCTTAGCTGTTTTCTTCTTATGTCGTTGTCTGGGATGCTTGTATTTCATTAATAACATCGACGATACTGTTGTTCGTAAGAATGCACGCAAGCAGCTTTTAATCAATGCGATAGGATTTTTGGTGTTGTTTCTTCCTTATTTGATTCAATTATTATTAAAAGATGGTTTGACGGAAGATCCTGCTTCCGGGATTATATCTGTGGAATCATTCAAATATTGGCATAATCTGATGGCTATGCCCTGGGCTTTAGGGATTTTACTTATTGGTGTGGTATTGGTGCTTTATGGACTCGCTCGGGGAGTCATGCAGCCCGGATTTATTTCCGGCATCTGGTTTACAGGGATCGGAACCGTTTTGGTCGTATTGATATTGTTTTTAATAGCCGGATTCAATCATACGGCTTATTATCCATCGCTTGTCGATCCGCAAAGTTCACTGACCATAACAAATAGCTCGTCCAGTTTATTTACTTTGAAAGCGATGTCTATCGTTTCAATCGCCATTCCATTCGTGCTGGCTTATATCTGGCATGCCTGGAGAGCCTTGGATAAGAAGAAAATAACTGCAGACGATGCAGACGGACACGGATATTGATTTTCAACTTTTTTCCTGTCGGATTGTTTATTACATAAGAAACTGTTTTAATTTTTCAAGAAAAGATTTTTAGTTCGTTTCTTAGACGTAGAACAATAAACAATAAGGATATGGAAAGTTTAGCAGACAGATTGGAAAAAGATGTTGGTTTAACCAAAGAACAGGCTCAAAGAGCAGTTGATTGTGTCAAAAATTACATGATGGAGAATGATCTGACTGCTAAAGCGAAGGAGGCCATCAAGGATGTTCGTAACAAAACACTTGATTTTATTTGCTGAAAGAAGGCTGATAACCGAATGGCTATCAGCCTCTTTTTTCATTTGATATCGATCGTCAGATTTAATTCGTCGAGTTGAGCTTGCTCTATTTGTGAAGGAGCATCGATCATGACATCGCGACCGGAGTTGTTTTTCGGGAAAGCAATGCAATCGCGGATAGAATCCAATCCGGCAAAGATAGAAACGAAACGATCCAATCCGAAAGCGATACCTCCGTGGGGGGGTGCGCCGAATTTGAAAGCATTCATCAGGAATCCGAATTGAGCTTGTGCTTTTTCTTCTGTGAATCCTAAGACGCTGAACATTTTCTTTTGTAGTTCGCTGTTATGGATCCGGATAGATCCGCCTCCGATCTCAGTTCCGTTGATGACCATGTCGTAGGCATTGGCGCGGACAGCTCCCGGATCAGTATCCAATAGAGGGATATCCTCTGATTTGGGACTTGTGAACGGATGGTGTTTTGCGAAATAACGATTCAGCTCTTCGTCTTTTTCCAACAGAGGGAAATCGATTACCCATAGACAGTTGAATTTATTTTTATCTCTTAAACCTAAACGGGATCCCATTTCCAGGCGTAATTCACAAAGCTGTTTTTGAGCTTTTTCCGTTTCTCCACAGAGGATCAGTAACAAGTCTCCCGGTTTGGCGTTGCACCGTTCCGCCCATTTTTTCAAATCTTCCGGCGAATAGAATTTGTCGACAGAGGATTTCAAGGAACCGTCGGATTCGTAACGGACATACACTAAGCCTTTTGCTCCGATTTGCGGACGTTTGACAAAATCCGTCAATTCATCGAGTTGTTTCCGGGTATAGCCGGCACAGCCTTCGGCGCAGATAGCTCCGATATATTCTGCACTGTCGAAGACACTGAAATCCTTACCTGTTGTCAGGTCTTTTATTTCTACGAACTTCATATCGAAACGGGTATCCGGTTTATCCGAACCGTATTGTTGCATGGCATCGGCATAAGACATCCGGGGAAAATCGGGGAGGTCGATCTGTTTAATTTTTTTGAATAAATGTTTTGTCAATCCTTCGAACATTTGAAGAACATCTTCCTGATGGATGAATGACATCTCACAGTCGATCTGGGTAAATTCCGGTTGGCGATCGGCTCGTAAATCCTCGTCTCTAAAGCATTTGACGATTTGAAAATAGCGGTCGAATCCGGAAACCATCAGCAGTTGTTTGAATAATTGCGGAGATTGAGGCAGTGCATAAAATTCCCCGGGATTCATCCGGGAAGGAACGACAAAATCTCTTGCGCCTTCCGGTGTCGATCCGATCAATACCGGCGTTTCCACTTCAAGGAAGTTTCGTTCATTCAGATAGCTGCGGGTTTCAAACGCCATTTGATGCCGTAATTCCAGATTGGCGCGAACATTGTTGCGACGTAGATCCAGGTAACGGTATTTCATCCGAAGGTCATCGCCTCCGTCTGTTTCATCTTCGATAGTAAAGGGAGGAGTATCCGCCGGATTCAGTATGTTAAGTTCCGATGCGATAATTTCAATGTCTCCTGTCGGAATATTTTTATTTTTATTGGATCGCTCCATTACTTTTCCTTTGATCTGGATGACCCATTCTCGTCCCAGCTTGGCAGCTTTGTCGCATAATTCGCTGTTTGTTTCCTGATTGAAAACCAATTGGGTTACGCCATACCGATCGCGAATGTCAACAAATATCATTCCACCCATTTTACGAGCTTTTTGTACCCAACCCGAAAGAGTTACTTCTTGGTTGAGATTTCCAATGCGTAATTCGCCGCAAGTGCTGTTCCTGTACATAAATTAAAAGTTAAAAATTAAACTTAATAAGCTCACGTCAAGTCGCTCATTCAGATGAGCTTTTACAGTGCTGATTGTCGATTTGTATATTCTTACATATTCGGTTGCAAATATACGAGAAAAGTGTGGTTTGATTGTTTTTTTTTGAAATTTTGTGCAAAAAATTTGGATTATGAAGAAAATTATCTACCTTTGCAGTCGCAAAACAGAAATCGGGGTGTAGCGCAGCCCGGCTAGCGCACCTGCTTTGGGAGCAGGGGGTCCCAGGTTCGAATCCTGGTACCCCGACAATGTAAAAGAGAGCTGTCTCATTTGAGACGGCTCTCTTTTTTTTATCCTGAAAAATTAAACAAAAAGCAATGATAATTGTTATTAAATCATAATAAAAAGTAATGGGTTTTTTGTATAGAATTAAACGACTCGGTCTATGGAGTTGGAAGTATATCAATAAATTCAGATCTAAAAATTCCAGTTATCTTGCTTACAGTTATGCTGTTTATTTAAAATAAATAAATTTAAATATGAAAAAAATTTTGCTCTTCGCATCATTGCCAATCATGTTATTGGCATCCTGCGACAATCAACAAAAACAATCGACAGTGCAAAAAACGGATGCGTTATCCGAGTATGAATTTGTAAACGGTTATCCGACCGAGGCCACTATTCAGAAAGCCTACGACGATGCCGACTTGAACCGCGCCATCCAAGCGTATAAATTTTTCTATCCGACAGTAGCTTTCTCTGCCGGATATATGGTGTTTTATCAGGAAAATATCCCACTGAATAAATCAGGTGTCATCATGATGGGCACACCCAAGCAAACGGTATTTACTCCGAATTCCGATACGCCTTACGCCTTTGTCCCATTGGATTTGACCAATGGCCCTGTGGTAATCGAAATTCCTGCCGGTCCGATCATGGGCGCCATTGATGACCTGAACGAAGAGTGGGTAATGGACTACGGGTTGCCGGGCCCCGATGCCGGTAAAGGCGGCAAACATTTGGTTATTCCCCCCAACTACAAGGGAGATATTCCCAAAGGCTATTACACAGGCGTGGCATCGACCAACAGAGTAGTAATGCTGCTTCGTGCGCTGCCCGTACAAGGAAATATGGATAAAGCCGTTGAGTTGATGAAATCGGTAAAAATACATTCGTTGAAAAACGACTGGAATGTTACCGACTGGGTGGATGTAACGGATAAAGCCCTGGATTTTACGCCCGGAAAAATTGAAAAGAACATCAAATACTGGGAACTGCTGTATAAAATCGTTAATGAAGAACCTGCCAATGAGGCTTACCGGCTTTATTACGGAGAGTTGGCTGCGCTCGGAATTGTAAAAGGGCAACCGTTCAATCCTGATGTGCGAATGACAGGTATTTTGGAAAAAGCGGCCCTGCTTGCCAATGCGCAAATGCGGGTGCAATCTTTTGCCGACCGTCGTCCCGACCGTATGGCATGGTCAGACCGCCAATGGGAATGGGCTACGTTACGTCCTGAAAACGGCCGATTCGACATGCCGACCTATCGTGATTTAACAGCACGCGAAAAATGGTTCTATCAAGCAATGGTTGAATCGCCCGCCATGTTCCGCAGAGCAGCAGGAGCAGGTTCGCTCTATTGGCTGGGAACAAAAGACAATACAGGAACCTATTTGGATGGCGGCAAAACCTACAAACTGACGGTTCCGCTTCCCGTTCCCGGAAAACTCTTCTGGTCGGTAACCATCTATGATACGGAAACCCGTAGCGAAATACAAACGGAGCAAGATAAAGCCGCCCTGCGTTCTTTATTTGAATTGAAAGATGCTACCGGTTCGTCTGTCGATTTGTATTTTGGTCCCAAAGCCCCGGCAGGCAAAGAAGGTGTCTGGATTCAAACCATACCTGATAAAGGCTGGTTTACCTACTTCCGCATTTACGGTCCCGATGGCCCTGCATTTGACGGTTCTTGGAAACCAGGTGATTTTGAAGAAGTAAAATAAATATATCCGCCACGTAGGCACAAAGATGAAAAGAAAAAACTTGGAGTCTTTGTGCCTTCGTAGCATAAGTAACACAATAAACTAAAAAATGAGAACTTTCAATAATTTGAAAACCGTAACTGTCATGTTTGCAATAGCAATGACAGCTACATTAGCATCCTGCAATCAACCGCAGAGTAAGGTTGAACAAACCGGAGAGAACAAACAGGCGCAAAGCAACATCGATAAGATCAAGCAAGACCTGCATTATTCCCGTGCCGTGGAAGCGGCCGTCTGGGCCATGCCCATAATGAATTTCGACGCCATGCGGCAGGCGTATTTCCGCGATGCCGGGGCGCAGTACAACGACGTGATCTACTTCTCGCAGTTCGCCAACTGGAAGTTCCAGACCACCACGCCCAACAACTCGACCAACTATGTCATGTTTTTCTGTAACCTGAAAGACGGACCTGTTGTGGTGGATGTGCCTGCTGCTGAAGATGCAGCGCTTTTCGGTTCGCTCATCTCGGCATGGACGGTACCGATGATCGATGTCGGAAATACGGGCGAGGACAAGGGCAAAGGCGGCAAATACTTGATGCTTCCGCCCGATTACAAAGGAACGGTCCCGGCGGGTTACATCCCGGTTCCTTTCGAAACATATAACATGTACAGCCTGTTGCGCGTCATTCCCAAAAGCGAAAAGAAAGAGGACGTGGATAAGGCCATCGCTTACCTGCATAAGCTGAAAATATATCCGTTAAGTGATCCTGCGAAGGCAATCCGTTATATCGATGTGTATGATAAGCCGTTTGAAGGTATCGCTTCGTTCGATTTAAGCTATTACACCAACCTGGCGAAAATCATCAAGGAAGAGCCCGTGCGGCAATTAGACCTTTTGATGATGGGTATGATGCATGGCCTCGGCCTCGGCAAAGATATCGACTTCAATCCGGATGCGAACATGAAATCCGTATTGGAACGCGCCGTCAAAGACGCTCATGCCTACATGATCGACGGGTTCAAATACGACGGTATAATCTGGTGGCCAGGCAAACAGTGGAAATTCCTGGCTTCGCAGGAGATGCTCGCCTCGCATGCGACCGCCATCCTTCCCGACAGGTTGTTGGTCGACGACCGCTCGTTCGTTCTTTACGGAGCCTTTGGGCCTGCCAAGAATGCGCTTCCCAACCTGTATGTAAAGACTTTCGTGGATGCGGACGGCAATCAACTCAACGGTTCCAACACCTATAAACTGAATGTTCCCACCAATGTTCCCACCACGCAATTCTGGTCGGTCATCGCGCAGGACACCCAAACGGCAGGGTTTATCCGCGAAGCGAAAAATGTGGGAGTGAACTCATTC
>JAVBNR010000042.1:0-20935 GCA_031551395.1 Bacteroidales bacterium
CTCTCTCTCTCTCTCTCTCTCTCTCTCTCTCTCTCTCTAATATAAATGAGGAAACCGCCAAATTTAAATTGTTAAATCTGACGTCAACAGGAAATAATATGTTGATCAATGGACTCAAGTACGCTGTGTGTTATAATGCACTGATAAAAATAGAAAAAATCGTGCCAAAACAACGGATTTAATATTTACAAAGAGTTGTTTCTTTATATAAAATACAATGATTCAATATATTAAAAAATACAAAACAGATCACTTATTAGGGGATATATCCCGGTCTGTTAAAAATCTTTTTGGGGAATTAAGCAACAAGTCAGACCAGGGAAAAGATTATCTTCTACAATCTTTTTTTTACAGGAACTCAATAAACGACCCCAGATATTCAGCTATTTCCTCTTTAGCATCCGGATGAAACCATTGAATATCCGGATCTCTTTTGAACCAGGTTATTTGTTTGCGGGAATAAATCCGTGTGTTTTGTTTGATTTTTTCTACCGCAAAATCCAACGAATATTCTCCGTCCAAATAACTAAAAAGTTCTTTATAGCCGACTGTATTCAGTGCATTCAAGTGGCGTAAAGGATATACACTCCGGGCTTCTTCCAGTAAGCCGGCCTCCATCATCTGGTCTACTCGTTGGTTGATTCGCTGGTACAACTCCTCCCGGTCGCGATTCAAACCGATTTTGATGATTTTGAAAGGGCGTTCTTTTCGACTGTTTGTACGCAAAGCAGAATACGGTTTTCCGGTCATCAGGCAAATTTCCACCGCATGGATAACCCGTTTATGATTTTTCAGATCGACTGTTTTGAAGAAATCAGGATCCAGCAGTTTCAGTTGCTGACGGATAGGCTCCAACCCTTCGCGTGCATAGAGATCCAATAAATTCCGGCGCAATTCCTCATCCACAGTGGGCAAGTCGTCGATTCCCTTACAAACGGCATCGATATACATCATCGAACCGCCTGTCATTAATACGGTATCTGAATTTTGATATAAGGAAGACAAAAGGCGGATGACCTCTTCTTCATAGCGGCTGGCGTTATAATAATCCGTCAACTCCAGCATCCCGATGAAATAATGTTTGACCCGGGCTAGCTGTTCAGGTGTCGGAGCTGCGGTTCCGATAACCAATCCTTTGTACAACTGGCGGGAATCGGAAGATAAGATCGGCGAGTTCAGCTTCAGAGCGATATCTAAACTCAGCTCCGTTTTACCGACCCCGGTAGGACCAAGTAGTACAATCAGATTTTTAGAAGGAGTCGTCATCGTAAGGATTACCTCCAACCGGGCCTAAGCCTTCAAAACCTTCTTCATCCAGTTCTTCCGGATCATATTCTTCGTCGCCATAGAAACTCTCATCAAGTCCGTTGGAAGCGCCCGGAACAGGGTCGACCTCATCGATTGACAGCAACTGTACGGGAGGGTTACCCACTGATTTCGTACAAATGGCTTTTTCCTGATTTTTCCCGGGGATAATTTCTTTCAGCTCCATATAGAAAGCCCTTTCGGTCAGATAATCAAAAACATACATCAGCTTTTGACCTTCTTCTTCAAGTCCTTCGTTCAAATGAGTTTCCTCCATGATGTAATTATCCTCATCGAAACTGGTATCCATTTCGATAAGAGTGATTTCGGTCAATTTGGTCCAAGCATCGTCGCAAACAAAAAAAGAGGTTATCTGATCTTTTGTATAACCGACAGAGTCCAAAATAATATGGTGCAAATCCAAGAAAGTGGCTTCTGCATCAATCGTAATTTCTCTTCTGAAATCATCAACTTCTTCTGATGACATTAAAAACCTGTAAATCATAATTATTTATTCTAAATATCCTCTAATTATTCCTCGTTGAGAGCTACTGATAAACGAGAGAATATTATCTCTCTCTTCGGAACCCGGAAGTGTCGATTCAATTTGTTTGACCGCATCCGAGTTGTTGAGTCCCGATTGATATAAAACACGGTATACTTCCTGAATCGTTCCGATCTGTTCGTTGGTAAATCCTCTTCTTTTCAGGCCAATGACATTCACTCCGGAATAAGTAATCGGCTCACGGCCTGCCGTAATATACGGAGGGATATCTTTACCCAAACGGGAGCCGCCTTGTATCATGACATGCATACCTATATGAGAAAACTGGTGGACTAAAGATCCTCCACTCAAAATAGCATAATCATCCACTTCCACCTCTCCGGCCAGTTGTGATGCGTTTCCTACAATGATGTGGTTTTTCAACACACAATCATGAGCAATGTGAGCATACGCCATAATCAAGCAGTTATTACCCACAATGGTCGTACCCTTGGAAGCCGTTCCTCTGTTAATGGTTGCACACTCCCGGATGACGGTGTTATCGCCTATCTCACAAATTGAATCTTCGCCTCCAAATTTTAAATCCTGAGGAACTCCGGACACCACAGCGCCCGGAAATATCTGACAGTTTTGTCCGATTCGAGCTCCGCTCAATATGACTGCATTGGAATAAATTTTCGTATTGTCTCCGATAACAACATTTTTATCAATTGTAACGAAAGGACCGATTTCCACATTTTTTCCGATTATCGCCTCCGGATGAACACAAGACAACGAGCTGATATTCATAAATTTATCTTATTTGTTTTTAATAATCTGAGCCATAAACTCTGCTTCACACACCACTTTTTCCCCCACAAAAACATATCCTTTCATATTGGCTATCCCGCGACGAATTTCACTAAGCATCTCCAACTTAAAAATCAATGTATCTCCCGGAACCACTTTTTGGCGGAATTTGACATTATCGATTTTCATAAAATAAGTCGAATAGCGATGCGGTTCTTCCACCTGGTTCAGTACCAATAACCCGCCTGTCTGAGCCATCGATTCCACCAACAGAACGCCCGGCATGACCGGTTCTTCCGGAAAATGTCCCTGAAAAAACGGTTCGTTGACCGACACATTTTTTATTCCCACGATGTGTTTGCCTCCGATTTCTATGATTTTTTCCACCAATAAAAACGGATATCTGTGTGGCAATAACTGTTTGATGCGGTTAATATCCAGCAATGGAGGTACATTCGGATTATAGACAGGAGCCTGCACATCATTCAATTTAATATCTTTCCGGATGATACGTGCAAATTGGTTGTTGATCCGATGTCCCGGACAAGTCGCAATGATCCTTCCTCTGATCGGCTTTCCGATCAAAGCGACATCTCCTATGATATCCAGCAGTTTATGTCTGGCGGGTTCGTTCGGATATACCAACGGTTTATTCATGATATACCCTAATTGGGTCGCATCTTTTTTAGGAACGCCCATTGTCTCGGCCAATTGGTCGAAACGTTCCTGACTGATCTGGCGCTCATAAATCACAATGGCATTATCCAGATCCCCTCCTTTAATCAGGTTGTTTTGCAGTAAAGGTTCAATTTCCCGGACAAACACGAAAGTACGGCTTGCCGCAATTTCATTTTTAAAATCCTTTAAGTGTTCTAATGTCGCATATTGACTATCCAGAAAAACAGAATCAAAAGAAATCAAAGCGTTGACACAGAACTGGTCGTCCGGTAAAACGATGATGGAAGATCCTGTTTCTTCATCCTTAACCTCTATTTTATTTTTAACGATATAATAATCGCGGGTTGCCGCTTGTTCCTGCAGTCCGACCCGTTCAATTTCCTGGGCATAGATGATCGAGCTTCCGTCCAGAATAGGAAATTCGGGGGCATCCACTTCAATCAGACAATTGTCGATCTCATAGGCATAGAGAGCAGCCATCGCATGTTCGACGGTACTCACGTTGACCCCATTTTTTGACAAAACAGTACCCCGTTGAGTCCCGGTAACATTTTCTGCAACGGCATCAATAACAGGTTCTCCATCCAGATCGACCCGTTTGATTTTATACCCGTGGTTCTCAGGAGCGGGATTAAATTTAATTTTAATGTTCAGTCCCGTGTGCAGGCCTTTTCCTTCCAGCGAAAAACTATCTTTTAAAGTATGCTGTTTGTCCATTTCTCTGTTATTTACTTTTATTTCTTTTTTAATTCTTCTATTTCTTTCTGAAGCTGTGTGATTGTTTTGTACATTTCAGGAAGTTTCTGGTAAATGATACTGGACCGGAAGAAATCCTTGACAGGGATCGCAGGACTTCCGATCAGGTTTTTCCCGTCTTCAATAGGACTAATCACTCCCGATTGGGCGCCCAGATTCACTCTATCGCCGATTTTGATATGTCCTCCCAGGCCGACCTGTCCGCCGAACATACAGTTTCTGCCCACTTTAGTAGATCCGGAAATGCCTACCTGAGCAGCCATGACCGTATTTTCTCCGATTTCCACGTTGTGTGCGATTTGAATCAAATTGTCCAGCTTCACTCCCGCCCGAATGATCGTAGCATCCATAACCGCTCTGTCGATTGTCGTATTCGCCCCGATCTCCACATCGTCTTCAATAACGACATTTCCCAACTGCGGAATTTTCTTAAACGTGTCTCCATCCGGCGCAAAACCGAAACCATCCGATCCGATGACAGCCCCGGCATGGATAATACAGCGATTGCCTACACGGCATTTCTCATATATTTTAACTCCGGGATAAAGAATCGTATCATCGCCAATTATCACATTATCACCGACATATACATGCGGATAAATAATCACGTTATGCCCTATCCTGGCATTTTCTCCAATGTAGGCAAATGCCCCGATGTGACAACTCTCAGAGGAGACTTCAGCCGAAGCGCTGATGAAAGCCATGGCATGAATCCCTTGTTTCTTCTCTTTGGCCTGATTCGCCATGCCCATCAATGCTGCTAAAGCGGCATAAGCATTCGGCACCCGTATCAGTGTCAAAGTGGAAGGCAACTCTTTTTCCGGAACAAAATCATCATTAACCAAAGCAATACTTGCAGCGGTCTCATAGATATAATTTACGTACTTCAGATTGGCGAGAAAAGTCAGGGTTCCGGGTTTCCCTTCTTCTATTTTAGAAAAGTCATTGACTGTCACGTCAGCATTTCCTTCAATCTTTCCGTTGAGAACGTCAGCTATTTGTTTAGCGCTAAACTCCATTCTTTATGTGTTAAGTTGTAAGTTTAAAGTTATAAGTTTAAAGTTTAAACCTAATACTTCATTTCGCAAAGTTCGTAAATTATTTTGAATACCGCAAAAAGCAGAAGTAATACTTCCTTATTTTTTTGGAAAGAAGTTGTATGTTCAGCATATCCGAAGCCTCTGAAATACCTTTGATTTCCCCGTTGTTATAGAGGATATCGATGCTGTCGTCTTCCTCATTGTACATATTGGTAGATACTTCATCCGATGAAACAAAATAAGCTGCATCTTCATATTCCAGTCCGAATTGCCGGGCATATTCATCAATATACTGATCGATATAAGCCTTTTCAAACGGCTCATTCCGGATCTCAATCTTAAATAAATTCCGGTTGACAATCCCTTTGCTGAGCGTCGAAAGGACTTTATCCGGATGAGTTGTCCACACTTTCAATGCGCACCAGATATCATTATCATCCAGATCAACAAAATGTCCGATTGCCGAAGGATTATTCCTGAAAGCGGAGTTATCGACAGAACGATATAAGAAATAAGACAAAGACGGAGAAGCAAATAGCTCGACCCCTTTTCCTGCTAATTCTTTCGCCCTTTTCAATGTATTGATCAGCATTTTTTCGGAAGCAACCGCTGTCTTATGCAGATACACCTGCCAGTACATCAATCGCCGCGCCATTAAAAAGTTTTCGATCGAATAAATACCTTTGGCTTCGACAACCAAACGATCGTCTTTCAAATTCAGCATTTTAATAATACGGGCGGACCCGATATTTCCTTCATGTACACCCGTAAAAAAACTATCTCTACGCAAATAATCAAGACGATCCATATCCAGCTGGCCACTAACCAATTGATGTAAGAATTTCTTCGGATACTCATTTTTGAATATCTCGATGGTCAAAGCCAACCGCCCCTTGTATTCCTTGTCGATCCGATTCATCAACATCAATGAAATTTCCTCGTGATGAATTCCCGTGACCAACGTATTTTCAAGCACATGAGAAAAAGGCCCGTGCCCAATGTCATGCATCAGGATACACGCTAATGCTCCTTCGGCTTCCTGTTCTGTGATCTCATGGCCTTTGGAACGAAGCTGAATAATGGCTTCATTCATCAGGTACATCGCCCCGATGGAGTGATGCAAACGGGTATGTTGCGCTCCCGGATAAACAAACGAAGCCAGCCCTAACTGCCGGATGCGGTTTAACCGCTGCAGATAAGGATGTTGAATGATGCTGTAGATGAATTCACCGGGAATATTGATAAATCCGAATACAGGATCATTGATTATTTTACGCTTGTTTTCCATTCAGATATTCCTTCATCTCTTCCTGCACTTTTTTGGCTTCTTCCCGTGCGGCTTCGGCAAAACGTTCGGAATTGTCGGCGTAAATGATCTGGCGTGAAGAGTTGACCAGCAAACCGCATTGGCTATTCATCCCGTATTTGGCCACTTCTTTCAGGCTTCCTCCCTGCGCTCCGACGCCGGGGACCAGCAGAAAATGATCAGGAACAATTTTCCGTATATCCTGAAACAGTTTCCCTTGTGTAGCTCCGACAACATACATCATCTGTTCGTCCGTAGCCCAGTCCTGTGATTTTTTCAGGACTTTTTCAAACAACCGTTCTCCCTTTTTATCTTCCGTCAGTTGAAAATCAAACGAACCTTTATTGGAAGTCAAAGCCAACAGGATGACCCATTTACCGGGATAAACCAAAAACGGTTTCACACTGTCTTCCCCCATGTATGGAGCCACCGTGACCGAGTCGAAATCGGAATGATCAAACAGCGCCCGGGCATACATTTCGGAAGTATTCCCGATATCTCCGCGTTTTGCATCGGCAATAATAAACTGATCCGGATCATTTTCCCGGATATAAGCGACTGTTTTTTCCAACGTAGTCAAACCTTTGGCTCCCAGGCTTTCATAAAAAGCCAAGTTCGGTTTATACGCGACACAATAATCGGCAGTGGCATCAATAATCGCTTTGTTGAAAGCAAAAACGGGATCCTCTTCCTGCAATAGATGTGGAGGTATTTTCTTTATATCACTGTCTAATCCGACACAAAGGAAAGATTGTTTTTTCAGGATATTTTCAAACAATTGTTGCTTTGTCATTTCTTATTTGATTTTTAATTTTTCAATGCTACAGGCGTTCGTCGTTCCGTCTTCTCGGATAAAAACCCCTTTGAACAGGCTCTTCTTTATCTGTATTTTATAATTCACTTTCTTTCAGTCGCTCTGCATTTTCAGCCACAATCAACTGATCGATAACCGGTTGAATATCTCCTCCCATGAAAGCCGACAAATTATATACCGTATAATTAATGCGATGATCCGTGATTCTTCCCTGAGGGAAATTATAGGTACGTATTTTGGCCGACCGGTCGCCGGTAGAAACCATGGTCTTCCGTTTGGAGGCTATTTCATCCAGATACTTCTGATATTCCATGTTATAGATACGGGTACGCAGTTCCACCATGGCTTTAGCCTTGTTTTTCAACTGAGATTTTTCATCCTGGCACTGCACGGTAATTCCCGTCGGCAAATGCACCAGCCGGATCGCGGAATAAGTCGTGTTGACCGATTGTCCGCCGTGTCCGGAAGCACAAAAGATATCCACCCGGATGTCTGATTCTTTGATGTCGATATCGAATTCTTCCGCTTCAGGCAAAACAGCAACTGTCGCCGCCGAAGTATGCACCCTGCCCTGGGTTTCGGTAACAGGCACCCGTTGCACCCGGTGCACTCCCGATTCATACTTCAGGATACCGTATACATTTTCGCCGCTCACGGTAAAAATGATTTCCTTGAATCCGCCAATCGTTCCTTCGCTGTTGCTCGTCACTTCTACTTTCCATCCTTTGGACTCACAGAATTTGACATACATACGAAACAGGTCTCCGGCAAAAATAGCCGCTTCATCGCCTCCTGTCCCCCCCCGAATTTCCACAATCGCGTTTTTTCCATCCTGAGGATCGGCAGGAACGAGCAATAACTTAATCTCTTCTTCCAGCACCGGCATGCGAGAAGAACAAACATCCAATTCTTCCCTGGCCATCTCTTTCAACTCCGGATCCGACTCTTTTTCCAGAATAACTTTGGCCTCATCGATCCCCATCAGGACCCTTTCATATTCATTCCGTGCCAAAACGATCTTTTCCAGATCACGATATTCTTTGTTCAGTTTAACAAAACGTTTCATGTCTGAAATGACATCCGGATCCGTAATCAACGTTTTAATTTCCTCAAAGCGAACAACCAATGTATCAAGTTTTTCTAATAAAGACGACTCACTCATTATTTTTTTAATCCAATTAAGGGTTTTGCAGAATATTCGGTTGGCAAATATAAGTAAATTTTTATAGATTTTAGTTCCTTTAATCAATAATAATTCGTATCTTTGTTAGCTTTTTAAAGAACATAAATTAATCATAAATACAAATGAGTGAAGAAGTAAAAAACGGCTCTAATGGTTATTCGGCGGATAGTATCCAGGTACTTGAAGGTCTGGAAGCCGTCAGAAAAAGACCTGCGATGTATATTGGAGACATCAGTCAAAAAGGATTGCATCACCTGGTTTACGAAGTTGTGGACAACTCTATTGATGAAGCGCTTGCGGGTTATTGCAATAAGATTGAAGTTTGTATCAACGAAGATAATTCTATTACGGTCATAGACGACGGTCGCGGAATTCCCGTCGACTTCATGAAAAAAGAAAATAAATCAGCCCTTGAAGTTGTCTTGACAGTCCTTCACGCAGGAGGGAAATTCGATAAAGATTCCTACAAAGTTTCCGGAGGATTACACGGAGTGGGGGTTTCCTGTGTGAATGCTTTATCTACTTACTTACGGGCGGAAGTGAGCCGGGATGGGAACATCTACACGCAAGAATATTCCTGCGGCAAGCCTCTTGGAGACATCGCCATTACCGGTCATACCGACAAAACAGGGACTACCATTACGTTCAAGCCGGACGATTCTATTTTCATTGTCACAGAATATAAATACGACATATTAGCCGGACGATTGAGAGAATTAGCTTATCTGAATGCCGGCGTTTCACTCATTCTGACCGACAAAAGAGTCATCAGAGAAGACGGAAGCTTCAAAAGCGAACACTTTTTCTCTTCCGAAGGATTGAAAGAATTCGTCAAATTCATCGATGCCGCCAAAGAGCCGTTGATTGACGACGTGATCCACATCATTACCGAGAAACAGGGCATTCCGGTGGAAGTGGCCATGACCTACAATACTTCTTATAATGAAAATGTTTATTCATACGTCAACAATATCAACACCATCGAAGGAGGAACCCACCTGGCCGGATTCCGCCGCGGACTGACCCGGACCTTGAAAAAATACGCCGAAGATTCCAAAATGCTTGAAAAAGTAAAAATCGAAATCAGTGGCGATGACTTCCGGGAAGGGCTGACTGCCGTTATTTCAATCAAAGTGGCCGAGCCTCAATTCGAAGGACAGACAAAAACCAAACTCGGGAACAACGAAGTGATCGGTTCTGTCGATATGGCCATCGGCGAAGCGCTGGGGAACTACCTCGAAGAGCATCCGAAAGAAGCCAAAATCATTGTAGAAAAAGTGATCCTTGCTGCGACAGCGCGTCACGCGGCAAGAAAAGCCCGCGAAATGGTGCAGCGGAAATCGCCCCTGTCCGGAGGAGGACTCCCGGGAAAATTGGCCGACTGTTCCGACAAAGATCCGGAACGATGTGAAATATTCCTGGTCGAGGGAGACTCGGCGGGAGGTACCGCCAAACAAGGACGCGACCGCGCTTTCCAGGCCATTCTTCCGTTGCGGGGAAAGATCCTGAACGTAGAGAAAGCCATGCCTCATAAAGTATTGGAAAGCGAAGAAATACGTAATATATATACCGCTTTAGGAGTGACAATCGGGACGGAAGAGGACAGTAAAGCGCTGAACACCGAAAAACTAAGATACCATAAAGTGGTTATCATGACCGATGCCGACGTAGACGGAAGTCACATTGCTACCTTGATCCTGACGTTCTTCTTCAGACACATGCGTCCGCTTTTGGAAAATGGATATATCTACATTGCAACACCTCCGCTTTATCTGTGTAAAAAAGGTAAAACAGAAGAATATTGCTGGACGGATCAACAGCGTCAGGCTTTTATCGACAAATATGCCGATGGAAATGAGCATCAGATCCATACACAACGCTATAAAGGTCTCGGAGAAATGAACGCAGAACAGTTGTGGGACACCACGATGAACCCAGACAAGCGGACTTTGCGCCAGGTATCCATTGACAATGCAGCTGAAGCAGACCATGTATTCTCCATGCTGATGGGAGAAGACGTAGCTCCAAGACGAGAGTTCATTGAAGAAAACGCAACTTATGCGAATATAGATGCCTAAGATATAGAATCAACAATCATGAATACACCTATTAATTCTTCTATTATTAAAGAAGCCATCAACAAGCTGAATGTAAGCGATTTCGGAAGGGCAACCATCCGCGAAGTAGTAGCCATAGCCAATGAAGTAGAAACTAAGTCCGGTGTGGAGTTCATACACATGGAAATGGGAGTACCCGGTTTACCTCCGGCTGAAATCGGAGTAAAAGCTGAAATTGCAGCGCTACAGAACGGTGTTGCGTCCATTTATCCGGCTATAGATGGCATTCCTGAATTAAAACAGGAAGCGTCGCGATTTGTCAAAGCATTCATAGACCTGGATATTTCCCCGGAATGTTGTGTGCCCGTCGTCGGGTCGATGCAAGGGACTTTTGCGTCTTTTCTTGTGGCCATACAATGTGATCCGAAGAAAGATACGATCTTGTTTATTGATCCCGGATTTCCGGTACAAAAACAACAGGCGATCGTCATGGGCTATAAACATGAATCGTTCGATGTTTATAATTACAGGGGAGAAAAACTAAGAGGAATTTTGGAAAGTTATCTGAAAAAAGGAAATATCGCCGCGGTGGTTTATTCCAATCCGAATAACCCAGCCTGGTTCTGCCTCAATGACAGAGAATTACAGACCATCGGCGAATTAGCCAATGAATATGATACCCTCATCCTGGAAGACCTGGCTTATTTTGCCATGGATTTCCGAAAAGACTTGGGAGTACCGTTTCAGCCTCCTTATCAACCGACAGTCGGAAAATACACCGACAATTATCTTTTATTAATTTCCGGATCCAAAGTATTCAGTTACGCAGGACAGCGAATCGGTATCGTAGCGATATCCAATCAGCTTTACCGGAGGAAATACGACGGATTGACAGCCCGGTATGGAGGAGGAACATTCGGCAGCGTATTCATCCACAGAGCATTATATGCTATATCTTCAGGAACAAGCCATTCCGCTCAATACGCACTGGCAGCGATGTTCAAGGCTGCGTCCGACGGTCATTTCCCTTTCATAGACGAAGTCAAAGAGTATGGCAGACGTGCTCATCAACTCAAAACCATCTTCTTAAAATACGGATTTGAGATCGTCTATGATAAAGACATGGACGACCCGATTGCCGACGGGTTCTATTTCACGATCCGATACCCGGGCATGACCGGTGCGGAGCTGATGGAAGCTTTGATACCTTATGGCATCAGCGCCATTTCTTTGCTTACTACCGGCAGCCAACAGGAAGGGCTGAGGGCTTGCGTTTCTTTTATCAAGGAAAATCAATACCAACTGTTAGAAGAACGTTTGAAGCAGTTCAGGGAGGTTCATCCATAAAAGTTTCGATCCTCTTTATTTCTGATTTTCCGATAGACATTGTTCTATCGCCTGCCTGATCTCCGGCGAAGAGGCCAGTATTTTTTCTTTCAACAACCGGATGCCTTCTGCCTGAGAAGCCTTGATTTCGCTTTCCGAAACGACTCCTTTCGGCTGCCAGAGATACAGATACTGGCGCAAACGATTCGTGAAAAACGGAGAGTTATATACCAAATAGTTGTTTATATCGATGCCATCGAACAAATGGTTGCGCAACCAGTCGACCCGCTGCTCACTTTGCAGTCCGGAAGGAGCTTCCGGCTCCTGGAGACAGCTCAACACGGTGGCAAACATACTACCCGGAACGGCTGCAGCTTGCATGTTTTGTAATTCCTGGTTGTATTTCCGGATGGTTTCGGTGTATTCTGTATCCACAATAGAAAAAAAGGCCGAACTCCGGTCGGTTTTATCCAAAACGGATTCCAATGCAGACAAGTGTTCATATAATTGTTGTTGTTTTTGAACCTGCAAACCGACTAGTTTGGTTGTTTCTCCTCCTTCGAGTACCCGGAGGTAATCTTCGCTGTTGTGCCAGCGCCAGGAGGTTTCATAGACAATGTCCTGTCCATCATAGATGAATTGTAGACTGCTGGTGTTGTCGGCTTTGTTCAAGGCGTCGCTTGCGTTTTTGTCGTTGTGACAGGCGATGCGCAGGATTCCCTGACGGTTGTCGGGCAAAGAGATGGTAAATTTGCCGGCAGAGTCGACTGTGACACTGTCGATGCATTCAAATCGCCCGTTGTGATAGAGGCCGATATAGAATTTAGGGCATTGGCGACCACCGTAGCTGCCGGAAAGGCGGGAGGCGGAGGTGTTCCATGCGGTAAGAATCAATAAAGTTGCTAATAATAGGTGTTTCATAGGGGTCATTAATCGTTTTATGTTTATTCTTATGTTAAGCATAGTTTGTGAATGTGTTGTGATGAGTAGTTAAAAACTAAGAGCTTATCAAACGAGGTCTGGAGACTTCGCTTAACGGGGGATATGTTCCGATCTCCATCAATGTCCCGCAGGGACTGAATATGAATAACCGTGAGTGCAACTCACGGAGAACGGTAGCATCCACCCAGAGGAGGAGCATTTTGACCGTGAGTTGCACTCACGGTTATTCATAGTTTGCCCGCTTCGCGGACTTTAAAAATTCGCTTAATGGGGGAACTTCCCGTATTTGTTTCATTCTTTTTTCATTATGAAAGGGGTTGATTTCTTGCTTTTGTCTGTCCATCAGGGTTGCGGGATACTTTTTTGCTTTTTGGGGCTGAATTTTCCCGGAATCCTTTTTGAACGATTTTATTTAAATATATAGTTATGAATTAATTAAACCGGATCAAATCACTTGACCTTTTTTCTAAATTTATAGGGTTGAGATTCTCAACCCTATAAATCGGAGATATACCCCGGTAATCAAACGAATAGTTTGAGTTCATGAACTACCGGAATTTGTCAAAAATATGCGCACTTACTTTTTTACACATCGTATAGCTAGCCCAGCGCTTTTCCAACACTTCTCTACTTGTTTAGTTGGGTTAAACAAAACATCACTCCAATATGTGCCGGTGGTTGTATAATATGGATCGAATTGAGCGCAATAAGCACTGTAGTTCTGGTCTTCAGCGGTTGCGGTCCAATAGATGCATGATGGCCCCGGCCAAACCCAGCTACTACCAGTGTCCCGTATAAAAGTTGTCGGGAAACTTAATTGGCCGTTTGCAACTTTTACTGCATGGTGAGTAGTTGTCAATGTCCGCAAATCGTCGTCTGAAATCGTCTCCATAAATAATACGAATTCATCCTTTGTCGGAATGCGAAAGCCTTTAGGACATGGATTAACTGAATTGTCAGGATTCCAAAGGAAATCTGAAGGCGTGGAACGCCAGTCGTATTTATAGGCATCGGAGCCTTGCCAGAACTGTCCGAAGGCTGGATGTGTAGACTTAATTTGACCGTTCTCATCAAGATCTTCATCCGATATAGATACGCCGAGGTATGTGCCGCTTGTCATTTTTTCGTGACCATCAGCCTGGCGACCCCATTGGAACAAATCCCCATTTAACTCTCCGGGTACGTTACTCATGTAATCCACGACGTATTCCTCGGGGTTTGGGTCAATAGAAGGGTCGACACCCAAGTTGCGGTCCATCCACCACAAGCCCGCAAATTCCACAGTAGCCGGCTCCGGAAGTACCGTTACCAGACAACTAGCTATTTTATTTCCATCGACTGTTTGGGCCTTGATGATAGCCTCTCCAGCCTCGTGGGCTGTAACCACTCCATTACTGGAAACGGTAGCGACGCTTTCATTGTCGCTGGACCAGGTCACTGATTGATTGGTTGCATTAGCGGGAGTAAACAGCGGAGTCAATTTTTCCTTGTTGCCTATATAAATGGAAGTTGTCAACCTGTTCATAATGACTCCGGTAACGGCAATTGTTGGAGCTGTGACTGTTACCGTACAGGTTGCGGTTTTATTTCCATCCACAGTTTTGACTGTGATGGTGGCAACCCCAGGGCCAACGGCGGTAACCTCTCCACCTGAAACGGTAGCGACACTTCCATTGGAGGTTAACCAAGTTACTGATTTATTTGTTGCGTTGGCAGGTTCAACCGTTGCAGTCAATGTTTCCGAGCTACCGACATAAATAGAAGCTGTTTCCATGTCCAAGCTAACGCCTGTAACCGAAACCACAGGAAGTTCCGGTATGAAGGAGGAGCCTGCCGTCATCCATTTGCTTCCATTCCATACATAAATGCCGGCTCCGGTGCCTCCGGTAACACTGGCATTTGTGTTATATACAACCATCCCAGTCGCTTTCGTTTTTTCTGTGGCTGTCGGACTAGCCACTACCTGCAAAACGTTCACATTGCCCAGGTGTACGTTGGGAAGCAGTAGCCCTTGGTTTGTGGATTTCAAATCCAGAACAGCTCCCTTGTGCGGTGGCAAGTCACTGCCGATAGCGATTTGCGCTTGCACTCCGGCTGATCCTGCCAACAGTAGGACCAGCAATAAATAATACACTTTCATTGTTGTTTTCATACTAATAATCATTTTGTTTTATACGTTGTTGTTTATTGATATTTTTTGTTTTACGATTTTCATTATCGATCAATCCATGCGGATTTTTTCCACCCGCTGACCGTTTGGAGTCGTTACCTTCACGATCACAGCTCCTTTTTGATTGACTGTCAAAGAAGTAGCTGTGGTGTTTAATCCTGTTTGTTTAGCCAATAGTTGTCCTTGCAAGTTGTAAACTTCCACTGTTTTCAGGTTTTCTGCACTTGTGATATGGATGATTCCAGCGTTGGCGTAGATGCCGATTGTGTTATTGGAAATATTATCCAATCCTGTCATTGCATTTTCAGCTTTCAGCGCAAAGCGTCCTTCCAGGTTTCCTGTTGTGTTTTCAAACGAGTAGGAAGCATTTTCCGAAAGCCGGATCTTCTGGCCTGCCCATTTGTCCAGCAGGTACCAGTCTGCACCGGTTGCAGTGAAGGATTCCATGCCGCTGGCTTCCAGTGTCAGCCAACCTTTTTCCGAAGTACTGATAACCAGAGCAATTTCTTTCGACAAATCAGAAAGGGTGTTGATCGATAATGCTTTTCTGTCTACCAAGGCAGACAAAGCAGCCGGTTTGTTGTCCAGGTTGGCAATGAAGAAAGTCTCGGCATCTTCCCCTTCCCGGTAGCTGTTGCTTGCATTCGAGTCGTAACGGACTACCAGCGTACTGTTCCGTATACCTCCCCGTTTGGCTTCGATACGCAATTCATTCGAATGATTCAATGCCGAACGTAAAACTTCTCCTGGCGAGGTTACCGCCATCACTGCATTTACTTTCAATGTGGTGAAAGAAGCGTTGCGTACCGCCCAGAATGACTGCATCGGAGCGATAATGAGCGGGGTGCCCGAAGTGGAAACAATCTGGGAATTCTGGTAGGTATAAACTTCCGGCAATACCCCGGAAACGCCGTCATCGCCCGACCACAGGTAAAAGACTCCACTCAACACACTTTGGTTGGCTTCGTAGAACTTGGTGATATCCAGATGCGACATGAACGGGTTGGCTACGATTACCTGGTTGTAATTTTCCGTTGTTCCGTCAGCAACCGGCAGGTCGAATGATCCGTCTGTAATGCTCTGGTTCCATCCGGCAACCCCTTCGTAAATAAACTTACCACTGTTGGTGCGGCTCAGTCCTGTGACGGATCCTGTTACTGCACCTGTTGCCCGGTCGTAGTAATCGTAAGTCGTCGCTGTTTTTGGGAAACTGAACGTATAGTTTTTCGCAACACCCGATTCGTTCAGGTTGATGCAGGTGGCATAACCGGTTCCGGGAGCCAGTTGTACATCCAGTGTGTTGAAGGTGTTAGACCACTCTCCGGCCTGTACCGGAATAGAAGTATATTGCGGGTTGACAGCCTGGTATTTCATCATCGAGACCGAAGGATTGCGGCGGACGGTCGATTCACTCAACCAGTAGTCACCCGAATACATGTTGCAGAGCGGCGGAGCCACCATGTGCCAGCGGCTGTTAGGAATAGTCATGTCTACCGATGCACTGGAGTAAGTAAGGAAATGCGTTCCGGCCACTTCGGCTCCATGCTCGAAATGGATGGTATTACATTTAGCTCCTGTAGCTGAGGTCAATACCGGATAGTGAGAAGCACCGGCTTTGATGGTCACTGCTGTGCAAGTTCCCGGGACGCCATTGCTCCAGTTGGAAGCGTTGTTCCAGTTGTTATCCGCAGCTGCGATTATCCAGCTCGATGTTTCAGGACAGACGACAATATTGAAAGACTCCCTCGCCCCGATAGCCGGATAAACATTCGAAGTTTGAAATTTATACTTCATATAAGCCCACGCATAGTAAGTGCCCGAACTAAGACCGGTTAAGTTCTCCGACATGTTAACCGAGGTCGCAGCGGTTGAATTGGCGGTCGATTTGATATAAAAGGTTTTACCGCCCAGGGTAAAAGCATTGTCCGTAATATCTTCGGCAGCAGGGAAATTATACTCCGTACCGTTCATTTTGATTTTTTTCGAATACTCATCGATACTCAGCGTTACATTTTCCTTGGTGTAGATAAATCCGGTTTCCAGGATATTGTCCCAATCCACGCCTTTACCACCTGCTCTTTTTGCCAAACCTTCGCTGGTAGCTATACCCGTTAGGGTTACACTACTCCCGTTGACTACAGGATTTGTACCGGTAGTAACGCTTGAAGGGACCCGGAAAGTAAACAGGTTCGCATCGACAAAGCGGGTAGCATTGGATGAACCGCCGCTATTGACCGAAGCTCCATGAGCCAGGTTGGAGTACATTGCCGGCATAGTCGTTTTGTCATAAAAAGCAAATGTGGTATTGCTAAGGCTGGCGCCTTCCAACTTCCGGAAATGAATCGTAAACAAGGATAGCACCTCTTTTTCCGGAACCGTTACTTTATTATTATTGTCCGCTCCCGTAGTGATATAAGTCCATTTGGTTGCAGAGGTCACATTGACCTGTCCCGACAAACCGGTCGTTTGCCAGAAAGTAGGCGCCGGAAGGTTGGGGTTCGTTTTGACATAAGCTCCCAGGTTGGCTGCACCACTCAAGTTCGATGTGATATCATTCCCTCCGGGGCCTTTGATAGGAACAACGACCGCAGGATCAAAGGTCAAACACAAGGTAACAGTACCGAAATAGACTTTCCCGACAGCCAGAGCTTCGACACGGACTTCATCTCCGACTTCCCGAATAGTGGCAACCAGCCGGCTGTCGCTGGTTGCAAAAACGCCATACGTGTTATCCGAATATTCTGTTGTCTGGGAATATACCGAAGGTATGCCCGAAAGAAAGAATAACAGGATGAATATATTGTTAAGAAAATTTGTTCTCTTCATAGTGGATATTATTTGTTTTTTATTTTCTGTAATTGCTGCATCTTCAATGCTTTCATTATATTACTGGATCTCAATCCGAAATTCTGGTTGAGCCAGTCTGCTGTTTCCTGGTAGTGATTGAACCAGAAACCGTTGTATTTCAGTAGGAGATAGTAGTCATTGATGTCTACATATCCGTTCGCATCCAGGTCATAACGTGGGTAATAGCCCTCTTCTCCAAAAGACGGACCGTTGTTGGTCAGCAGCTCAACCCCGTCATTGACATCGGTAAAAAAGCTGTTATCCACATCTCCCGGCAGCAGTTCGCGGTGGCTGGTGTACTGTACCGCATCCGTGCTAACGGTAATCCTTGCGAAACGGGTCAGGAATCCTTCCCGTTTGATTTCCAGGATATAAGTTCCTGCAGGGACAGCTTCCAGTTTGAATAAACCGATCGACATGCCGTTTTCGCTTTCGGGTTTTTCTCCCGTTGACAGAAAATCTGTCGAAGTCGAACCACCTTCCCGTCCGATGGCATCCAACCAGTTGATTTCCAGTCCCGGATTTGTGATCTCACCCAGGTATCCCGGGAATTTCGGGGTATTAGGCACAAATTCAGAGCCATCATAAACAATTGCGTTCACGCTCTGGATCGGGGTAGAGGAAATCAGGTCTCCGACCGGATCTTCCGATGAAGGATCGGGTAACGGTTTCAGGCTGACGGTAATTGAGAATAAGTCATTGAAATCGTCCGCATCTTCCCAGTGTACAAACGGGAAAACGGTACCCATCAGTGTTGCGCCCGACTCGGCGATGTACCAGATGCGTTTCGTGTTTTCCACGCGGGACTGAAGTGCGGCTTTCTTGCCGGAAGTGGCAGCCGTGGTTACATCCATGGTAAAAGTATTTGCAGATGATCCTTCATTCGTTGCTTCGACCAGGTCGATCGGTGTGCCGTCCCAGGCGTCCGGCAAATCGTCCAGTACGATTTTTGTCGAGCCGGTGGCTGTCCCTGCTATCGCCAGGTAGCCATGGCTTGTCTCCGTAACCGGGATGTACAGTTCTGCGCCGGTGGCTCCGGCGTAACTGCCGTTCATCTCCACCTTGTCCACTCCGACCGCTATTTTTCCATGATTGGTTCCCGGCAGCACTTCTGCCGATGCCGTCAAGGCACAGGTCAGCAGTAGAGCCGATAACAGCAGGAAAGAGCGCTTCATATAGCGTTTCATGTGTTCTATTTTCTTCATGTTTTACTCTTTTTTTTGTTTTGTGAATACTTCAGCGTTAATGCCTTCTTCTTAAAAGGTCTTTCCGGAATGCCAGGTAAAGGAAAACGAGCAGCAGCAAGCCCCATAAGGCATCTCCCACAGGAGTAACCCCGATTTCCTCGTCTCCGAAGCCGCTGCCACGAAGTTCCACTGCATCGGATGTCGACAAATCTCCCGCTGACAGGTCGCTGTCTGCGATCACTGGTGCTTCCGGGGTTTCATGGGTACAAATCGTTTCCTGCTGCAGGTAGTTGTTTTCCGCATACACGCCGGAAAAAGAACCGCAGACCAGCAAGAGGATCAGGGTCAGTATCCTGACCCTCCCTGAAAATAAAGTCATTTTCTTTTTTCTCATTTTTTAATTGTGTTTAATACGATTAATAATTAGTGTTGTTATATGTTGTAGTTGTAAGTGTTGTTGTATTTTGTAGTTGTGGTAAGATAAAATTCCGGGAACCGTTTCTTCCGATTTTGAAACACACGTATTCAATTTGACATAATGATTTATAAAATAAGTTGTTCCGACTTTCACAAGCCAAAGACAACGGCACTTGCAAATACTCAAAAACGGAAGGGGGATTGGGCTCCCGGAAATGGGATCAAGATATACACACTGCATACGGCGTGTGTATAAACACAAACAGCCCATGACAGAAAAAATTCCATCACAAGCTGTGATAATTTGTTTATTTAAGGGATAATACTTATTTAAGCGCGCGCGAGGCTCTCTCTCTCTCTCTCTCTCTCTCTCTCTCTCTCTCTCTCTCTAATATAAATACGAAAACTGCCAAATTTAAATTGTTAAATTTGACATCAACAGGAAGTTGTATGTTGACAAGTTGTTTCAAGTACTCTGTGTGTTGTAAATGTACAGATGTAAATAGAAAAAATCATGCCAAAACAATTTATTTAATATTAATAAAGAGTTGTTTATTTATTTAAAATACAATGGTTCATTGCATTAAAAAACACAAAGGAGGTTACTTATTAGGCAGTATATTCTGGCTGCTTAAAATCCTTTTTGGGGAATTAAGCAACAAGTCGTTTGGGTTAAATGATTATCTTCTACAACTTTTAATCGGGCGACACAGGTCCTATTTTAGCATTTATCAGTCTCGAGTCATAGACAAGCATTGCTCCAGAGACGAGATGATTTCCGCTGAAGATGACTGCACTTTTTCTTTCAACAACCGAATACCTTCTGCCTGGGAAGCTTTAATTTCGCTCTCTGATACAACGCCTTTGGGCTGCCAGAGATACAGATACTGGCGCAAACGGTTCACGAAAAACGGAGAATGATAGACTAAAGGGTTATTCAGTTCGATGCCATCGAACAAATGGTTGCGCAACCAGTCGACCCGCTGCTCACTTTGCAGCCCGGAAGGAGCTCCCGGTTCCTGAAGACAGCTCAACACCGTAGCAAACATACTACCCGGAACGGCTGCTGTTTGCATGTTTTGCAATTCCTGGTTGTATTTCCGGATGGTTTCGGTGTATTCTGCATCTACTGTTGTAAAAAAGGCCGAACTCCGGTCGGTTTTATCCAAAACCGATTCCAGTGCAGACAAGTGTTCATATAATTGTTGTTGTTTTTGAACCTGCAAACCGACTAGTTTGGTTGTTTCTCCGCCTTCGAGTACCCGGAGGTAATCTTCGCTGTTGTGCCAACGCCAGGAGGTTTCATAGACAATGTCCTGTCCATCATAAATAAATTGTAAACTGCTGGTGTTGTCGGCTTTGTTCAAAGCATCGCTTGCGTTTTTGTCGTTGCGACAGGCGATACGCAGGATTCCCTGGCGGTTGTCGGGCAAAGAGATGGAGAATCTGCCGGCGGAGTCGAGTGTGACACTGTCGATGCATTCAAACCGGCCGTTGTGATAGAGGCCGATATAGAATTTAGGGCATTGGCGGCCACCGTAGCTGCCGGAAAGGCGGGCGGCGGAGGTGTTCAACGCCGAGAGAATCAATAAAGTTGCTAATAATAGGTGTTT
>JAVBNR010000040.1:0-5768 GCA_031551395.1 Bacteroidales bacterium
GGCAAGCTGGTTTGATGTCTTTAAGGAAGAAACCCTGGCAGATGCAATACTTGACCGGATTGTACATACGGCACATCGTTTTGAATTAAAAGGAGAGAGTTTAAGAAAAAAACGGTAATTTTGACAGACTATTTGGATAATCTTTGAAAGTTCACTGGGGGGATATCACCGGAATCCCTGGGGGGGTATCGCCGGAATTTGCAATTCTCGTAATGGATGTTGTTGGTATACAGCAATTCTTCGGTAAAGCGGATAAAAAAACAACAGCCGTTTTCGCTCATTGAAAACAGCTGTTGCGATGGATTATTGGTAGTTAAAAACGACGATCGGATTTAACGAAGTTTGGAAACTTCGCTAAACGTGCGATTTTACACTAGCCTATTATATGCCAATAATGATTCTATGTAATCAGACTTAAAATCAATACTTCTCACAGTTTTTGTTCGATATAACAACTCCTTTTTCCACCATTTGCCATTCACATCGAGAACTTGAAGATAGAAAGATTTTGTTAATATTTTACTCAGCTATATATTCCTTTTTTAGTAACAAGTAACCATCCATCATAAAATCTGTGAACAACCTATATAGTAATATCCATTCTTTTCCTATAGATTGAACGATTCCTTTAAAATCCTCGTTACCATGATTCAATCTAATTGAATATAATTTACCTGTTTCCATAAATATATTTTTATTTTATTTATATCTAGTACGTCTTGCATCTCCTTTTTCTCCTCCTCTATCTCTTTTATTTCGAGATCTCCCCTTTTCATGATCATCTTTTTGTTGAATTCTAGAATAACCCAAGTAATATTTTTCTTTCCAAGGCCACTCTCAAACAATACAGGAGGGGCTTGGAAAGAAAAATATGGACTCGATAATACTATACTGATAGCTTATTAAAAGGCAAACATAGTATCTACGTTAAACAAAATGCGAACTGGAAAAACGTTTCCATTGCTGAAACCGTTTCTTAATTCAAAGTAGATACAAACTATCTTTTTTACAGCTAAACAACAGATTTAGATGAATCTATAGAATTAGCTAACCAGTTATTATAAGTTAAGAGAGAATTGATATAATCATTATCAAATCGAATAGTTCTAATTCTATCAATAATATAAGAACTGTTTTCTACCCAATTTCCTTTTGGATCTAAAACTTTAACTTGGAAAGACTTTTCAAAAAGTTTAATAATTCTACCAAGATAACACACTGTATCATCATGAAAATCAAATTGAATTACAGTTTTATCTTCCATGAAATTATAAAAGAAATTGTCCACAGAATCAAGGTCAAAATTTAATACTTCAGGTTCATTTGAAGTATCTTTTAAACTTACAACAGTTTCTGTGAAAATTTCATTTTCTTCTCGTACAATGTCATGAATATATTTCGTCCGTACTAGTATATACCCATCAAAAACATAATCTACAGGTATATATTTTAGTAATATCCATTCTTTACCAATTTTTAAAGTGATGCCATTAATAAAATCTTTATGGCCTCTCAATCGAATTGCATATAAATTTTTTATATTTAATTTCATAATTTATTTATAGATTATTTATATCTATTACGTCTTGCATCTCCTTTTTCTCCTCCTCTATCTCTTTTATTTCTAGCTCTACCTTCCTCATGTGGACCTTTAGTAGATGGACGAGCATTATTAACATGTTCTTTAGTTCCAATAATAGTACCAACAAACCGACCATCCGGATCGACATTTTTGATGGGATTATTCAAACAATAAGCATACGGACTTACCGAGTAATATTTCTCCGCTAGCGGATCCATCGTCATAAACCTCCCCATCGCCGGATCATACATCCTCGCTCCGTAGTCATAAGCATCCCAGCCACCTTCCCTGTCGAGTTCCTTGCCATTGTACTTGTAGGGCTGTGTTCCCTGGTCGCTTTGAGCCGGGCTTTCAGCCAAAGAAGCTCCGGAAGGATAGTAATTGGTAACCTGTACGGCATTTCCCGAGGCATTCATAACCACACGGTTGCTGCCGAGATGGTCTCTCTGGAAATTCCCATCCCGCCACTCATCATGTAATGGGTTGTCTTGTGCTTCACGCCAGAAGCATCATAAGCGTATGTGATCCAGCTGCCATTCTGGAACTCGATACGCTTGTGCAAATTTAGTTTATTGTATTGAATTAAACTAATTTTTTTGTTTAAATCGGAGGTCATATTTCCATTGGTATCGTCCGGATTTATCGGGAGCTATCTGCCTGATGTTTGAGATATTGCCATTGAAACAGAGCGGATTCTCGTAATGGATGTTGTTAGTATACAGCAATTCTTCGGTAAAGCGGATAAAAAAACAACAGCCGTTTTCGCTCATTGAAAACAGCTGTTGCGGTAGATTATTGGTAGTTAAAAACTCCGACTTTCTAACGTGCGAAGATCATTATTCTACGCTTAACAAGGGATTTTTATTCAATTAGTTTCGCGCATGCCGAAACAGTATCTTGCTGAAAACTATATCTTCCTGCTACTTTTATACTCTCCTCTTGTATATATTCCAATCCATTTATCCATGTCTGCAAATTTGTAGATCAAAAAGATAAATGTGAAAAAGAAACCCATAATAATCATACCCGATTTAGCTCTTCTTAAATTAAGTTTATTGTCTCCTACATAATTTAGAGAAGGAAAATTCTCATTATAGTATATTTTATCTATACGAACACTTCTTGTTTTAATAGACGAAGTTGCAATTGATTCTTTGGAATCATATAACTTATTGTTTACCAAATATGAATAATAAATGTTTGTAATTTCTATTTTATTTGAAAGCGTTGTTTCATAATCAATTTTAGCATTATTTGCTTCAATATATTCAAAGATTTTTCCAAATCCATTATATGCAATATATTGGGACAAAGCAACTAAAAATCCTCCTCCAAAAAAAAAGAAGCCAATATAAAAAATAAATTTCATAAACGTACTCATGATAGTTTCTCTACTTTTTTAGTTGATCTTCAGTGACTTTTATTGTTGTCTCAGTAACAGTTGCAGAAGCAGCTTCAACTTTAATCATTGAGTTTACGGTATTAGAACCAGCAGTACTCATCCCTTTTGTTATACCATTAACTGCTGCGTTTACGGTTCCTTGGGCTGCTCCTTGTGTTGTAAGTGTTGTTGCTGTTGTAGTAATATTCTTGGACATAGCCTCTTGGATAGCCTTCGTTGAAGCTGTAGCTACTTTTCCTGCAACTGCGCCTGTAGCACCTCCTGCAGCACCCGCAGCAACGCCTACTCCAATTACAACCAATGCTCCTCCACCAGTAGCAGCAACTGCAACATCAATGGCAGCACCTGTAATAGCACCAGCAACTGCACCTTCTGCAGCTCCGGCCCACATGTCACCACCGCTTTTATGAGCATCATAAGCTCCTTTAATTCCTCCGGCTATTGTTCCAATAATAGTACCAACAAACCGACCATCCGGATCGACATTTTTGATGGGATTATTCAAACAATAAGCATACGGACTTACCGAGTAATATTTCTCCGCTAGCGGATCCATCGTCATAAACCTCCCAACAGCCGGGTCATACATCCTGGCACCATAATCATACGTATTCCATCCATACATCCGGTCATATTCCTTGCCATTGTACTTATATGGCTGGATATCCTGGTCATTGCGCTGTGGTGTCTCCGCCATCGACAACCCGAACGGATAATAATTCGTTTCCTGAACCACATTGCCCGAACGGTCGATTACCAGGCGGTTACTACCCAAATGATCTTTCAGGTAATAGAATGGAGTATAGTTATTACCCTCCTTCTTCAAATACCCTTCTTCGGTCAATACCTTCGTCAATACCTTGTCCTCATGAATCTTGTTCCCGGCATAGTCCGTTGTCAACAAACTGGGTGTCACCGATGGATTCTTATGCCTTACCTCATGCTTCAGCCTGAAGCATCATACACGTAATTAATTGTCTTTTCATCAATGGATACCGTATTGGGCAAATTTAAGAAATTATATTGAATATTGGTAATATTTTTATGTAAATCTTTCGTCAGGTTACCATTACCGTTGTAGGTGTAGTTTTGCAACGTCGTTGTCCGTTTCTTAAATTCCATCAAGTCGTAATCTGGCCGGTTCCCGATACTTTCCGTGACGTTAATCAAACGGTTTCCATTGTAATCATTGCTCGTGCTCATCGTCAGGTTATCGGTCTGGCCGAAGGTGGAAGTTGATCCGGCAATGGTTCTGCCGTAACGGGAAATCGTTAGCGGATTGCCATTCCTGTCATAACTGAAGGTTTCATTATAGTTCCGGCCATGGTTGTCGTTGTATGTACTTTGAAGCAACCTTCCCAGGTTATCATAACTGAAGGTGTAGCCACGGGAACCCTGGTTATTCGAATTCCAGGCCAGGGAAGCCAAAGGGATGTCAGCCAAGGAAGTGATTTCGGCTGCAGGGATTGGAGCTTCCATGTACTCCCGGATTGAGAATGGGGTAAACGAGCCATCGCTTTCTACTTTGGAAAAGATTGCCCGGGCAATCGGTATCAAGCTTTCCGAACTGTTTAACTCTGATGATAATTTTGAAGAAGTAAATTCCTTTGACCGTTCAATCATGGAAAAGGTAAAAATAATAGAGTCCATTTCCGAAGAAGAAAAGAAAACTGTTTTTGCAATTGTCGATGCTTTTGTCGGGAAGAAAAAACTTAAAGAAGCGTTGGCAAATGTCCTACAGGATGTAAAATAAAAATCCCGTCGATCACACAGACCACCGGGATTTAATCTATAGATTAGTTTTAGACATGCCGAAACAGTACCTTGAAACCTTAACAATAGGTTCAGATTTCACCTAATAATTTCCTTTTTGCTTCCTCTATAACTCTCACAAATTCACTTAGAGGAATAGCTATTGGATGATTTTCGTAAGAAAAAACTTCTATTTCAGGCTCTTCATTATCATGATTAATTTCTGCAATAACAAAATGATCATTTTGTATTTCTGCAATGAGTTTTTCCCTATGAGGAACACTCAGTATTTGTATTTGCAAATTACACATAAGTTTATAATTATAGTTGTATTATGGTTCTAAAAATCCAATAAATTTTTCTCCATCTAGTGAAAAGCGTGCTCCCATTCCACCTGGTATTTTATAATCCAATACATTACCGACACTACGACTAGTAGTTTTAGTAACCGTTGCAGCCGGATTTTTCAATATTGATTCCAATACAGCTTCTCCTTGTGCATTGACTGCTGCTGGAGTACCAACAGCCTTCGGGAAAACACTCCCACCCCTGTCACTATGCTTCTTTAATGCTCTTCCTACAGCTGAAAGATTTCCCTTTGAAGGCATTTTCGCTACTTTTAACAGTTTCACTATGTCTTTTAAGTTGGTTGGTGAAGTGGATGGCGTTGGCGCTTTTCCTTGTATTAAATAAGGATTTACAACACTACATGCTTTGCCATTTGCACCTACATTAAATGTCTTTTGATAAATCCCATTATATGAGGTTTTATCTACATATTGTCTTGAACCAGCAAATAAATACCAGAATTCCCACAAAAATGATTCTTTAGGCAAAACCTGATCTCCAATCTCCACAGGCTTTGGAGTGACAACAACTTCTGGTAGTTCAATCGGGTCATTAGGATCCCCTTTTTTCATACCTGTCGGGTCAATCCACCTAACAGGATTATTATCAACGTATGCGTAAGGAGAAACTGAAAAATTATCCTCCGCCAGTGGATCCATCGTCATAAACCTCCCCATCGCCGGA
>JAVBNR010000009.1:0-65954 GCA_031551395.1 Bacteroidales bacterium
CGTAGACTACGACGTTGATAGGCTGCAGGTGTAAGAGTGGAGACATTCGTAGCCGAGCAGTACTAATAGCCCGAAACTTATCGCCGCCTCTTTTTGTTCTTGTTATTGTCTGGTGTGTTATTTGAATAATGCGAGCATAACTGATTAACAGGATAACAGAATCAGTTACACAGTTACACAATTATTCAGTTATTGATCTAAAAGATATTCAGGTGGTTATAGCGTCGGGGTTCCACCTCTTCCCATTCCGAACAGAGAAGTTAAGCCCGATAGCGCCGATGGTACTGCGTATAGTGGGAGAGTAGGTAGCTGCCGTTTTAAGAAAAAAGCCTCGTTGGAGTATTCCGGCGAGGCTTTTTTTATTGGATGTCGATGATACTATCGACGACATATTTACTGTATCCTCTCCAGGGAATAGCGCCGAAATATTCTTTGTAATGAAGCTCTACATCACGTCCGCCGGCAAGCATCAGTTTTTCAGCAACTTTTTCGTCTGAAATGGAGAACTCGAATTCATAAGACTGGATGGGTCCTGATACTTTTCCGGATCTGTAACCGGCCTGAATTAATTTACCTTCATAGGTCTTGAATAGATAACCTTTATAGACAACATAATTCAATTGTCCCGCTTTCACTCCGGTTCCGAAAACAAAGAAGTAACGAAAGTAAACAAATGTAGCTAAGGCGAGAACCAGTAGAATTAAAATATTACGAAACCATCGCTTTGCACTTGATTTTAGAGTATCTTTCCTTGTATTAGGAGTTTCATTTCTATTTGTTTTCATATCAATTGATACCATTTATTTTTCACAATCTACAAAAGTAGTTAATTTTATTATTCTATTTATGTACTTGTCACTTCATTTTCGTACCTTTGCACTCTAAATTATAATAAGTAAATAAATAGCCCTATGTTGAAGCCGTTAAATTTTATTATTTGCCTGTTATTCATAAGCTTCCAAGCTCATTCTCAGATATTGGAACCTGTGAAATGGAAATTCAGCGTCAATGCCAATAGTGAAATTGTTGCTGAGGCGAAAATTGACCAAAGTTGGCATCTTTATGACATGAATCTTCCTGATGATGGCCCTGTGTCGACCAATTTCACTTTTGGAACAGTTAAAGGAGCTGAATTAGTTGGCTCTGTTAAAACTAACTCCAAAGTAACAAAGAAGTACGACAAATTGTTTGAAATGGAATTAAGGTGGTTTGAAAATTCTGCCGTTTTCATACAGAAATTTAGATTGACCGATCCGGCACAATTTGAAATTTCGGGGAATGTGCAATTCATGGCATGTGATGATAAAACCTGTTTAACTCCGACTGAAGAAGAGTTTCATTTTACCAAAGCGAATTTACCTGCCGGAATTAAAACTGAAAAAGCACAAACGACGGATACTTCAAAAGGAGCGGATGTTTCAAAAGAAATAAAGACGGAAGAAGTTGATAAAAACGCAGTCGCAGATACAACTGCCGCGGTTGAAGACATTCAGACGGAAACACTGACTTCGGGCGATGAAAGCGCTGACTTGTGGGCGCCGGTTATCGATCAACTAAAAGAATATGGTATTAAAGGATCTACGGCGAATAGTTCGTGGTGGATTATTCTGATTACCGGTTTTATAGGCGGTTTGATCGCATTGTTGACTCCTTGTGTTTGGCCAATGATTCCGATGACTGTCAGTTTCTTTTTGAAACGTTCTAAGTCGGATCGGAAAAAAGCGATTACGGATGCCTTTGTTTATGGCATATCCATTATTGTTATATATTTGCTGCTTGGGTTGTTGATTACAGTTGTTTTTGGCGCAAGCGCCTTGAATGAGTTGTCGACAAGTGCAGTCTTCAATTTGATATTCTTCGGGTTACTGGTGCTTTTTGCTGTTTCGTTCTTTGGCGCATTTGAATTGACTTTACCGGCGTCCTGGACTACAAAATTGGATCAAAAAGCAGACTCTACAACAGGATTGTTGAGCATCTTCTTTATGGCCTTTACTTTGGTATTGGTTTCTTTTTCATGTACAGGACCTATTATTGGGACGCTACTTGTCGAAGCTGCATCTAAAGGAAGTATTGTGGGTCCGGCAATCGGAATGTTCGGGTTTGCGTTAGCGTTATCCATTCCTTTTGCTTTATTTGCTATTTTCCCATCCTGGTTGAATAACATGCCGAAATCCGGAGGCTGGTTGAATTCCGTTAAAGTTGTACTTGGCTTTTTGGAATTAGCTTTGGCTCTGAAATTCTTGTCTGTGGCCGATTTGGCATACGGATGGCATATTCTGGACCGCGAAGTGTTCTTAGTCTTGTGGATTATCATTTTTGTTTTGTTAGGAATCTATTTGTTGGGAAAAATCAAATTTTCTCATGATAGCGACTTGCCTTATGTCTCTGTTCCGCGGTTATTTATGGCGATCATCTCGTTGTCTTTCGCGGTGTACATGGTGCCTGGTCTTTGGGGAGCTCCTTTGAAAGCTATCAGCGCTTTTTCGCCACCTCTTTATACACAGGATTTCAACTTGTACCATGGAGAAGTAATCCCCAAATATCATGATTACGAATCTGGCATGGAGTTTGCAAAGAGAAATGGTAAACCGGTGTTGATCGATTTTACCGGATATGGTTGCGTCAATTGTCGCGAAATGGAAGCTTCGGTATGGTCTGATGCCCGGGTCAAACAGATCATAGACAATGATTATGTTTTGATTTCTTTGTATGTGGATGATAAAACAGCTTTGCCCAAAGAAATTCAAATAGAAGAATTCGGTAAAACCCGGAAGTTAAAAACCATCGGAGATAAATGGAGTTATTTGCAACGGAGTAAATTCGGAGCGAATGCTCAACCATTCTATGTCTTATTGGATAATGAAGGAAAACCAATGGCTCCTTCATACGCTTATGATAAAAATGTCGATAGTTATATTCAGTTCTTGAAAAAAGGCTTGGAAGAGTATAAGTTAAGAGTTAAGAAGTAAAAACTAAGAAGTAAAATACAAGTGGCAAAAAAAATATTTGTATCCGGATGTTATGATCTACTACACAGCGGACATGTTGCTTTTTTCAAAGAAGCGTCTTCCTATGGAGACCTGTATGTAGGAATAGGATCAGACAGTACCATTCAGGATTTGAAAGGTCGTCACACGATCAATAGCGAACAAGAGAGATTGTATATGGTTAAATCCATTCGCTATGTGAAAGACGCCTGGATCAATAAAGGTTCTGGGATTATGGACTTTGAAGAGGATATCCGCCGTTTTTTGCCCGATGTTTTTATTGTCAATGAAGATGGGCATTCTCCTGCCAAAGAGTTGATTTGCAAAGAACTGAAAATTGAATATAAAGTTTTGAAGCGAATTCCGGACGGAGAATTACCTGTTCGTTCCACGACTTCAATCCGAACAACAGTTACCTGCCAGTTGCCTTACAGGCTCGATCTGGCAGGAACATGGATTGATCAGCCGTATGTATCTAAATTTCATCCCGGTTGGGCGTTGACCATTTCGTTGGAACCGGTCATTGAATTTAATGAACGTTGCGGAATGTCTACATCGACGCGCAATGCTGCAGCCTTTCTATGGCCTTATGAATTGCCTCCGATGCATCCCGAGAAATTAGCAGAACTGTTATTCCGGTACGAAAATGAACCGGGTAGAAAAGAAATTTCGGGCGCTCAGGACTCCATTGGTATCTGCATGCCGGGATTGAACCGGCATTATTACAATAATAATTATTGGCCGGAGAAAATCGAATCTGTCTGCGATGAAGATATCCTGACCTGGCTGGAAGAACATATTTACCTGGTATTGCTTTGGCCACGCGACCCGGGGTTGAATTTGCTGAAAGAAACTTACATCAACACCGAGAATGTAAAGTCCTTGTCAGATGCTGCTGATCGGGCTTGGGATGCGATTTTAGCTAAAGATCTGGATCGGCTGGCACAAGCTTATTTGGATTCTTTTGAAGCACAGGTTCGGATGTTTCCTGCAATGAGACCTCCGAAGGTGCAACAAGCTATCGATGAGTATAAAGATAAAGCTCTGGCATGGAAGTTAGCGGGTGCCGGAGGGGGTGGCTATTTGGCGTTGCTCAGCGAAAAACCGATTGAAAACGCCATCCGGATCAAGATCAGAAGAAGAAATTGATGTTATGCAGCACTCCCGGTCGGAAAAAATAGAAGCTTTTGGTCGTTTGCTCGATATCATGGATGAGTTGAGGGAAAAATGTCCCTGGGATAAGAAACAGACCAACGAAAGTTTGCGAACCAATACGATTGAAGAAACGTTTGAACTTTGTGAAGCGATTATCAATCAGAATGATAATGAAATAAAGAAAGAGCTTGGCGATGTATTGCTGCATATTGTTTTTTATTCAAAAATAGGAGAAGAAAAAGGTCTTTTTGATGTTAAAGATGTTTGTGATGCTATTTGTGACAAGCTGATTTTCAGACATCCTCATGTATTTGGCTCGGAAGAAGCGGATACCGCTAAACAGGTAGAACATAACTGGGAACAAATAAAACTGAAAGAAAAAGGGGGGAATAAGACTATCCTGGAAGGAGTTCCTGCCTCATTACCTTCCATTCCTAAAGCTCATCGTATTCAGGATAAAGCCCGAAATGCCGGATTTGACTGGACAGTCAAAGAAGATGTCTGGGATAAAGTTCAAGAAGAATTTACCGAGTTGAAGCAGGAAATCAGTACGATGGATCAAAACCGGATAGAAAGCGAATTCGGAGATCTGTTTTTTAGTCTGATTAATGCGGCTCGCCTGTATAAGATTAACCCGGATAATGCCTTAGAAAGAACAAATCAAAAATTCATTCATCGGTTTAACTACATGGAACAACGGGCGAAAGAACAGAATCAATCGCTTAAAGAGATGACGTTGGACGAAATGGAGGAGTATTGGAATGAAGCTAAAAAAACAGAAAATCAATGAGCTGCCTCATAGCTTGTTTTGACTAACGGGCATTCCAGAAGATAATCCAAACTACGTTTTACACTCTCTATCGCAGGGTAATTATATTTTTCCACCTCAACAATGATGTGTTTTACTCCGGCATCGTTTGTGTGATTAAAAATAGCATCAAACCCGACCATCCCGCTCTGGCCTAATTCCTTGTGGTCTTTGATATGCAATAATTCAAAACGACCGGGATATTTTTGGAAATATTCTACGGGAGATTGACCTCCTCTGACTGTCCAATAAACATCCATTTGAAAGAATACCAATTCCGGATCGGTATGTTCCAGCATGTAATCATACATCATTTGACCTTCGATTTTTGCAAATTCGTGAGCATGATTGTGATACCCGAATTGAAGTCCTTTCGCTTTACACCGTTCTCCGATCCGGTTGTAATAATCGCAATAAACCTGTAACTCTTGCAATGTGGCCGGAGCTGCCATCCAGGGGGTAACGATGTATTGCATTCCTGCCGTTTTATGTGCGTCGATGCATTGATCCCACCACGCCCAGGTTGTTTCCCAGTCGATAGAATCCGGATGGGTGGAATTCAATTGCTTGGCAGTATGGGAAGCCAAAACTTTCATTCCTGCGTTTTCAATTGCTTGCTTGAAATCTTCAGGAGTTAAACCGTAGAATTTCCCATCGTCATAATTGGCCGCTTCAATAGACGTATAACCCATTTCGCCGACAGCTTGGATGGTCTTTGAAAATCCGGAAAAATCTTTTCCAATGCTATCACGTAAAGAATAAAGTTGAAGAGCAATGTCTTTTTTGACTTTTTTGTTATTACCGGAGAATTGACAGGATGATGTAAGGATTACTCCTGTGATAATTAAGCAATAAGTAACAATTGTTTTCATTCGTATGGATTTAAGAAATAAGTAATTGAAAGCAAGAACATTCAGATTACAAATATAGTGTTTTTTTGTAAATAGGCTTTCTTTCTTTATTTTTGTGTTTAATTTTTAATAAAATCATGGATTACATGCAGGAAGAATCGATTTTTCAACGGACTGAATTGCTTTTAGGAAAGGAAAATATAGAAAAAATATCCCGGAAAAAAGTCATTCTCTTCGGAGTAGGAGGAGTCGGAAGCTGGTGCGCCGAAGCATTGATACGTACGGGAGTGAGAAATCTGACGATTGTTGATTCAGATACGGTTTGTTTATCTAATGTCAACCGGCAGCTCCCTGCAACAACGGAAACGATCGGTCAACCGAAAGTAGACGTATTGAAAAAACGATTGAATTCGATCAATCCGGAAGCCCGAATTACAGCTCTGCAGCAACGCTACACAGAGGAAACGTCAGCCTCATTCGGTTTAGAGACATATGATTATATTATGGATGCGATTGATAGTTTGGATTGCAAGATTCATCTGATTCAGACAGCGACTTCGACAGATGCTGTTTTTTTCTCATCGATGGGCGCGGCGCTTAAAATGGATCCTTCCCGCATCCGGACAACAGAATTCTGGAAGGTGCAAGGATGCCCGTTGGCTGCTGCACTCCGGCGAAAATTAAGAAAAGGGAGTATGCCTCAAAAGAAATTTCTGTGTGTATACAGTGATGAACTTTTATCCAATAAGATCGAAGGGTATGCGAACGGGACGGTTGTCCATATGACCGCTATCTTCGGGCTTACGCTGGCCGGTTTGGTGGTTCGGGATGTTTGCAAAGAATAAGATCAGGTAAAGATTATTTCCTTGAAAGCATAGAATCGGGTTTCTCCATCGTTGGTTATAAGGCGAATGGTTCCGTTGTCTTCAACAGCCTCGATACGAGCCACGAATTTTTCCCCGTTTTTTTGTGTAAATGAATGAAATCCGGAACCACGATACAGCGAGGTATGATAAAGTTCACGGATAATTTCCTTTTCTCCTTTTTTCAGAATATCATAATAATGGGTTATTTCTGCTATTATTTCTTTCAACAGGAGATCCAAATCGAAATCAACAGTAAGAATTTGCTTCAATGAAACCGGATTCGGGGCATCGCTTTTAAAAATCTCCTGATTGACATTCAGCCCTATTCCGATAACAGATTGAGAGATTTGATTGCCTGTAATTTCATTTTCGATCAAAATGCCGGCAATCTTTTTGTCTTTATAATAAAGGTCATTCGGCCATTTGATAAAGAGATGATCGGTGTATTGAGCCAATACTTTTTTCAGACTTAATGCAATGAGTTCGGAAATCAGGAAATTACTTTTTATAGGCAGAAAAACAGGATATAGGACAATGCTAAATGTCAGGTTTTTACCAGGTTCTGATTCCCAGAAAGTCCCCATTTGTCCTCGTCCGGAAGTCTGATCGGATGTAATAACGACAGTCCCATCCTCGAGTTTTTCTTTCGAAGTTAATTCTTTCAAAAAAGAATTTGTGGAAGGAATGGAATCAATCCTGATTATATTCATGATTGGCAAAGGTATCATTTTTTTGTTTCACGCAGACTGGATTCCGTTGATTTTTAATGCACAGATTTACCGGTATGTATTCAACGGCGGATAAAAAGCATCTTCAATATGGTCGATTTCAAAATTCGGGTCATTTCCTAATACCGCAATGATATCAAAGCGTGCAGGAAGATCAATATTGAAGATTTTAATATAAAGATCAGTCGCAGCAACGATGTGTCGTATTTTACGGGAATCGACCGCATCTTCCGGATTTATCCAATCGCTTGCCGATCTTGTTTTTACTTCGATAATTACCAGTTCTTCGTCGGTTTCGGCAACAATATCCAATTCATATCGTCCTTTTCTCCAGTTTGTATCCCGGATGTGGTAGTTTTTCTCTTCCAGGTATTTAATAGCGGCGCTTTCACCGTCTTTTCCTAAAGTGTTATGTTTGGCCATGGGAAAAATATTTGTACAAAAATAGTGTTTTTCTTTTTTTATTCTCCTATAAGAGGTTATTTTTGTATCAATTTACAGATAAAATGAAAAAAGCGCGAAAAAATACGCCGGCAGTATCTGATTTGCCTCGGACACAACGGATCAGCTTTATGCTGAATGATGAAGAGTATAAGACAATTAATAATTATTTATTAAAATATAAAATTTCAAATCGTTCCCGTTGGTACAGAGAAACGATACTCTCACATATCCTTAAAGTGTTGGAACAGGATTATCCGACCCTTTTTGGTGAAAATGAAATGAGAAGATAAAATCGAATAATAGAAAAGTAAATATTGACGTATGAAAATCAGAATTATATTAATGGTCCTGTTTCTTATCGGGACATTGTCTTCCTGTAAGCCGAAAGATCCCGTGTATGTCGTTGAAACGACAATGGGAAACATCCAAATAAAATTGTATGAAAAAACGCCCCTGCACAAGGCTAATTTTGAAAAATTAGTTTCGGAACATTATTACGACGGCGTTCAGTTCCACAGAGTCATACAACATTTTATGATACAATCCGGCAATGCGGAAACCAAAAACCTGGCTTCCGGAGAGCGGCCAAAGGGCAATGGGGAACCGATGCACACGATTGCTCCGGAGTTTGTATCCGAATATTATCATAAAAGGGGTGTGCTGGCTGCGGCTCGTGAAGGCGATGATACGAATCCTGAAAAACGTTCGTCCGGATCACAGTTTTATATTGTACAAGGCCGCACCTATACTGAAAATGAGTTGAATGATCTGGAGTATCATTATGGGATAAAATATCCATCGATTCAACGGGAAACCTATAAAAAAATGGGTGGAACTCCTTTTTTGGATCATAATTACACGGTATTCGGAGAAGTTATCGACGGAATGGATGTTGTAGATAAAATCGCTGCAGTAGCAACCGGGGCGGGCGACTGGCCGATCCATGAAGTTCGGATTATAAAAGTCACTAAAAAATAGCTTTGAAGCGGAATTTCTTTCATGAATGAAATTTTGAATGACGAATATTTTATGAAACAAGCTTTATCGGAAGCCCGGTCTGCTTTTGATAAAGGAGAAGTTCCCATTGGAGCGGTTGTTGTTTGTCGGGGAAGAATCATTGCCCGGGCGCATAACTTGACGGAAACACTGACGGATGTCACAGCTCATGCCGAGATGCAGGCTATTACGGCTGCGGCATCGGTATTGGGCGGGAAATACCTGATCGATTGTACGCTGTATGTCACAGTCGAACCATGTCCCATGTGTGCCGGGGCTTTAGGATGGTCGCAGATTTCCAGAATTGTTTACGCAACAGCGGATGAAAAAAGAGGATATTTAAGATTGGCTCCGGCGACATTGCACCCGAAGACTGTCGTCGAACGCGGAGTAATGGCTGATGAAGCTGCAGAGTTGATGAAACGCTTTTTTCAGGAAAGACGATGAAACGAATACTGATTACAGGAGCCAGTGGATTTATCGGCAGTTTTCTGACGGAAGAAGCCGTTTGCAGAAATTGGCAAACCTGGGCGGGGATTCGTAAAAACAGTAGCCGGGAGTATCTTAAAAACGAGCAGATCCGGTTCATCGATTTCAATTATTCTGATAAGACCCGATTAAAGCGGCAAATCGAAGAACATGTTGCTGTTCATGGGAAATGGGACTATATCATTCATAATGCAGGAGTGACCAAATGTCTTCATGTTGCTGATTTTGAGAGAGTCAATTATGACTACACGCGTAACTTGATTGAAGCATTGACCGAGACCGGAAACGTTCCGGAGAAGTTTATTTTAATGAGCAGTCTCAGCGCTTATCCTGATCCGGCGACGGCTTATGGAAAAAGTAAACTGAAAGCAGAGCAATTGCTACAATCACAATCGGAATTTCCTTATATAATTCTCCGACCAACAGGAGTTTATGGCCCGAGGGAAAAAGATTATTTCCTGATGATGAGGAGTATCCAGGCCGGATTGGATGTAACAGCCGGATTGGAACCTCAGCAATTGACTTTTATCTATGTGAAAGACTTGGTAAAAGCGGCTTATCTGGCATTGGATAAACCTATAGTTAATAAGGCTTATGCGGTTGCGGACGGAGGTGTTTATACGGATAAAGAATATACTGCGATTGTTAAAAGAGCGCTTGGAAAGAGGTATGTGATAAGGATTAAAGTGCCGCTTGCAGTGCTTAAGGTCCTATCGATCGTTGCAGAAGAGATATCCAGGATAACCCATCGACCGTCTACATTGAACCGGGACAAATATAAAATTATGAAGCAACGGGATTGGACTTGCGATATAGAACCCTTGAAACAGGACCTGGACTTCAGGGCGGATTATGATCTGGAAAAAGGAATACAGGAAACGGTCGCCTGGTGTAAAGAAAATCACTGGTTATAGAAAATCGACCTCCGGGGAAAAATGAGAAATTGGAGCTTATGGCTTTATTTGCAGATCTTCTACGATTTTATCTAAAATGATAGTCGTGGCTCCCAGACTACGTTTTACATAATTTTCCGCTTGTTTTCCTGCTTCGATAAGTTTCCCTTTATCTGCCAGAAAATCGTCCATAAGTTGATTGAAAGAAGTGTCATCTTTTATTGAAAATCCTCCGTTACATCCGATGAGGTCGTTGGCCTCTTTGAATTTTTGATGATTGGGCCCGAAAATAACCGGGATACCATATACTGCTGCTTCCAGGATATTATGAATTCCTTCTCCAAAACCCCCTCCGATGTAAGCGGCATTTCCATACCGGTAGATGGATGAAAGCAGACCGAATGAGTCGATAATCAGGCAATCAGCTTTCGCAATTTCCATTTCGTCAGCTCCAGATAATAAAGCATATGGACGTTTTAGCCTGGAAACGATATATTGGATATGCTCTTCGTGTATTTCGTGAGGAGCGATGATCAATTTCATTTCCGGATGCTTGTTGAAATAAGAGATAAATAACTCTTCATCCTTTGGCCAGGAACTTCCGGCAATGAGTGTAAAATCTGTTTCCCTTTCTCCTGTATGAAGGAATTGTTCTATGGAAGGAATTGCCTTTTGCTGGTTATAAATTTCGTATACACGGTCGAAACGAGTATCTCCTGAGATACTGGTATTTAATATGTTATACTTTTTAAGCAAATCGAGAGAATTCTGATCCTGAACAAAAAGCCAGTTGAAATCTTTCAGAACTCCCCGATAGTTGCTGGCATATGGTTTGAAGAAAATCTGATCCGGTCTGAAAATAGCGGAAATCAGGTAAGTCGGAATATTTCGTTTGCGAAGTTGATTCAGATAATTCATCCAAAATTCATACTTGATGAAAATGGCTAAAGAAGGAGAAGCCAGATCCAAAAAACGCTTCGCATTTTTATAAAAATCAAACGGCAGATAACAGACAATATCGGCTCCTTCGTAGTTTTTTCTTATTTCATAACCCGACGGAGAGAAAAAGGTCAGGAGAATCTTATATTCGGGAGATTCTTTTTTAATCTTTTCCATCATGGGACGACCCTGTTCAAATTCCCCCAACGATGCGGCATGAAACCAGATGTATTTTGAATGAGGGTCTCTTTTTTCCCGGAGGGTCCTGAATGTTTGTTTTTGTCCATGAACCATCAGGCCAGCCTTCTTGTGAAAGGGCGAAATTAACCGCGCAATGAGGGCGTAAAGTCCGATTATAAGATCGTACATGATATTATTTTAAAGTTTCAATCGCTCTTTTTATACGACGAATGCTCTCTTCTTTCCCTAATATTTCCGTGATATCGAAAATATGCGGTCCTTTGGATTCTCCAACTAACGTCAGACGGAAAGCATTCATAATATTTCCAAGATGATATTGCTTTTCTTCGATCCATTTTTTGACGATTTCTTCAGTAGGATGGGCGCTAAAATCATTGATATTTTGCAGGATATCGCATAACTCGTTCAATTGCTCTGCAGATTCGGGTTTCCATCGTTTAGCAACCGTTTTCTCATCATAACTTACCGGAGGAATAAAGAAAAATGAAACCTGATCCCATAATTCTTTAACGAAGTTAACCCGCTCTTTGACCAGTCCGACTATTTTTTCTACCTGAGAGCATGGAGCGGATATTTGCTTCTCTTCCAATACCGGGAGAAATAAATCGGCAATTTCTTTATTTGATTTAAGCTGTACATACTGATGGTTAAACCATTCTCCTTTTTTGTAATCGAATTTAGCACCGCTTTTACTGCATTTTTCGAGAGAAAACAGTTCAATCAATTCGTTCAAGGAGAGAACTTCCTGATCGTTACCGGGATTCCAGCCAAGTAGCGCAAGAAAATTAATAACAGCTTCAGGTAAATAACCGGTTTCGCGATATCCGGTCGATGTTTCTCCGCTTTTGGGATCTTTCCATTCCAATGGGAAAACAGGAAATCCCAGGCGATCGCCGTCACGCTTACTTAATTTTCCGTTTCCTTCGGGTTTTAATAGAAGTGGTAAATGGGCGAATTGAGGAGCTTCCCATCCGAAATACCGGTACAATAAAACGTGCAGAGGAGCTGAGGGTAACCATTCTTCTCCGCGGATAACGAGAGAGATCTCCATCAAATGATCATCGACAATGTTGGCCAAATGATAAGTAGGCAGACTGTCGGATGATTTAAAGAGCACCTTGTCATCCAGTACGGATGAATGGATGATCACTTCTCCCCGTATTAAGTCATTGACAACGACATTTTCATTCGGTTCGATTTTTACTCTTACCACGTATGGTTTCCCGGATTCGATCCAGGCCTGCGTTTCTTCAGCAGAAAGAGTCAGAGAATTGGTCATCGACATACGCGTGGATGCATCGTATTGGAAATTAGGTATTTCTTCCCGTTTGGCTTCCAATTGTTCCGGAGTATCGAACGCATAATACGCCACTCCTTTTTTATACAACTCGTCGACGTATTGCTTATAAATATTTTTTCTTTCCGATTGCCGGTATGGAGCATAAGGGCCACCGCAGTGCGGGCCTTCGTTGAATGTGATACCAAGCCAATGGAATGATTCAATGATATATTCTTCTGCCCCAGGAACAAATCGTTGAGTATCTGTATCTTCAATTCGAAGGATGAAATCTCCGCCGTGCTTTTTAGCCAGAAGATAGTTGTACAAAGCAGTTCTTACTCCACCGATATGTAAAGGACCTGTTGGGCTTGGAGCAAACCTGACTCTCATTTTTTTTGCTGTCATGAAAATGCTATTGAGTAAAATTTCCGCAAAAATACGCATATTTATTATTTTTTTATTACTTTTCGCGAAAATTCGATGTGATTCAATGAGTAAAAAAACTTTAAAAATACCCGTATACGTTTATTTTATTGTTGCCTCGATATTCATTATGGTTCTATTTCCACGGGAAGGACGGTTCCGTTATTCCTTTAATGAGGGTAAACCATGGCGTTATGGACTATTGACAGCTCCATTCGATTTCCCTATTTATAAATCAGAACCGGAATTAAAAAAAGAGCAAGACAGTATCCTTTCGTCTTTTCATCCCTATTTTCAGGAAAATGATGTAACAGGTACAGAACGAATCCGGCAATTTCAATCAGATTATAAGGAGAAATGGAATTTTCATTATCTGAATTACACGACTCAGGTTCTGGAAAAGATATATGCTGCCGGCATAGTTCCCGTCGATGATTATAATTTTTTACGGGACCATCAGTATAACTATCTGAATGCAATACAAAAAAATGAAGCAGCCTTACGCTCATCCAATATCGTTTTTACCGTTAAATCGGCCTATTCTTATATTCTGGATAATTGCCCCCCCGATTTGAGTATACAAATATTGAAATCAGGTAATTTGAACAACTACCTGGTTGAAAATTTGAAATATGACGAACGGATGTCTGAAAATGTGAAAAACGAGATTTTGTCGCAAATTTCGCCGGCAAACGGGATGGTACAAGCAGGAGAGAAGATCGTAGACCGGGGCGAGATTATTAATGATCAAACATACAATATCTTGTCTTCTCTGAAGAAAGTGTATGAGTCGCGAACCGGAAATGTGCAGCGACAGGGAGGTCTAATATCAGGAATATTTGTTTTGGTTGTCGTTTTGATGGTCTGCTACTTGCTATATCTCTATTATTTCCGTTCCAATATCTACGAAAGAAAAAAACACGTGGTTTTCATGTTGTTTTTGTTGGTTTCTTTTACTCTCCTGACGGAGATAAGTATAAAATATCAACTGTTCAACGTTTATATCATTCCTTTTGCGATCATTCCGATTGCCGTTCGGATATTTTTTGATTCGCGGACAGCTCAAATGACGCATAGCATTACGATTTTAATATGTGCACTGATGGTGTCGTTTCCGTTTGAATTTATTCTCCTCCAGTTCACAACCTGTATGGTCGTGATGTTTGTCTTGAAAGATTTAACTAAACGCGCCCAGCTGATTCAATGTTCAATTTATATTCTGATCACTTACATTGTGGTCTATTTCGGATTGGTAATGCTTCAGGAAGGAGATTGGATGAAAGTCAACTGGAAGATGTTCTTTTACTTTGGAATCAACTTCCTTTTCCTTCTCTTTACTTATGCTTTTATCTACATTATAGAGAAAGTGTTCGGGTACATATCCAATGTCAGCTTGGTCGAGTTGTCGGACATCAATTCTCCTGTATTGCGTGAATTATCAGAGACTTGTCCTGGAACTTTCCAGCATTCCCTGCAGGTGTCTATCCTGGGAACGGCTGCGGCGACCAAGGTTGGGGCTAATGCTCAGCTGATTCGTACCGGAGCGCTTTACCACGATATAGGCAAAATGGTCAATCCGGCATTTTTTACGGAAAACCAGCATGGAGACACTAATCCTCACGATCGTTTGAGCTTTGAACAAAGTGCCCAAATCATTATCAACCACGTATCGGAAGGGGTCAGGATTGCCCGCAAACACAATATTCCGGGGATGATTATCGATTTTATCATTACTCATCATGGTAAAGGTAAAACAAAATATTTTTATAATTCCTACAGGAATAAATTTCCGGATAGACCTGTCAATGAAGAGCTTTTTACTTATCCCGGGCCTAATCCCTGGACGAAGGAAACGGCTATCCTGATGATGGCAGATTCTGTTGAAGCCGCGTCACGGAGTTTGAAAGATTATACGGAAGAATCGATTACGGCTTTGGTTAGTAAAATCATCGATACTCAAATTCAGGAAGGACTATTGGACAGGGCTCCGCTTACGTTTAAGAATATTACCGAAATTAAAGCTGTTTTTATAGAAAAACTGATTACGATGTTCCATTCGAGAATCAGCTATCCTGAATTGAACCAAAAGAGTTAAATAAGTCTTTTTGAATCTATTCTTCCGGATTTTCTTTTATTCTTGAAGGTTTTGTTATAATTTTGCAGTCTTAAAAAAATATCAGAAAGAAAATACAATATGTTTGAAAATTTAAGTGACAGATTAGAACGGTCGTTTAAGCTGTTGAAAGGGGAAGGTAAGATTACGGAAATTAATGTTGCGGAAACATTGAAAGACGTACGTAAAGCCTTGCTGGATGCTGACGTAAACTATAAAGTAGCGAAACAATTTACCGATACGGTTAAAGATAAGGCGCTGGGACAAAACGTGTTGACTGCAGTCAAGCCCAATGAGCTGATGGTTAAGATCGTTCATGATGAACTGGCGACGCTGATGGGGGGAGAGACGTCGGAGATCAATTTGAAAAGCTCTCCGGCGATTATTTTGATGTCGGGACTTCAGGGTTCCGGTAAAACCACTTTCTCCGGTAAGCTGGCTAAAATGCTTAAAGAGAAAAAAGGTAAAAAACCTTTGCTTGTTGCAGGAGACGTGTATCGTCCGGCTGCTATTGAGCAATTAAAGGTTTTGGGAGAACAAATCCAGGTACCGGTATACACCGAAGAAGAAAATAAAAACCCGGTTCAGATTGCTCAGAATGCAATCAAATTAGGCAAACAGAATGGAAACGATGTGATCATCATCGATACCGCCGGTCGTTTGGCTATTGATGAGCAAATGATGAACGAAATTGCAGCAATCAAATCGGCTGTTAATCCGCATGAGATCTTATTTGTTGTGGATGCCATGACCGGACAGGATGCCGTGAATACAGCCAAAGAATTCAATGATCGTTTGGATTTCAATGGTGTGGTACTGACGAAGCTCGATGGAGATACTCGCGGTGGAGCCGCCCTTTCGATCCGTTCGGTGGTTGATAAACCCATTAAATTTGTCGGAACCGGCGAAAAAATGGATGCTATCGATCCTTTTCATCCTAAACGGATGGCCGATCGTATCCTTGGAATGGGAGATATTGTTTCTTTGGTAGAAAAAGCGCAGGAACAATACGATGAAGAGGAAGCCAAACGTTTACAGAAGAAAATTGCAAAGAATCAATTCGATTTCAATGACTTCCTTTCCCAGATTCATCAGATAAAAAAAATGGGGAACCTGAAAGATTTAGCATCCATGATACCAGGCGTAGGGAAAGCGTTGAAAGATGTGGATATTGATGATAATGCATTCAAGGGAATTGAAGCGATTATTTATTCGATGACTCCGGAAGAGCGCATAAATCCTGCACTCCTGAATGGTTCTCGTCGCGCCAGAATAGCCAAAGGTAGCGGTACGAGCGTCGCTGAAGTAAATAAACTGCTCAAACAGTTTGAAGAAACCCGGAAGATGATGAAGATGGTAACAACATCCAAGTTGCCGGGTAAAGGGATGTTGCCGAAAAGAAGATAATTATTGGTAGGTTATGCAACTGATAGACGGGAAAGCAATCGCAGCTCAAATGAAATTGGAGATTGCGGAAGAAGTAAGACAAATCAAAGCAACCGGAGGTAAAATTCCTCATTTAGCCGCAGTCTTGGTAGGCCATGACGGTGGTAGTGAGACCTATGTGACGAGTAAAGTCAAAACCTGCGAAGAAGTGGGTTTTAAATCCACTTTGATCCGTTATGAAAACGATGTTACAGAAGAGCAGTTATTACAAAAAGTCATTGAATTAAACAATGATCCGGATGTGGATGGTTTCATTGTTCAACTTCCCCTGCCTAAGCACATTTCCGAACAAAAAGTCATTGAGACGATTGATTTCCGGAAAGATGTGGATGGTTTTCATCCGATCAATGTGGGACGAATGTCGATCGGTCTGCCTTGTTTTGTTTCTGCAACTCCGGCCGGCATTCTCGAATTATTGAAGAGATACCACATTGAAACCTCAGGAAAACATTGTGTTGTTTTAGGCAGAAGTAATATTGTCGGGAAACCGATGGCTTCGCTGATGATGCAAAAAAGATATCCGGGCGATTGTACGGTAACCGTTTGTCACAGCCGGACTAAAAATATAAAAGAATATTGTCGGGAAGCGGATATTATCATCGCTGCTCTGGGATCTCCTGAGTTTGTTACAGCCGATATGGTTAAGGAAGGAGCTGTGGTTATTGATGTCGGTACGACCAGAATCCCTTCCGATAAGACGAAATCAGGATTTAAATTGAGTGGAGATGTGAAATTTGACGAAGTAGCGCCCAAATGTTCCTTTATTACGCCGGTACCGGGAGGGGTAGGTCCGATGACTATTATCTCTCTTATGCGCAACACTCTGCTCGCTGGTAAAAAAGAGATATACTGAGAAATTGAAACAATTTCCGAAAAAAATGGCATAGGGATACAAAATAAATTTCCTTAAATTTTGCTGAATGGAAAGAAAATCGTATCTTTGCACCGCAAAAGCAACATGGTGGTTGTAGCTCAGTTGGTTAGAGCATCAGATTGTGGTTCTGAGGGTCGCGGGTTCGAGTCCCGTCTTCCACCCCCCAAAATAAGACAGCTTCACGATTCTGTGAAGCTGTTTTTGTTTTCAGTCAGGAGATTCAGATTTGATCCCATTTATCTTTTACGTTATCCTCTCCATCAAAATAGTTTACTTTAGAATCCTTGTTGAATATTTCGTATGACGGAGCGAGGAATATCTTGTTTGAATCCGGATATTCACAAACATCGTATCCGATAAAAGTTCTTACGTCCAGGTAAATACAAGGTTCTTTCGTGTGATTATATAGTTGATGCGAACCTGTTTCTTTCTTTTCAAAAAATATCAAATCGCCACTTTCAACGACGTCTAATCCGGTTGGTGTTCTCAATGTTGCTGAACCGGAAATAATCATAAACAACTCCTCTGCATAGTTGTGAAAATGGTAAGGCGCGGAGTATTGTCCCGGGTTCAATTGTCGCAGGTCGAAGTTCAGGTTTTCCGGTTTTGTCATACTTTGCTTAATAGAAACATCGGAAAATATCCTGAAATTTTCTATTTTATTCGGATCTTCTTTGAATTCCCTTTGATCAGATTTAAAAATTGTTGCCATAATTTTTTTATTAATTTTTCAGTTTTCTTCATAATAATACGAATAATCAATTCCTTTCATGAACATTTCAGGGCTGTTGATTTCATCTGTTAAAGCATTTTTCAGCAAGTGCTTTATTTCCGCACTGTTTGTAGCACTTTTTATCATGGCGTTCATATACTCAGTTTTACCGATTTTGCTCCAATCCACACATTTTTTCAGGCGTTTTTTCAGGATTAAATCCAACCAAATGCGCGTGCTTCGTCCATTACCTTCCATAAATGGGTGGGCTATGTTCATCTCCACGTATTTATTGACAATCTCATCGAGTGTACTTTTAGGCATTTCTTCAATTTGCTTTAAGGTGTTGCCGAGAAAATGAGACACTGCAAATTGGAAACCTCCTTTTGAAATGTTCTTTTGCCTTATTTGTTCAGCAAAGTCGTAAAGACCTCCGAACAGATAGGCATGGATTTGCTGCAAGCCTTTGGCTGTACCTACTTCTATACTGTCGATAAAAGAACTTTCAAACAAAGCGTATGCTTTTGTTTTACTTTTTCCGTCGATACTCTCGTCGCTAAAAGTAAACCACTCTATAAAACGGTTTGCCTTTTTGCCGGGGAATTGCTTGCCAAGCGCAATAATTCCGTTATAATCAAGCATATCAGATAAACGTTTTTTGCCGTCAGGTGCGAGAAGTTTCAACTGGGTAGTAATACTAACCACTTCACTGTTTTCCTTTCTCAACTTGGCTTTGAGGTATTTCCAATAGTTTCGCGTTTTGGTGTAGTCGCTTTGGTCGGTAAGAACAGCGACAATATCCAAAACAGAACACCACCATTTGGAATTCTTTTCATCCCAAACAGCCCGGACTTCTCGGTCGTCGAAAAAGCGGATTGATATTTTTGCATTGTTGCTCATTGTCTTATAACTTGAATTTCGGCAGTTACTGGCTGCCGATTTACAATCAAAAATCTGTTTCTATTTTGTCCATTGATAACAGACGAATTTCGTTAGTTGTTGACTGGCGATTTACAGTTAAATGGTCTGTTTTGCCCGATTATTGCCCAATAGCTGCCCCTTTTGCCCAATTATTGCCCAATCAATTCATAGAAGCTCCCTGCTCCAAAACCGATATTATTCATCAGTTTGTATTCATTGACTAACTCCGTTAAGTCATTAGTTGCAGTTCTTTTGGAGACATCATTTATCTCTTGATACTCTTTATTGGTAATTTTTCCTTTTTCCTTCACATATTGCACTGCCTTTAGCTGTCTGGCATTAAGCCCCAGTTTAGCTAACTGCTCTTCTGTAAGATTATTCTTATAGAGCGTCACAGCAAATCCGCCATCTCGTTCTTCCAATACAGGCTCGGGAAGTCCTGCGGCTTTGCAAGTCTCTATAATCCTCATAGTTCCACTTCCCCAAGCGTCAATTAAACCGCCTTTAAAGCAAACATCGGCAATAATAAGATTCCGGGGTCTTGACGAATGGTGCTGCTTGAGTTTTTCTATAGTTACTCCCTGTGGCAACTCGCCATCATTCCAGATACTGATTTTGTCGTCATAAACCCGTAATTGAGTAAATCCGCTGTGTAATTTCTATTTTTCTCTCTTAAATCCTTAAAGTTAGATGTAATAGCCCATATTCCTAAGCCAACGCCTGCGAATCCAATCATAATAAGAAAGCATCCTATGAAGTTTAAAATTCCATAACCTTCAGGTAGATTAATCCAATAAAATCCTAGGAATGAAATTAATATTGCAATAATTATGACAATAGTTATGCCAGGAAAAGATTTTTCGACACTAAGTTTTTCAGGAGAAGGTTTTCTCGGCATTGTTGGAACTAATGGAATTTTGATTTCGCATTTAGCTTTCAACTCATAAATTGAAGGTTTCCTATTTTTACAATAAACTTTCCCATTCAAAATTCCAACAGGCTTAAGTTTTTCATAATCACAAAATGTAACTATTTCAGCAAATGATTCTTTTTTATTTTCTTCAAAATTTGGAATAATATTTTCTGAAATGTCATTTGCAAATACCATTTTGTAATCAACGTTATTCACAATTGTACCATCTTCGCATATGTAAAAGAAATTACCCTCAACCCCCAAATCAAGCTTCTGATTAACTTTGGTTGGGTGCTTTTTTGCAATATCGATAATTTCGTCAATCCGTAATTTCATTCTTTTATATTTCTAAAAAACTAAATATATTGATTAACTGAATCGCTTTGGAATAATTAGGGCTTACTCGCTGTTCCATCTGTTTCTATTTCTATAAATCTGCATAAAAGTATTTAACCCACTCTTTGTAGGTGTCTTGAGCTGAAAGGCAGGTGTCAATCAAATAACCTCTTATGCTTGCAAATTCTTTCAAGCCGCGATAATAAAATTGCTTGTGGTCGTCGCCGATAATAAAAGGAATAATATTATTTTTCAAACATTCACGGAATAGGATCAGGCGACCAACTCTGCCGTTGCCGTCTTGAAACGGATGAATTTTCTCGAAACGATAATGGTATTCAACAATATTTTCAAATGAAATTTCTTTGATGGAATTATACCACTCATTGAGTTTGTTCATGTCGGTTTCGACATTTTTAGGTAGAGAAGTTTCCGTTCCACCTACTTCATTAGGCAGTTTCTTCCAATCGCCCACACGGAACCATTCTTTTGTAGCATCAGAAGTCCCTGTTTTCAAAATGCGGTGAAACTCTTTTATAATCTCATTTGATAATGGCTTATCAATCGTATCAAGCAAATAGTCAAACGCCACAAAGTGATTAGACGTTTCGATAATGTCATCGACAGGCACGGCTTCTTGGTCTTTAAAACCGATAGTGCGGGTTTCAAAAATATAGCGGGTTTGTTCTTCGGTCAGCTTGCTACCCTCTATTCTATTTGAATTGTAGGCAAGGTTTACCTGCGTTTTATGATACAACCCACCTTTGCGCTTCGCCTGTTTTTCTTCTTTGAGATATGTTAGCAATTTACTCATTTTCGTTTGCTTATATTCTGTTGTGCAATATCCAATGCTTTATCTACAATTTTTTTCTCGTTCGCCACTACTTCTATTACCTGGTCGGCAAGCCATAAACTTAAAAGGTCGTCTTGGTCGGTTTGTAATAGTTCCGCGAGTTTTACAACCTGTTCGCGTTTGGCTCTGCGGTCGCCACGTTCAATTTTACTATACATAGGCGTATCTATTTCCAATGCTGCAGCTAATTGCCTTTGAAGCAATTGCTTTTCTTCCCGTAACTGTCTTATTTTTTCAGCAAATAGCATATTACACAATTGACTTTTTATTTTTTGAATTGTCAGATTTTGAACAAAGATACGTATTTTTCTTGTTTAGGTGGCAATTTTCTTCTGTTCTTTTTAGCCTTCAACTATATATTGGATATTCGGGTTAAAACAATCTAGCAGAAACAAACCTTCGTTTTTGAGGTGATTTTTAACAACATCAAATACCTTGAATAAATCTTCATTCTTATATAAATGATGGATTGAGTTAAATGGAATAAAACGGCAAATCATCTCTATGCGTATTCATGCCATCATAAATGTTTCCGTCGTAGATTAATTTTCCTACGTTATATTTTTCCTCCATTTTGCTTTCCTTTTTTATATCCTCTCTTCAATGGTTACATGAATCATATCGCCGGGCTGCTTCCCTATTTGCTGACGAATATCTTTCCGTATACCAATAATGTGACAAGGTGTACCCATTCTCACTAAACTTCCTTGATAGGGAACGCCATCAAACGTGGCATTGACAGGCACACGACCTTTGCCGAATGTAGCTTTCACGTCAAACGGAATTTCGACGTAAGCCCCGTCAATCTCCGGCACTTTCTTGATTTCCGCATCAAATTCAAATTTTGGGGTCATCTTTTCCTTAATAGTTATGATTTTAATTTTTTAGTTACTATCATTTATGCAACAATTTCAATGTTATTTCCATCAGGATCAGCAATAATACCTTCATAATATCCATCGCCGGTAAGCCGTGGTTCACCGAGAATTTGGTAACCGTTCTGCCTGAAAGTTTCAATCATTTTGTTTACTTTTTCTTTCGACCCGACACTGAAAGCAAAATGAGCCAGCCCAATCAATTCTTTTGATCTCATATATTCTGTGATGTCACTCCGTTGCATGATTTCCAGCGAGGTACTTCCATCGAAAGTTACAAAATAAGAGGCAAAGCCCTTTTTCTCATTGACGTACTTTCCGTTAGTCTTCCCGTAGAAATATGTTTCATAAAAAAGACGGGAACGTTCCAAGTCATTTGTCCAAATGGCTATATGTGCTATTTTCATCGTTTTAATATTTTGCTCATTTTGTAATTTCAGAAACTTATCTTATCATCATCGCTATTTAAGTAGCCATAAGTGCTCATAAGTTCCACTTCAACGTGAAATAAGTTCCGGCACAAATATGGTACAAATATACGATAAAAATTGGCAGCAACATCATCATCAATAATTTTACAAAAACAAAATCCGCAGTAAATCAATTATTTACTGCGGATTCGCTATTATTGATAATCGTTTTTAACCGACTTTACTTCACTTCCTCAAAATCAACATCTGTCACTCCTCCGTCATTACCTCCTGGTTGCCCGGCATTCGGGTTTTGTTGTTGTCCGAAATCTTGAGCTCCTCCTGCTTGTTGTTGAGCATTATACAAATCTTGGCTCACTGCCTGGAACGCGCTGTTGACTTCTGCCATAGCTGCGTCGACACCGGCAATATCCTGAGCTTTGTGAGCTTCTTTCAATTTATTCAAAGCGGCTTCGATCGGAGCTTTTTTATCAGCAGAAAGTTTGTCTCCCAACTCATTCAACTGTTTTTCTGTTTGGAAAATGACGCTGTCGGCCTGATTCAATTTATCGATTTTTTCTTTCTCTTTTCTATCGTTTTCAGCATTAGCAGTAGCTTCGTCTTTCATTCGTTTGATTTCAGCATCACTTAAACCGCTGGAAGCTTCGATACGGATACTTTGTTGTTTGCCGGTAGCTTTATCTTTAGCGGAAACATTCAAAATACCATTGGCGTCGATGTCGAAAATAACTTCAATTTGAGGCTCTCCGCGACGAGCTGGTAAAATTCCATCCAAGTGAAAACGGCCGATTGTTTTGTTGTCTTTTGCCAGAGGGCGTTCTCCTTGTAAGACATGTATTTCTACAGATGGCTGATTATCAGCAGCTGTCGTAAATACTTCCGATCTCTTGGTGGGAATGGTTGTGTTGGATTCAATCAGTTTGGTCATGACGCTACCCATTGTTTCGATACCTAAAGAAAGAGGAGTTACGTCAAGTAACAATACATCTTTGACATCGCCCGAAAGGATTGCTCCCTGAATAGCGGCGCCGACTGCTACAACTTCGTCGGGGTTTACTCCTTTTGAAGGAGCTTTACCGAAAATTTTCTGAACAAGATCCTGAATAGCCGGGATACGAGTAGAACCCCCAACCAGAATGACTTCATCAATGTCAGAAGCTGTCATTCCTGCATCAGAAAGTGCTTTTTTACAAGGTTCGACACAAGCCTGAATCAATGTATCGCACAGTTGCTCGAATTTTGCACGAGTCAATGTCTTCACAAGGTGCTTTGGCATACCGTCGACCGGCATGATATAAGGCAAGTTGATCTCTGTTGAAGTGGAACTTGAAAGTTCTATTTTTGCTTTTTCTGCAGCTTCTTTCAATCGTTGCAGAGCCATCGGATCTTTACGCAAATCGAGGCCTTCTTCTTTTTGAAACTCTTCTGCCAGCCAGTCGATGATTTTATGATCGAAATCATCTCCTCCCAAGTGAGTATCTCCATTCGTTGATTTTACTTCAAACACTCCGTCTCCAAGTTCAAGGATGGAAATATCGAATGTACCTCCTCCCAGGTCGAATACGGCAATTTTCATGTCTTTATGAGCTTTATCCAGACCATAAGCTAATGAAGCTGCAGTCGGCTCATTGATGATCCGGCGAACATTCAAACCGGCAATCTCTCCGGCTTCTTTTGTAGCCTGGCGTTGCGAGTCATTGAAGTAAGCAGGAACAGTAATTACTGCATCTGTGACTTCTTGACCTAAATAATCTTCTGCCGTTTTTTTCATTTTCTGAAGGATCATGGCAGATATTTCTTGCGGTGTATATAAACGTCCGTCAATATCCACACGCGGAGTATTATTATCTCCTCTTACAACTTTATAAGGCGTACGTGAAATTTCTTTTTGTACTTGGTCGAAAGATTCTCCCATAAAACGTTTGATAGAGAAAATAGTCTTTTGAGGATTTGTGATTGCCTGACGTTTAGCAGGATCTCCAACCTTACGCTCCCCTCCGTCTACGAAAGCAACGATAGAAGGAGTTGTTCTTTTACCTTCACTATTTGTGATTACAACCGGTTCATTACCTTCCATTACGGAAACGCATGAGTTGGTTGTCCCTAAGTCAATACCAATTATTTTTCCCATAAATATAGTTTGTTTTGTTATTAATATTTTCGTTTATTTTTGTCATGAATAGCTTTCTGCGATCAGCATAATAAACACACACAAACGTCATGCCAAAAGCATATCAATACAATTTTCTGCCGATTTGGCAGATTGTCCGGATTCATTATTTACTTTTTGTTGTTCGTCTTTAAATAGTTATCTTTGCGCAAAATTAATAGGCATGAATTTTATAAGCAATATCGGCTTAGTCGATATTATTGAGTTTGGAGGAACATTTGCTTTTGCCATTTCCGGGATCAGATTGGCTTCTGCCAAAAATTTCGATTGGTTCGGAGCATTTGTCATTGGTTTCGTTACAGCTGTTGGCGGTGGTACTGTTCGGGATTTGATGCTTGGCTTGACTCCTTTTTGGATGATTAACAGCATTTATGTCATTTGTGCAGTTCTTGCTGTTTTTGTAGTAGCCATATACCGGAAAATATTGGTGCGCCTTAATTACACTTTCTTCACGTTCGACACGATCGGATTGGCTTTGTTTACTGTTGTCGGAGTTGAAAAAACACTGGATTGCGGCTTCCCTTATTGGGTTGCTATGGCGATGGGAACTGTTACCGGCTCGGTAGGAGGTATGATCAGAGATGTGTTGATCAATGAAATCCCATTGATATTCAGGAAAGAGATATATGCTTTGGCTTGTCTTATCGGAGGTCTTTTTTTCTGGATATGTGATGTTTCTGGATTACCTAAAGAAGTTAGTGAAGTTGTTGCCGCTGCGGTCGTTATTGTTGTTAGGGTAGTCTCTGTAAAATACCAGATCAGTATACCTACTTTAGGAATAAAAGATGAACGAGAGCATAAAGGTACGAATGAGACAAATTGAAATAAAAATTATTTGTAAATTTGTAGAAAAATAAAAATACATGAGCGATCAACGATATAATCAGCGTGGGGTTTCTGCTTCTAAAGAAGATGTGCATAATGCGATAAAGAATATAGATAAAGGGATATTCCCCCAAGCTTTCTGCAAAATTATCCCGGATATTTTAGGCGGCGATCCGGAGTATTGCAATATCATGCATGCCGATGGAGCCGGAACAAAATCATCTTTGGCCTATATTTATTGGAAAGAGACAGGAGATTTATCGGTTTGGAAAGGGATTGCCCAAGATGCGTTGATCATGAATGTCGATGACCTGCTTTGTGTGGGAGCAACCGATAACATTTTATTGTCGTCTACTATCGGACGTAATAAGCATCTGATCCCGGGAGAAGTCATTTCTGCCATTATAAACGGGACAAATGAACTTTGCGACGAATTAAGCAAACTGGGGGTACATATTTACCCTACGGGAGGAGAAACTGCTGATTTAGGAGATCTGGTCCGTACGCTTATTGTAGACAGTACGGTTACCTGCCGGATGAAACGCTCGGATGTGATTGATAATGCAAATATTCAGGCCGGCGACGTGATTGTCGGGTTAGCATCTTATGGTAAGGCTACTTATGAAAAAGAATACAATGGAGGAATGGGTAGCAATGGCTTGACTTCTGCAAGACACGATGTCTTTGCTCACTATCTGGCAGAAAAATATCCGGAAAGCTATGATGCCGCAGTCCCTGCAGCTTTAACTTATTCCGGGGGAAAGAAACTAACGGATAAAATAGGAGATTTAGGTATTGATGCCGGAAAACTGGTTCTTTCTCCAACAAGAACTTATGCTCCGGTTATTAAAAGTATTTTGGATCAATTCCGGAAACAAATTCATGGAATGGTGCATTGCTCAGGGGGGGCTCAAACAAAAATCCTGCACTTTGTCGATCGCCTGAAAATCGTAAAAAACAAGATGCTTCCGGTTCCGCCTCTCTTTCAATTGATACAAGAACAATCGGAAACAGACTGGAAAGAAATGTATAAAGTGTTCAACATGGGACACCGTATGGAAATTTATGTTCCGAAAGAATATGCCGGAGAAATCATACGGATTTCTCAATCGTATGGCATTGAGGCTCAAATAATCGGATTTGTTGAGGCTTCAGATAAAAAAGAATTGATCATTGAAAGCGAATACGGACGGTTTGAATACTAAAAAACCGTACAATGAGTTTACGGATTTTCTGCATAAATACTTTCCATTCAAAGTGCAGAAAATTTCAATTAATGCAGGATTTACATGCCCCAACCGCGATGGGAAAAAAGGATTCGGTGGGTGTACTTACTGCAATAACCAGACATTTAGTCCCGAATATTGTTATTCCGGAAAATCAGTGACAGGACAGCTGGATGAAGGGATTGACTTCTTTTCCCGAAAATATCCTGAAATGAAATATTTGGCCTATTTCCAGGCATATACGAACACTTATGATGAATTGGATAAATTATTACAATTATATCATGAAGCGTTGAGTCATGCTGGTGTTGTTGGCTTAATTATCGGTACAAGACCTGATTGTATGCCGGATGAGCTGTTGGACGAATTACAAAAAATAGCCCGAAACTATTTTGTATTGATTGAATATGGAGTGGAATCGACAAATAATCAAACGTTGGAATTCATTAATCGCGGACATACGTACGAAGATGCTGTAGACGCGATAAATCGAACCGTTTCCAAAGGAATCTTATGTGGAATCCATTTGATTTTAGGATTGCCGGGAGAAACCCGGGAAATGATTCTTTCTCATGCCGATAAAATAGCTTCATTGCCGTTGACTACGATTAAATTACACCAGCTGCAATTGATCCGCAATACCCGGATGGCTCGTCAGTTCGAATTAAATCCGGAATGGTTTCACATTTACGAATTAGAAGAATATATCGATTTAAGTATTGATTTTATAGAACGCCTGAATCCGGAATTCATCCTCGAACGTTTTGTCTCTCAATCTCCGAAGACGCTTCTGATCGCTCCCGATTGGGGAGTGAAAAATAATGAATTTATGGTTAAAATAAATCGCCGGATCTCCGAACGGGGGAGCTTTCAGGGAAGACTATATCGTAAAATATAAAATTCTTGCAATACTTTGAAAGAAAAAATAATTATCTTTGACCTTTTCAGGGTATTATTGTTGTTAGGATAATTTAAAAATAGAAAGATAAATCTCCTCTAGAGGTTATGGTCTTTGTAATTTGCATAACGTTGTTTATGCTTTTCTTTAGATGGAGGTTCTTAAAATCAAAAAAGAATATAAAAAAGAAGAACAATGACTGTAAAAAATTATTACAATTTTTCTGGAACTCAGGTCGCTGAGATGCTTCAAACTTCTTTGGAAAAAGGGTTGACAGAACAGGAAGCAAAAAAACGCTTGACTGAATACGGTTATAATGAATTTGAAAAGAAAAAGAAAAAAAGTCTTTTCTACAAATTTATGCAACAGTTCAAAAGCTTCATGATCATCGTGTTACTCCTTGCTGCCATCATCTCTGGTATTGTCGGATATATGCATGGCGAAGGCTTTACGGATGCCATTATTATCTTGTTTATTGTTGTATTGAATGCCATTATCGGCACTATTCAGGAAGCCAAAGCAGAACAATCGCTGGAAGCATTGGAGAAAATGTCTACCCCTCATTGTAAAGTGATCCGGGATGGACAGGTGCAAGTTGTTGAATCGCGGGAACTTGTTCCGGGAGACTTGGTCATATTGGATACAGGAGATTCTATTCCCGCTGATTTGCGTCTGACTGAGGCTGTTAATCTAAAGATACAAGATGCTGCACTGACTGGAGAATCTGTTCCGGAAGAGAAGTTCATTGAGGTTATCGAACAGGAGGATACTCCGTTAGGAGACCGTGATAATCTCGGATTTTCTTCAAGTATGGTCACTTACGGACGGGGAAAAGGAGTTGTTATCGGTACAGGAATGAATACGGAGGTCGGCAAAATTGCTGCTATGATCCAATCTGTCCCGGATACAAAGACTCCATTACAAGAAAAACTGGATAAATTAGGTAAGTTTTTAGGTATTGGAGCTTTGATTATCTGTGTTCTCTTATTTATTGTCGGAGTATTGTATGGAAAAGATATCGTAGAGATGTTCATGACTGCTGTGAGCCTTGCTGCAGCAGCAATCCCCGAAGGATTACCGGCCGTATCGACGATCGTACTTGCTGTCGGGGTTCAACGCCTTGTAAAGAAAAATGCAATCGTTCGCACACTCCCTGCTGTAGAGACATTGGGCAGTACGACAGTCATTTGTTCGGATAAGACAGGAACATTGACTCAGAATAAGATGACTGTTGTTAAAATATATGTGAATGGAATAGCAGTGAATATAAACAAGTCGATAGCAGAATTGAGCCCTGAAATGAGACTCCTGTTGATCACCTCGATTTTAGCTAATGATGCGAAGTTGAGTTATTATGAGGGTTTGTGGAAAACAACCGGAGATCCTACCGAAACCGCTTTATTAGATATTGGAATCATCCATAAGCTGATTAAAAATGATTTGGATATTCAGATCCCTCGTGTGGCGGAGATTCCCTTCGATTCGGAACGGAAAATGATGACAACAGTAAACCGGCAAGAGAACGGTCATCTGATTGTACACACAAAGGGGGGATTGGATGAGGTACTCAGTTGCTGTGACAGAATATTCATCGATGGTCAAATCAGACCGTTGACAGAAGAAGATAAAAGAAATATCGGCAAAGCCAATGTGGATATGGCGGAAAAAGCTTTACGTGTATTGGCTACTGCAATGAAAGAGATCCCGGAATTGCCGGAAAAAATAGAACCTGCTTCCTTGGAGCACAACCTGGTATTTGTTGGAATGCTTGGAATGATCGATCCTCCGAGAGAAGAGGTTAAAGCTGCGGTAGAGAAATGCCGGAATGCCGGAATCAAACCGGTAATGATCACAGGAGACCACAAGGTTACGGCTGTAGCCATTGCTACCCAACTAGGAATCATGTATCCGGGAGAAGTCGCCTGTACGGGCTCTGATGTAGAACGAATGAGCGACGATCAGTTATTGGAGAAAGTACACTCGATTGCTATTTATGCCCGGGTATCTCCGGAGCATAAAGTACGCATCGTAAAAGCATTCCAGCGTTCGGGAGAAATTGTAGCCATGACCGGAGATGGAGTTAATGACGCTCCTGCTCTGAAATTAGCGGATATTGGCTGTGCGATGGGAATTACCGGTACGGATGTCTCTAAAGAAGCTGCCGATATTGTTCTGACGGATGATAACTTTGCGACAGTTGTAACAGCCGTGGAAGAAGGACGCCGTATTTATGATAATATTTTGAAAGCAATTAAGTTTATGCTTTCAACGAATATCGGAGAAATTATAGTTTTGTTTGTTGCTGTTTTGGCTAACTGGGCTTCTCCGTTGTTGCCGATTCATATTCTCTGGATCAATCTGGTAACGGATAGTCTTCCTGCATTGGCTTTAAGTGTCGATCCTGCTGCAAGCGATATTATGCAACGTAAGCCGATCGATTCGAAGCAAGGTATTATGAATAAATCGTTTGCTTCCCGGATCTTTTTACAGGGGACAATGATTGGTATTTTATCATTGATTGCATTTCAGATCGGTATGAAAACCAGCGTGGAAACGGCTCAAACCATGACTTTTGCGGTTTTGGCTTTTGCTCAATTGACACATGTATTCAATGTCCGCTCGAATTATTATTCTGCTTTCCGGGGATTGTTCAGTAATAAATTATTATGGGGAGCTATTGTATTGGTTGCAACATTGATGTTAATCGTTCTGGAAGTTCCGGTCTTACATGATATTTTCCATCTGACGACACTGGATAAGACCAATTGGTTATGGGTCGTTATTCTGGCCATTGCTCCGCTTCCTATTATGGAAATAGTCAAAGGAATAGGGCGATTAGTACATAAACGTTCTTAATAAAACAGTAGTCAATGAAATACTTAGTTAAATATTTGTTCCTTGGAGTTATCTCCATTAGCCTTTTTTCCTGTGTAGGAAACCCGATTGATAAAGAAAAATCTACCCTGTATTGTCGGAATTGGGGCTCTGTTTACTATACAAATAAACCGAATACATTTGTTATACACGGACATAAAATCAAAGGAGCGGATGCAAAGACATTTGTTCCTTTGGCTGAAGAAGTGGCCATGGATAAAAATACGGTTTATTATAAAACATTCCCGCAGCCTCAGGTCGATAGAGCCTCTTTTCAGGTGAAGGAAGACGGGACTATGCGTGACAAAAATCATATCTATATTCCTTCTTCCTCTGAAGGGGAGGGGAGCCAGTTAAGGATTTTGTATCGTGTGGATTTGGAAACATACGGGAGCTATAAAGGGCATAAAACATGGGCTTATGATAAAGACCATGTTTATTTGGGCTACAGCCGTCCGGTTGATGTAGACCGGGCTACTTTTTCTTTTATTTCTGATTATTTTATGAAAGATAAAGATTATGTTTATGCTTTTATATTCGGAGAGTTAAGGAAGATGAAAATGAATGCCGACAGTATTGTTTCATTGAGTGACAGGTATATACGGGACAATAAGCAAATTTATTTTTTCGATACGGAGTACTCGAATGATTTTATGTCGATTCCTTTTGAAAATGTAAACAACATCAAATTATTGGCAGATCCTTATATTATTGTCGATAATAAGATGTATAACAGAGGGATCCTAATAGAAGGAGTAGATGTTTCTTCTTTTGAAATACTGGATAATCATTATAGTAAAGATAAACTTCATGTTTACTATGATAATAAGATCATACCTTCGGCAGAACTTGCGAGTTTTGAACTGTTGCAGGATGACATAGCAAAAGACAGCCGGTCGGTTTATTCTGCCGGTAAGAAAATAGACAAAGTGGACTCACCAACATTCCGGATCATTAATCCGATTTATGCTGTGGATAAAAATCATGTTTATGTTCTTTTTAATGAGGATTTTGATATTATTGAAGGAGCAGACCCTTCCACATTTACATGGAACCAGAAGAAAGGGATCTCTTATGGCGTTGATAAAAAAAATGAATATTATAATGGAAGATTGATCATTAAAAATTAGGTCATATTCCGAATGAAATACCCATGCGTTTACCTTGAAGGATTAAATCATGATCCGGAGTAACCAATTTTAATTTCCCGGCCACTTCTTCCAGGGGGATGGACGTAATCTTATCCCCTTGTAATGAGACCATTCTCCCGAATTTCCCTTTGGCGATTAGTTCGGTTGCATGTCCTCCCAAACGAGTTCCCAGGTTGCGATCATAAGCCGATGGACTTCCTCCGCGTTGTACGTAGCCAAGAACTGTTTCGCGGGTTTCAATGTTTGTGTTTTCTTCGATCAGTCTGGAAATATGACTTGCGGGACGTTTTTCATTCTCCAGCACCAGTCCTTCTGCAATAGCTATAATTGAATAAGGTTTCCCTCTGTGGGCTCTCCCCAGAATAGCATTACAGACGTTTTTTATATCAAAGCCCAATTCCGGGATAAGTATCACATCTGCCCCTCCGGCCATTCCGGCATAAAGTGTAATCCAGCCGGCATGGTGTCCCATTAATTCGATGACCATTACTCTGCTGTGGGAACTGGCTGTGGAATGGAGACGGTCGATAGCCTCGGTAGCTATATCTACAGCAGTATCAAAACCAAAAGTGACATCAGTGCCCCATACATCGTTGTCGATTGTCTTGGGTATACCGATTATGTTTAACCCTAATTGTGAAAGCTGATAAGCTGTTTTTTGTGTCCCGTTTCCGCCGATACAAACGAGACAATCCAGCCCCAATTCATTATAAGTATCTAAGATAATTTGGGGCTTTTCTTCTGTTTCTGAATTCAAAATCTTCTTGAAAGGCTTTTCCCTGGAGGTTCCTAAGATGGTCCCTCCCAAATTCAATATTCCGGAAAGAGACTCATTATCCAGAGAAATAATGTCTTTGTTTAAGAGACCTGAAAATCCGCTTCGTATGCCGACAACTTTCATCCCGAAGTGTGTGACGGCTGTTTTGCCCACACCTCTGATCGTCGCATTAATACCAGGACAATCTCCTCCGGAAGATAAGATGCCTATTTTCATTTTTCAAAACCTAAACTTTCGTCTATGACTTCAACTTTTTTGATAATTAGTTTAAGCTCTTCTTTCAAACTGTCGATCTTGTGGTTCATGTCTTTCAATAAGCCACCTCCGCCTTTGGAAGAAACGGATAGGAATCCGATATTATTTTCATAGGTTTGGATATCGTTTTTAAGTCTTTCGTAAGTCCTCATTAGTTTTTCCCGTTCGTTCAGGAGTTTATTTTTAGACTTATCTCCACCACTTGCGATATCTGTTACGTTCGATTTGAATGATTGTAATCTTTTTTCGGATTCATCTATTTTCAGCCGTTCGAATTGTTTATCGACAGCCTCACGATACTCTTTGTATATCTTATCTTTTTCTCTGAAAGGAACAAACCCAATGTTATTCCATTCATTCATGATAGCACGCACTTTAGCGATCGCTTCCGAACTATTTAGGCTTTCATCTATTGCATTGAGCTGCTCGATTAATTCTTTTTTAAGTTTCAGATTTTCAACCTCTTCTGATTTCTGAGATGCGAAATGGGTGTTTTTCTGCTCAAAGAAATAATCGCAGGCGGAGATGAAGCGCTTCCAGATGGCATCAGAATGTTTACGAGAAACAGGACCGATTGTTTTCCATTCTTTTTGTAAAGCGATGAATTTGTCGGTTGCTTCTTTCCAATCCTGACTGTCTTTCATGGACTCAGCTTTTTCACACAATACTTTTTTCTTTTCATAATTGGCATCCATCGTTTCTTTGATGCCTTTATAAAACTCGCTTTTCTTTTGGAAGAAAAGATCACAATCTCCTCTGAATCGTTCAAATATCTTTACATTGTGCTTTTTAGGAGCAAACCCGATTGTTTTCCATTTTTCCTGAAGCTCAAGTACCCGTTTGTTCATCTCATCCCAGTCCTTGAAAGACGTAAGCTTTGAATAATCAATCGTTTCCATCTCTTCGCAAATCGCTGTTTTTTCTTCGAGATTCCGTTGCTCCAGAGATCTGAGATCTTCGAAATGTTCCTGATGTTTCTTGTTGATAACAGTGGATGCTTTTTTGAAACGCGCCCAGATGTCTTCTCGCATTTCTTTTGAAACAGGTCCAATCTCCCTCCATTCCTGATGAAGTTTTTGTAATTGGTAGAAAGCTGAAATGATATCTTTTTCACTATCAAGTCGTTCGGCAGCTTCGCACAAAGTGGATTTTAATTCCAGATTCTTTTTGAAATCATAATCTCGCATTTCATTATTGATTTTCAACAAATCATAGAATATCTCACTGTAGTGTTGATAAGCTTTCCATAGATCATTGATACTTGCCTGAGGAACTTGTTTGATTTCTTTCCACCGTTGTTGCAGCTTCCGGAATTCATTATAAACTTTGTAAAAATCATCCTGGCTTTCTATCAGCGTTTTCAGCTCTTCGATAATTGCTTTTTTGGCTTGGAGATTTTCTTCTTTGACTTTCTCTTTTTCTGCTGTTAAAGAAGCTTTTTTCTCTCTGAATCCCTGCAATTTATCTTTCATCTTCTCTTCCAATTCATCGACAGGAGCAGCAAATTCATTTTCATCTTTTCCTTCAGCAAGGAAGGCTTTTTTAGCTTCTTCGATTTCAGTTCTTTTTTGTTTATAAAAAGATTGTTTTAACGCATCAACTTCAGCTTTCACATTCTCGTCGATAGGTATTTCTACCAATACTTCCAAACGTTCGATAATCTGTTCTTTTGACAATTTATCTGTTTGCTCGGAGAAAAGATTTTCTGTTCTATCCTCTTCAGAATCTTCACTATCGTCTTCATTACTTATTTCCGGAATAAAGACATCCTCTTCCGGCTTTTCTTCCGGAACGGTTTCATCTTTAAGATTGTTTGCTACTTCCGGCTCCGGATTATCAGTAACTTCTGTAGTAATTACTTCTTCGGGCTTTTCTTCCAAGGCTTCTACGCGAAGAGTCTCATCTTCTACTTGAAGAGGACTGGAGGACTTTGTTTCTTCAAACAGGCTTTCATCTGCAGCGTGTTTGGGTTCGAGAGGTTGCTTCATGGCGCGTCAATTTTCAATATTTATAAATGCAAAAGGCATTTAGATTACAAATTAAGGAAAAAAAAATGGAATTTCCTTGTTATTTCGCGATTTTTTAACAATTTTAGGTGTCTTATTGCCAATCTCCATTCTTTTTTATTAGATTTATGAGCCTTTCCACAGCTTCGTTTGCAGGAATGTTTTTTTCAACGCACTCCTTTCCTTTGTACAAGCTGACTTTCCCCGGACCGGCTCCGACATAACCGTAATCGGCGTCTGCCATTTCTCCGGGACCATTGACGATACAGCCCATAATTCCTATTTTCAATCCTTTAAGATGACTTGTCGCTTCCTTTATTTTTCGAATGGTCGATTGTAAGTCGAATAAAGTACGACCGCAACTGGGACAAGATATATATTCTGTTTTGCTGATTCTGCGTCCGGTAGCTTGTAGGATTCCAAAACTGCATGCTTCTACTTCAGGTATTGGTATCTGCTGATTATCATTGTACAATAAAATTCCGTCTGCGAGCATATCCAGGAAGAAAACCCCACAATCCATCGCTGATTTTATTTGCAACAATTCTTTCTCATTTTCATTGTAATTGCGACTGATTATGACCGGAAGATTGATCCCTTCCTCCCAAATTCGATGGATAAAAGCTTTTTGTTCCCCTACACTGAATGAGTGCATGCTTGAAAGTATGATTACCGTCTGTGAAGCTTGTTTGAGTAACGATATCATCTCTTCATCCAAATCCGGATATTCCAGTTTTAGGAATTTTAATTCGGAAGGACATTCTGCCCAGGATTTTTTTTCATTGATGTTAAACAAAGGAAAAATATTTTTCTGGGGGATGTAGGACTGAAAATCGACAATCCGCTTGAGATATTCGGGATAATGATCCGGATTTTCATTTCCAATATACAGATAATCAGGAATAAACGAATCCGATAGATCCCTGTTTTTGAAATTTGTCCTGTTGGAAATAACGACAGGGACTTGTGATCCTCCGATTTTATCTATCTGCAATGTTTTTCTTCTTTCCGGATCAAACGGACGATAACTCAGACAAACTTTTCCCTCAATGGGCGTATGACCTTCTTTCTCTTTTGCATAATTGACAATGTGTTTTGCAACAGGAATTTCCAGTTCCGGATCTTCGCTAAGAGATACGCGAATGGTATCGCCGATGCCTTCAAGAAGCAGTGTCCCTATTCCGACAGCAGATTTGATTCGTCCGTCTTCTCCGTCTCCGGCCTCAGTAACTCCTAAATGCAGCGGGAATGACATCTCTTCTTTTTCCATTTGCTGGACGAGAAGGCGTACGGTCCTGACCATGACCAATGTGCTTGAAGCTTTAATCGAAAGGACAACATCCGTGAAATTTTCAGCAATACAAATACGAAGGAATTCCATGCACGATTCGACCATCCCCTGAGGAGTGTCTCCATAACGCGACATGATCCGGTCGGATAATGATCCGTGGTTGACGCCAATACGTATTGCCGTGTGATTTTCCTTACAAATATTGAGAAAAGAGACGAACCGTTCACGGATTTTTTCAATTTCTCCGGCATATTCTTCGTCTGTATATTCAAATGTTTGAAATGTTTTGACCGGGTCAACAAAATTTCCCGGATTGATCCGTACTTTTTCTACTGTTTTTGCTGCTGCTTCGGCTGCTTTGGGGTTAAAATGGATATCTGCGATCAGCGGAGTGTCATAGTGTAACTGGCGTAATCCGGTTTTGATATTTCTCAAGTTTTCAGCTTCTTTGATACCTTGGGCGGTTAAACGGACGTATTCTCCTCCGGCATTAATGATGCGGATAGATTGTTGAATACTATTTTCTGTATCCATTGTTGAGGTATTGGTCATTGACTGCAGGCGAACAGGGTAATCTCCTCCTAAAGGTGTATGGCCGATAGAAACGACGGATGATTTTCTTCGCTCATAATTAAACAGTTTCATAGTTGTAAAAAGCGACAGTGAACAGAAAAAGTTCACAATGCGCTCGAATTAATTTGTTTTGAATTTATATTTGACGGAAGAAAGTTCGTTATTTGCCTGAACGATTTTCTTTTTTAAGTCTTCTTTATAGGTGATGAGCTTGGCTTGCAGTTCATCTTCTTTTACTGAAAGGATCTGAATAGCAAGGATAGCCGCATTCATTGCTCCGTTGATTCCGACAGTGGCGACAGGAATTCCGGGAGGCATTTGTACGATAGCCAATAAAGCATCCAACCCGTCTAATGAAGAGTTAATCGGGACTCCAATAACAGGCAGTGTCGTCATGGAGGCAATAACACCCGGAAGATGTGCGGCCATTCCGGCTGCAGCAATAATGACTCGTATCCCTCTGTCTTTTGCTGTTTGAGCAAACTCTTCAACTTCAGCCGGAGTCCGGTGTGCTGAAAGTGCATGCATCTCAAAAGGTACCTCAAAATCATCCAAAACCTTAGCTGCTTTTTCCATTATGGGGAGATCCGAAGTGCTCCCCATAATTATGCTGACAATTGGCATCATTTTCCGATAAATGCTTTATAGTCAGGAGCAGATAATAATTGATTCACATCTCCGGCGTTTTGGATAGCCACTTTAATAATCCAACCGTTTCCATACGGATCCTGATTAACAAGTTCCGGTTGGTCTTCCAGGTTGTTATTCACTTCAAGCACTTCTCCGGCAACAGGCATTAATAGATCGGATACGGTTTTTACAGCTTCGATCGATCCGAAAACATCATTCTGATTGATGGTTTCGCCAACGGTATTAACGTCTACAAATACGATTTCACCCAATTCGCTTTGAGCATAATCTGTAATACCTATGTAAGCTGTTTCTCCTTCGATACGGATCCATTCATGATCCTTTGTGTACTTTAATCCTTCTGGAAAATTCATGATAAAAAATTTTTATTAGTTATAACTGTGTTAAAAGTTTATATTTCTTTTCTTAATCGGGCTACCGGGATTCCTAGTTGTTCTCTATATTTGGCTATTGTTCTTCTCGCCACTTCATAGCCTTTTTCTTTTAATACTTTTACTAAAGAATCATCTGTCAAAGGCTTATTTTTATCTTCTTTCTCGATACAAGATTTCAAAATAGCTTTAACTTCCCGGGTTGAAACCTCTTCTCCTGCATCATTTTGAAGTGATTCGGAAAAAAAGAATTTCAGGGGATATATCCCGTAATTGGTTTGTACGTATTTACTATTGCTTACGCGGGAAATAGTCGAAATATCGTACTTGCTCAATTCCGCAACATCTTTTAATATCATCGGTTTCAGGTCTTGTTCTTCTCCGGAAAGGAAAAAATCATGCTGGATATCGATAATAGCCATCATGGTGCCTTTCAGTGTGTTTTGACGTTGCTTGACAGCATCGATAAACCATTTGGCGGAATCTAATTTCTGTTTCACAAACAGAAGCGCTTCCTTTTTTTCAAAAGATTGATTATTCTTATTTTTAGAATAATCTTCGAACATATCGATATATTCAGGATTTACCCGGAGTTCCGGAATATTTTGCTGAGGCATGCTGAAGAATAATTCGCCGTTGACAGCTTCAACATAAAAATCAGGATTGATTTGAGCCATTTTTGTTTCAAGGTTACTTTCCCAGGCGCTTCCGGGTTTAGGACTGAGTAAGGTCACTTCCTTGATGACTTCTTTCAGTAAATCTTCGTCAATTTCTAATCCTTTTTTTATTTTATCGTAATGTTTTTTTGAAAATTCGTCAAAATAATCTTCTAAGATTGTATATGTCAGCTTCCTTATCGGAGAAACCATTTTTCTTTTCAATTGTAGTAAAAGGCATTCTTGTAAACTGCAGGCCGCAACTCCGGGAGGATCAAGCTCTTTAATTACTCCGAGCACTTCCTCAATCAGGGAAACAGGAATATCTTTTCCGTATTGAAAAGCCAAATCGTCGGAAATAGCGTGTAAATCACGTCTTAAATATCCATCCTCATCGATATTGCCGATCAGATATTCTCCGATGGTCATCTGTTTTTCGGAAAGATTTCTTAAACGGAGTTGATCCAATAAAAACTCATGAAAAGATTCGGATTCGGAATAAGGAATATCTTCTTTTTGGTTTTCCGAAGGGTAATTATTTTGTTGGAATTTATAGTCAGGGATGTCGTCTTCAGTTAAATAATCGCCAAGAACAATATCTTCTTCGGTAATATTACCCCCCTCGTCTTGATTGAAATCATTTTCACTGGATTCGTTGTCCGCATCGGAAGAATAGTCTTCGGCTTCTTCCAGTGCAGGATTTTCTTCCAACTCCTGATCAATCCGATTTTCCAGCTCAATAGAATTAAGCTCCAGCATTTTTATTTGCTGGATCTGTAATGGAGAGAGCTTTTGTTGTAATTTTTGACTTAACTGTTGCCTAATCATTATTCCTTGAATGCAATAAGTTTTATAGTAAAAAACAGTGCAAAGATAAAAATAGTTTTATTAATACCGAAAACTACTTCCCCCCAAAAATTCTCTTAATAACGAAGTGTTTGGTAGTTCATTAATATCGATAGATATAAAATATTTTAAAAATTTCAGTAAACGATAAGCTTCGGCATATTCAGGATCCCGTGGCAACACTTCTGCCAGAATCGGTTCTGCATATCTCCGGAGTGCCGCCAGCTCGTAAAGCATGGCTGAATTGAACATGGCATCCGCTTCTTCCTGATAGGGGAAAATCCATTTATCTTCTCCTTTCCTCACACTAGACCAACGGGCAATTGTTTCTTTTGCTGAATATTTGCGAAATTGATAATCACGAACAATTCGGCGTATCAGCCGGTTATCTGTTGTCGGTATCCAGTTGTGATCATCTAAAGAGATGGTAGTCAAAGCCGAAACATAAATTTTATAAGTTGTTTTGGGATCGATTTGAGCCATAAGTTCAGGATTTAGAGCATGGATACCTTCCATGACTAAAACCGAATTCTCTTTCAATTGGATCGTGTTGCCTTTATAGACTCGTTTTCCTAAAGAAAAATCATAAGTAGGCAAAGCAATTTCTTTTCCTTTCAGTATTTTTTTCAAATCCGAATTGAAAAGAGCCAGATCGATAGCGTAAAGCGATTCAAAATCATACTCTCCGGTCTCCGGATCTAACGGTGTATTCTCCCGGTTGACATAATAATCGTCCAGAGAAATACTTTCCGGCCGGATGGTATTCGTCATGAGTTGTACCTGTAACCTCTTGCAAAAAGTCGTTTTTCCTGAAGAAGACGGACCGGAAATCAAAACAATCCGAACACCTTTTTTATATTTTTCTGAAATCTCTTCTGCTATTTTGGCAATTATTTTTTCTTGCAAAGCCTCTGCTACTTTGACCAGCGCCGGAGTGTCTCCCGAATCGTGGGAACGGTTTAAGTCTCCTGTATTCGACATCCCCATGACTCGTTGAAATTTCAGATGATCCTGAAATACTTTCATCATTTTCTCCTGCCTGACAAAGGGCTGCAACTCCGTCGGGTTCTGCATGTTAGGAACACGCAACAACAATCCTCCGTTATGTTTTTGGAGCCCAAACAGATAAATCCACCCGGTGTTGGGGAGCAGAGATCCGTAATAATGATCGATATGTCCTCCCAACACATTGTATGTACTGTAAACTTTCCCCAGTGTTTCAAGCAAAGTTGCTTTATCTTCCATGTGGTGTTTACGGAATAATTTCACAACTTCGGTGGTTTGTCCTGATCGTATCTCGAACGGGAGTTTCATGTCGATGATCTCCTGCATTTTTTTTCTCAATTTTTCCACATCGCGTTCTGTAATTTTCCGATCAATGGCTAGTTCGCAATAGTAGCCTTTGGATACAGGGTGTTCGATGTAGATTCCTTTTCCCGGATACAGATCGTTTACAGCTTTGGATAAGACAAAACATAAAGACCGAACATAAGCACGCATTCCCGAAGGGTCGCTGACATCAAAAAATTCCACGTCTTTTGATGTATAGCATTTGAATGTGAGAAATTCTGTCTTGTTGTTTACTCTGACTCCTGCAAGTTGATGAGGTAAATTGACTTGCATCGCATCATAAACTTCCAATAGTGAAATTCCGGAATGAAAATCCTGATATTTTTTGTTATTTTTACAGTAAATCCGAATAAAGTCTATCATAAATGGGCTTCAACATGTTAAAATGAGTAATTAAGATGACAAAATTACGAAAAAAAACCAGTTTTATGAATAATTGTGTCATTAAAAGAATTACTTTTGCGTCGTTTAATAAATTATTTACAGAAACGAAACAAAAAAATGGATAAAATTAGTTATGCTTTGGGGTTAAGCATTGGAAATAATTTCAAAGCTTCAGGAATCAAAGAATTAAATCTGGAGGATTTTAGAAAAGGATTGGAAGATGTTTTAAAAGAAAATAAACCACAACTTTCTTATGATGAAGCAAAAGAAGTAATCAATGATTATTTTACGAATCTGCAGGAAGAGAAAAGTAAACTGAATAAAGAAGCCGGAAAGGAATTCCTCCGGATCAATAAAGAAAAATCAGGAGTAGTGACTTTACCGAGCGGACTGCAATATCAAATTCTGAAAGAAGGTAATGGACCTAAACCTAAAGTTACGGATAGTGTTAAATGTCATTATCAGGGAACATTGATCGACGGACGAGAATTTGACAGTTCGATTAAACGCGGACAACCGGCAGTATTCGGATTGAACCAGGTCATTTCCGGATGGACAGAAGCGTTGCAGTTAATGCCGACAGGTTCAAAATGGAAATTGTTTTTACCTTCCCATCTCGCCTACGGAGATCGGCAGGCCGGAGAATTGATTGAACCGGATAGCACACTCATTTTTGAAGTAGAATTATTAGAGATAGTATAAATTATAAATTACAAAAACAAATGAAAAAGTTAAGCTTATTATTTATTGTTGCGATATTGGCTATTGGTGTTGCGACAACATCTTGTGATGCAAAATCATCCGTGAAATTGAAAAATGATGTAGACTCAATCAGCTACATTTTGGGTACTCAGATTGGCCAAAATTTAAGTGGAATGCCAGGAGAGAAACCGAACCTCGATGCTCTTTTAGCCGGTTTGAGAGATGCTCTTAATAACGATTCTCTAGCGATTAAAATGGATCCGATGGCATTGCAAATGTACATGCAAAATTATTTCATGGCCGCTCAAGCTAAAGAAGGAGAAAAGAATAAAGCCGAAGGCCAGAAATTCCTTGAAGAAAATAAGAAAAAAGAAGGTGTTCAGACTACAGCAAGTGGCTTGCAATATAAAGTTGTTAAAGAAGGAACCGGTCCAAAACCAACAGCAACTGACCGTGTTAAAGTAAATTATGTTGGAAAATTGATTGACGGAACTAAATTTGATGCTTCTGAAGATCATGGTGGCCCGGCAGAATTCGGAGTTGGTCAAGTCATTGCAGGATGGACTGAAGGTTTACAATTGATGCCTGCGGGTTCTAAATATATGCTCTATCTTCCTTCTGAAATTGCTTACGGCGAACAAGGTTCTCAAAAAATTAAACCTAATTCTGTCCTTGTTTTCGAAGTGGAATTATTGGAGATCATCCCTGATACAACCACTATTGAGCCGACAATTATTAAGTAAAAATTGGTCATAACGAGTCATGGAAAAAATTGATAAACTGGATCGGAAAATATTAGAGATCATTTCTCAAAATGCCCGTATCCCTTTCAAAGATGTTGCTGAGGTCTGCGGTGTATCACGGGCTGCAATTCATCAGCGTGTTCAAAAAATGATTGAAATGAAAGTGATCATCGGATCGGGTTATCATATCAATCCTAAGGTGTTGGGATATAATACTTGTACTTACATCGGTGTAAAACTGGAAAGAGGATCTATGTATAAAGATGTAGTTCCTGAATTCGAGAAAATTCCCGAAGTTGTCGAGTGTCATTTCACTACAGGACCTTATACCATGCTGATTAAGCTATATGCACGTGATAACGAACACCTGATGGAATTGTTAAACAGCTGCATCCAGGAAATTCCTGGAGTCATTTCTACGGAAACACTTATCTCTTTGAGACAGAGCTTCAAACGGGAGATTCCTGTAGTGAAAGTTGTTTGATAATCAATCAAATTCAAACATATTTGTTCAATTTTAAAAAGAAGAGGTATCTAAATGCCTCTTCTTTTTTTACAGTTAAATATCTTTAATAGCGGAATTTATTTAGTTATTTTTCCTACTTTTGTATGAAACTGTGAATTGTATCCTAAAAAATGTCTTATAAGTTAGTTATATTTTTTACTTTGAGTTTGCCCATTTTTTGTTCTTGTACTCCGGACAAGCCTGAAATTCATGCAGCCTGCGAGACAGATCCCCAAGGTAATTATTTGTTGAAATGGGAAACGCTTCCGCCTATGGAAGGCACGGTAAAAATATATGATTCTACCAATCCGGATTCTTTTAACTTGTTGTCTCCTATTGCAGAACAAGATATTTCCACAGGATACAGGAAGGTCTTTTCCATGTATACGGATAAACGTACCTATTTTCAATTGGTATTTAATAAAAAATACTCCATCATTACTGCTGAACGAATAATTCCTGCAGACGGTATTTTTAATCTTAGAGATGTTGGTGGGTATTATGCCAATAACAAGCGAGAAACTAAATGGGGAAATTTTTACCGGTCGAGCACATTATATCATATAACAAAAAATGATATAGAGACACTGAAAGAGTTGGGTATTAAAACCGTAATCGATTTGCGTACCACGGAAGAGGCTCGCTCTTACCCTTCTGATTATAAAGGAGCTCAAACATTTGAAGTCCCATTGATAAGCGGAAGCCCTTTTAGTTTTATGGATAAAGTTATTTCCGAAGAAATGAAAAAAGGAGATGTCATTATCCAGCTACAGGATATTCAAATGGGTCTATTAAAAAATAATACGGACCAGTTCATCAAGATCTTTGATATCCTACTGAATGAAAATAATTATCCGGCATTGGTGTATTGTGCATTAGGAAAGGATCGTACGGGATTTATCACAGCACTTGTTTTAGCGGCATTGGACGTCCCGTATAACCAAATCTTGCAGGACTATATGCTTTCTAACAATTATATTAAATTTGAACGAATCGTACCCGAGGCGCAAAAATACTCTCCTGAAATTCAGGAAACGCTTACAGCCCTCTTCAGTTCTCACGAACAAATTCTGTCTTATGTCTTTGACCAGATAAATAAAGAATATGGTTCGATTGATAATTATCTGGAAAAAGAATTGCAATTGACGGATAAAAAACGTGAAAAATTAAAAGATTTATTGCTTTATCAAGATTTTGATAAAAAATAATCAATACCTTTGCACCCAATTTTTATATTAGAAACATCCATTTTGAAAACATTTGAAGAATTAGGGGTTGCCCCGGATATTATCAGGGCAATCAGTGAAATGGGATACGAATCTCCCATGCCGGTACAAGAGGAAGTGATTCCTTATCTACTTGGCAACGACAATGAAGTAATTGCATTAGCTCAAACCGGAACAGGTAAGACTGCGGCTTTTGGATTGCCTATCCTACAACGAGTTGTCGTAAAAAACGCGCAACCACAGGCACTCATCCTTTGCCCGACCAGAGAACTTTGCTTACAGATAGCCGACGATCTCAATGATTATTCCAAATATATTGATGATTTGAAAGTGCTTCCGGTTTATGGAGGCTCCAGTATCGAAAGTCAGATTAAAACATTGAAACGGGGCGTTCACATTGTTGTGGCGACTCCAGGCCGGTTGATCGATTTGATAAACAGGAATACTGTTAATTTACAACAAGTTAGAAATGTAGTTCTGGATGAAGCCGATGAAATGTTAAACATGGGCTTTTCCGAAAGTATCGATGCCATATTGGAATCTGTACCGGAAAACAGAAATATGCTGCTTTTTTCTGCGACAATGCCAACGGGAATAGCGAATATTGCGAAAAAGTACATGCGCTCTCCAAAGGAAATCATCGTTGGCCGTAAAAACGAAGGAGCTAAGAATGTAAGGCATATTTATTACATGGTTAATGCCAGGGATAAATATCTGTTATTGAAAAGATTAGCAGACTATAACCCGAATATATACGGAATTATTTTTTGCAGAACGAAAAAAGAAACCCAGGAAATTGCCGATTTATTGATTAAAGACGGGTATAATGCCGATTCTTTACATGGTGACCTTTCGCAACAGCAACGCGATTATGTCATGCAAAAATTCCGGATTCGTAATCTGCAACTATTGGTAGCTACCGATGTTGCTGCACGCGGGTTGGATGTCGATGACCTGACGCATGTTATCAACTATGGTTTACCCGATGATATTGAGTCGTATACGCACAGGAGCGGACGTACAGGGAGAGCAGGGAAAACCGGAACTTCCATCGCGATTATACACTTGAAAGAAAAACATAAAGTCCGTGAAATTGAAAAGATTATCAATAAAACGTTTGAGCAGGGAGCGATTCCGACAGGAAAACAGATCTGTCAAAAGCAACTTTTCAGTTTTGTGGATCAGATTGAAAAAGTAAAGGTTAATGAAGAGGAGATCGCCGATGTGATGCCTTCAATCTATCGCAAGTTGGATTGGCTGGACAAAGAAGATGTGATCAAGCGACTCATCTCTCTGGAATTTAACCGGATGATCGATTACTACCAGGATGCAAGCGATATTGAAGTTCCCCAGGAAACATCGCGCCGGGATAGAAAAGGAAGTAATGATGCAGGACTTTCGGGCAACGGACGTAGAACCGGAACCGGCCGCGCTTCTGAAAAAGGATATTCACGTTTGTTTATCAATGTAGGAAAGACCGATGGTGTTTGGCCTCAAGACCTGATCGGACTGGTCAATGATCATGTCCCCGGACGGAAAGTTGAAATTGGGAGAATCGATCTGATGAAAAACTTCTCCTTTTTTGAAGTAAAAAAAGAAGATAAAGACAGGGTTCTTAAATCATTGACAAAAAAGAGCGCTTTCGGTCGCAAAGTAGTGATTGAAGCTGCTCAGGAAACGCCTTCCGAAAACAGAAAAGAAAAAATTTCCGAAGATCAGAAAAAAAGGAAAGATAAAGCCAAGCGAGGATCGGTTGGATTTAAAAAGCGCTGGTAATCAGCATGTTTTAGTGAATTTATACAAAACTGCCGAAGATTTCAAAAATCTTCGGCAGTTTTGTATATTCCCAGTTGTGTATTGTTTCACAACACTCGTATTATCTTGATAGTTCGTTTATTAAACGGTTTGCCTGACTGACAAGAACATCGCCAGACTCTTTCGGTTCAGGAAGAACATTGAATTTGGACAACATCTCATCCAATCGGAGCAATTTTGCTTTTGATTCGTTATTGTTCGTCTGATTAAGTTCTTCCCGAAGAACATGCAGTTTTTCAACGTTTTGCATCCCTTCTATTAACCGCTCCAAACGGATGGAACTGCGGTTTTCCGGATATACATAGTTTGTATCTCCTGCCGGCCATGACCTGAAACGAGTGTCCAGTAATGGGTTTTCAACCCAGGAGTTATATGCCCAGCGTGAAAATCCATCAAACCCGGCAGAAATGGCATACCAAATATTATAGGCCGATTCTGCGGGAGGAGAAAATGAAAATGCATTCGGAAATTTATCGCTGCAGCACACGTAATAGATGGTATTCAAACCATGTTCTTTCCGATAAGTTAAATCCTGAGGTTCGACAAGGGCGCCGTAAGCAACACTGATTTCTTTAATAAAAGGATATTCTTTATAGCTTTTATGATTGTCAGATAGAGCTACATTCATTTCCGGAGCTTGCTTTTGTAAGAATCCCAATACGGCTTTCATCGACTTCGGATCGCGTTCGTCCATCGCAATATTGGTAATTTCCAGCCAGGATTTGCTTTTCAAATGTTTTGTGAAATCCTGTAAAAATGGTTTCCACATTGCTTCAAATGAAGGTGTTCCGGGAATAGCTTGTATGGTAACCGTATCGTTTTTTGCTTCATCATAGTAATGCAGTTCATTGTTCCAGGGAATCATCGAATAACAATTAATTTGTTTTGTTACTCCCAAATCCATCATCATGGAGACCCATTTGTCGAAAACGGAATAATCATACGACCAGGTGTTATCTGCTTTTTTAGTCCACAGAATCATGTCGGCATATCGGTCATAGCATTGACCGTTCCACGGATCTTTGTTCAGCGTGGTTGTGATTACTTTTTGTCCGGCATCAGCTAAACGTTTCATTAACGGACGCATCAGTTCAAAATGTTTATCACTCCATACCGGTACATTATACCAGCGTGCCACCGCTGTGGGATGTTGCCATAAATCAAGATGAAACGACCATTCTTGGGCTGGAGGCAGCGTGCGATTAAGTACTTCTATCTGCAAATTGAAATCCCGTTTAATGGTTTTCCCGTTTGCTTTTGCATACAGGCATATTTTCCCTTTGTAGAGGCCGGCTTCTATATCCCGGGGAACATCGATTGTGATCCATACGGGACGCACAGAATTGGAATCCATATCCATACATTCGATATTGTCCAGGACATCTGCCGAAAGAGATGATTTAAAATCTTCGGCTTTTCGATATCCGCAGCCTCCGGCAAATTCATCGGTCATGACATAGCGTACGAAATGAGGTTGAATATGATTCGCAGGCAAAATATTTTTTCCATTGGTTTTTAAGTCTGAGACTTCAAATTCTACCTGTTTTATCTTCTCTGTAGTCCAGAGTACCATTTGAGCAGAGATACGCTCTCCTTTCCAGGCAATGCCTTCCCAATAATTAAGATTTTCTTTGAAAGAAGGAGGCGTATGTTTTTCATAACGAACGTCAATACTTCCGTAAGACACATTCAGTCCTGGAGTCACTTTGTCCCATCCTTCCCCCGGAGAATTCGGATCAGGAAGTTCTTCGTAGGTTGTGCATGCTTTATCCGGTCTTGTAGGGCAGTTGCAACTGTTTAGCAAAAAAAAAGCCGATAATAGTAAAATGAGTTCTTTCATACGGGCATATTTATTTTTTATATTCCTGTTGTATGGAAACTTGCATTCTCATTGATGTGGGTTTACACAGATGTAAATGCTCGTTCCTTCTGTAAAACAGGATACAAAGGTACAATTAATTTATTTATTGGTTGCAACAAGTCGGGTAATCCTTTCCAATAGCCTATTTGTGCTTTTATGGCGAGGCAATGATGTGGTAATTGAACTTTGTCGTACCTTTGTCTATTGGTGGCTGACCGCCTCTTCTGAAAATCCTCATTCAGTCGGATTTTATTTCTGTTTTGAAAGACGCAATTGTTGAGGACCTGATGTGCAATAGTTATATAGGATGACCTTCAGATGATACTTATGTTTTTGAATAACAATATTTTAATTATATCGTATAATATTGAAAAGGATTAAGATACATTCTACAAAACACCCTTCGTTTGCTGCTGTATGGAAAATTTATGAATTATCATTTCCTCTCAGCGAAAGAAGAACGTTGGACGACCAGATTCGTATATTTTCAAATAAAACTTATTCTCTGGAAGCATGGATTGACAAAGAAGAAGTTATTGGCATTATCGGTTGGTGGTATTGCAATAATCTACTTTTCGTAGAGCATTTTGCCATTGCGTCCGAACATCGTTCTTCCCAATATGGAAGCACTTTTTTATCCGAATGGATGAACAACTCTCCATTTCCGGTATTGCTGGAGATTGAACCCGTTATAGACGAGCTGACTCAACGCCGTAAAAATTTCTATACAAGGTTGGGTTTTGTTGAAAACGATGTTAAACATTACCAACCCCCTTACCACAAAGAAACAGGCGCTGTTGAAATGTGGATCATGTCATACCCTCGATTGATTGAAGGGACTGATTATCAGAATTTCTATCGGAAACAATGCACTGAAATAATGCCTGTGTTTCCCTAATTTTGTCAGCCATTCACTTTCTTTGTTGTTGTCCCACCAGCATTCAATTTTTGAACGAACGAGACTTAACTAATGGATTGAATGCGAGTATTTAAGAGGGTGGATGCTTGTGTCCGGGGTTGTCCGGGGTATAGCATTGAAGTCTTAAATTGGGGTTTTGAAAAATTGTCATTGAGTTGACGATTTTTATATCAAATTTGTCAGTTGCAAAAATATTGCTAATTTTGCACAGAATAAAGCAATTGGTTTATGGAACCTGTAAAACGATTACTGCAAAATAAGATAGCAGACAGAATAGAACCTAATAAGGCTGTTCTGATTTTTGGCGCACGAAGGGTTGGTAAAACTGTACTGATGCGTCAATTGATAAATGACTTTGCTGGAAAAACGATGCTGCTTAATGGAGAAGATTACGATACACTGGCTTTGTTGGAAGAGCGATCCATCGCTAACTACAAGCATCTTTTGGATGGAGTCGATTTACTTGCAATAGATGAAGCACAGAATATACCGGATATCGGTTCTAAGCTGAAACTGATTGTCGATGAAATAGAAGGTATCTGTGTAATTGCAAGCGGGTCATCTTCTTTTGATCTTTTAAATAAAGCAGGTGAACCGTTGGTAGGTCGAAGTGTACAATTTCATTTGACTCCGTTTTCTCAAAAAGAGATCGCACAAATCGAAACAGCATTGGAAACCCGCCAAAATCTGGAATTACGTCTGATATATGGTTCCTATCCCGAAGTGGTAACATTGGATAGTTTTGAACGCAAGACCGATTACTTACGGGATATTGTCGGAGCTTATTTGCTGAGAGATATTTTAGCTATTGACGGACTGAAAAATTCAGGTAAGATGAAAGAGTTACTGCGCCTGATAGCTTTTCAACTTGGTAATGAAGTTTCATATGATGAACTTGGAAAACAACTCGGTATGAGTAAAAATACGGTTGAAAAATACCTCGACTTACTTTCCAAAGTCTTCGTTGTTTATCGTCTTGGGGCTTATGCACGCAATCTGCGCAAGGAAGTAACAAAAGCCGGTAAATGGTATTTTTACGACAATGGCATACGAAATGCGATTATCGGCAACTTCAATCCTTTATCTATCCGGCAAGATGTTGGCGCATTATGGGAGAACTATCTAATAAGTGAGCGTATCAAAGCTAACTATAATGAAGGCTTAGGAAAAGAGTTCTATTTTTGGAGAACTTATGACCGACAGGAAATAGACCTTATTGAAGAAGGTTCAGACTCCCTCACGGCATTGGAATTTAAGTGGGGGAATAAGAAACCAAATGTGCCAGGTATTTTTAAGGAGGCATATCCGAATGCCACATTTGAAGTGGTAAATAAAGATAATTACTTGAAATATATAATATAGAAAAAAAGATTTTGTAATTATGGATTCTGAATTGTCGTAGCTTATGGGACGAATACTGAATTTTCTTGATAAGACAACCAATGGGAAATGCTATAAATCGTTTAAATATAGTTTAGACGATGTAAACGTTCCTACATTAAAGTACGATGATAAACCAAAAATTGTTTTAGAGTCACAGGCCAGCGAATCCGCAGAACGAAATGTGATTGTGGTATGCACGGACGGATTGGAATAATTCCAACCGGATTTTCCGCTTGACCCCTTATTTTGCAACTGTGAGCTTGTTTTGTCTCAAAAGAAAAAGTCCTGACTTCTTTGAAAATCAGGACTTTGCGTCTTTTTGCTGAGATTTTATAATCTTTGAAAGTTGTCCCACCAGGATTCGAACCTAGGCAAGCTGAACCAAAATCAGATGTGCTACCATTACACCATGGGACAATCCTATTGCTTTTTAGAAAAGCGATGCAAAGATACTGCTTTTTGCCAATATTGCAAATTTTTTGATAAAATTTTATCTTACGATCAATAAGAAGTAGTTCTTCTTCCCTTTTTGAATGAGTATATATTTCTTTTCAATCAGGTAAGAAGAGTCTATAATCGACTCAAAATCAGTTAGCTTCTCTTTGTTGATGCTTATTCCTCCGCTTTGTACCAGTTTACGCATTTCTCCCTTGGAAGGAAACACGGCGGCTTTTTCTACAAACAAATCGATCGCTTTGGTTCCTAGATCGGTTTTTGAAATTTCAAATTGCGGAACCCCATCAAACACAGCTAAAAGGGTCTCTTCATCTAATTTTTTCAGTGCTTCGGAAGTCGAATTTCCAAAAAGGATGTTGGATGCTTCGACAGCTGCATCATAATCCTCTTTGGAGTGAACCATAATTGTTATTTCTTCTGCGAGCCTTTTTTGTAAAGGACGAAGATGGGGAGCTGCATTTTGTTCTGCAACCAGTGCATCGATTTCTTCTTGGGGAAGGGCGGTAAAAATTTTAATGTATTTCTCAGCATCAGCGTCGCTGACATTCAGCCAGAACTGGTAGAATTTATATGGAGAAGTATATCTTCTATCCAACCAGACATTTCCGGATTCTGTTTTTCCAAACTTACCTCCGTCGGCTTTTGTGATTAGCGGACAAGTCAAAGCGAATGCTTCTCCTCCGGTTTTTCGCCGGATTAATTCTGTTCCGGTAGTGATATTTCCCCATTGGTCGGAGCCTCCCATTTGCAATTTACAATTACAATTATTATAAAGATGCAGATAGTCGTAACCCTGTACCAACTGGTAAGTGAATTCAGTAAAAGACATCCCATCGGCAGCTTCTCCTGTCAGACGTTTTTTCACGGAGTCTTTTGCCATCATATAATTGACTGTGATGTGTTTCCCGACATCTCTGATAAAATCCAGAAACGTGAAATTTTTCATCCAATCGTAATTGTTTACCAATAGAGCCGCATTCGGTCTATCCGATTCAAAATCCAGGAATTTTGATAGTTGACTCTTGATGCATTCCTGATTATGGCGGAGTGTTTTTTCGTCCAATAAATTACGTTCCGATGATTTGCCGGAGGGGTCTCCGATCATCCCGGTAGCTCCACCGACAAGCGCAATCGGACGATGTCCTGCCCGTTGGAAATGTTTAAGCATCATTACGCTGACCAAATGCCCGATATGTAGCGAGTCTGCTGTCGGATCGATCCCTACGTAGGCCGATGTCATTTCCTTTTGAAGTTGTTCTTCAGTGCCAGGCATTATATCGTGAATCATGCCTCTCCATTTTAATTCTTCTACGAAATTCATAATTAATTGAAAGTTGGAAATTGAAAAGCAAAAGTAGTATTCTTTCTGTAAAAAATCAAAAGAAAACGTGTTTTAGATTATTTTCTAAATGAGAAGTAAGGCATTCAATATTCATTCCAAGCACTTTAGCTGTTTTTTCATAAACCGATCGGATCGATTCTTCCGAGTCATCTGTTTCTAAGAAAAGACGATCTAATGGTGTTTCAATTAAGGACATGTCATTGAAATTGGGACCGAAAGAAAGAAAAAATCCTTGTTTTATCAGCTGCCGTGCTTGTTCCGGTTTTCCTCTGAAGCCATGAATAATCCAGGGTTGTCCGGGAGAAAATTCTTTTTTGAAAGCGATGACTTCATCAAAAGCTTTCACGCAATGGATAATTAAGGGTTTTTGGATGTTTTCACTGATTTTTATTTGAGCGGTAAAAACTTTCATTTGCAATTCCCAAGGGGTATGACAATGCTTGTCCAAACCACATTCTCCAATGGCTTTTATATTTTTAAAAATGGCATTTTTTTCGATGTAATCGATATTTTTAGCCCAATCTTCCGCTCTTATTTTCCAGGGATGCAGGCCTAAAGAATACAAAGTATGTTGCAAATCCAAGCCGCAAAATGCAGAAAAATCTCCGGCATTATAGTTCAAGATAGAGATGGTATCTTTTTCCTGAAGGTTCTTATGAGTATGGATGTTGTAATACGTCATAAATTTTAAGGAATCGGATCGTAGCCGTGACCTCCCCAGGGATGACAACGGAGAATTCTTTTTATTGCCAGGAATCCTCCTTTGATCGGACCATGTTTTTTTACCGCTTGTATGGCATATTCCGAACAAGTCGGTGTGAAACGGCAGGTCGGAGGTTTAAGCGGAGAAATACAATACCTGTAAAAATATACCGGTAGGAGGACGATCGTAATTAATATTTTCTTTAACCAATTCATGAGGACTTCTCTTTCAAAAGAGATAAAGCCTTTTGCATTGCTTGTTCGATTTCCGTATAACCGCTGATTTCTTTCCCTATGTATAAAAAGGCGATCAATAGTTTATATTCTTGTCCTTGTAAAGAATCGATCAGCTCCTGCTTATTTAAGCGATAAGCTTCTCGGATCATGCGTTTGATACGATTACGATCGGTTGCATGTTTGAACTTTTTTTTAGGAACACTGACTAGGATTGAAGAGGTGATAGCTTGTTCGCATACCTGCTGCTTTACATACACTACGCGCAAAGGGAAAAATTTAAACGAAGAACCTTTTTCGAATAAGAATTCCAGGTCTTTCTCATTCCTTATTCGCTCTTCTTTTTTGAACGTATATTTATTCTTATTATTTATTTTTTCCCGTTTTTAGAAAGATCTTTCAAGTAATTTTCAAGAGCGGCAGTCATAGATGGAGCATCTTTGCTCGGAGCTTCGATGTCTAAACGCAATCCGGCATCTCGTACGGCTTTGGCCGTAGAAGTTCCGAAACATCCGATTTTGATATCGTTTTGCTGGAACTCAGGAAAATTTTTCAATAAGGAAGCGATTCCTGCAGGAGAGAAAAATATCAACATGTCATAATCGAATTTTTCCTCAGGAGTAAAGTCATTACTTACCGTCCTGTACATAATTGCCGTAACGTATTTGATCTTTTTATCATCCAACAACTGCATCAAATCGTCTTTGTGCACATCCGAAACGGGGACTAGGAATAATTCTTTGCTGTGTTTATTTATCGGAATCATCAGATCTTCTATTTTACCGGAAGCTGAAAAAAAGATTTTTCGTTTACGATAGATGGTGTATTTTTGTAAATATACAGCAATAGCTTCAGTTACACAGAAGTATTTCATTGTTTCAGGTATCAGTACCCGGAGTTCTTCACACAACCGGAAAAAATGATCTACAGCTGTTTTTGAAGTGAAAATAACGGCAGTATGGTCAAGAACCCCAATCCTTTGAGTGCGAAACTCTTTTGCTGTGACCGGGTCGACTTTAATGAAAGGTCTAAAAACAATGGTTACTCCATACCTCTCTGCAATATCATAATAAGGAGACTTTTCAGTTTCTGGCTTAGGCTGAGAAACCAAAACTTTCTTTATACTTAAATCCATAATGTACTTTTTTCCACTACATTAAAAAAATAAATCAAACCTTCGTATAAAATAACCAAAGGGGCAATTTCTTGGGCACAAAGGTACAAAAATAAATAAAGCAAAAGACTCATATCGTGGAAAAATAATACATAAATCCTGTAAATGATTGTGGCTGCTAATAGAAAAAGGCAGGAGATTATGAAATAGTAACAAAAAAAATAGGCCGAATCTATGTAGAACATCAGTAAGACAGGAATGAATAGAATAATACCCAGAATACAGATTATGGATGTGAAATTATCGAGCCATTGTTCCACCGCATCTTTATTGAAAAAAATCTTTCCAATCACAATATAAGTGAGCCATTTATACAAAAAATACAAGATAAAGGAGAAACAACTTCCTCCTATGATGAGGAGTACTTTGCCGGATGAAGTTTCGATTGACTGAAAATCATGCGAAAACCAGGTATATATGAATATGGATAAAATAATGGTCGTTTGCAGGCAAAGAAGAAGTTTGCTGTATAACTCATTGCCTATCGTTGCGGAGAATATACTTTTTCTTTCTTTTTGCCGGAATAGCCCGCTGAACATGGTCGAGAGCATTCTTCCCCTTTTGTTGATTATTTGTGAAGTGATCAGGAAGCAAATGAGAAAAAATAAAAAGACAATATCCAGCGATTGTTTTTTTTCGGATATTTTTTCTTCTTTGGGTGTAAATGGTTGAGTGGTAACCGTTGAAGTGCCTTTTTCGGATGCCATTTCAGGGCTACAATAAAACCGGCTGAAATAGTCCGTTTTATTGACAGATGAATCATTGTATGTGATTGAACCTTGAGGCATTAATTGAAAATGAATATGATGTTACAGTGCGGCAAAAGAACGTGGATTCGGATGCCATACAGCCTGTTGTGCAATTGAATCCAAAGCTTCTTCAGGGGTATAACGAACTTCCCATATTGTTTGATGATTGTGATGCATAAAATGCTCTTCTATAGTTCGCTCCAGCATTTTTAGTAAATGATCGTAATATCCTTTTGTATTGAGGACAATGATCGGATTTTTATATAACCCTAATTGTTTCCAGGTCATTATTTCAAGCAATTCTTCCATTGTCCCGATTCCTCCCGGAAGAGCGATGCAGGCATCTGCTTTCTGAGCCATCAGTTGTTTCCGGGTGTGCATATTCGGGGTAACGATTACTTCGGAAAGTGATTTGTTCAGCCAGCCTTCATCGATCATGAATTGAGGAATAATTCCTGTGACTTTCCCCCCGTTGCTTAACATACTTTCGGTAACAGCTCCCATGACTCCGAATCCTCCTCCTCCGTTGATACATTCGATATTCCGTTCGGCCATTAACTTTCCCAGATGTTTGGCCGCTTCGATGTATTCGGGATCTATTTTTGAACTTGAAGCTCCGTAAATCGTAATTGTCTTCATTATACCAGACATATCATTCATATATTTGAGACTGCAAAATTAAGAACATTTTGAAGATTTGGATAAATGTTTTGAACTTTATCTCTTCTTACATATAAGTATATGGGATTTATTCGCTATTTTTGCGGTTTAATTAATCATATTATATAAGAATGTCAGAAAATTTTGCTACAAACTTGCCCTACAAAGTGGCAGATATTAGCTTGGCTGATTTTGGCCGCAAAGAAATTGAAATTGCAGAACATGAAATGCCCGGATTAATGTCCCTTCGTAAAAAATATGGTAAAGAAAAACCATTGAAAGGGGCTCGTGTCATGGGTTCTTTGCACATGACCATCCAAACCGCAGTATTAATAGAAACGTTAGTAGAGCTTGGCGCTGATGTTCGTTGGGCCAGCTGTAATATTTTTTCGACTCAGGACCACGCTGCGGCTGCAATCGCTGCTGCCGGAGTTCCTGTTTTCGCATGGAAAGGCGAATCGCTTGAAGAATATTGGTGGTGCACCGATATGGCACTTCGCTTTCCTGAAGGTAAAGGCCCTCATTTGATTGTCGACGATGGAGGAGATGCTTCTTTGTTGATCCACTGGGGTTATAAAGCAGAAAATACCCCGGAATTTATAGACAGAAAAGGCGGAAATCACGAAGAACAAGTGATCCTGGATACGTTGAATCAGATTCTGAAAGAAGATAACGAGCGTTGGCACCGTACGATTTCGGAATTAAAAGGGATTTCCGAAGAAACGACTACCGGAGTACATCGTTTATATCAAATGATGGAAGCGGGCGAATTACTTGTACCTGCAATTAATGTGAATGATTCCGTGACAAAGTCCAAATTTGACAACTTGTACGGATGCCGTGAATCGTTGGCCGATGGAATTAAGCGGGCTACTGACGTGATGATTGCCGGAAAAGTTGTTGTTGTCCTTGGTTATGGAGATGTCGGTAAAGGCTGTGCTAAATCGATGCGTTCTTATGGCGCTCGTGTGATTGTGACCGAAATTGATCCGATTTGTGCATTACAAGCTGCAATGGAGGGTTTTGAAGTGACGACAATTGAAAAAGCATTGAAAGAAGGAAATATTTTTGTGACTACGACAGGAAATAAGGATGTGATCCGTATCGATCATCTGGAACAGATGAAAGACCAGTCGATTGTTTGCAATATTGGCCACTTTGACAATGAAATACAAGTTGATAAATTGATTAATTATCCGGGGATAAAACGCTTGAATATAAAACCTCAAGTCGATAAATATACTTTCCCTAAAGGAAATGCAATATTCTTGTTGGCCGAAGGACGTCTCGTAAATTTAGGTTGTGCAACAGGACATCCTTCTTTTGTGATGAGTAATTCATTCACTAATCAGACATTAGCTCAAATAGATCTTTGGCAGAAAAATTATGAAATCGGAGTGTATCGTTTGCCGAAATGCCTGGATGAGGAAGTTGCACGTCTGCATCTTGAAAATATCGGAGTGGAGTTGACAAAACTAACCCCGGAGCAGGCTGATTATATCGGAGTCGATGTGAATGGACCGTATAAACCCGAACATTATAGATATTAAAGATCAGCGAAGGATTGAAGATGCTTGAACTTTCCAGTTCTTAGTTCTTAGTTCTTAACTCATAACCCTATGTTGCATAGAAGTAAAGCTCCCCTTAGAATTGGTCTTGCCGGTGGCGGATCTGATGTCAGTCCTTATTCCGACATATATGGCGGAGCGATTTTGAATGCGACTATTTCGTTATATGCTCATGCCAGTATTGAACCTCTTGAAGAACCTAAAATCATTCTGGAAAGTCTGGAGCGTGGCGAATATCAGGAGTTTAACCTTATTGATCATTTGCCTGTCGACGGGACTTTGGATTTGCTGAAAGGAGTATACAATCGTGTAAGGAAAGATTATATGCCTGAACCGAAGGGATTCCGGTTGAGCACTTCGGTGGATGTACCTGCAGGATCAGGCTTGGGCACTTCTTCTACCTTGGTAGTCGCTATTTTAGGCGCTTTTATCGAGTGGTTGCGCCTACCCATGGGAAGTTACGATGTGGCGCAATATGCTTATGATATTGAACGTGTGGATCTGGAGATGGCCGGCGGGAAACAAGATCAGTATGCGGCCACTTTCGGAGGAGTCAATTACATGGAGTTCTATAAAGACAACAAGGTGATAGTTAATCCATTAAGAATCGACAAACCTCATTTGTATGAGTTGGAAAACAATTTATTATTGTATTTCACTCAAACGACACATGTATCTTCTGATATCATCAAAGAACAACAAAAAAATGTGAAAGATAACAAGACTTCTTCTGTTGAAGCGATGCACAAGATAAAAGAACAAGCCCAGGAGATGAAAGAAGCGCTATTGATGGGAAAAATCAATCGTATCGGAGAGATCTTTGACGAAGGATTTTCCTATAAAAAGCAGATGGCCAAAGAAATATCCAATGTGTTATTGGATGATATATACGAAAAAGCGAAACAAGCCGGAGCGAGCGGCGGTCGTATTTCCGGAGCGGGTGGCGGAGGTTTTATGTTGTTTTACTGCCCGGATAATCGGAAGTTTACTGTCAGAAAAGCCTTGCAGCAGTTTAATGGCCATTTTTATCCTTATCGCTTTGTGAAAGACGGACTTTTTACATGGACGATATAATTACCTCTTAAAGATAAACAAATGATCAGGCAAAGAATTCAGGCATCCATCGACGTAAAACAAGCCGTTTTACAGGATGAACGTTTATTGGCCGATATTTCCAAGGCCATAGAACTCATAACAGATTGTTTCAAAAGAGGAAACAAAGTCTTTTTCTGTGGAAACGGAGGGAGCGCTGCTGATGCTCAACATCTGGCGGCAGAGTTTTCCGGACGATTCTACTTCGATCGTCCCGGTTTGCCTGCAGAAGCTTTACACTGTAACACTTCTTACCTTACAGCCGTAGGAAATGACTATGGTTTTGACAGGGTCTATGCCCGGCTAATTGCAGGATCTGCAAAAAAAGGAGATGTTCTGATCGGACTATCTACTTCCGGAAATTCGGAAAATATTATCAATGCCTTTAAAAAAGCCGATGAAATGGGTGTTTTTACTATCGGATTGACCGGAGAAGACGGGGGCTTAATGAAAAGCTGGTCTGAAATTCTTTTAAACGTGCCATCCAAGGATACTCCCCGCATACAGGAAACACATATCCTGATCGGTCATATCATTTGTGAATTTGTTGAACAGAATATTTTTGGTAAATAAATCCGTAACTTATCGATGGAAGTTATTATCTTAGCCGGAGGAATTGGCAGCCGATTGCAATCGGTCGTTAACGATGTCCCCAAATGTATGGCCACTGTTGCCGGAAAACCATTTCTTTTTTATCTTTTTGAATATCTGATTCCCTTTCATCCGGAGAAAGTTATCCTTTCTTTAGGTTATAAGCATGAAATTGTTGAAGAATGGGTCAGCCGGCTCGATTTACCGTTTGAGATTGTCAATAAAATAGAAAAAACACCTTTAGGAACGGGAGGAGCCATTAAATACGCCCTTTCCGCAGTCACAGAAGATACGGCAATCGTTATGAATGGAGATACGTTTTTTGACGTGGATCTGAAGCAATTGCAGTTGTTTCATCAATCGCAAAAAGGAGAAACTACGTTTGCATTGAGTCTTTTGAGTCAGTTTGATCGGTACGGATCTGTGCTGTTGGATAAGGAAAACAATAGAATCATTCGTTTTGAAGAAAAGAAATATTGCGATAAGGGACTGATCAACGGGGGGATATATGTGCTGAATAAAACTGTTCTGGACGATTTTCCGGAAAAATTTTCTATGGAGAATGATTATTTTGCAAATAAAGTTTTAACGGGAGAGCTGTCGGGATACATCAGTAATGGCTATTTTATTGACATCGGCATTCCGGAAGATTATGAAAAAGCGCAGCAAGTGTTTGCAACATGGAAATGAACCCATATAAAACATTGTTTCTGGATAGAGATGGTGTTATCAATGAAGAACGACCGGGGGACTATGTCAAAACGAGGGATGAATTTATTTTCCTTCCCGGAGTACCGGACGCATTGAGCATTTTAAATAAACATTTCAATCATATATTCATCGTTACCAATCAAAGAGGAGTAGGGCGGGGGATCATGTCCCGGCAGGCGCTGGACGACATTCATGAATGGATGTTACAGGAAATTGCAGTAAGAAACGGCCGGATCGATAAAATCTATGTATGCACGGATATAGAAGCATCCAGCATCGATCGTAAGCCGAACATAGGGATGGCGCTACAAGCTTCTAAAGAGTATCCTGAAGTCGTTTTTTCTGAAAGCCTGATGATCGGAAACAGTTTGTCTGACATGAAATTTGGTAAAAATGCCGGTATGTGTACGGTTTTGGTCGGAGATAAATACAACGATGACGAAAAAGACTTATCTTTGATTGATTATTCTTTTGATAGTTTATTATCATTTGCCCGACAATTATGAAACAAAGCATGTAAGTCAATTATTTACGTCACAAGGTGATGACCATTTATTTACATGCGGCGTTCCATACAACCTTAATATAAAAAAAAATTATCGTATGAAAATAGCTTATTTATCGACTTTTTATCCTTTCCGTGGAGGTATTGCCCAGTTTAATGCTCTGCTTTATCAATCGTTTGAAAAACAGGGAAATAAAGTCAACGCTTATACATTTACCTGCCAGTATCCCTCCATTCTTTTCCCTGGGAAAACACAATATGTGACGGAGAAAGATCGGGCTATCCTGATCGATAGTCAGGCGGTACTTAATACTGTTAATCCGTTCTCTTATGAATCTGCTGCTCGTCGGATACTGAAATTCAATCCGGATGTGTTGGTTATGAAATACTGGATGAGTTTTTTTGCACCTTCTTTAGGGCATGTCGCTAAAAAACTCAGAAAAAAAGGGGTCAAAGTTGTTTGTATCATTGATAATGCTATTCCACATGAACCTAAATTCTTTGATAAGCCATTGACAAAGCTTTTCTTCAATCAGTGCACTCATTTTGTAGTGATGAGTGAAGCGGTAAAAAAAGACCTTTTGTCGATCAAACCGGATGCAAACGTTATTCTCAAGCCACATCCTTTGTATAATCATTTCGGAGATAAAATAGATCGTTCGGATGCCATTTCCCGGTTGAGTTTAGATGCTGATAAAAAAACAGTCTTGTTTTTTGGCCTGATTCGGGATTATAAAGGTTTGGACCTGTTGATTGACGCCATGTCGCGGCTGGATGAATCTTATCAGCTGATCATTGCAGGTGAATGCTACGGCAGTTTTGATAAATACGATGAGCAGATACGGAATTCTTCGGCTAAGGAACGGATCAAAGTAATGAATCATTACATCGATGATGATCTGGTTCCGGTATTGTTTTCCGCAGCGGATCTTCTTGTCTTGCCCTATAAGTCGGCTACTCAAAGCGGTGTTATTCCTGTGGCTTATCATTTTGATGTCCCTGTACTTGCAACGGATGTAGGCGGATTGAAAGAAACATTGGAACCTCCGGAAACAGGAATGATCTGCAATCCGGAAGTTCAAAGCATAGTCCAAGGAGTTAAATCTATGTTTGATAGAGGAATATCTATTTTTATTGATCATATTGGAGAAGAAAAGAAAAACCTCTCCTGGGAGAAATTTTCCGATGAAATCGTCCGTTTTATTCGATCTACCTGAATCATGTCTGCATCACTTTATCTGATTCCTGTGACTTTGGGAGAAACTCCTTTGGAAAAAGTCCTGCCTGCCTATAACCGGGAGATTATTCTCGGAATACGCCATTTCATCGTAGAAAATGAACGAACCGCTCGTCGTTTTCTGAAGAAAACAGAACCGGCTATCCGGATTGATGAATTGACCTTTTTTGTATTGAATAAACACACATCTCCGGAAATCATATCTTCTTATTTGAAACCCTTGTCGGAAGGAAATACCGTTGGAATTATTTCTGAGGCCGGATGTCCCGCCATTGCGGATCCGGGAGCCGATGTGGTTGCGATTGCTCAGCAGAAAAACATTCCCGTGGTGCCGTTAGTCGGACCGTCCTCGATTCTGATGTCGCTGATGGCTTCGGGTTTTAACGGACAAAATTTTGCGTTTAACGGTTATCTTCCGATAGACAACGAACAGCGTGTCAAAGCGATTAAGTTATACGAACAAAGGGTTTACACTGAAAATCAAACGCAATTATTTATTGAAACGCCTTATCGGAACGGGAAATTAATAGAAGATCTCATCCGAACTTGCAAACCGGGCACAAAGTTATGTATTGCTGCAGATATTACATGCGAAAGTGAATACATCAAAACACGCCGTATGGCTGAATGGAAAAGGCAAGTGCCGGATCTATCGAAGCGGCCTTGCCTGTTCCTTATTTATAAGTGATCATGCTTAAACAAAATCTTCCCCATATTTGAGGCTGACATCTGCTACAAATTGCTTGATTCGCTGCTCTTCCGATTTTTTACAAATAAGTAGAGTGTTATCCGATTCGGCAATGATGTAGTCTTCTAGTCCTTGAATAACAGCTAATTTGTCATTGGATAAAGCAACCAGATTATCCTTGCTTTCATAAAAAACAGATTCACATTTCAAAGCGGCATTGTTGTTTTCATCTTTCTCCGAGAGATCGAACAGCGCTCCCCAGGTTCCCAGATCCGACCATCCGAAATCGGCTACAAGCATATGGACGTTATCTGCTTTTTCCATCACTCCATAGTCAATGGAAATATTTTGCAATAAAGGATATTCTTCATTAATGAAGTCCCTTTCTTTGTCGGTATTGAATGCATTTAACCCCTGATCAAAACGCGAAGTAATGTCCGGAACATGCTTATGAAAAGCATCGATAATGGCATTGACATTCCAGACGAAAATTCCGGAGTTCCAATAGAACTCTCCACTTTCAAAAAATACTTTTGCCAGTTCGTAGTTTGGTTTTTCTGTAAAAGCTTTTACTTTTTGTATGCATTCATTGGCGCCTTCCGTCTGGATATATCCATAACCTGTTTCCGGCCGGTTGGGTTTTATTCCCAAAGTAAGCAGTGAAGGTATTTCGCGGACAAAATTGAGTCCTGTCTGGATATTTTTCATAAAATGATGCTCCTGCAAAATCAGGTGGTCGGCAGGTGTTACGACGATATTGGCTTTCGGATTGATCGCCCGGATCCGGTAGGATGCATAAGCGATGCATGGAGCTGTATTCCTTCGTGTAGGTTCCAATAAGATCTGTTGATCTTTTAATTCCGGAAGTTGCTGTTTTACAAGTTCTTTGTATAGTTCATTAGTCGCAACATAAATATTTTCCGTAGGGATAATCTGTTGAAACCGGTCGAAAGTCTGCTGTAAGAGGGATCTGCCTGTACCGAAAAAATCGAGGAATTGTTTGGGCATTGTTCCTCGGCTGAATGGCCAGAAACGACTACCGATACCTCCTCCCATAATAACGCAATAATTATCTTTCATACGTACAAAATTTATTTTTAACATCAAGGTTGTATGGATTCATATCTGTTTACATACAAACTTACTCTTTTTTTATCAACCAAACAAGTTTTTTAAGGTTAAAATAAACGATAGTTTGTTCTTAAAACTTTAAATTCTGTCCGGCGGTTGATCTGGTCGGCGATATCTTGCTGACTTGGAGTTAACGTCGATATAAATGCTTCATCCAACACTTGTCCTTCGGGCAGAAAATCATATTTTTTAGCTGTTTTTTTGCTTACTGTCTGAGGACGGCTCTTACTGTATCCCATTGCCGTCAGGCGCTCTTTTTCAATGCCTCCTTTGATCAAATAGTCAACAACCGATTGGGCGCGTCGCTGAGACAGGTTTTGATTGTATTCGTCCGTCCCTTTCCGGTCGGTATGGGCAGATAACTCGATAGTGACATTCGGATTATCATTCAACATCGCAATCAGTTCATCCAGGCCTTCTTTGGACTCGGGGCGAAGCGTTGCTTTATCGTAAGCGTAAAAAATATTTTCGATCAATACGGGTTTTGAGATAGAGGCCAAATAGAAATCGACATAGAATGTTTGATCTTCTTCTTCATCGGGAACAGATAATGTTTGTTTCTGATTCAAATATCCCTGGGCGCTACCCATCATGACATAGTCCATACCCAACGTTACTTCCATGGTATAGGTACCGTCTTTACGTACCTGGATCTTCTGGTTTGTTCCATCTTTTCCCACAATTCTGACAGTAGCTCCATCGATCAGTTCTTCCTCTTTATCCAGTACCCAGCCTTCAACCAAGACTTTGATGCTTGGTAGTTCGAATGAATAAATATGGTCATTGCCTCTGGCGTCGTTTCTGTTGCTACTGAAAAATCCTTTTTCCGCTTTTCCCTGGAAAGTCATTCCGAAATCATCGCTCATGCTGTTGACAGGAGCTTTCATGTTTTCAACCCTCCATCTGCTTGTTTTCTCATTAAGAGTCGCTTTGAAAATATCCAACCCTCCCATTCCCGGATGTCCGTTGGAAGAAAAATAGAGGACTTTATCACTTCGTACGTATGGAAACTCTTCATCTCCAGCCGTATTGATGTCTGGTCCGAGGTTTTCCGGGAAGCTTTTTCCGATTTCCGCTAAAGGGACTCTCCATATATCTTTTCCGCCAACTCCTCCCGGAGCGTTGGAAACGAAATAAAGATAAAGTCCGTCGGGGCTCACAGCGGGATGTGCAGTCAATATCGTACTATCCTTGAAAATAGTCGCTTTTTCGCCGGCGCTCCATTTGGCGCCTGATCGCGAAGATTTATAGATTTCGGCTGTACGGGCGGCCGTTTCATCTTCCGAACAGTAGGTATAGTACATCGTTGAACCGTCGGCCGTAAAAGAAGCAGTTCCTTCGTCAAATTCCGTATTGACGCCATCTTCAATGACTTCAGGTTTCATCCATTCTCCTTTTTCATCCTTTTTGACCAGGAAAAAATCATTGTTTTTGACCCCTGTGATACCGCTCTTGGTATCTCCCATAGCTTCTTTCCGGGAAGATGAAAAATACAGTTGGTCATATCCTGTCCCGGTCAGCATCGGCGAAAATTCGCTTACCCGGGAATTGAATTTGTCCATTTTTTTTACAATATAACGGGAAGGTGTTTTTTTCCAGGCCATAGCCGAATCGCAGCCGGTAATTCCGTTCAGGGATAATTGATGATTGGGCACGATTTGCAGGAATGCTTTGTATTGCTTGATGGCATCCGGATATCGTCCTTGTTGCTGAAACATGCGGGCGGAATAAAAAACAGCCATGCTGTCGGGATAATCATATCTCAACGCATTCTGATAAGCGCTTAAAGCTCGTTGGCAGTTATTAATCTCCCGGTAACATTCACCCATCTGGAAAGCGATGTTCCCGCGGAGAAATTTTTTCTTTGTAGAAGTTTTTGTGTAGACTTTACGATAAATTTGTGCCGCATCGTAGTATTCTCCTTTTTCCTGCTTGGCAACGGCATCTCCTAATTTCGCTGATTTACAAGAATATAAGAAAACACAGGTCAATATCGAAAAAACACAGAAGATTTTTTTTATCATAAAGCGGCAATTGAATCACTTTATATAACTGCAATTTAACAATTATATTGTGTTAAAGGCCTTGAATGATTGTTATTTATTCCGTAATCATTTAACCCTTTAGAGAATCATTTTTTCAGGAATACTGAAACCCGGAATTATTGAGGCGGATCTCCAAAAATAGTTTTTTCGATCATAGTGATGAAACAAAAAAAGGATGCCGATTTCGACATCCTTTTTAGATTATTTCAAGAATAATTATTCTTTACCTTCCAATCTTTCTTTCAAAGCGGCTAATTCTTCAATATCGCCAAGCGTTGTTTTTTCCATCAACGGTTGAGAGGAAGTCTCTTCTTCTTTTTTCGCTCTTTTGGTCGATTTCTTTTCTACAGCGCCTTCTTTCTTTGCTTCGGCACGTTGCTCATCTTCAAAGATGCGGCTGTGGGAAAGAATGATCCGTTTGGAATCTTTATTGAATTCAATCACTTTGAAGTCTAATTTTTCATCCAGTTGAGCTGGAGAACCATCTTCTTTCACTAAGTGCTTTGGAGTTGCAAAACCTTCCACACCATAAGGAAGTGAAATAACAGCCCCTTTATCCAGTAATTCGATGATCGTACCTTCATGAACAGAACCTACTGTGAAAAGTGTTTCGAACACATCCCATGGATTTTCTTCCAATTGCTTGTGTCCCAAGCTCAAACGACGGTTTTCTTTGTCGATTTCGAGTACTTGTGCTTCGATATCAGAACCGATAGATGTGAATTCGCTCGGGTGTTTGATTTTCTTGGTCCATGAAAGGTCGGAAATGTGGATCAGTCCTTCAACGCCTTCTTCGATTTCTACGAATACACCGAAGTTAGTGAAGTTACGTACTCTAGCCGTATGTTTGCTTCCGATAGCATACTTCGTGTCGACATCTTCCCATGGATCTGGTTTCAATTGCTTGATACCCAGAGACATTTTGCGTTCGTCGCGATCCAGTGTCAAAACAACAGCTTCTACATCGTCGCCGACTTTCAGGAAGTCTTGAGCGCTCTTCAGGTGCTGAGTCCAGCTCATTTCCGAGACGTGGATCAAACCTTCGACACCTTGAGAAATTTCGATGAATGCACCGTA
>JAVBNR010000037.1:0-19688 GCA_031551395.1 Bacteroidales bacterium
CACTTCCCCTCGCTCAACTTCTTGAACAACTCTTAACTTAAAGGACATCGGATAGTCCTTTTGAGTACGCTTAACATACTCGCTCTTAAATCCTTCCATTATATTACTTTTTTTATGTAACGATATTTCAGGACGAGACAAAATTTAAATACAAAAAACGGTGCTCAATTGTGTTTTAGAGCACCGTTCTTTTTTTTAAACATCCGATTGTCTTTTTTCTTTAACTCGTTCTTTATACCCTTTCATTGCTTCCCGGTATTTTTCTCTTGCCAGGTTAAACTCTTCTTTAGCCGCTTTGACTGCAGGGTCGTTTCTTAGCTCTTTTATGACCACTCTGTGTTTGGTGTTTTCTTCCCGATATTTTTTAGCCGCAGACTTGAAATCAGCTCTGGCCGCTTTTATTTCGGGGTTGTCTCTCCATTCTTTTGTTTTGATTCTAACCTGTTTCAGATTCTCTTTGAATTTTTTAGAGGCAACTTTGAATTCTTCTTTGGCAGCTTTCATTTCGGGAGTTTCAATTCCGGCGTCGGCTTCATCTTTGTACTTTTCCATTACTTTTCTGTATTTCTGAGCAGCCGCTTCAAATTCTTTATTTTGAGTTTGAAATCCTGAATCAGGAATTTTACTCATCTCTTCCTGCCATTTTTTTGTTGCCGATCGGAGCTTTTTGCCTGCTTCCTCCATCTCTTTGGATGAAACCATCTCTTTCGACTGAACTTGTTTTTCTATGTTTGCAGCATATTTTTTCATGACGGATGCATATTTTTCTGCAGCTGCTTCAAATTCTTTAGTTGCCACTTTTTCTTGTTCTGTCATAGGAACTTCGTCGTCTTTGACGATTCTCAATGTAGGAGGCGGAGGAGCGTCTTTCCCTTTTTTGTATTTAACCTCTTTTTGGTAAGATTTTCCTGATATGGAATCATTCTCTTTATCCCCGGCTGTTACCAATCTGGGTGGAGGGGGAGGAGGTAACAAGTCTTTTTCTGAAAAAATTGTTGTACCTTTGTCAATAGATAATGACGATTCGTTAGCCTGGACTTTTTCCGGGCGGGCAAAGGCTTGCAGCGCTGCTGCTGCCAACGGGATGAATAACAATAGTTTCAGCCGTGCCCATTGGGTTGATTTTTTTTTTAACATCATAGTAATTCTGTTTTTAATTTTACTGTGGTTAAAGCTGTTGGCAATAGCGTAGGATCTTGCGCCGACAGCTTTTTTAACAAGTAATAGTTGATATTGAGTTGCATCGATGCCTAAATTGATGACGCCATTGTCGGCTTCATATTCATGAACGTCTTGTAATTCCCTTTTTAACAGCCAGACTACCGGATTGAACCAATGCAGAAGGATAAAAAATTCGGAAAATAATAGATCCAATGAGTGCATCTTTTTCGCATGCACTTGTTCATGTGTCAGTATTTCTTTCGGATTCTGTATGTAATCCGCTTCAGATATAACAATGTATTTTCCGAAGCTGAACGGACATATTTTTTGTTTTGTCAGAATAAGTATATAATCTTGAGAATGAACTTTTTTACCTTTTCTGATTAATTGAATCATTCGGTAGACAGAGACTGATAACCCGGTTAGTGTGATTAATAGACCGATGAAATAAATCAGACTAATTATTTGATTTTTAGATAAATGTATTTGATAAGGCTGCTCGTTGGAGTGATTTTGATAGTCTGTAACGAGTGGATGACTACCATCATTATAGTCAGTTTCATCCCAAACGATAGGAAAATTCGGTAGCGGTGTATCACTCAATAAACTTTCCATTTTGCGGATAGGTGTTTGGATTAAAAGTTCTTTTTCTGTCTGGAAAGTAACCAGAGGCAGAATAGAACAAATAATGATCCCGCCCATCAGAACAAACCGGTTGAAACGAAAGAAAGTTTCCTTACTAAGCAGTGTTTTGTAAAATAAATAAAACAAAACCAGGCATAGAGACGATTTGATAATATATGAGAAAAAAGGTTCCATTTGTTTTGCACTGAAATGAATGAATGGTTGTGACGTTACACGGCATTTTTGTTTTTGATTTGTTGAATCAATGCCTGTAATTCATCGATAGATATATTTTCTTCTTCGATCAAAGTGGAAACCACGCGGGTATAGGAGTTGTCGAAATATTTGGAAACTACATTTTTCAATGTTTTTCTGCGATATTCTTCTTCTGATATGGTTGCGTAGTATTGATAGGTATTCCCGAAAGAATGATATCCGATATAGCCTTTCTCTTCCAACCCGCGGACAATGGTTGAAAGTGTATTGTAGTGAGGCTTCGGATCGTCATATTCATCAATAAGTTGTTTGACGAACAGCGGCCCTTTTTCCCAGAAAAAACCCATAATTTCTTCTTCCTTTGCAGTCAGTCGTTTCATGATGGATATCAATTAATGATTATACAACGGCAAAGATAACTATATATTTTAGTTATTCAACTATTCTACGTAGTTGATTAACTAAATTTAATAGTTTTTCTGTAGATAAAGGGTGTTATTAAGCTTTTTAAAGAAAACAGTTATTTTATATCGCTTTTTCCAATTCCAACAATTTCTTTTTAACTTCCAGGCCATAAGCATATCCTCCGAGTTTGCCGTCGGACGCAATAACCCGGTGACAAGGGATAATGAGTGCGATACAATTTTTTCCATTGGCCGATCCGGCAGCGCGATAAGCTTTCGGATTTCCACAAGCTTGTGCCAGTTGGGCATAACTGATTGTTTTTCCGTAAGGAATCTTTAAGAGTTCCTGCCAAACCTTTTCTTGAAAAGGAGTCCCTTTTATTTTCAATTTGACATCAAAGAATTTTCTTTTTTTTGCAAAATACTCATCTAATTCTCTGCAACATTGCTGAATAACTTTATTCTTGATTTGAGAAGCCTTTGGAGGCGAATCGCAAAATCCCAGATAAACAATGGCGTCTTCTTCTGCTTCGATTTTTATCCAACCAATAGGGGATTGATAATAATGTTGTTCCATGATATTAATTTTTAACCTTTTCTTTATAATGTTTCCAACGTTCTATGACATGCTGTACGTAATTAAGGGTTTCAGTTCCTCTGAAGTATCCGAATTTACAGACACTGTCGTTGTAATATTCCGGAATTCGTTTAAGTTTAAGGCATTCTTCCACATTCCCTTCCCAGATATGAGGGTTTTTATTTAATTTGCGTGCCAATGCCTGAGCATCGTAAATATGTCCGAGTCCGGCGTTATAGGAAGCCAATATGAGCTTTAATTTTTCTTCATCAGATTCAATTCCGGAGAAATTTTTTTGAAGCGAGCTTATGTATTTGACGGAGGCATGGATGTTTCCTTCAGGATTTGTTCGTTTATCCGGGTCTAGCCCGAAAGCCTTTGCTGTTCGGGGCATTAATCCCATTAATCCTGTGGCTCCAGCCCAGGAGACCGATGCTGTATCGAATCGAGATTCCTGATAAGAAATGGAAGCCAGTAATTTCCAGTCCCAGCCGATTTTTTTTGCATATTTCTTGAATAGAAGATCATAAGGCGATATTTTATTTCCTGAAAGAATCGGAGAAGGCTCTTCTCCAGGCATTTTGCTCATTTCAAAATAACGTTTCATGATTGCTTTGTAACGGGGAGTATTTACGTTTTCTGCAAACCATTTATTGAGGGTATCGGCCAGTGCCGGAGATGTTTTTTTTACAGCCCAGGAGGAACGTTGCGGATGGCTGACTTTCAGGCTGATATTGATGTTTGAAAAATAAGTTTTGTTTAGTTGAGCGATGTCCATGTCGCTGACTGTATATTTTATATCTCCGGAAGAAACCATCCCGATCAGGTCTTCGACAGAAACCGTATCCCGTTCGATCTCTTTTATAATGATGCCTCCGCCTAATTCCTGATTCAGATTGACCAGGCGGTGGTAGTATTTACTTTCTTTGACAACCCATATTTCTTTTCCGATTAGTTCTGTAACATCTTTTAGAATAGTGTCTTTCTTATTTGTCCTTTGTATCAGAACCTGTTCATTGATAGACTCGTTTCCACAATAAATCAATTCTTGCTTCAATTGATTGGTAACGGGAATATCATAAGCGACCAGATCTCCCTCTCCAGCTTCCAGCATTTCGGCCAAACGATTGGTGTTCTCAGCTATTTTTATATCTAATTCCAGATTGTAAGCGTCTGCAAAATTTTTTAATATTTCATACTCATAACCCATGGGTTCTCCTTTGTATATAAAATAAGAAATGGAGCTGGATAGTGTAATTGCAGTTAGTTTTTTTTTCTTTTGAATTTGATCAAAATCCTCTGCCATAGGAGAAGAACCGTTGGTGTTCTTTTTGCAGGTATATAAAGTAACACCAACGAATAAGAGAATTAGGATGTAAAATATTTTTTTCACTTTAACTTGCTGGCATTAGGGATATTTTTTTTTACAAATATAATTGCTTTTTTAATAATTCAATAAAAAATCTTAAATTGCACCCGAAATGAAGTCATTTATTATGAAAAACGAATTAATATCCTGATCGGCTTCCCTTTTAAGGATAACTTTGATATTGCTATTGAAAGGTTTGTAAAATAGAAAATAATTTTAATTAAATCTTTGTAATTCTTATGTTATTTCATATTAAAAAAAACGCAATTTTGAATGCGTATTTATCTGATAATCATTTGGATATGTCGTTTCTTTTATTAAAGAGAGAGAGAGAGACCTCAAGCAGACTAACCACGCGCGAAATCTACTCATTTTTTATTTACAAAACAACAATACCTCCGGGCTTAAAAATAGCCTTGGGTGGGCTTTCTTGCGTTTTAATCAAACGATTGAATTAATCTGATTGAGATGGCTCATGATATTTTTGAAAATAAGTGGAAATTTGAAGCGTTCTTTAAGAACAACTATCCGACCTTATGCCGGATAGCAAAAGCTTATTTCAAAGATGAAGACTTGGTGGAAGATGTTGTTTGCGAAACTTTCATTAAATTGTGGAATAATCGCTATAATATTCAGATACAAACGTCACTACAAGATTATTTAATTCGATCGCTTATCAATACATGCATCGATTTTTATCGAAAAGAAAAGGTTTATAAGGAACGAATGGTAAAAATTGATGATGAGTTGTGCGTATACAATACGCTTGCCGATCTGGATCAGAGTCCTTTGGATTATTTGATGACAAAGGAACAGCAGGAAATAATTTATAAAGCCATCGAAAAACTTCCCGCCAGATATAAAGAAACATTTCAACTGATCAGAATCGAAGGCCACAGCTATGAGGAAGTCGCTGAGATCATGAACATCAGTAAAAATACGGTCAAATCAAACTTGAGAGAGGCCATGAATATTCTGAAAGATAAACTTAAAGATTTAACATTTATTATCTTTCTGGTAGCTAGTATTTTGTCTTTTTTGTTTAAAAATATTTAAAAAATTACCCACCCTTTTTAATCTTATCAAACGTCTTTATCAAAGTTATGAAGCAATTCAAAGAAAGTAGAATTGAGTACCTTACTTCTAAATTTTTGGAAAAAGGTTTGTCCTCTCAAGAACGAACGGAATTTAACCTTCTTTTACAAAATTCGGAATCCTATCATTATTTTAAAAAAGAATATATTTTATGGAATCTCTCTTCAAGTGATGAAAGTGAGATTGAGCGCGCTTGGCAGAAAGTTTTAGCTCAAATAGAAACGGGCAATAACCGGAATGAAAATGATGAAAAGGGAAAAATAGAGACTGGAAAAGTTCGGAATTTAGCCTGGATCAGAACTGTTGCAGCAATTGTTGTGGCGTTTGTCCTGGGAATGTCGGCTTGCTATTTTGTTTTTGATATGTCCGGATCATCGAAGAAAAATCCGATGGAAGTCCGCGTAAAGCCTTCCTTAGTCAGGGTTAATCGCATTACAGCTCCTTTGGGATCTAAATCAAGAATTGATTTGCCCGATGGAACAACTGTCGTTTTAAATGCCGGAAGTCATATCGAATATGCAATGAATTATGGAGCAAGTCTCCGGGAAATAAAACTAGAAGGAGAAGCTTATTTTATTGTTGCAAAGAATCCGGATTGTCCTTTTGTCGTTCATGCTAAAAATACATCCATTAAGGCTTTGGGAACAGAGTTTAATGTGAAAGCTTATGCTGATGAAGATATCGTGCAAACCACACTGGTAGAGGGTATGGTAAGTGTCAATCCGAATGTCAAAGTGAAGGCGAATACGGAAGAAATCATACTCACTCCGAATCAAATGTTGACTATACAGGGAGGGAGTGTGCTTGAAAGTAATTCAAAATTAGCGAATAAACAGATCAGTGAAGCCCCGTTGGCCGGTTCGGATAAAAATATGATTCCCCAAAATATTTATGAAGAAAAAATTTCCAAAGAAACTGTCAATACATTGTTGTATACTTCGTGGAAAGACCCTCGCTGGATCATTGAAGGGGAAGTGATGGAAAGTCTGGCCTCCAAATTACAACGGAGATTTAATGTGAATGTCGTCATTGCAAGTCCCGGATTAAAAAAATACAAATTCAGCGGCATTCTGGAAGATGAAACCTTGGAACAAGTCCTGGATATCATGAAAAATATCGCTCCTATCAATTATTATATTGACAGGAAAACCGTCGTATTAACAATTAATCCGGAACAGCGGGAAGCATTTGAAAAGTCAATGAATTATTAATATATAAGAAGTTAAACAATTAAATTTGAATGCCTATGAGGTAAAGTGACAACGTTGAAACCGGGAAATGCGGCAACACTTCCCGGTTGAGTTCAAATTGAATAAACAAGTTACGTGTAGAGAATTATTGTAACAGCTATTAACAATTTAAACAATTTACAAAAGTATGAAAAAAGCCCGAAATCCTTTAGGGATATCACTGAAAAACTTATTATTGACAAAACTGCCTACTCTCGTGCTGGTTCTGGCGACGGTACATACGTTGTCGGCTGCTGCAGCTTCGGCAAATGCTCAATCGTTATCTCTGAGCCTTAACAATGTACAGGTTAAAGAGGTTATTAAAACAATTGAAAAACAATCGGATTATCGTTTCTTTTACACAGAAGGGTTAAGCGATATGAGTCATCGTGTTAGCGTAAATGTAGAAAGTGGAAACATTGATGCTGTATTGGCACAAGTGCTGGCTTCAACCAATTTAGGCTTTAAGGTAAATGATAACAAGACGATCATCATTGCTCCTAAAGAAACGATGCAAAATCAGGGGAAAGTGACTGGTGTTGTGACAGACAGACAGGGAGAGCCTCTTATTGGAGTTACTGTTAGGGTTAAGGGAACACAAACAGCCGGTTCCACAGATGTTGATGGACGGTATTCTCTGAATAATGTTCAACCGAACGCCGTATTACAGTTCTCATACATCGGATATACGCCCAAAGAAGTGTCGGTAGGAAATAATACGACATTGGATGTCGTTCTTGATGAAGATGTTAAAGTTTTGGATGAAGTTGTTGTCGTAGGGTATGGAACACAGAAAAAAGCCAATTTGACCGGTTCTGTATCTTCAATCAGTGCCGAAAAAATAGAAAGCCGTCCGGTAGCAAACCTTTCTACTGCTTTAGCTGGGTTAGCTGCTGGGGTTTCGGTTAGCCAAAGTTCTGGTGACCCTAATTCTGGGGCAAATATTCGTGTTCGTGGTACTGGTACTTTCAGTGGGGATTACAGAGCTCCGCTGATCATTGTCGACGGGACTGCCGGAGATATGAATGCGATTAACCCGGATGACGTAGAATCTATTTCGGTATTGAAAGATGCAGCTTCTGCTGCTATCTATGGGTCTCGTGCTGCTAATGGAGTTGTTTTGATTACAACGAAAAGAGGTAAAAAAGATGCTGCACCACGATTGACTTATTCAGGAATGATATCTTCTGAACAACCAAGTAATACTTACGACTTTTTGACTGATTATGCTTTGTATATGGAAGCATTCAATCGTGCTCAGAAAAATATGAATCCGGCGGTTACTGGGCGCTATAACCAGTCTACTATAGATGCATGGAGAGAAGCATCTAAAAATCCAAACGGAACAAGCGAATATGGAATTCCAAACTGGCTTGCTTATCCGAATACAGATTGGAATAAGGCATTGTTTCAAGATAAACTTTATCAAAAACATAATCTTTCAGTTTCCGGTGGTAGCAAAAATTCGAATTATTTGTTGTCTTTGATGTATATGGATAATCCAGGGACAATGGATAATACGGCTTTAACCCGTTATCAAATACGTGCGAATGTAGAATCAAAGGTAACTGATTTTCTGAAGTTTGGTACTCAGACATTTGCAATGAAACAAACTCAGGAAACAGGAAATTCTAACGGAGCATTTACTTACATGTTCCAAACGGTTCCGGGGATGACTCCTTTTTCCAATGGCAAATATGGATATCCTGAGGCTGCAGAAGAAGATGGCACTGCTAATAATTTGTTGTGGTTCCTGAATGATACCGGAGGACAAAATACGACGACAAGAATAAGTACCACTTGGTATGCCGGAATAGATATTTGGAAAGGCTTGTCAGCCGAAGGTCGTTTCAATTACCAAGATTATAGGTATGATTCGGATACATACTCTCAATCAAATGATATGTACAGCTTCCGTACCGATCAAATCATGCGTTACGGAACCACTTTGGATAATGCCAGTATTGGTTATTCCGGACAACGGATGTTTAATTATACCGCTCAAGCAACATTAAACTATCTGGGTACTTTTGGAGATCATAATATTAATGCTATGGTTGGCTACGAACAATATTATTATGATTTGAAAAGAATGTATCTAAAAAAGCATGGATTTGCTGATTGGTCAATTCATGATATTGCATCCGTAACGGAAATGGATGTTATTGCCGGTAGTAGTGATGCTAATAGTAATACCTTGTATGGTGGCGAATATAATTATGGAATGCTTTCTTATCTTGGACGTTTGAATTATTCTTATAAAGACAAATATCTGTTTGAAGCGAATTTCCGTAGAGATGGTTCTTCCCGTTTTGCCCCCGAAAATCGTTGGGGTAATTTCCCCTCTTTTTCCGCAGCTTGGAGAATCACAGAGGAATCCTTTATGCAAGGAACTCGTAGTTTTCTTGATAATTTGAAATTACGTGCTTCCTGGGGACAATTGGGTAATGTAACGTCAGGCTATTATGATTGGCAGGCTACTTATGCTCCTAGAAATACTTCATTTGGAAATCATATTTTTAATGGATTGTCTCAGGGTAAAATAGCAAATCCTCTTCTTTCGTGGGAAAGTGTTGATAATCTGGGTGTCGGTTTGGATATTTCAACATTAAACCAACGGTTGAATGTTGAGGTTGAATATTACAACCGTCTGACAAAAGGGATTTTGACATCCCCTGCAATACCTTTGACTATGGGTACGGTAACTCCTCCTACGAAGAATACTTCTGATATGAGAAATCAGGGTATTGAATTAACCTTAGGATGGAACGATCGTATCGGCGATTTCAGTTATTCTGCTTCTGTCAATTTTGCATACAATCAAAATGAAATTGTTAAGTACCTTGGAAAAATGACAACTGGCTGGTTCTATGCAGATGGTACTTCAGCAGCTCCTCGTGCAGATGGAGCTACTTATACGACTAATGTTGGTAAAACGGCATCTTTTAATGGTCTTGGAATTCGCACAGAGGGGTATATGATTGACGAATATTATATCCGTACTCGCTATAAAGGTACTGGTACTTATAAAAATGCAGATGGAACAGTTGATCCGAAAGGAGGACCGAAAGATGGTATGATTCGTACCCCGGAGGATTTACAATGGGTAAAAGATATGAAAACTGCCGGATATAGTTTTGGAATTAATACAGTAGGTTATTCTGGTCTGTGGTATGGAGAACAAATTATGGCAGACCTTAATGAAGATGGAATTTACGGAAGTGTTAATGACCGTCAGTTTACAGGAAAATCTTCTTTACCTAAATATACTTATGGATTCAATTTATCTGCTTCATGGAAAGGCTTTGACTTTAACATGCAGTGGGCAGGTCAAGGTGGTATGTATTACTATTTGTATGAAAGAGGTATTAATAGTTCTAACTTAGGTGATCGTACAGCCATGGCTCCGGATGTTATGTCCAGATATTATTATTATAACGAAAATAATCCAGATGATCCGGCGAATAATATTAATGCTCGGTACCCACGGTTGAAATATGCTTCTGGTGGTGCTTACATAGAAAATGACAGCTATTTGTATAATGCTTCTTATATTAAATTGAAAAATATTCAATTGGGTTATACATTCCCTAAAAAATGGATAAATAAAGCTTATATTAATAATCTCAGATTGTTCGTTACTGGAGAAAACTTGGTAACTATTACCGATTATCCGGGACTTGATCCGGAATTAGGTTCTGGAATAAATGTATATCCGATTAGTAAACAATATTCTGTCGGTCTTAATCTTACCTTCTAAAAACGAGAAAATATGAAAAAAGTATTTTATATATTAACAACAGCGATAGGGATGCTGACTGGTTTTTCAGCATGTACAGATATATTGGATACCGCTCCTTTTAATCAAGTGGCTTCTTCAACCATGTGGACTACTGAAAACTTGGCGGATATGGGTGTCGCAGGTATATATTCCAATTTGCGAGGTATGGGATTTCAAGGAGCAACCATTGGCTATGGGTATTATGCTTATGATGAATGGGGATATATGGGACAGACTCGTGATGTCGCCGATGTGTTTCTTGCAGGAAATATAACTACTTCAAGCGCTCTTTTTAGTGATACCTGGAAGCGTTATTTTGAGGGAGTTCATAGAGCAAATGATGCGATTACGAATATTCCAATCAAATCTCCTATTTCTAATGAGAAAAAAGGCCGTTTAATTGCTGAAGCCAAATTTTTAAGGGCTTGGTATTATTATCGTTTGAATGAATTGTTCAAAGGTGTGCCTATTTATTTGGAACCTATTACAGTAGACCAGTGTACAAAAGGACAGGATACCGAACAAGCTGTTTGGGATCAGGTTGTCAAGGATCTGACAGATTGTATCAATGAGCCGAATCTTCCTAATATCGATCTGTTGAATGGTAGAGTTACAAAAGGAGCTGCTTATGCTTTGAGAGGCAAAGCTTATATGCAACAAAAGAAATATGATCTGGCTGCAGCTGATTTTGCTAAAGTAGGGGAATGTGGATATAAATTGTTTACAGGAGGATATAAGAGTCTGTTTACAGAAGCAAATGAGCGTTGTGAAGAAATGATTTTAAGCGTACAACAGATGGGTGATGTGGGTTATGGTGGTAATTCTCAGTTTTATTGTGGTACCCGTTCTTCTTTCGGTTCTTGCTGGAATACATTTGTTGTAAGTACCAATGGTGCCGATTTGTATGAAAATGCAGATGGAACGCCGTTTAACTGGGATAAAATTATCCCTGGATATTCAGCAATGGCTCCGAAAGATAGAGAAGTCTTTTTCTTGAGGGATACAAAAGATGCTGAAGGTAAAGAATTGAATTCTGATGTAACGAAAAGCGTCAACACTAGGTTGAATGGACTCAGTGCTGCAGCAAAAGCAATGTATCTTCCTTATGGTAATGAGGCCCGTATTAAGAAAGCGTATGAAAACCGTGATCCGCGCTTGGCTGCAAGTGTGATTACTCCATATTCGACTTATTTGGGTGTCTTGGGAACAGATGAAATATTGACTGTTAATCGTTGGCCTATGGTTGCTCAAAGCATAGGAGACTTGTGGACAGATTCTCGTACAGCATTCTATTATCTGCATCGTAAATTTGTATATGAAGGAAATAATCCTATCCCAGCTCGCGATCGTTGTCCTACAGATGAGCCTCTACTTCGCTATGCCGATATCTTATTGATGTGGGCTGAAGCTTTGATTGAACAAAATAAATTGGCTGAAGCTGCAGAAAAAATCAATATGGTCAGAAATCGTGCGGGAATGCCCAATGTAACATATAACAATCAAGCAGAATTGCGTGAAAAAATGAGAAATGAAAGGCGTATTGAGTTGATCAATGAAGGAGTTACTTTCTTTGATGAATTACGTTGGAAATCATTGAAAGATACTAAATTTAAACCTGGTAATGGTATTGCTCATGTTTGGGGATTTGTACAATCTCCTTTTGTGTGGCAGGGAGACTATTTTTATACATGGCCTGCTCCTGCTACGGAAACTCAGATGAATACAAATATAACGAAAACTCCAGGTTGGATTTATTAATCATTTATTTGTAAGACAAAAACAGATAAAAACACAATGTGAAATGAAATCTGTATTTTTGTTGGTTATTTGGTTGTCGCTACCTGCTCTTTTATGGGCAGGTAGTTCGACAACTTATTCCGGAAATGTTCCTTCTGATACATTGTCCGGTATTATTGTCGATACGAAAGGCAAAGCTCTTAAGAGTGCAAAAACAGCAACCAAAAACACCAAGATAGAGAAAAAAACCGCAGATGGGACTATAACAGGAGAGGAGTTGAGAAGTACGGGAGCCACTCATTTCTTTACTGCTCTGACTGGTCGTTTTGCCGGCGTTCAGGTTGTTTCTGGAAGAGTAACGATTAGAGGAAGTACAAGTTTTAAAAGTGCAGACAACGAACCCTTGTTTGTTTTAGATGGGAGTATTGTCTCTTTTGATGTGCTTGATGTCATTAATATTCAGGATGTTAAATCGGTTAAAGTCTTGAAGACTGCTGCGAAATACGGTTCTCGCGGAGCTAATGGAGCGATTGAAGTTTCAACGAAATAATATTTTATATAAATGGATTAAAACAGAGGTTATTATCGACCTCTGTTTTTCTTTTTCCTCAAAACTATTTATATTTGTTTTGTTAATTGATATGATCCGGTGAAAAACATCAAAAATACGTATAGCCGTATTTCTCTTTTTCTATCTCTTCTTTTTCTCAAGGATTTTGTCAGTAAATAGAGCAAAATAAAGATTGGACTTACTGTGTTTATAATGTTGTCCGCGTTTGTGAATAACACTCCGTGTTGGAAAATCGGTAAAATCAATATTTAAAAATAAAGAAAAATGGAAACTGTGAAATTAAAAAAATTGAGCATAAGAGGATGGTGCATGATTATTGCAACTTTCTTTTGTTTACAAGCCTATGCGGAAAAAAAGGCTGCTCCGGAAAATGACCGCAAATATTGGAGTGATTTACTGTATAAAATTGCAGAGCCGGTATTGAGTAACATGAGTAAGGGCGAATTATCCAAAAACATGAAACTGGAAGTTGCCCCGACATGGGACGGACGCAACAAACGGGTGGCTTATATGGAAACATTCGGACGACTGATGGCGGGTTTGGCTCCATGGCTTACGCTGCCTGATGACGAAACACCTGAAGGAAAACAACGAAAACAAGTCCGGGAATGGGCTTTGAAAAGCTATACGAATGCAGTCGATCCTGACAGTCCCGATTATTTGGCCTGGCAGGGAGAATTCCAGGCGTTGGTTGATGCCGCTTATATCGCCAATAGCTTTATTCGTGCGCCCAAACAATTATGGGAGCCGTTGGACGATGTAACCAAACAACGATATATTAAAGAATTCAAAGGCTTACGAAGCGTCAAACCGGCTTATTCGAACTGGTTGCTTTTCGGAGCCATGGTAGAGACTTTTTTATTGAGTATAGACGAAGAATACGACGCATTCCGTATCGATATCGGTATCCGGAAAATCAATGAATGGTATGTTGGCGATGGCTGGTATTCGGATGGCCCTAATTTCGCTTTCGATTATTATAATAGCTTTGTCATCCATCCGATGTATGTGGAAATATTGGAAATACTGAAAGAAAAAAGAAGGATCAATCCCCAGGGATTTGAACCTGCATTGCAACGCATGAAACGCTACGGAGATATTCTCGAACGGATGATCTCTCCCGAAGGTACATTCCCTGTCGTCGGACGTTCGATTACATACCGCCTGGCCGTTTTTCAACCTTTAGCACTGCTGGCCTGGAAATATCAATTACCGGAAAAACAAACTTACGGACAAGTCAGAGGGGGAATAACAGCAGCCATGAAACGCATGTTTTCCGTTCCCGGTAATTTTAATGATGCCGGATACTTGCAATTAGGATTTGCCGGACATCAACCGGATATTTCCGATTATTATACGAACAATGGCAGTTTATATCTGACATCGTTGGTATTCCTTCCTTTAGGATTACCGGCAAATCATCCTTTTTGGACGGACGCTCCGAAAGATTGGACGTCGAAAAGGGCTTGGAGCGGACAGGAATTTCCTAAAGATCACTCATTTAAGTAAAAATGGAATCCATGAAGATCATGAAACAAATGAAAAAAATAATAGGCTTGTCGATCGTTTTTTTTATTTCTGTTAATTCCTATGCAGTAGAACGAAATTTACTTGAAAAAGCGATTACCAAGCCGGAGTTGTCTCAAGCGTTGGCAAAAGGGACAGAATGGGTTTATTTCCCCAAATACCAGGATCGCTCGGTATGGCAGGCATTGGATCCTGCTGTGAAACAAGAACTCATTCGACGGGGAGAAAAAGCGTTGAATTTTGAATGGGGAGTCATTAAAGCCACTGATTTTCTGGAATATACACGTTCAGGAAACAGGGATGTAATGCAAAACCCGGATAGCCGGAGAACAAATGCAATCACAGACCTGGCTTTAGCTGAACTGATCGAGGGGAAAGGCCGCTTTATCGATCAGCTTGTCAATGGGGTCTGGGCTATGTGTGAACAATCGACCTGGGTACTGTCTGCCCATCTGTCACTGCAAAAAGGAAGCTCAGGACTGCCGAATCCGAATGATATTGTCATTGATCTGGGATCCGGGCGTACGGGTGCTTTATTGGCCTGGGTACACTATTTCTTTGCTGAAGAATTTAATAAAATAAGCCCGTTTATTGCAGAGAAAATTCAGATAGAAGTCAAAAAAAGAATATTAGACCCTTATTATACCCGTAATGACCTTTGGTGGATGGGATTTACCGGCCGATTTGTCAATAATTGGAATGTCTGGGTAAACTATAATGTGATGCAGTGCATTTTGTTGATGGAAACTGATTCACAAAAACGGATAGATAATATTTACAAAGTGATGACCTCAATCGATCATTTCATTAACTATTATCCGGAAGACGGAGGCTGCGATGAGGGACCGAGCTATTGGAGTCATGCCGGAGGAAAATTGTATGAAGGCCTTGAATTATTGAGTATCGCTACCCGAGGAAAAGTGAATATCTTTGGAAATGAGTTGATTAAAAATATTGGCCGCTATATTTATAGAGCGTATATCAGTGATCCTTATTTTGTTAATTTTGCTGATGCCTCGGCCAAAGGAGATGTCGATGCCGGATTGGTTTATCGCTATGGTAAAGCAATAGGAGATCCGGTCATGCAAGGATTCGGTACATTTTATGCCCAAAAAGAAGACATGTTGCATAAAGTTCCTTCCGGAACAATGGAAACAGTAATCCACAACTTATTCGATTCCAAAGAAATTGTCGAAGGAAAACCGGTGGAACCTCTGGTTGGAACTTGCTGGTTGCCTCAAAGTCAATTTTTGGTTGTAAGAGATAAAGAGGGCTCAAAGAATGGTTTTTTCTTTGCTGCTAAAGGAGGCCATAACGATGAAAGTCATAATCACAACGATGTGGGTACGTTCATTTTGTATTACAATGGATTACCTGTGCTCATCGATGTGGGGGTAGGGACATACACCCGGCAGACATTCAGTTCGGCACGTTACCAAATTTGGACGATGCAGTCGGGATATCATAACTTGCCTGTTATCAATGCGGTAGATCAGAAGAACGGAAGAAAATTTGCATCTAAAGATGTGATGTTCAAGTCTTCCGCAAAAAAAGCTGATTTTTCGTTGGATATCGCCGAAGCCTATCCGCCGGAAGCTGCCGTGAAAACATGGGAACGGAGTTATGTCTTGAATAAGAGAAAAAGTTTTGAAATTACGGATCATTATGTGTTGAATGAAAATAAAGGAGGAACTTCTCTCCGTTTTATGACATCGTGCCGGGCTTCGATTGTTAAACCGGGAGTCATCCGGTTGGCAGGAGACGGTTTTTCTTTGGACATGATCTATAATGAAAAAGTAATTACGGCTGAAATAGAGTCTATTCCTGTCGAAGATAATCGTCTGTCTCGTGTCTGGGGAAATACGGTAACACGTTTACATTTGAATTTCAATGATACGGGTTTGGTTGGAAAAAATACGGTTACAATTAGAAAATAAACGAATTATATTTAATCAATTAGCAAAATATGAACGTGAAGACATTTTTAGTATTGCTTTTTTTAAGTCCCTGTATGTTTGTGTCTTGTCAGAGTAAAGGGAAAGTTTTTATCGGCGAGAATGTGAAATTTGCCGCAGAACAAACGAATTTGATGCTTCAACAAACCGGAGATCCGCAAGGAAAATACCCTCGTACGACCAATAAAGAAGGGAAAATGGTCTCAACCGGAATGTATGATTGGACTCCTGGATTTTTTCCGGGAACATTATGGTTCCTTTATGAACTGACCGGAGAACAACATTGGAAAGAGGAAGCTTCCAAATGGACAAACAGCCTGGAGAAGCTCAAAACATTTACAGGTCATCATGATCTGGGATTTATGATGTATTGCAGCTATGGTAATGGTTATCGTCTCAGTCCGAGTGAAGAATACAAACAAATATTGGTAGAAAGTGCAAATTCGTTGTCTACCCGTTTTAGCCCGATAACGGGAACGATTAAATCATGGAACTATCGTAAAGCGTGGAATGATACCATTGAATGGTTCTATCCGGTCATTATCGATAATATGATGAATCTGGAGATGTTGTTTTTTGCATCCAAAGTAACGGGAGATAAGAAATATTATGATATAGCAGTAACTCACGCGAATACAACCATAAAAAATCATTTGCGTCCGGATTACAGCAGCTATCATGTGGTGGACTACGATACATTGACCGGGGTTGTGAAAGATCAGGCTACTTGTCAGGGGTATAGCGATAACTCCACTTGGGCGCGGGGTCAGGCTTGGGGAATTTATGGATTTACGATGATGTTCCGTGAGACAGGAGACTCCACCTATTTGAATGTTGCTTCCAAAATGGCTGATTGGTATCTGAATAATCCGAACTTACCGGCGGATAAAGTCCCTTATTGGGATTTCAATGCAGGTCAGAAAGGATATGCTCCGGAAGGAAAATCCAAAGCGAAAGAAATCACTGATAAATATCGCGATGCTTCGGCTGCTGCGATTGTAGCGTCTGCTTTATTCGAGTTGAGTCAATACACCTCAAACAAAGCTTATTTAAAAGAGGCAATAGATATGGTACATACATTGGCTTCTCCGGCTTACCGTGCTCCATTAGGTCAGAATGGCGATTTTATCCTGATGCATTCTGTGGGTAGCATCCCTCATGGAGGAGAAATTGATGTTCCTTTGGTCTATGCAGATTATTATTTTATGGAAGCATTGGTGCGCTATCGCAATTATTTAGATAAAAAGTGATTGTTTTTGCTTATCTTTGCCGCCAATTGTAGCAAAGAATAAGCGATGGAAAGCATAAGAAAAATATATAAGATCGGAAATGGGCCTTCGAGCAGCCATACGATAGGCCCTAAAAAAGCTGCCGGAATATTTTACGATAAAAATAAGGATGCCGATTCTTTTCGTGTAACCTTATACGGAAGTTTAGCCGCCACGGGTAAAGGACACTTGACGGATGCAGCTATCATTGAAGCATTGAGCCCTAAACCGGCAGAAATTGTCTGGCGGTCTGATGTGTTTTTGGATTTTCATCCGAATGGAATGCTTTTTGAATCCATTAAAGAGGGTCAAGTTACGGACGACTGGACGATCTTCAGTGTTGGCGGCGGCGATCTGGCCAATGAAAATACCCCTAAAGTTTCGAGAGAAGATATCTACGAAATCAATACGATGAAAGACATTCTCCTTTGGTGCCAGAAATCAGGAAAAACTTTTTGGGAATATATTGAAGAAGTAGAAGGTCCGGATATATGGAATTTCCTGGGCGAAATCTGGAAAACGATGATGGCAGCCGTTGAACGGGGAATCGATGCGGAGGGTGTGCTTCCGGGAGGACTTGGGCTTCAGCGCAAATCGTCTTCGTATTTCACTAAAGCGAAGAGTTATACCGGTTCTTTACGAAGTCGTGCCTTTATCTTTGCTTATGCTTTGGCAACATCAGAAGAAAATGCGTCCGGGGGTACGATCGTAACTGCTCCGACTTGTGGTTCTTCGGGAATTCTGCCTGCAGTATTGTATCATCTACGAACCAAACATGAATTCAGTGACTCTAAGATCATAAGATCACTGGCTACCGCTGCTTTAATTGGTAACATAGTGAAAAAAAATGCTTCTATTTCCGGAGCGGAAGTCGGTTGCCAGGGAGAAGTCGGAGTGGCTTGTGCAATGGCTGCAGCTGCAGCAACACAGCTATTCGGAGGATCTACGGCTCAGATTGAATATGCTGCGGAGATGGGGTTGGAACATCATTTGGGATTAACCTGCGATCCGGTCTGCGGATTGGTGCAAGTCCCTTGTATCGAGAGAAATGCATTTGCTGCTGTCCGCGCTTTCGATGCCTGCTCTTTTGCTATGTTGTCGGATGGAAAACATTTGGTCGACTTCGATAAAGTGGTCCAAACAATGAATCAAACCGGTCATGACCTCCCCAGCTTATATAAAGAAACATCTGAAGGAGGATTGGCTAAATTTATGTAGTTCAATGGATGAGACGCTGCTAATTTAAATAAAAGCAGTATTTAGATATCATGGAACTTTGTATGTCCGAATTGTCACCGATTGAAGTAGATAATACTTTCCTTGGAGCTATGACCGAAAATTATGTAGCACAAGTGTTTGCCTCCAAAGGATATGATATACTGTACTGGCAAAGTGATGGTAAGGCCGAAATTGATTTTGTTCTTCAAATTGATGATGTAGTCATTCCTGTTGAAGTAAAAAAGAGCAGGAGAAATCGTTCTAAGAGCTTGGGAGTTTTCGTAGAGAAATACAAATCGCCTTACTCTATCCGCATATCCAAAAAGAACTTTGGCTTTGAGAATAGTATAAAATCAGTACCTTTATATGCTGCTTTTTGTATTTAAGAAAAGGCAATGATCTGACTGTTATGTTCGGAAAAATCAAAATAGTCTGATTTTTCCGAACATTTTAAAAGAATAAGAATATGAAAACCCGAGACGAACACTTGTCGTTATGATAGAGTTGCTTCCTAAATACGGTTGCTCAATTCGCTGTACCAAAAGATAGTGGATGATGGAAAATCCAGCGCGTCGAAAAGAAAAAATAGGATTGTGGTTTGCTTCGGATTCATGTTCTTTTCTTTTTTTCGAGCATATTCTTAATATCCGTAATTACGGGTATTTTATCACTAAGCGGAAAATTTGCAAATTCCGGCGATACCCCCCCAGGGATTCCGGTGATATCCCCCCAGTGAACTTTCAAAGATTATCCAAATAGTCTGTCAAAATTACCGTTTTTTTCTTAAACTCTCTCCTTTTAATTCAAAACGATGCGCCGTATGTACAATCCGGTCAAGTATTGCATCTGCCAGGGTTTCTTCCTTAAAGACATCAAACCAGCTTGCCACAGGTAATTGGCTGGCAATAATAGTTGACTTTCTTGCATGGCGGTCTTCAATGATTTCCATCAGGTCT
>JAVBNR010000020.1:0-47061 GCA_031551395.1 Bacteroidales bacterium
ACTGCATACCGTCAGGGTGATGATTGCTGACAGGTTGCTCCCCAGCAGAGCCTGTTTCCTCTTAACACCCTGATACAAAGATAAAATATAAAAGTTAATAAAAATAATTATCCAAATTTGTTTGGATTTTAAATGGAAAGAATATTATGAATCTAAAACAAACTGTTAAAAAATGTGGCCAGGTTGCCGCAGTAGGTGCGGTACTGGCTGTCGGGGCTATCATCCCACAAAATGCAGAAGCGCAACAAAAGAAAGCTTCATCAGGAAAGCCGAATATCCTTGTCATCATGGGCGATGATATCGGTTGGTTTAACCCAAGTTGTTATAATCGAGGAATGATGGGATACCAAACCCCCAACATCGACCGCATTGCCAACGAAGGAGGCATATTTATGACCTGGTATGGGCAGCAAAGCTGTACCGCGGGGCGGGCGGCATTTGTTACCGGGCAATCCCCGATACGTACCGGATTGACCAAAGTGGGAATGCCGGGCTCCGATATCGGTTTACGCCCGGAAGACCCCAGCGTGGCCGAATTATTGAAACCATTGGGATATGCGACCGGCCAGTTTGGTAAGAACCACCTGGGAGACAGGGACGAATTCTTGCCAACAGCCCACGGATTCGATGAATTCTTCGGTAATCTGTATCACTTGAATGCGGAAGAAGAACCGGAAAATCGTGATTACCCGAAAAATCCGGCTTACCGGAAAAATTTCGGGCCTCGTGGTGTGATTCGCAGTACCGCTGATGGCAAAGTTGAAGATACAGGTCCGCTTACCAAAAAACGAATGGAAACAATTGATGAGGAATTTACCGTAGCCGCTGTAGATTTTATCGACAGACAGGCAAAAGCCGGAAAACCATTCTTCTGTTATTACAACTCCACCCGCATGCACGTGTTTACCCACCTGAGCCCAAAATATGACGGAAAAACCGGATTGGGTATTTATGCCGATGGGATGACCGAACATGACGACAATGTGGGCGTTCTGCTAAAGAAACTGGATGAACTGGGCATTACCGACAATACCATTATTGTATATACCACCGACAACGGAGCCGAAGTGTTGAGTTGGCCTGACGGAGGTACCACTCCGTTCCGTGGCGAAAAAGCCACTAACTGGGAAGGCGGATTCCGCGTTCCTACGTTAATTCGTTGGCCGGGAACTATCAAGCCGGGAACTGTTTTCAACGGTATATGCGCCCATGAGGATTTGATTCCCACGTTTTGCGCTGCAGCCGGAGAACCGAATGTTGTCGAGAAATGTAAGAAAGGATACGCCGCCGGAGGAAAGACATTCAAGGTGCATTTGGATGGTTACAACCTGATTCCTTATTTGAAAGGAGAAGTCAAGGAATCGCCCCGGAACGAGTTTATCTATTGGAGTGATGACGGAGACGTGCTGGCATTACGCTACGGACGTTTTAAAATGTCGTTTATGGAACAAAACAGCACCGGACTGGATGTTTGGTTGAACCAATTCAATAAGCTTAGAGGGGTAAAATTCTATGATTTACTGGCAGATCCTTTCGAACGTGGTCCTGAGGCCATAGATTACGGTCGCTGGATGATAGAACACTCCTTCCTCATCTATGGTTCAACAGCCTATGTGGGACAATGGTTGTCTTCTTTCAAAGAGTTTCCTCCAAGACAGAAACCGGCATCATTCAATTTGGATGAAGTTATGCGAAAGCTAAGTGAGCCATCGAAGAATTGATACTGTTAATCAATAGATACATGGTAAAGTTTAGCTTATATTATTTTGGGCAAAAGGCGAAAGGCAAAATACTAAGGATAGTAATGCAATGTTATTCACCTTTTGCTCTTAGCCTTTCGCCTTTTGCCCAGAATAATATAAACCAATTTGTAAAATGTACTTATTAATATTTACTTTATAATAAAACCTGTATGAATAAAATGTTTAAGATTTTTGCTATCGTCATGGTAGTTATTTACAACTTACCGATGCATGCTCAAACAGACCAAGACAATGCACAGGAATCCGGTAAGAATCAAAAAAAGGAACTCACTCTGGAAGAAGTAACCAAAGAAAAGCAAAACCCCATGAGCGGATTCAAAAGCGTTTTTCTTCAAAATATCACGCTTCCGGTGGGCGAAGGCAATGCCAATTCATTGTCTGTTCAGCCCGTATTGCCGTTTACAGCTGGTAAAGTGAAAATCAATACCTATACGATAATTCCCATCCAGTGGCTTCCGGCCATGCAGCCGGGCGGCGACAAAACATTCGGATTGGGAAACATTCTGTTTAACGCCTTTCTGCGCCCTGCAGCTAAACCCAAAGGGCCATGGGTTTGGGGCGTCGGCCCTACCTTGCAAATTCCTACACGAACCACACCCGAACTGGGTAGTAATCGATTGAGTATGGGGCCTGCGGCTTTGCTTTACTATAACGGAAGCATTTTTTCCGGTGGAATGGTAGCGCAAAACTTTTGGTCGTTGGGCGGAACGGGTATCAATCAAGTCAATATGTTCAGCGCCCAATATGTGGCGTACTACAATTTCCCGAAAGGTTGGTATCTGGAGAGCAACGCCACCATTACGGCCAATTGGCTGGCCGATGCGGATAACAAATGGATGGTTCCTCTTGGCGGCGGTGCGGGAAAAACTTTTAAAATGGGCAAATTCTATTACAGCGCTTCCATGCAGGGTTTCTACAATGCTGTTGTTCCCCAAGGCATAGGGCGATGGATGGCTATGGCGCAGTTACAGGTAATATTTACCCAGTAGAAAATTATTTAAATGCTGATTAATTTCAATAATTATTTAAGATTTTATATTAGATTATAAATCTTTTTTAGTATATATAAACAAACATTTATATAGTTCTTCTTGTTAGTTTGAGATTAGAGAATCGATAAGTTATTTTTTAATTTAAACAGCTGAACTATGAAAAGAATTATTACTTGTTTGGGAATCTTGTGTGTTTTTTCCGGAACTATTTTTGCGACAAAACATACAATTGTTACAGGAGAAATGTCTTTTATTCCGGAGACCCTATTTGTTGATGTGGGAGACACGGTCGAGTTTATCATTTACAGTCCGCATTCAGCAATCCAAGTGGATGAGAATGCCTGGTTGAATAATGAAGTTATTCCTACGATTGAAGGTTTTTATTTTGAATCCGGGTCGTATGAACATGTAATCAAATCAGCGGACCCCCATGTGATTTATTACATATGCCTTGCACATGCATCGATGGGAATGAAAGGTCGTATTTTTATAAATAATTTTACCGGAATCAATACGCCGGCTAACTCATCCGTTTTGAATGTGTATCCAAGTCTGCTGAAAGAGAATGAAACAATTTCTATAGAGCTTCCCGGAGCTAATTCTTTCAAAGCAAGAGTGTATGGTATTACAGGCGTTGAAGTTGCAAAAGTAGACGTGAATGATTCTCAATTGGCGTTACCTGCAACTTTTGGTAAAGGGATTTACTTCCTTCGGGTCATTGATTCCAATAAAAAGATGTATGTAAAAAAAATAGTTATAAATTGAAATCAAGAGGATAGAATAAAAATAGACGAGTCTTTGCAGGCTCGTCTATTTTATTTTTAAATATTTATTTGACAAATTTATTGTTTCACTTAGATCTGAATAAACTGCTCAATTTTTGATACAAGTAGTGTATCCATTTTTTATAAATTCCATAACATATCGCCAGGCAAATCAGGAGCAAAAGCGAATTATCTACAGGTAACCCGTTGACTGGAGGCCCTATCGGACCTTTTAATGCACTTCTTGAATAAGATTGAGGTATCTGATTGTTATTATCAAAAGGTTTGTATTCATACGATATGCCTTGAGATTCAGAAAAAGAAGATGTATTATTGTTACTGCCGATTCCACTTTGTTCATTTTTAGATGAAAAGGGGAGGGCTTCTTGCGCTTTTAATTCTGAATATGTTTGAAAGTTACACAAGATAAATGCAATTAAAACAAACTTTATCTTATTTTTTAATAGTTCTATATAAATCATTGGTCTCTATTATTTGATTATTATTTTTTCGGTTTTTAGTTCTCCTTTTACAAGTTTTGTTGTGACGATATAAATTCCGGCCGGAAGTTGAATCTTCCTTGTGTAATTTTTTGTGTTAATTCCTGAAGAGCTCAGTACTTTGACTCCTTGAATGGTGTATATATCAATCATTGAAATATTTTCTGAAGAATTGACCTCAAGTATATTTTCATGAACATATATCCGGAATCCGGATTCATTTGTTACCTGATCAACAGCCGTAACTACATTGGCTTTACTGCCGATACGCAGTAAGAATCGTTCGCCTGCATCAGGGTTATTTTTAAATGAATAGTTGTTTTCTTCCAATAGGTTGATTGTTTTATTTAGCTGATTATCAATCAATGTAAGTGACTCATAATCTGAATTTTCCAAATTGGAAAAAGAAATTTGAATCATGTCTTTACTTCCACAGGTAATTCCCAGAGGAACTTCAATGTATTCTCCCGATACATATTGAATTACATTTTTTGCCTTATGTGTATTGACCGTGTAAATCTGAGGAACATCTTTTGATTCCGGACTGGTAATAAACAATTGAGGAACATCTTCTTTTTTTACATCTTTATTGACAATGACTGTAGCCCAGCTATTTCCCTGACTGTTGGATGCATTGATATAAATCTTATTGTCTATGGCTGAGGAATTTGATCTGAGTTGGTGAGTCGTTCGGCTCGGCCGTGTTACGGAAGCCGATATCGGAAAATGCAATGTGGTACTTCCCGTTGATCCTTTTGTCTTTACAAAAAATCCTTGGAAAGAAGCGATATTATTTGTCAATCCTGCCGGAGAGCCTCCTGAAAGACTGTAAGTCATGAAATTATTCTTTACGAACAACCGGTAATAATCTTCCAGTACAGCACTGTTTCTGTTGTAAAAATTTTGAAAATCCAACGATGAAATAAATGGGTTTCCGATCATAATCTCCGTTCCGGCCGGCACATTGACCGCAAAATCAGTCATTGGCTTATTGTTGTTATCTTCGAATACAAACCGGTAAGAACTACTTCCTCGTTGAAAATTATCATAGACAGATTTTGAAACCGGCAATCCTGCTCTATCATAAAAATAATAATAAAACCGGCTTGTCGAATCTGCCGTAGAATACTCATGAATCCTATGATTGTTACTGATCGTTGCGTTTTCGAAATAAGGCATTTCTAGTATACCTTTGAGAGCGTTCATATTTTTATGGTCATCTTCTCCTAAAACACCAGGAAGAAGTTCGCCGGCCCAAACGCTGATCGCATAATTCTGTCTTGCTCCAATTTCAAGAGCCGCCGTATTTTCCGGTGTATACCAATCTCCACTCAAAGTTCCCGTCCGGTCTAATGATGATTTGAAACCTTGTTGCCACATATTAGGGAAGCCTCCTACAGAAAAATCTCCTGAAACAATGTTTTTAAGTGGAGCCGATAACACATACCAATGACCTCTTTCCATCGGTTTTGCCGAATAAATTTCTCCATCGGGAACATAATTACTTCCTTCGTAATATCCGAAATTATATTGGATATAAGCCTTCCGATAATCCAGGTAATGAGGTTTAGCTACTTCGGATCCAAAATGATAAGTAATATCCCGGCATTTCGGTTCCCCGTAGGTCTCCGTTCTGAAAGTATGTCCGTTATCCAATGAGGGATAATAATCGGCGTTTCCGGGAATATGAACATCCGTACATTTACCGGGAATTGTGTTCAATGGACTTCCGTTGGCATCCACCCAGTTGTCAGGATTATTCCAGTCATTATCAGAAGTATTTTTTTTCCAATACATGAGGTCGGGAGTGATCAGAATGGGTTTCGGTTCAGACATACTGCAACAATTAAACAATTTTTCATCGATAGCTCCGGGTGAGCCTACAATAACACGCAAGTACCCTGATTTTTGAAATGGTATATTCAGATTGACAGAGGTCATGTTGGGTATTGTATCCCATTTGGAATCGACCCCCATGTTTCCATTTTCACTAAATAACCAACATACTTTTACGTTCTCACTGAAAGGTGTTTTATCTAGGTCTTTTACTGTCAGATTGACCGGATCTCCGGGACAATAATACGATGGTCCGTCAATTACTACGGGAGGAATACTTGCATAGACTTCAATATCATCAATCATCAAGTCATTTCCGTTACCTCCGGGTCCATTATTATATAGCGTAAGGACAACGGATGAAGACAATCCTGTTGTAAAGTCAAAACCATATGGTCTCCAGTTCGTTACGGGGTCTATTACTTTAGGGATATCACCTGTATTGTATTCTGCCAGTAATGTCCCGTCTGTCCCGTCTGTAAGTTCAAAACGTACATCCGGATCTTTAAATACAGTCCCTCGGTCTGTGTAATACTTCGTATTAGAAGCATAAGGGTTTACTAAGTTAAATACCCAGGCAGAAAAATACAAGTGTGTTCCCGGACATAAGTTTTTAATGGTAAGAGTGTAAAATTTACCTGCTGTATAATCGGCATTTACTATCAGAGAACGCCCTTTACCCGGGTCTGTATGGTCATACGATGCCTCTTTGCAATAAAGATATCCATCATAATAATCGCTCAACTGTGAGCAGATGCTATAATTACCATTTGTATATAAGTCTCCTCCAAATACATAAGTCGTGATATCACTTCCTAAACCTTTTTTGGAACAATCTTCTCCCGAACCAAAATCTTCTTTAAACAACAAGGATCCTATTTGTTTGACTTTGAATGACTTGATTTCGCTTTGACAGCCTGAGCTACTCGTTGCCCGTGCATAAATGACTTGTGTCCCGCTAACGGAGTAGGTTGCTGGAGACGAAATGATGTTTGCATCGAATGCAGTACCTCCGGCTTTACTAAACTGGACATCGCTCATTACCGCATTTTGTAGGTTTTTGATACAAGTCTGCAGGTCTAATGCAGAAGTATATGTTGTGCCTTCGACTGCATCAAATGTTACCGGAAGACCGCAAACAATGTATGTTACAGGATAAGAAGGCATGGATTTTCCTGATTCATAGGCAAGAATATATACGGGAGCATTCATGGCCAGCACCGGATCGCTATACGTCCATGTGTGATTGGCATTATTCACGCTCGCAGTTCCAAGGAGAATAAACATGGTCCCGTTTTTCCCATAGATCAAAATACTATCCATAGATACATCCGGACGGAATATCCCTTGTAAGGTGGTTCCCGAAGCATATACATTCGCTACAGGAGAACTTTGCGTTTGCAGGTAAGGCAGGTTGGTGTTTTCCCAAATATTCCAGCTCTTGTTGTTATCGTTGGCGTTGCTGATACTCCATGAAACAGTATTGCTGTAAAACGCCTGAGTCATTAAAGAAGCCGCACTTTGTGTTCCTCCCTCTAAACTGTTACTATCCGATGTGATCACTTTGGCTTTTTTGTTGATGTTTATTGACAGTTCGTCGGAAGCATAGTTGTTTTCAGTAACAGCATAGCTGTTTTTCGCACCTGCAATACGATTTGCGGAAGTCAAACTATTGAGCGTTTTATTCAGAGCGACACAGTTCCGGATGGTAGCAGTCTGCTGGCTCATATTACCAATTAAACCGCCTAACTTTGATAAAGTAGGAATTAAAGTATAGCTCGTGGTATAGGATGCATTGATCGTACTATTACTACTTGCAGTACCCACCAAACCACCGACGGGATTGATACCTGTGACCTCTCCCCAGGCATATGAATTGTTCAGATTTCCACGAACCACACCCACCAGTCCGCCGACACCGTTGGTGTTTGTCATTCCTGTTACATTGACAAGTGCAAAACATTTTGAAATCACAGGAATAGTCCCCGATTGATTGCCTACCAGACCTCCAATTACATCATTTCCGGAAACAGATCCCATCACATAACAGTTGGAAATTGTACCTCCGTTCTGTGAACCGGCTAAAATGGCGACATTATTGTTTCCTGTTACGCCGGTTGGCGAAGTTGTAACACCTAGATTAGAAATAGTACCACTGGTTATGCAACCGAATAGACCTACGTCGTTGATGCCTGTATTGATAAATAATCCCGAAATCGTATGGTTGTTTCCATCAAAATTTCCTCTGAAAGGTTTTGCAGAAGTTCCGATCGGTGTCCACGTATTTCCCTCGAGATTTAAATTGTTCATCAGCTTAAAATATACATTAGTATAATTGGTGCCTGAATTTGTAGTCGTTTGCAAATTAGTTAGTTGCGAAACTGTTGTGATTTTATAGGGATCTATGACAGATCCTGCACCTCCGCTCCATTGTGCAAAGATGCATACAGAGTATAATTGCATAACAAGGGCAATCCCAAATTTGCATTTGTTAATTGAATAAAGTCTCATTTTTTTGAGTTTTAAAAAGGTTTGTTATTTTATAAATTGTAGTGTCGTATGCTATGTGTGTCTAACTTGTTATCTGAAAACTAGTTAATGTTCTGACTATTTTGAATATGTTAAAATTAATGTTAAACCTATTTTTTATATATGACAAGTTCCCATATTTGTTATTATATTTTAGTGCTTCAAATTGAAGCATTGAAAAAAAGAGGCAAAAAAAATAATTGTTTATTTTTTCCACGCACAAAATCAAACACTCCCCGATAATCAATAAAGGGACAGAATAAACAAAAAACAATCGCTTCATAAGTAATCTTCATAAATTTATTATCTCTTTCATCAATGCTTCTTTTTGAAGCACTGAAACTATAGTGCAAAAATGCGACCATTCATCCCTGATTGGGTCAATTTAAAATGTTTTTATAATCTATTAACTTAAGAAGAGTAAGTGGAATTTATTAAAGTGTTGACAAATAGTAATATGTATATTATCTCTATTTTTTCTTTATTTTAGCCGGTTTGTCTCTTTTTTATAAAAAAAAGTAGAACAGTTGGGGAGTTAATACGCAACCATTCTACAATTATTATTTGAGGTATACAGCCGGGTGGGTCTTATTTACATTTTATATATTTAGAAAGAAAAATCGACTCCAACTCCAAAAACTTTATTCGTCCTGGAGAAAACATCTGTTCCGGCTAAACCTGTTCCGTTATAATTCTCGGTGTTTTTAGTCCAGTTGTCATAATTTGTGAAGAAATAAGCCAGGTTGATGCGGACATTCTTGGCTACATTCACAGCGGCACCCAATCCCAAAGAATATGAATTCAAGGCAAAGCTCATATCCGATTGATAATTGTCAGTTACTCCTTGACGGGTAATTTGTCCTCCACAACTGATCAAAAACATTTTATTGATCTGCCATTCGACTCCGGCCAGATATTCGGTAGTCCCTCCGTTGATAAATTTTTGTTTATCGTTAGCCATTTGAGCATTTGAATCGAAGAATTGGTGAAACCCTACGGAAACGGTTACTGGATCGATGATTTTATAAGCGGCTCCAATCGTTAAAAGGGCAGGAATATCATGAGGAGTGTTCACTCCGTCTTTGAACATTCCCGTATCGTCTACTTTGGTTTGATTTTCAACATTAAGACTTGTATTGAATTCATATTTCATACCGATATTCAGTCTTTTCCAATTGAAATTAAACCCGATGATCGGAGTAATACCCCAACCTGATTGATCGCAATCCAGATTTTTATCAGCTGTAGCTTCACTTGATTCCTGCAATTGTTTTTTGTATCCTTCGGGTAAACCGGGCAATTGCGATAAGCTGGCAAAATAGGCTGATGCAGGGACCATAGCTCCCGTCCCTAAGCTGGCAACGTTTGAAGTCGGGTTGGTCATGATGTTTCTCAGGTAACCAACGTATCCATTGTTAACGATATTCATTCTGAAGCCGGCATAAGCAGAGAACATCTCATTGATGGCGTAAGTTCCGCCCATTTGAGCTCCGTAAATAAAAGAACTTCCTTCCATGTAGGCGTTTACGGAATACTGATTGGCAGATAATGTTGCTCCCGGCATCAGGTTGGATAAAGAGTTTCCCAGCTGGGTAATTTTCATGGGTATTAACGAAATAGGCGCTTCGAACGAAGGTAATCCGTTATTGAAAGTTGCTTTTCCTCCCCCTCCTGAGACGGAGAAGTTTCCTGAAAATACCCACTTCCCTTTTTTATATGCAGCCTGCAGGCTGGGTATGATCGGGGCGGAAGCTTCGCCTTTGAACACTTTGGTCATATTACCTCCAAATCCTGCAAAAGGAGCAAAAGTGGATGTAATCGTACGTGTTTGATATGCGCTTTGACTTGTAAATGCAAAATGAAATCCGTCAAACGGAAGTTTGGCCAATCCGGCCGGATTTGTATAAGCTGCATCAATCTCTAAAGAAGCATCTCGCGCCGGGTTCCGGAGAAAATGAACACTTTGGTTCGTGTTTGTCAACAGACCACCGGCAAAACTATTTGCAGCTACACACAGGGCCAAACAGCCCATGAAAATTTGTTTCTTCATATATTCTTTATTGTTTATAAGTCTACCATACTACTATCGACACCAAACTTTTCTATTTCATGATGAGTATTTTCCGGTTCGATATGGATGACGATGTCGTATACATTGTCAATTTCCTGTTTAATGCTTTTTTCTACTGCATGAGCAATTTTGTGGGCTTCATTCAGCGTCAGATTTCCGTTTGCTTCAATATCCAGATCAATCACATACATATTTCCGAGTTGTCTGGACCGGATTCGGTGCGGGTTCGCTGCTCCGGGGACTTTTTCCACCGCATCTATAATTTTTTTATAGATGGAGATATCTTTTACTCCATCCATTAACCCGACGTTTGAGTCCATGAAAATATCGATCGATGATTTGATAATGTATAAACTGATGAGTAATCCTGTAATGGAGTCGAGTATAGGTAATTTCAATACGAAAGTAAACAGAAGACCCAATAACACGCCGCCGGAAATAATAACATCGTTCCGCATGTTTTTTGCATTGGCCATCAACATCGAACTGTTTACTTTTTTACCTTGCTGGAATTGATAAAACGCCAATCCCAGTTTGCCGAACATAGATAATATAGTCACATAAATGGCTATGTTGGAGGGCATCTCGCGTGGTTCGGAAAAAATGATACTTTTACCTGTGGAAATAAGCATTTGAAGACCTGCAAAAAAGATCACAAATGAAAGAACCTTAGTGGCCACATCGTCTGCTTTTTCGTATCCATAGACATATTTCGTATTCGGCGGACGATTAATGATTTTAGCTGTAAATAAAGTGACTAACGAGATGACAACATCTGTGGCGGAGTCGATCCCATCTCCGAGTACAGCCAAACTTCCTGAAATAATACCGACAACAATTTTAGCTACTGATAAAATAATATTACCGATAACGCTTCCCAGTGATGCCTGAATTAATATTTTTTCTTTTTCGTCCATTATTTACCTTAAAATTTTGATGCGCAGGACTATCAATGAAGAGAGAAATAGACGCATAAACAGTGGACAAATGTACTACAAATCCTTTAATAACTAAAGGGAGTTGTCGTTTTATTTTGGATCAGGTCGAGATTGGGCAGTTCAATGCTTGCTCTAATAATTCAGGGATATGAAGTGCATTGCATTGGATATCTTGCAGCCGTTTTTGTCCTTCCGGAGTCAATGCAAAATACATCTGGCGCTTGTCTACTCGGCCTAATGTGCGCTTAACAAGTCCTTTGTGTTCGGCGGAACAGATAACTTTAGATGCATTGGAAGCCGTTAATCCAAGTAATGTTGCGATTTCTCCCGAGGTAAGGAGCTCGTTTTTTAAAAGAGAACATAATACCATTCCTTCATTGAGGTTCAAATGGTATCTTTTTTCAAATTGTAATTCAAATTCGGCTATAGCCCGATAGATGTCACGGATTTTACATAATGTTTCCATCGTTGTTATATGAATAAGTTAACATTGGCTTTTTCTGCTCGCTCCATGTAGGTCGCGACTCCTCCTACAGTAACACAGTCTAGTAATTCTTCCTTGTGGATACCCATCACATCCATCGACATTTGGCATGCAATGAATTCAACTCCCTGTTCAATCGCTTGTTCTCTGAGTCTTTCGAGCGTTTCTATATTTTTTCGTTTCATGATGTGCCGCATCATCCGGTCGCCTATTCCAAACAGACTCATTTTCGAGAGTTTTAGTTTGAGTGAGCTGGATGGCAACATCATAGAGAACATTTTTCCGAAAATATCTTTATTTGTTTGGGGTTTGTGGACTTTCTTAATGACATTCAACCCCCAGAAAGTGAAAAAGATCGAAACTGCATGGCCTGTTGCTGCCGCTCCATTCGCCAGGACAAAAGTAGCCAGCGCCTTGTCCAGATCATCGCTGAACATGATCAGGGTTTTATTTTTTCCGTCACAGGAGGAAACTTCCCGACAAGTCAACGGAGAACCTTTTTCAATGATTATCGTATATCGACCTTTTTCTTCTTTTTGAGAAATAAGTATGTTCCCTGTTGTGTTACACCAGGCCTGGGCGTCTCGTGAAAAACCGGCATCGGTTGCTGTTATTTCAATACGTTCTCCTTTTTCCATGGAGTCGATCGTCTGTTTAATTTTTAATATCGGTCCCGGGCATTGGAGACCGCAAGCGTCTACTTTGAATGTTCTTATATCGGTATTTTTATTGGGGGTATTCATGACTTGAACGGGTGTTATTGATGTGTTTTGAAAAACCGGAGCAGTGGCTGTCGAATAAGTTTTATAGCCGCCTGATAGGTTTTTTACATTTTTAAAACCTCTCGCATTCAGTATTTTAAGAGCAAGATATCCGCGCAAGCCAACGGCACAATAGAGATAAATCGGCCTGTCGAAAGGGATTTCGCTTAACCGGGAACGTATATCATCCAATGGAATGTTGATGGCTCCGGGGATGGCTCCCATTGAAAATTCGTCAGGGGTGCGAACATCGATGATCAGTGCATTTTCATCTGCAGCAGATCGGATCTGACGCCAGGAAACGACAGGCATTGTCCCGTTGAGGATATTCCCCGCCACATAACCTGCAATCGCCAGAGGATCTTTGGCCGAAGAAAAGGGAGGAGCGTAGGCTTGTTCTATTTTCATAAGATCAGATACGGTACCTCCTTGTTTGATGACAAGGGCGGCTTGATCAATGCGTTTGTCTACGCCATCATATCCTACACATTGGGCTCCGTATAATTTTCCGTTGAGGGGATCGAAAGTTAATTTGATACTGAGCGGTAGGGCATCCGGATAATAGCCTGCATGTGAATTCCCATGAGTAATAGAGCTTTGATAGTCTATTCCCATTTGTTTCAGTCGTTTGGAAGCTAATCCTGTTGAAGCTACTGTCAAATCGAATATTTTAGCGATGGCTGTACCAATGGCGCCTTCGTATTTCGTAATATTACCGGATACCATGTTATCTGCAGCTATCCGTCCCTGTCTGTTGGCCGGGTTAGCCAGATAGTTCAACCAGGGTTGTCCCGTCAGCGGATGAGGAAATTCGATGGCATCTCCTACGGCATAAATATCTTTTGACGATGTCTCAAGGTATTCATCGACTCGTATTCCACCCGTACTTCCAAGTTTTAGGCCGGAATCCCGAGCGAGTGTAGTCTCCGGACGCACTCCAATGGAAAGTATGACTATATCTGCGGATATCTCTTCTCCATTGCTGAGATTCAGAATGATCTGCTTGTCTTTACGTGTAAATCGTTCGACACGTTGCTCTAAATAGAGTGTAACTCCTTTACTTAGGAGGTGTTGATGTATGGGGGAAGCAATGGAATAATCGACAGGAGCCATGACCTGATTGTTCATTTCGACAACAGAAACGTCGACTCCGATATGATGCAGGTTTTCAACCATTTCCAATCCGATAAATCCGGCGCCGACCACTACAGCTTTTTGTATCTCATTCGTTGTGATGTAGTTTTTAATGTGATCGGTGTCGACGACATCTCTTAATGTGAAAATTCCTTCCAGATCAATTCCTTCCAATGGCGGCTCTATTGGCTTAGCACCTGGAGAAAGTAGCAATTTGTCATAATTCTCCATAGATTCATTGCCGTCTGCTTTGCGAATCCGGACAAGTTTGTTTACCGGATCGATATGTATCGCTTCATTTTCGACCCTGACATCTATATTGAATCGATTTCCGAATGAGGCTGGAGTCTGTAGGAACAGTTTATCCCGCTCTTTAATGGTTCCGCCGATGTAATAAGGCAGACCACAGTTAGCATAAGAAATGTACTTCCCTTTTTCTATGAGGATGATTTCCGCAAACTCGTCTATCCGGCGGATTCTCGCTGCAGCAGTGGCTCCTCCGGCTACTCCTCCGATAATTAAGTGTTTCATTTGTATTGTTATTGTTTAATTGTATGCAAAAATAATATATATTTTCTATTGAAATTATTTTCCATAAGAAAATAATGAAATTTAATACGGTTTATGAATAAAACAAGGAATTTAACAATTTCTATAAAACAAAAAAGAACCGTATGTGGTTTATAATTGTGGAATCGAATTGTCATTTGACTAATACACCGATGATTTGATTTGGATTACTTTTGGAGCGAATGAAAAATAGTCTGTTTTTTGCAGCTGTAATTTTGAATTTGGCTGTAATTTGTGAAGAGGATAAGAGTAAAAATGAAGCTATTTATTCAAACGTACCCAAAAACTGTTTTGAGAGAGTTAAATAAATAAATAGTTATTCATTTGCCGTACTTTTCCATGATTGATGGAGGTCAGTTAAAAATAAAAAGAGAAGTATGGTTAAACACTAAACAGGTATGCCTTTACATTTGTTGAAGAACACAGAAGATGAAATTGTATTTGACGCTTACACTACGTCTGCAACAAAAGAGAGTATTCCCAAATACCAGATACCGGACAAACCGAATGATTCGAATGTAATCGTTGACCTTCTCCTTGATGAGCTGTTGTTGGATGGTAATGCGAAACAGAATTTAGCTACTTTTTGTCAGACTTATGCGAATGAAGATACGCGTGTGATCATGGATCAATGTATCAATAAAAACATGATCGATAAAGATGAATATCCGCAAACTGCTGAAATTGAGAGTCGGTGTGTACATATATTGGCCAACCTGTGGAATTCTCCGCAGGGTAAGACTACAATGGGTTGTTCTACTACAGGATCAAGTGAAGCTTGTATGCTAGGCGGGCTCGCATTGAAGTGGAAGTGGAGAGAAAAACGAAGAAAAGAAGGAAAACCAACAGATAAACCGAATTTGATTACTGGTCCGGTACAAGTCTGCTGGCATAAGTTTGCCCGTTATTTCGATGTAGAAATACGAGAAATCCCAATGGAACATAATCGTTTGCTGATGACTCCTGAAGAAGTATTGAAGCGGGTGGATGAAAATACGATCGGAGTAGTTCCTACATTTGGAGTTACTTTTACACTTCAATATGAAGATGTGGAGCGCATCAGCCGGGCATTGGACGGTTATCAGGAAAAAACAGGACTGGATATCCCTATACATGTAGATGCTGCGAGTGGCGGATTTGTTGCTCCGTTTCTACAACCGAATATTGTTTGGGATTTCAGGTTACCCCGTGTGAAATCAATTAATGCATCGGGACATAAATTCGGACTGTCTCCACTGGGTGTCGGTTGGGTTATCTGGCGGGAGTCGCAAGATCTGCCTGAAGATCTTATTTTCCGAGTCAACTACCTTGGAGGGGATATGCCTACTTTTGCACTGAATTTTTCACGTCCCGGAGGGCAAATCATCGCTCAATATTATAATTTCTTGAAGAATGGGAGAGAGGGCTTCCGGCAAATACAGCAAGCTTGCCTTGATCATGGAATTTTTATTGCCGACGAAATTGCTAAAACAGGTTTATTTGATCTGGTGTATGACGGACGAAGCGCTTTGCCGGGTGCTGCCTGGATGCTGAAAAAAGGGATTGATCCGGGATTTAACCTGTACGACTTGTCAGATAAATTGAGAACACGTGGATGGCAGATAGCATCCTACTCACTACCGGCTAATTGTGAAGATATAGTCATACAAAGAGTCTTGATTCGTCATGGATTTAGCAGAGATCTTGCTCAACTCCTGGTGGACGATATTAAACGTTGTATGGATGGATTGAAAGAAGATCCGGTACGGAAAAATCTGACCGAATCGGAGGCTGGAGGTTTTCATCATTCATAAAAAATAACCTGTAACCATGAAAAAATTTATTTCTACCTGGCAGCTTGCTTTGATGACGGCAGCTGCAGTGATTAGTCTCAGAGGTTTGCCAATGATGGCTCAGGAGGAATTGACAATGTTCTTTTATATCTTTTTTGCTACATTCCTTTTTCTTGTTCCCGCTGCCCTCGTAGGGGCCGAGTTAGGTAGCGCTTTTGCTGAAAAAGGAGGAGGAGTGTACACTTGGGTAAAGGAAGCATTCAATGAACGTTTAGGTTTTATTGCTATTTTTATGCAATGGATACAAAATGTAGTATGGTATCCCACTGTGCTTTCATTTGCAGCAGCAGCAATAGCTTATCTTGTTGGTAAAAATACACTGGCGCTCGACGGGACTTATGTCGGATTGTTTTCTATCGCCATGTATTGGTTTGCAACATGGATCACATTGAAGGGGACTTCTGTCGTATCGAAGATTACCAGTCGCGGATTTCTATTGGGAACGATACTTCCGGGAGTCATTATCATTGTGATGGCTATCATCTGGATTATAAGTGGACATCCTATCGCGTTGGAACAAATTCCTACATCTGAAACATCCTTGGTAACCTCAGGGGCAAGTCATGCTCATCCTCGTTTTTTTCCACATATTACCCATATCAGTAATATTGCTTTTTTAGCCGGAATCATACTCTTGTTTGCTGGAGTTGAGGTGCATGCAGTGCATGCGAGTGAGATGAAAGATCCGAAAAAACAATTCCCGGCAGCTATATTTCTTGCTGCTGTCATCTCTTTTGTCCTTTTCACTTTGGGAGCGCTGGCTGTATCGGTCGTGATGCCTTATAAAGAAATCAATTTACAAGATGGTTTGATGCTTACTTTTCAACGCTTGTTCGATACGTTTCAAATCGGTTGGATGACGAATGTACTGGGTGCATTAGTGGCTTTTGGAGCGCTGGCCGGTGTGATGTCCTGGATCTCGGGTCCCAGCCGGGGATTGTTATGGACTGCGCGTGACGGACAACTGCCGAAAATGCTTACCCGAACAAATAAAAATGGGATTCAGATAAATATTTTGCTCATACAAGGGTTGATTGTTACTGTTTTATCGTCGCTTTATTTTATTATCGATGATGTGAGTGTGGCCTTCTTTCTGTTAAGCGCTCTTACAATAGGGCTTTATCTTATTATGTATATGCTGATGTATGCAGCGGCTATTAAATTACGGAAATCTCAGCCTGATTTGCCCCGGATTTATAAGGTTCCCGGCGGTCATATCGGTATGTGGCTTGTTGCCGGAATAGGTTTCCTTGCAGTCGTATTTTCTTTTATAGTGGCCTTTTTTCCACCTTCCCAATTGCCGGTAGGAAGTCCCGGAATGTATGTGGGACTTGTGGTAGCAGGTAATGTCATATTTTTATCTATTCCAATCATTATCAGTGTGATTCAGGAAAGAAAAAGGAGGAAAGACTCCAAAAATTCAATGTAAATATTTACTCAATGGTTATGCTACATACGATACGATTCAGCTTACTCTGTTTGCTCCTTTTTTATTTCAGTTTTTCTGCAAACGGACAGAATAAGACCGATAGTCTTCCGGCATCGAGGAATGACATTGAGAATCACAGGGGGCAAGGGGTTGTCATTGCTGATGTAAAAGGGATCTCCCTTCAAATAGGTGGGTTTGTGCAGGCTGATTTCATGTTTGATCTCAATGATACGAAGAATCAATACGGTTTTCAACCTTCATCGATTGTTGTACCTACAAGCCATGATGGAGAGACGAATTTCAGTGTGCGACAGTCCCGGTTGAATTTTTCAGCCAAAGGTTTCGGAAAGTTTTATGCCTTACTTGAATTGGATTTGTCAGGAGCCGGAGGGCTTACTGTTCCGCGTATCCGTCATGCCTGGATCAGTTATGGAAAATGGGGATTCGGTCAGTATTGGAGTAATTTTACGGATAATAATACCTGGCCTAACCTGATGGATTCCTGGGGTCCGAATGCGGCAATATGGAGAAGACAAATCCAGATACGGTATACACATAAACTGAATAATACAAACACCCTTGCCTTTTCGATTGAACAACCCGGGTCAGACATAACCTTACCTCCGGATTCCGGCTGGGTTTCCCGTAATCGCTTTCCGGATGTGGTGGCCAGTTATACCTATAAGTGGAATGAACTCAATAACCATGTTAAAGTGGGAGGATTGTTGCATCCGGTTACTTACCGGGCGACAAACAATGAGGTGTTGACTCTGACAGGGGCGGCTTTTAGCCTTTCGGGAAGTATCCGTACGGTAGGGCAGGATGATTTGAAATTTCAAGTGTCATATGGTAGCGGACAAGCCCGGTATAATGAAGACTTGAGCGGTTCAGGTTATGATGCACTGCCTGATCCGTCGGATAATTATAAATTGAACCTTGTCAATCAACATTATTTTTGGCTGTTTTATGATCGTTGGTGGAGTAAGAAATGGAGTTCTACGATAGGATGGGGAAATGTCACTATTGATAAGCAGGATTTTTTTTCTCCATCAACAATCTTATATACGAATTATAGTGCGGTAAACCTGCTTTGGTATCCGAATAATTATTTCAAAGCGGGAATAGAGTTATTGTATGGAAATCATAAAACTGTAGGAGGAGAGATGGGTAGAAACTTTCGTGTTCAATTCAGTGCATTCATTAAGTTATGATAGTCCGTTTATAATTTCTTTGTTTTCAATCGTAAACTGTTGGATACGACACTTATACTGCTAAGAGCCATCGCTAACCCTGCTATCATGGGATTGAGCAAGAAACCGTTGACAGGATAAAGTATCCCTGCTGCAATCGGAACACCAATCAGGTTATAAACGAATGCCCAGAATAAATTTTGACGGATTGTCCTGACGGTTAATTTCGACAGTTTGATCGCTTCGGATATCTTTGTCAAATCAGATGATATAATGGTCATCTTAGCGGCATCCATGGCGATATCACTTCCTTTGCCCATGGCAATACTCAGGTCTGCCTGTGCAAGGGCGGCGCTATCGTTGATCCCGTCGCCGACCATCGCTACGATTTTTCCTCCTTCCTGTAATTGTTTCACAAACAGCGCTTTTTCGTGAGGTAAAACTCCTGACTTGTAATGCTCCACTCCTGCTTTTAATGCAATCTCTTGAGCTGTAGTTTCTTCGTCTCCTGTTAGCATGTGTGTCTCGAATCCTGATTTTCTCAGTTGCCGGATGGCTTCAGCCGAATTTGCTTTGATCTGATCTGTAATTGCTGCGACAGCAAAAGTTTGTCTGTCATCGGCAAACCAGATAATCGTTTGAGCTTCTTTTGCCCATTTTTTTGCCTGGATCTCTAATTGAGAGTTTATCGAGATGTTATTTTCAAGGATCAATTTAGAATTCCCCGCAAACCAGTTTTCCCCGTTTATGAAGCCTTTTATTCCTTTTCCCGTGAGACTTTCAAAACGATCCAGGGGATAAAGATCCGTTCCATCGAAATAACGTGTTACAGCATCGGCAAGCGGATGCTCCGAATGCTTTTCCAACGTATAAAATATATTTTTTTTACTGTCATCTCCATTCAACCAAAACAAATCTGTGACAACCGGTTTTCCTTCGGTAATCGTTCCGGTTTTATCCAGAACGATGGCATTTACTTTTTGGGCAATCTCAAGGCTTTCCGCGTCTTTGATCAGAATCCCTTTCTCGGCTCCTTTTCCTACACCGACCATTATAGCTGTTGGAGTGGCCAATCCTAATGCACAAGGACAGGCGATAATGAGTACGGTTACCATAGCCAACATCCCATGCACAAATCCGTTGGCCGGATCCAATAATAGCCAGAGGATAAAGGCTGATACCGCGATACCGATAATAATGGGAACGAAAATAGAGGCTATTTGATCAACTAATTTTTGTACAGGTGCCTTACTCCCCTGCGCATCCTGGATCATACGAATGATTTGAGCTAACATCGTATCGGCTCCGACTTTCTCTGCCCGGAAACGAAAACTTCCTTTCTGATTGATTGTCCCGGCGAAAACTTGACTGCCTGGTTCTTTAAGCACCGGAACAGGTTCTCCGCTAAGCATACTTTCATCTACATAAGAACTTCCGTTGATGATTGAGCCGTCGACAGCCATTTTTTCTCCTGGTTTGACTAACAGAATGTCTCCAACGGTTATTTTGTCGATGGAAATTTCTTCCTCTAATCCGGATTCGTTAATGATCAAAACCGTTTTAGGCTGTAGACCCATTAATTTTTTAATGGATGATGCGGTGCTCCCTTTGGCTTTTTCTTCCAACAATCGGCCTAAAAGAATAAAAGCAATAATGACACTGGCGGCTTCAAAATAAACATGAGGATGAATCCCTCGGGAATGCCAGAATGAAGGAAATAATACGTTGAAAACACTGAATAGATAAGCAATTCCGGTACTCAATGCTACCAATGTATTCATATTGACCGAACGATGTTTCAACTGTTTCCATGCATCGATAAAAAAATTCCGGCCGAGCCAGAAAACAACAGGAGTAGATAATATCCACATGATTTCATTGGCGTAAGGCATATGCATGAATACCATCCCTATGATAACAATAGGAATAGACAGGATGACAGCACATACAGTACGAAACTTCAGTTTTTTGTATTTCGTTGCATGAGCCTGTTCTATTTCATCTGTAATATTTTCATGAAGATCGATCAACAGATCGTAACCGGCTTTTTGTACGGCGCCACGCAATGATTTCGGAGAAATTTGTAAAGGATTGTATTCGACAGTTGCTGTTGCTGCAGCATAATTGACAGATGCAGCGACTACTCCTTCTTGTTTATTCAAAACCTGGTCGACTTTACTGGCGCAGGCGGCGCAACCCATGTCGAGAACGGGAAAAATCTTTTTTTCAATCTTATGCTTTGGCATTGTTGTTTAATCTTTCAATTTAAACACAAAGATCGGAATAAAAGTTTGATTGAATGGAAGTTCTTATATCGAAACAAAAAAGTTTCGGGAAATTGTTGTATTTTTATCCGGTTTTATGTCTTTTTAGAAAAAAATAATGATCATTATATGTATAAGCACTTGTTTTTAATCCTGTTTTTATTGACGTCCGGATACATAGGGGCGGTCGAAAATCCTGTCCGGTACGTAAATCCTCAAATGGGGACCCAATCCAATCACGCATTATCTACGGGAAATCTTTATCCGGCCATAGCCCGTCCTTGGGGAATGAATTGCTGGACTCCACAAATGGGTAAGATGGGAAACGGATGGACATATACCTACGGAGGAATTTATCCGGAAGGAACGTTTGAACAAAAAATCAAGGGTTTTAAACAAACGCATCAACCGAGTCCTTGGATCAATGACTATGGACAGTTTTCCATCATGCCGGTAACCGGAAAAAAAGTCGTGGATCAATATGAACGGGCTAGTTGGTTTTCACACAAAGCAGAGGTAACTACCCCTTATTATTACAGTGTGTATTTGGCCGATTATGACGTGACGACTGAGTTTTCGCCGACAGATAGGGCTTGCATTTTCCGGTTTACCTATCCCGAGACAGATTCGGCCTACTTAGTGGTAGATGCCTTCGACAAAGGATCTTATGTTAAAGTCATCCCGGAAAAGAACCGGATCGTCGGTTATTCAACCAGAAACTCCGGAGGAGTCCCTTCCAATTTTAAAAATTATTTTGTAATACAATTCGAACAACCTTTCTTGTCTGCTGAAGTTTTTTCTGAAAAAAGAATATTGAAAAAAGATACATTGGAAATGCAGGCGAACCATGTAGGAGCTGTCGTTGGTTTTAAAACCAAACGTAAGAGCCAGATAGTAGCCCGTATAGCGTCTTCATTCATCAGTCCGGAACAAGCCCTGCTTAACCTGAAGGAACTAGGCGATGCTCCCCTCGAAACAATTGCCCGGCAAGGAAAAGACGAATGGAATGGCGTACTCGGAAAGATCGAAGTTCAGGGCGGAACGACAGATGAATACAAAACATTTTATACCTGCCTGTATCGCTCATTGCTTTTCCCTCGCAAGTTTTTCGAGATCGATGCTTCCGGAAAAACAGTCCATTACAGTCCATATAACGGACAAGTATTGCCCGGATTCATGTATACCGATACCGGATTCTGGGACACATTCCGTTGTTTATTCCCGTTTCTCAATTTGATGTATCCTTCCGTAAACGCTCAAATCCAGGAAGGATTGATCAATACGTATAAAGAAAGCGGATTTTTCCCGGAATGGGCTAGCCCCGGTCATCGGGGTTGCATGGTTGGAAACAACTCTGCATCTGTGTTGGCTGACGCTTTTTTGCAGGGTATTCGGGTACAAGACACCGAGGCTTTGTGGAAAGGCCTCATCAATGGAGCCAATGCCGTGCATCCGAAGGTCTCTTCCACCGGGAGATTGGGTTATGATTATTACAATAAATTGGGTTATGTCCCCTGTAATGTGAAGATTAATGAAAGTGCAGCACGCACCTTGGAATACGCTTATGACGACTGGTGTATTTATCAGGTAGGAAAAGCATTGGGCAAGCCCTCCAAAGAAATAGATATATACGCCAAACGAAGCCTGAATTATAAAAATCTCTTTCGCAAAGAATACAACCTGATGTGCGGAAAAAAAGAAAACGGACAATTCAGTGATCCGTTCAACCCGTTTAAGTGGGGAGGAGACTTTACGGAAGGAAACGCATTGCATTATACTTGGTCTGTATTTCACGACCCGCAAGGATTGATCGAACTGATGGGTGGGAAAACTCCTTTCATCAATATGTTGGATACCGTTTTTGCCTTGCCGCCGATATTCGATGATAGCTACTACGGGTCAACAATCCATGAAATCAGGGAAATGCAAATCATGAATATGGGGAATTATGCGCATGGAAATCAACCGATTCAACACATGATTTATCTGTATGATTATGCCGGAGAACCTTGGAAAACTCAATTCCGGGTAAGGGATGTGATGCGCAGATTATACTCGCCCACCCCTGATGGTTATTGCGGAGATGAAGATAATGGACAAACTTCGGCCTGGTATGTATTCTCCGCCTTGGGATTTTATCCGGTTTGTCCAGGCAGCGGACAATATGTTGTCGGCTCTCCATTGTTCAAAAAAGCCATCCTGCATCTTGAAAACGGCCGGCAGATAACGATCGACGCTCCGGATAACAGTGAGCAAAATGTGTATATCGAATCCATGCAAATCGATGGAAAACCGTATGCAAAAAATTATTTTTCTATAGCAGAAATGAAAAAAGGCCTGACAATCGATATCCGAATGAGCGCTCAACCCAACAAACAAAGAGGTATATGCAAGGAAGATCTCCCGTATTCGTTTTCTTATCGGTAAAAAATGCAATTTAAAAAGAAAAAAGCACTTGCTTTTATCTGTAAGTGCTTGATTCTCTTGGTGATTCCGACAGGATTCAAACCTGTAACCTTCTGATCCGTAGTCAGATGCTCTATTCAGTTAAGCTACGGAACCCTCCATTTTTTCTTTTTGCGACTGCAAAGGTAATGTTTTATTTTGGAGTATCCAATTATTTTGGGGAAATTTATTGAATAAACTTAGGCCCAAAAATTAAATATCCGATATTCAATCCAAAATTCCAGTTGTTTTTGGGGAAATCGTAATAATTTCCATAAAGTCCGATCGACATAAACGGTAATTGTATGACGAAAGAAAGTTCTCCGAAATACGACTGTTTACTAAACAATGATCCGTAATAGGCCGTCCCGTTTTCCCCGCGATTGATGGGGTATAATGGTAGAAATGCATTCAAATCTCCTCTTAAATGAATGGTTGGAGTTATTTTCAATATGGGAGTTATTCCGGCCGCTATGTATTGGTTCGCATGCAACGATTCATTGAATATCAACTTACTGTGTGGAGTTGGAGTAAACCCCGGAGCTTGCAGTATCGACGCCGTGTAATTGCTGAGCAGATTTTTGCTTGATAATGTTATTTCTGTAATATAGCCCAAATTAAAATTGGGCCCCAAGTTGTGATAATTGTTGATCCGACCGCTAAGTTGTATCCAGGACTGATAATGTCCGGATAAATTCATCTTATTTTCGGTCGGAGTGAATGTCTCTCCTCCTGTAATGTATTGTGCAGTAAGGGTATGTTCTTTGCCTGAAATGGGATATTGCTTGGCATCGAAAGTGTTTTTTTTGATGGAAGAACTTAGTAAAAAGAGAGAATATTTACTCTTGTCGAATGTCGTGCCATGATAAGAGCCGATATTACTTTGATAATATTTATCCTCTAAAGAACCATATCCTGCCATGAATTCCAGTTTTGCCTTGGTCCGGAAAGGGAGGCCGATACCCAGTTTTCCGTAAGTTTCTCGCTGATGAATGAAGGTTGAGACTTCCGTATCGATGAATATTTTTTCACTTTCGTAATATTTTCGGTAGTTGTATGCAAATATTCCTGACAGGTACAACGGGATTTGGGCCGGTAGCTCAAGTCGTCCATTCAAAACGATTCCATTGTAAGTATTTCCGACCTGCATGTCGAGGTTTACCCCCAGAGAATATTCTGTTAAACTTTGATATCCCAGTCCCAAATAGAGCTGGTTGGCATTCAGTGAAGATATGTTCCCCCCAAAAGCAACCATCAATTCGTTATTAACGATGACGTCCAGATACAGGTCGAAAGTGTTGTTCTCCGGATTGAATTTGGCATGAGGTATGATCTCTTTTATCTTTGAATCTGCGAGTAAACGAAAATAAGCATCTTTGAAATCTTCCATTGTAAATTGCTTTTTTTCGTCCCTGTGAATTTGACTCTCAATATAATTTTTTTGAGATTCGGTCGTCCCGGTAATATAAATATTTTGGAAAATGAGTGGAGGTAGTTTTTCCCGGAATACTTTCCTCTTTTCCTGTAGATCAGTCGTATCTTGTTTTCGGATAATGCGTTGCTTGATTGAATCGGCCATCTCGATACCTTTTTTGTATCCGATAACAAAAAGCTCACGAGACTTATTGAAGTCAAGAAGATTGACATTTTCTAATTTGAATTGCATGATAATTCCATCTTTACTGTCGACAGAATAATCTGTTCGTTGCATGATCATGTTTTCGATTTGATCATACAACCCTTGTTCGGAAGGCTTTTTTATCCTTTCTCCTGCAACGGAACTTCCGATAATAAAATCCGGTGCAAAAGCTTCTTTCATCGGTTTAACGGGGAAATTATCATAAATACCTCCGTCAAAAAGAGGTATGCTGTCTTTTTGTATGGGACGGAAAAAAAATGGAAATGTCATGGATGCTCTTACGGCATCGCCAATGTCTCCTTTTCGGAAAATCACGGAAGTTTTATTATACACGTCCGAAGCAACACATAGAAAGGGGACAAACAGATTGTCGAAGTTATTCTTGCTGTAGGCCGTGGCTTGGGCATACAGTTGCATAAATGCCTGGTTCATCTGTATCGGATTGATAAGACTGCTTGGCATCAATACCGATCTTAGATCTACGGAATCTTTCAATGGGATCATGAATTTTGTAAATTCAGGCGTTTCGGATGGTTTTCTGAAATAGTAATAATAGTTTTCTTCGACTTTACCTGATTGCCAGTAAGAAAATTCATCCGACATAAAAAGAGTAAGCATCTGATTCGGACTGTAGCCCATCGCATATAAACTTCCGACGATCGCCCCGATGGAAGTCCCGGCGATATAGTCAATAGGAATTTCGCTGTCTTCCAATGCCTTGATCACCCCGATATGTACAGCTCCCTTGGCTCCACCTCCGCTCAAAACAAGACCGACTTTCTGAGGAAAAACAGTTGCAGAATAGAGTAGAATGATCAATGAGAGTAAAATCCGTTTAAACATAATGACAAATGTAAAACATTATTTGCTTTTTTTAAGAATAAAAATGAAAAATCTGATTTTCGATGATTATTAAACACAGAATTTTTGTGTTTTTACCGGAAAAAATTATCTTTGTCATTATGAAAAACATAAAAATCGTTATAGTAATTGCACTTGTACTAATTACTCTCATTGCTGTTGCTTTATATTCCTTGTTTTTATCGGATCAAAAACCTTCGGAAGAAGAAGCTGAACTCCCGATCCTTTCAATATGCGAATATGAACATATCCCTGTCGATTCTTTTGATGTTGAAGTACATGCAATTCAAAAGAATGAATTTCTGTCACAAATCCTGACTTCTTTGGGGGCAACCAACGATGATGTATCTAAAGTGTCATTGCTTGAGCCGGGTGTTTTTGATGCTAAAAGTTTGCGTGTCGGAAGTAGGTACAAAGCGTATTATGCATTGAATGACAGTTGTAGGAAGTTGTGTTACTGGGTCTATGAAAAAACGCCTGCCGATTACTCCGTATTTTGCTTCCGGGATACTTTTTTTGTTTATAACGGGAAAAAAGAGATAGATAAGAGGTTGAAATTGAGTAAGGCGGAAATTACCAGTTCACTTTGGAATGCAACTGTCGAGAACAACATAGACATCAACCTGTCGTTATTTTTATCCGATATTTATGCCTGGACAATTGATTTTTTCGGACTCCAAAAAGGAGATCAGTTTTCTGTCTTATACGATGAATTATATGTAGATTCTACATTTGTAGGTATCGGACAAGTTCATGCCGCTCAATTTTATCATGGAGATAAAGATTATTATGCATTTTATTTTGAACAGGATAGCGTAGGCGGTTATTGGGATCAAGATGGAAATAGTTTGAAGAGGGCTTTCCTGAAGGCACCATTGAAATTTTCCCGGATCTCTTCTACGTTTTCATATGCCCGGAGACATCCGGTTTTACGTGTTGTCCGTCCTCATACTGGAGTAGATTATGCCGCACCTACGGGCACTCCGGTTATGTCGATAGGTAATGGAACTGTCATTTCCAAAGGGTATGCCGGTGGAGGAGGAAACACGGTAAAGATACGACACAACAGCGTTTATACAACAGCATATCTCCATTTGTCGCGTTTTGCACAGGGACTGAAAGTCGGACAAACAGTCAGTCAGGGACAACTGATTGGTTATGTCGGGAGTACCGGCACTTCTACCGGACCTCATTTGGATTTCAGAGTATGGAAAAATAATAGTCCGATCAATCCGTTAACGATTGAATCTCCTCCGGTGGAACCTGTCCATGAGAAGAATAAAGTGGCATTCGATTCTGTGTGTACGCGGTATCTTCAGCAATTAAAATAAACAATAACCTCAGAAAAAGAACGATAAGATAAGGCGCATTTTATGTTGGAAAAAATCCATGAAAAATAATATTTTTCAATTAAAATGCTTTACATTTGTGCGATATTAAATAAAAAAGATCCTTTTATGTCGAATTTGCGATTTAAAGCTGTCGAAGAAGCATTAAGCCGGAAAGCGAAAGAAATTGAGTTGCCGGAACAAAAAACATCCGATTATTTTGGTATAAATGTGTTTTGCCGGAAACAAATGCAGAAGTACCTTTCCAAAGAAACGTTGAAATTGGTGTTGAATGCAATCGACAGAGGCGAACCTTTAGATCGGACAGTATCCTCTCATGTTGCTGCAGGAATGCGGATGTGGGCCATGGAAAAAGGCGTAACGCATTATACGCACTGGTTTCATCCCCTGACCGACGGAACAGCCGAAAAACACGACTCATTCATCGATTTTGACGGAAATGGGGGGCTTATAGAATATTTTGACGGAAAAGTCCTTGCTCAACAGGAACCGGATGCTTCGAGTTTTCCGAACGGAGGTATCCGCAATACGTTCGAGGCGCGTGGATACACAGCCTGGGACCCGTCTTCTCCTGCTTTTATCGTGGATGATACATTGTGTATCCCGACTATTTTTATTTCCTATACAGGAGAAGCGTTGGATTATAAGACGCCTCTACTGAAGGCTTTGAGTGCGGTGGATAAAGCGGCAACCGAAGTTTGTCATTATTTCGACCGAAATGTTAAAAAAGTAACTTCTTACCTGGGTTGGGAACAAGAATATTTTTTGGTCGATGAATCACTGTATTACGCACGTCCTGATTTGGCCCTTACAGACCGAACGCTGATGGGGCATGAAAGTGCCAAGAATCAACAATTAGACGATCATTATTTCGGAAATATACCCACTCGGGTTTCTGCTTATATGCGTGATTTTGAAGTTGAATGCTATAAATTGAGTATCCCTTTGAAAACACGCCACAATGAAGTTGCTCCCAATCAATTTGAATTAGCGCCTATTTATGAAGAGTGTAATTTGGCTGTAGACCACAACCTCTTACTGATGGCTGTCATGAAGAGAGTGGCTGAAAAACATAATTTTAAGGTCCTTTTACACGAAAAACCATTCAAAGGAATCAATGGCTCGGGAAAACATTGCAATTGGTCACTGGGTACCGACACCGGAGTCAATCTGATAGGGCCTGGAAAAACGACGGAAAATAATCTGAGATTTATTACGTTTGTTGCCAATGTGTTAATGGCTGTTTATAAAAACAATGCATTACTGAAAGCCAGTATTTCTTCTGCGACCAATGCGCATCGCCTGGGTGCAAACGAAGCTCCTCCCGCCATCATATCTGTCTTTATGGGAAGTCAGATCTCCGGTTTGTTGGATGAATTGGAAAATAGTAAAGGGATCAAAGATATTGTTTTAAAAGATAAGCGAGGAACCCGTTTGTCATTGAACTATATCCCTGAAATTTTAGTGGATAACACCGATCGTAATCGGACATCCCCTTTCGCTTTTACCGGAAATCGTTTTGAATTTCGGGCTGTCGGTTCGTCTGCCAACTGCGCGGCTGCGATGTTAGCATTGAACACAGCTGTAGCCTATCAATTGCAACAATTTAAATCGGAAGTGGATGAACTGATCCAATCGGGAAAAGATAAAAATGAAGCTATTTTTACTGTTGTCCGGAAATACATTAAAGAATCCAAACCGATTCGTTTTGATGGCAATGGATATAGCGATGAATGGAAAAAAGAGGCTTTATCTCGTGGATTGGATTGTGAAACCCGTGTGCCTGTTATTTATGATGCTTACCTGGATCCGGCTACAATAAAAATGTTTGGGAATACAAAAGTGTTGAATGAAAAAGAACTACGGGCGCGAAATGAAGTCAAATGGGAGCAATACACCAAAAAAATACAGATAGAGGCGCGTGTATTGGGCGATTTGGCGATGAATCATATCATTCCTGTGAGTACGCGTTATCAGGGCTTACTTTTGGAAATTGTTTCGAAAGTAAAGAATATCTACGAGGAAAAGAAATTCATAGAGATCGCAGGACAAGATATGTGTATTATTGAGGATATCGCTTTTCATATCAATGCGATTAAAACGAAAGTAGACGAAATGGTCGAATCCCGGAAAGTAGCTAATAAAATTGAAGAGGAACGGGAAAAGGCGTTGGTCTATTGTCAGGATGTCGCTCCGTACATGGAAGAAATCCGGTATCATATCGATAAGCTGGAATTGACGGTCGATAATGAAATGTGGACGCTCCCGAAATACAGGGAATTACTGTTTATCAGATAATATGGTAAATTTGCCTGTTGCCGGGCTTTTAGTCCATTAAGACCTGTGATGATTGCACCGTGCTTTGTCTATCAGGTAATAATCGAGCAAAGTAATTGCAGCCATCGCCTCTACGATAGGAACTGCCCGGGGCAATACACAAGGGTCATGATTCCCTCCCGCTTTAAATACGACTTCTTCTCCGGAAATAGTTACTGTTTGTTGCTCCACTGATAGGGTAGCTGTAGGCTTAAACGCTACGCGGAAATAAATATCTTCTCCATTGGAGATTCCTCCTTGTATCCCGCCGGAATAATTTGTTTTTGTCCCGATTTTCCCGTTTTCTTTGATACGGAAAGTATCATTAACCTCTGATCCTTTGCATTGTACCCCCTCAAACCCCATGCCATATTCAAATCCTTTAACGGCATTGATGCTGAGCATGGCGCTTCCCAATGCTGCATGTAATTTTCCGAAAACGGGTTCGCCCAATCCGACCGGGACTCCCCGGCAAATGCAAGTGATGATTCCTCCGATAGAGTCTCCCTGGGATTTTACCTGTTTGATTTGTTCAATCATCTTTTCTGCTGTGAAGAGATCCGGACAACGAACAGGGGTTGATTCTATCTGGGACAAGTTCAGTTCGGTGTAAGGAATTTCCAGCTTTATACTGCCGACTTGAGAGGTATAGGCGGTAATATTTACCCCGAAAGGTTTTAATATTAACCGGGCGATAGCTCCGGCGACACATCGGATTGCTGTTTCTCGAGCCGAGGAGCGTCCTCCTCCGCGATGGTCGCGCCTCCCGTATTTCATCAGGTATGTGTAATCGGCATGCGACGGTCGAAAAATAGCTTTCAGATCATCGTAATCCGAAGGAAGTTGATTGTTGCTCCGAATGATAAATCCGATAGGAGTTCCTGTTGTCTGGCCTTCGAAAATACCGGATAAAAATTCAACTTCATCCTCCTCTTTGCGAGATGTTGTCAGGTCGGATTGACCGGGTTTGCGCCTGTTTAGTTCATTTTGAATGAATGTGAAGTCAATGTCGACTCCTGCCGGACATCCGTCGATGATTCCGCCGATTGTTTCTCCATGTGATTCTCCAAAAGAAGTTAATCTGAAGATATGACCCAAAGTATTCATTCAATCCGACTGTATGATGCAAACAGATTCTTGTGATTTAATTACAGCTACAACCTCCGGAGCCGCAATCACAGCCTTCCGTGTCGCATCCGTCGCTACTGCAATGACCTCCACAACCGCCTCCGCAACCAGATGTGAATGCGGCTATTTCTTGAGCTGTTGCTTCGTGAACATCTAAAATTTGACCGGAAAAGTGAAGGTGCTCTCCTGATAAAGGATGGTTAAAATCCATCAATACATGGCTGTCTGTAACTTCCATAACAGCTCCCATTAAGCGGTTTCCATCGGAATCCATCATGGGCAACATCTGACCTTCGGAGATTCTCTCCTTGTCAAATTTTCCATCGATTTCAAACACACTTTTCGGTAGTTCGACCATTCGTTCTTCATCCCGTTCTCCGTAAGCATTTTTCGGAGTGAGTGAAAATGAAAAAGCATCACCTTCTTGTAGTCCAAATACTTGTTTTTCAAATGATTCGAGCATCATTCCCATTCCATAGATAAAGTTCAGGGGCTGTTCGTCTGTTACTTTCTCCATCAATTCTCTTTCTTCGTCTTCGCCAACATTAAGGTCGTAGGTAAGAGATACAAATTTGTTATTTGAAATTTTCATTGACTTAAATATTTAGTATGTAATTAATCGGCAAAGGTAATGAAAAAATAAAGATGTCTTTTCATTTCATTTAAAATTGTGTATATTTGAACCTTATTAACTTTTTAATACAAATACCGATCAAAGTCAAACCAGAATAAGAGTTTCCATACGACAATCATATAAAAATATAGAAAATTCAGGTATGAAAAAAGTTGTATTTTTATTTTTTTGCTTTTTAATTTTTTGCAAACCGGATGTCTCCGCAATGGGTTGGTGGATGCCGGATGTATTGATTTATAAGGGAGATACGCTTAAATTATTTGCTCATCCTTTGAATGGAAATCCTTATGAATCTAATTATTTTGGTAGAGAAGATAATTTTAGGGCAGATTATACAGCCTGTTGGACTATTGAAAATGACAGTTTGTTTTTATTGAATATCCGTGATCTGCTTTATACCAGAGAAAGGAACAAATTTATTTCGAAAGATAGTATTGGAAGTGAATACGCTAATTTGGCAATGTTATTTCCCGGAAAATATAAAAATGGAAAAGTTTTTGCAGATTGGGTTACGGATGAAATGATTGTTCCGCTGGGGAAAATGGTCTATGTTGTTAATGATGGATTTGCTTCGAGTTATGAAAAAGAAAAAGAATTTGTTGTAGAGAATGGATTGCTGAAAGAAATTCGGGAGTATGATAATTCTGCGTCAAAAGATTTGGTATTTGAGGATAAAAATTACAGTGACTATTTATATACTCATATCGATTGGAATTTGGTGCCGGATTTAGATTCAAGTAAAGTAATTGTATCGGTTCGTTATAGCGCTAATATAGAAGGAGTCATAGATGATGTTTCTGTTCGTCGTTCGAGAGGAGAACCATTCGATAGCATTGCTCTTAACGTAATTAAATCGATACCGTTATGGAGCGTTCAGGTAAAAAAAGGAAAATTATATAGACATTGGTACAATATGGCAATACATTTCTCTGAAAAGCAAAGAAAAAAATATGCAACGATGGAAAAAGTATTGTTTACTCCCCAAATTAGAGTAGTAGATTAAGTCTCCATTGCTTTTTTTAATTGATCGAGGGCTTTTTCAATCGTTGCTCTTGGACACCCCACATTCATTCGCATGAATCCGCAGCCTTCCTTGCCGAACATTTCGCCGTCGTTCAATGCCAGACCGGCTTTGTCAATAAACAATGAAACCAGTTTTTCCTGACTGAATCCAAGTTCCCTGCAGTCTAACCATACAAGGAAAGATGCCTGAGGTATGATCGCTTTGATCAGAGGAATATTTTCTTGTAAGTATTTACTTGTGAATAAAATATTATCTTCGATGTATTTGAGCATCTGTTTTAACCATTCGGACCCGTGCGTGTAGGCTGCTTTTGTTGCGGCATATGCAAACAAGTTGCCGTGATTCAACTCTCCTCCTTGTAAGAAATTGAAAAAGTTGGTTCTGATTTTCTCGTTGGGTACAATGCTGTAGGAGCTAACGATACCTGCCATATTGAATGTTTTGCTTGGCGCCATGAACGTAATGCTGTTATTGAAAGCTTTTTCTGAAACCGATGCAAAAGGAATATGGGTATGTCCGAAGATGGCCATATCGGAATGAATTTCATCAGAAACAATCAAAACATCCTTTTCATAACAAATCTCAGCCAATTCGATCAATGTTTCTTTTGTCCAGGTTATTCCTATCGGATTGTGAGGATTGCAAAGAATCAGTAGCTTACAATCTTCTTGATCCAGAATATTCCTTAAGCCATCCAGATCCATTTGGAATTGACCGTTCTTTTCAATCAGCGGATTATGGATGATTTGTCTTTGATTCATCTCGGGAACAATCCGGAAAGGATGATAAACAGGCGGTTGTATGATGATCTTGTCTCCGGGTTGTGTGAAGTTGATTACACAGAAAGCAATTCCTTTGACTATACCCGGAATAAAATTGATCCATTCTTCTTCGATTTCCCATCGATGTTTATTTTTTATCCAACAGCGAATGGTCTGGAAGTAATCTTCCGAAAGAGTAGGATAACCGAAAACTCCATGATCGCAACACTTTCTCAATGCCTGTGTGATGAAATCTCCTGTACGGAAATCCATATCTGCAACCCACATAGGGATTAAATCGGTTCGGCCGAAATGCTCTTGTAAAGCATCTGTTTTTACGGCTCCGCTGCCATGTCTATTGATGATTTCATCAAAATTATATTGTATCATGATGTTGTTTTTTCTACAAAGATATATTTTTTTGTTGGACCTGTCTTTTTATAGAAAATTCATTTTTTTCATGTGTGCCGTTTCTATATAAAAGTTATCTTTGCAAACCGAATAGAGATAAAACGAAAATTCAATGAGATATGTTGCCGAAAGTTGGATCATTTAAATTTCATATCGAATCGTATGTGTGTGATTTCAGAGGGAAAGTAACACTTCCTGTCATGGGAAACTTTATTTTGCAAGCAGCTACGATGCATGCACAGGCACGCGGATTTGGTTATGAAATGGTGTCAAAGGACAATGTAGCATGGGTGTTATCGCGCCTTAGCATTGAGATTTATGAGTATCCTGGTTATGATGAAGATCTGACAGTTGAAACTTGGATAGAAGATGTCAGCCGGCTCTTCACACAACGTTGTTTAAGGTTTATCGATCAGAATGGAAAAACAATCGGTTATGCCCGGACTATCTGGGCGGCTATTGACATTGAGACCCGTCGTGCCCTTGATATTAATACCTGGCGTCCGGATTTGATGGAATATGTCGATGCAACGATCGATTGTCCGGTGGAAAAACCGTCTAAGATTCCCTCTGTAGATGGAATTGAGCCTGCAATGGGGTATTCGGTGCGTTACAGTGATATTGATATTAATCGGCACATGAATAGTATCAAGTATATAGAACACACGCTAAATGTCTTTGATCTGGAGTTTTTTAAGCGGAAAAACATTCGTAAATTCGAAATGGTTTATCTTGCAGAAGGACGATTTGGGGATAAACTGAAATTATATAAAGAAGAAGCAGAAAATGGCGAATTCCTGGTGGATACGAAGAAAGAGGATGATTCAGTTTGTCGAAGCCGGATTTTATGGGTCTAAAATCACTGGATATTAAACATCCGAAAGGATTAACTTATTGGAAAAATTGGAGGCGGTCGCGTCTGTGTCGTCAATGAGGTAGAGTAAGATTCGGAGAAAATTGGAGAGAGGATAATAAAACATTAAAACATTAAAAAATAAAAATTTAGGAGGTTATTAAAAATGAGAAATGAAAGATATGAGCTTAATAAAAACTTAGCTCAAATGTTGAAAGGTGGAGTGATAATGGATGTTTCGACTCCGGAACAGGCTCGGACTGCTGAAGAAGCCGGAGCGGCAGCGGTCATGGCATTGGAACGTATCCCTGCTGATATTCGTGCTGTCGGAGGAGTTTCTCGAATGAGTGATCCTAAAATGATAAAAGGGATACAGTCGGTAGTTAGTATTCCTGTTATGGCTAAGGTTCGGATCGGCCATTTTGTTGAAGCTCAGATTTTAGAGGCTTTGGAAATTGATTATATTGATGAGAGTGAAGTTTTATCGCCGGCAGATGATAAATATCATGTCGACAAAACCAAATTCAAAGTGCCCTTTGTTTGTGGAGCTAAGGATTTGGGCGAAGCGTTGAGAAGAATCGCGGAAGGAGCTTCTATGATTCGTACAAAAGGCGAGCCCGGAACAGGAGATGTTGTGCAGGCTGTTCGCCACATGCGGGCGATGATGTCTGAGATCCGACGGATTCAGAACCTGTATGAAGATGAATTGTATCAGGCGGCCAAAGAGTTACAGGTGCCCTATGACTTACTTAAATACGTACATGAAAACGGCAAGTTACCGGTTGTAAACTTTGCTGCCGGAGGTGTCGCTACTCCTGCTGATGCTGCATTGATGATGCAACTGGGTGCCGAAGGAGTATTTGTCGGTTCCGGAATTTTCAAATCAGGGAATCCGGCCAAAAGGGCGCAAGCCATCGTAAAAGCAGTAACTAATTATAATGATCCTCAGATTCTGGCGGAGATTTCTGCCGATTTAGGAGAGGCGATGGTAGGGATTAATGAAAGTGAAATCCAATTATTAATGGCTGAAAGAGGAAAATAAACAGGATGAAATGAAAATAGGAGTTCTTGCTTTACAAGGAGGTTTTATTGAACATATCCGAATGTTGGAGTCGTTGCAGGTTCATGCATTTGAAATCAGGAAAAAAGCAGATTTGGATCAGCCGATCGACGGATTGATTATTCCCGGCGGAGAAAGCACGACAATGGGTAAACTTTTGAAAGAATTGAATATGTATGATGACCTGAAATTGAAAATAGAATCGGGAATGCCGGTGTTTGGCACCTGTGCCGGAATGATATTGCTGGCCAAAAAAATTGCCGGAACGGAAACGGCTCATTTCGGCGTTATGGATATTCTTGTGAAAAGGAATGCATATGGAAGGCAATTGGGCAGCTTTCATACCGAAGCAGAGTTCCTGGGTATTGGAACTGTCCCGATGACATTCATTCGCGCTCCATATATTGAGTCGACAGGACCCGGTGTGGAAGTTTTATCTATTGTTGATAATCAGATTGTTGCCGCCAGAGAAAAAAATATGTTGGCAACTTCTTATCATCCGGAGCTAACTTCCGACAATAGAGTTCATCGTTATTTTATAGAGAAAGTGATTGGTAATTAATAACTTGTGATCATGAATAAGAAACTTACAATTGCGCTTGTCGCACACGATCAGCGAAAAGCAGATATGGTTGATTGGGCTGTTTTCAATGCAGAAACTCTTTCAAAACATACGTTAATATGCACCGGGACTACCGGCAGTCTGATAAAGACCGCATTTGAAAAGAAAGGTGTGGACGCCGAAGTTATCTGTATGAATTCCGGCCCTTTGGGAGGAGATGCCGAAATTGCAGCACTTGTAGTACGGCATCAAATCAATCTGGCGATTTTTCTGATTGATGATTTGAGCGCTCAACCACACGAAGCGGATATCCAGATGTTGCTTCGTCAATGTCGGATTCACAATGTCCCCATAGCATGCAATCGATACAGTGCGGATCTGATGATAACGAGTACTTTGTGGGATAATGAAGATTACATACCAACTACCCCAAAGTATGTTAAGTTCAAGAGATAGCTTTGGGTTCTTATTATTAAATTAAAATAAATTCGTGTGTCCTAACAAAATATTTATTATCTTTGAATCTGAAAAAATAAAAATAGATAATGATAATGAGAGGTTTTGTGATATTTTTATTCGTATCTGTCGCTTTTTTTTCTCCTTTACAGGCTCAGACCTTGGATGAGGCTAAAAAGTTATACTTGGATGGAAAATATGCAGAGGCGATGCCTGCTTTTGAAAAAGCGATCAAGGCATCTCCTAAAAATGCTTCGTATAATCAATGGTATGGCACTTGTTTATTGGAAACCGGAAGTGTTGACAAAGCCGAATCTTATTTGAAATTGGCAGCCTCGAAAGATATTCCGGAAGCATTTAATGCATTGGGTAAGTTATATTTTATCCAATATCGCTTCGAAGAATCGACAGACGCTTATGAAGAATATATGGCTTTACAAAAAAAGAAGAAAGTACAGGACGGTCTCAGTAAAGTCGACTCGCTGTTGAATATTTCAAAACGTGCTGAGCGGATGCTGTCACGATGTGAGAACATTCAGATTATTGATAGCGTGATTGTCAATAAGAAAGATTTCCTGTCGAAATATCTGATGAGTGAAGAAGCCGGAACAATTAAAATGTTACCTGAATTTCCGGGTACGGTTGTCTATGAAAACCAACTGAAAGATAGACGCTATTATTCAAAACCGGATAAAAATAATCGCTTCAAGATGTACTCTCAAACGGAATTACAAGGCAATTGGTCGGATGAGAAATTATTAAGTCTCCCTTTCGATTCGGCGGCAAATGATAATTATCCTTATCTTCTTTCAGACGGAGTAACGGTTTATTTCGCATCGACAGGCCGTGAATCGATCGGAGGATACGATTTATATGCTACAAGATATAATATGAATAATGGAAATTATTTAGCTCCCGAACAATTAGGAATGCCGTTTAATTCTCCGTATAACGATTATATGCTGGTTATTGACGAGTTTAATGGAGTAGGGTATTTTGCAACCGATCGTTTCCAGTCTCCGGACCATGTAGTAATTTATACTTATATTCCGAATGAAGAAATAAAAACAATCCCAAGCGAAAACCAGGATACATTGATCAGCCGGGCTAAAATAGCATCGATCAAAGATACCTGGCTCCCTCATACAAATTATCAAGCGATGCTTCAGAAAATCATCAGTAATACGAAAAAAGTAAAGCCGGAAAAAAAGAAGGATTTTATTTTTGTAATCAATGATAATATCCTTTATTACACGTTGAATGATTTTGAAAGTAGTTCTGCAAAGCAGTTGTTTGTCCAATCTCAGAATTTGAAGAAACAAATGGAAAATTTGGAAAAACAATTGGATACTCAACGTCAGGATTATGCCAAAGGGAATAAATCCCGGGCATCATTGATTATTTCGAATGAAAATGAATGGAATAAATTGTATGATGAATACGATTCGACGCTGATGAAAGCCCGTAATACGGAAATTAAATATTTGAGACAACAACAATAAACCTATAAATCAATGGATATTTTGATTATCATACTGCTATGTCTGGTCGGAATCTTATTAGTCCTATTGGAAATATTTTTGATTCCGGGTGTCACTTTTGCCGCAGTGTTTGGCGCTCTGTTTTGTGTAGGAGGTATTTATTATGCTTACACTTCTCTGGGTATAATTGGTGGCACAATCGCTCTGATAGCAAGTTTTATCGTGTTTGGGATTGCTTTTGTCTGGCTTGTTAAGTCCAAGGCGCTGGATAAAATTGCTTTGAAAACAGATATTAAATCCACGATCGCTTCTCAGGACTCTTTGAATATAAAGGAAGGAGACCATGGAATAACAATGTCCCGGTTGAATCCCATAGGAAAAGTCAGAGTCAATGGCATTATTATGGAAGCAAAAACATTTGGCGAGTTTTTGGATGAAAATACTCCGGTTCAAGTTGTCAAAGTAACGCCGGTACAATTAATCGTAAAAACAATAAATTAATACTAAGTTATATGGAAGTTAATGTAGTACTTTGGGTTATATTGCTTTTTGCAGCAATCATCCTGTTATCGATTTTCTTTTATTATGTGCCTTTTGTACTTTGGATCTCGGCAAGAGCTTCAGGGGTACGAATCTCGTTGATTCAGCTGTTTCTGATGCGTATCCGGAAAGTTCCGCCTCCCATCATCGTCAATGCTATGATTGAAGCTCATAAAGCGGGATTAAAAACGATTACCCGTGATGAACTGGAAGCACATTATCTGGCTGGCGGACATGTGGAAAAAGTGGTTCATGCTTTGGTTTCTGCTTCTAAAGCGAATATTGATCTGACTTTTCAAATGGCTACTGCCATTGACCTGGCTGGACGTGATGTGTTTCAAGCGGTTCAGATGTCGGTTAATCCGAAAGTGATAGATACCCCTCCGGTTGCGGCCGTTTCCAAAGATGGTATTCAGTTAATTGCAAAAGCACGTGTTACTGTCCGTGCCAATATCAAGCAACTGGTCGGTGGAGCAGGAGAGGAAACCATTTTAGCTCGTGTTGGAGAAGGAATTGTGTCTTCTATCGGTTCATCCGAGAGTCACAAAACCGTACTTGAGAATCCGGATTCTATTTCTAAGTTGGTTTTGAGAAAGGGTTTGGATGCGGGTACTGCATTCGAAATTCTTTCTATTGACATTGCAGATATTGATATAGGTAAAAACATTGGAGCTGTACTTCAAATGGATCAAGCTCAGGCAGATAAAAATATTGCTCAGGCTAAAGCAGAGGAACGTCGTGCAATGGCTGTTGCACTTGAACAGGAAATGAAAGCCAAAGCTCAGGAAGCCCGTGCCCGGGTTATTGAAGCTGAAGCTGAAATCCCAAGAGCTATGGCAGAAGCTTTTCGTTCGGGAAACTTGGGAATCATGGACTATTATAGAATGAAAAATATACAGGCGGATACCGACATGAGGGAAACGATTGCTAAGCCTTCGTCAACACCAAATAAACCAATAAAAGACTAAAACTTATCACTCAAAACTTAATACCGATGAGAATCATTCCCCCCGACGAACTGCCCATCAATTCCGATGGTTCGGCATTTCATTTACACATTACTGCTGATCAGTTAGCAGATAAAATTGTTATGATGGGCGATCCCGGACGTGTTCCTGCAGTTGCTGCGTATTTTGATTCGATTGAATTTGATCGACAAAGTCGTGAGTTCCGGACGATTACCGGAACCTATAAAGGAAAACGTATGACGGCTCTATCTCATGGGATTGGCTGTGATAACCTGGATATTGTTGTGACAGAGCTGGATGCGTTGGCTAACATTGATATGAATACCCGGGTGGAAAAAGAGACGTTCCGTCAGTTGACGATGGTTCGTATCGGTACTTCCGGCGGATTACAATCGTTTTGTCCGATTGGAACTTATGTCGTTTCACAAGTTTGTATGGGAATGGATGGGCTGATTTATTTCTATGATAAAGGAGAAAGTGTTGCTGATCTGAACATTTCTGATGCGTTTGTGAAGCATACCGGCTGGAATAAACTACTGGCAAAACCGTATTTTGTGTCTTCTGATGAAGAATTGGTCGAGAGGATCGGCTTTGATATGATGAAAGGGATCACGTGCGCTGCCAATGGATTTTATGGTCCTCAAGGACGATATGTCCGTCTGAATTTGACCGATCCGGAACAAAATCATAAAATGGAATCTTTCGAATACAATGGTCTTCAGATCGCTAATTATGAAATGGAAAGTGCTGCATTGGCCGGATTATCAGCCATGATGGGGCATAAAGCCATGACTGTTTGTCAGATCATTGCCGGACGTTATTCCGGAAAGATGAACACGGATTATAAAAGTAATTTTGAAGAGTTGATCATTAAGGTATTGGATAGAATTTGACCCTCAATGAAGAAATGAAAAAATGAAAAGAATAATTTTTTCCCTGGTATTATTTTGTTTATGTATAGGTGCCTTTGCCTCAGATCCGGCCAAATGGACTGATGAAGAGGTCAAGAGCTGGTATGAAAAGAAAGAATGGGCTAATGGATGTCCTTATGAATTAGACTCTTCTATCGATATTCGCAAGTTTGCCATTAGTTATTTTGCCTATCAAAAAGAATGGGATGCTGTATTGGCATTTTTCAGAGATAACGATTTGCAAAATTTGGATCCGAAACGATATGAGATCGATGGAGATCGGGTTTTTGCAAATGTTTCGGATGATTTAACTCGTGATTATGCCAAAACTAATTGCGAATTTCATCTGAAAATAATTGATATCCAATTTGTTGTGAGGGGAACGGAAGGCTTTGGATTGAGCCGGCAGGTTGGAAGTGAAATAGTAAGGGCATACAATCCTAAAAGTGATGTCATGTTGATCAAACCTGCAGAGGAAAAGATGGTCGCTTCTACTCCCGGGCGTTTTTTTGTTTTCTTTCCCGGAGATCCGCATCGTCCGTGTATGACTGTCGGAGCGGAGAAATCTCAGGTTAAGAAGGTCGTTGCAAAGATTAGAACAGAATAATCGGATGGCAAAATTCGGGGTTTTATCCAAACAAAATATTCCGGAAATTTTGTTTGGAAAATAAATCTTTATTAATTTTGTAAGTAATGTCGCATTATAAGAATATATCGAGATGACTGATCCTAAGACTATTTGTGCTGTTTCAACTCCTTCCGGACAAGGAGGAATTGCTGTTATCAGGGTTTCCGGAAAAGACGCTTTCACTATCAGTGATGCGTTTTTTGTGCCTGAAAAAAAAGGACAAAAAATAGCAGACCAAGCTCCCAATACGATTCGTATAGGAAAGATATGCAAGGGAGAAGAAGTTTTGGATGAAGCCTTGGTTTCTGTTTTTCGGGCGCCACATTCTTTTACCGGTGAAGATACGGTGGAGATAGCCTGCCATGGTTCGACTTACATTCAACAAGAGATTATAAAACTACTATTGTCTAATGGTTGCCGTCTGGCGACTCCTGGAGAATTTACGCAACGGGCTTTTCTTAATGGGAAAATGGATTTGTCTCAGGCCGAAGCTGTCGCCGATGTGATTGCTTCATCATCGGCTGCATCTCACCGTTTGGCATTCAATCAGATGCGTGGTGGATTCAGTAAGGAATTACAGAAACTACGCGAACAACTTCTCAATTTTGTTTCTTTGGTCGAACTGGAACTGGATTTCAGTGAAGAAGATGTAGAATTCGCAAATCGCAACCAATTGACTGATTTCGTTGGCAATATTCATTCGGTTATTGCTCGTTTGGTTCAATCGTTTGATGTGGGTAATGTCATTAAAAACGGGATTCCTGTCGCAATCGTAGGAGAGACTAATGCCGGTAAATCAACTTTATTAAATTTCCTGTTGAACGAAGAAAGAGCGATTGTTTCGGAGATTCATGGAACAACCCGTGATGCTATAGAAGACGTAATTAATATCAATGGGATTATTTTCCGATTTATCGATACGGCAGGTATCCGGGATACGGAGGATGAAATCGAAAGTATTGGTATTGAGCGAACATTCAGCAAGATAGCTCAGGCTTCTATTGTTGTTTGGATGATTGATTCTACTCAGTTTAGTGAAAAGATCGAAAAAATTGCAGATAGAGTGGTTCCGAGAACAAAGGGAAAAAAACTGATAATTGTCTTTAATAAGGTTGATAAGATAAATGATGAAGAACGGACTGTCTTGAAAGAAGAATTTCTTCCGGAAGTAGAGGCCAAACGTATTTATCTTTCGGCAAAATATAAAAAGAATACCGAGGAATTGGAAAATGCTTTATTAGAAGCTGCCCAATTGCCTCAAATAAGTGGAAATGATGTTGTTGTCACTAATTTAAGACATTATGAGGCTTTGAAAAAAGCTCTGGAATCAATAGAACGAGTAGAACAAGGATTGAAAAATGGTATTTCGGGAGATTTTCTAAGTCAGGACATACGGGAGTGTATGCATTACCTGGGAGAAATAACGGGAGGAGAAATAACCAATGATGAAGTATTGGGAAATATATTCAGTAAGTTTTGCATCGGGAAGTGATGCGATGTTTGAGCCGAATCGTTGCACTGAAATAGTGCAAAAAATAGGCAAAAATGCACTATGGTAGTGCGAAAATTACTACCTTTGCAAAAAACATGATAGTATGGATAAGTTATTCGAACATTCCAATAAGCTGATAAAAGAGACTGATACAACATTTTTCCGATATATCTATGACGAGATCAATTGGAAAAGCAGGATGATAGGTCTCATCGGTCCGAGAGGTGTCGGGAAAACGACTTTGGTTCTCCAATATATCAAACAAAATCTGAATCCTGCTGAAACGCTCTATGTAACAGCGGAAGACTTCTATTTCGTAGACAATCGGTTTGCCGATTTAGCCGATACGTTTGTTAAACGAGGCGGTAAATATCTGTTTATCGACGAAATCCATAAATATAAGGATTGGGCGAAGGAACTAAAGCTCATTTATGATTATCATAAAGACCTGAATGTTGTTTTTACCGGGTCTTCGGTGCTTGATATCAAGAAAGGAGCTTCCGATTTGAGCCGGAGGGCTGTAATATACAACATGCAAGGTTTGTCTTTCAGGGAGTATTTGCAGTTGTTTCACAATATATCAGCAGAAACCTATTCATTGGAAGATATATTGCAGCATAAAGTTGAGTTACCCGAGTTAAAGCACCCGTTGCCTCTTTTCTCTGAGTATTTGAAAAAGGGGTATTATCCGTTCGCATTGGAAGAAGATTTTGAATTGCGTTTGGGGCAGATTATAAACCAAACGTTAGAGAACGATATTCCGATGTATGCCGATATGAATGTGGCGACAGGACGAAAATTAAAGCAGCTGCTTGCGATTATAGCTAAAAATGCACCATTCAAGCCCAACATGAGTAAAATAGCCGATATGCTTTCGGCAAGTCGCAACAATATTTCGGACTATTGCCTGTACATTGAGGAAGCGGGCATGATCGCCCAATTAAGGGATAATACCGGCGGCATTCGCGGTTTAGGCAAGGTTGACAAAGTGTATTTGGATAACACCAATCTTATTTATAATCTTGCTGAAGAGACTTCCAATATCGGGAACATCCGCGAGACATTTTTCTTAAACCAAATGCGGGTTAAATACGACGTATTTGCATCTTCTTCTGCCGATTTCTTAATTGATGATAAAACATTTGAGGTCGGAGGCAAAAACAAAGGGCAGAAGCAGATTAAAGAGGTCGAGAACGGATATATCGTAAAAGACGATATCGAAAACGGGTATCTGAATGTTGTTCCGTTGTGGCAGCTTGGATTAACGTATTAACATAAGGTCTAAAATCGCAAGGTTCTATAATTACAAAAAATCCGGCAAAAGATATGGCTCATCCGAACTTTTGGGTTATACCAATTATGGAATATAATAATGACTTATTTTATCGACGCATTAAGTATGTAGATAATGTTTTTCAATATACTAAAGACGCCATTCAGATAACTAATATCAAGGATGGTCGTGGAGATATGAATATGCAAATGAAACCTTTTGGCTATTAACAGAAAATAGATGAAAGGAAATAACTAATAAAAAATATAAGTAAGTATATTATGAATCTACAAATGCTTATTCGGAATAATCGCAGTTATCGCCGTTTTGATGCAAATTATGTTATCGACAGACAAACATTGCTGGAACTGGTTGATTTGACTCGTTATACTTCTTCTGCGCGAAATGCCCAGCCGTTGCGTTACTTCCTATCTGCTGAGAAGGAGATGAATGATATGATTTTTCCCACATTAGCTTGGGCTGGTTATCTTAAGGATTGGGACGGACCCTCGCATCAGGAGCGGCCAACAGCTTATATTGTTGTGACTGCAGACACAGAATTAAAAGGGAGTTTCACGATGTTTGATGCCGGATTGGCGACTCAGAGTATTTTGCTGGGAGCCGTCGATAACGGACTAGGCGGATGTATTATCGGAGCTGTTAAAAAAGAAAAACTCAGCGAAATAATCGGATTAAAAAAATCGCTTGAAGTGATTTGTGTCGTCGCTTTAGGCAAACCGGACGAGACAGTTGTTATTGAAGAAATGACAACGGATGATTTCAAATACTGGCGTGATGAAAAAGAGATACATCATGTCCCTAAACGAAATTTGAAAGATATTTTGTTGTAAAAAGAGGCTCTAACTAATAATTTAAATAATTCCCGGAAGATTTAAAACGGTACGGGAATTTCATTTTTTTAAAATAATTTGAATTATTATATACTTTTTCGGTATGAATTTATATCTTTGTGTACCTCATTGTTTTGAGGCATGACTATTGACTGATTGAGGGTAAATTGCGTCACTTAAATTTAATTCTATTATGAAACAATTTTTTAAAAAAAGTTTTATTGGGATATCTCTTATAATGTTATCGACTAGCCTTAATGCTCAAGATTTTCAGGTATGGCAGCGAAAAGATTCATTGAGAAAAATAATTGCCCATAGGGAGGGAGAAGATAAGCTCAATGCTTATCAGAAATTAACGGGCATATATTTTCCAGAATCCGGTGGCGATTCTTTGAAATTGGATACTTTGATTATTCTTTATGATGAGATGAAACTGGAAGCGCGAAAACAAGGCAATATGAAGACAGAATGCCTTGCAATGGCAAATCAACTTTTTGCATATAATAATAACCACATGTATGACGAAATTTTTAAGTTTTCTCCGGAATATCTTGATTTTTTCCGGAAAAATGAAATGTGGAAATTTTACTATAATATCTACCGTTTGTTATTAGACGTTTACCAAAAACAAGGAGATTACGAAAAAGTAATCCGGGAAGCAAATAAATTATACGAAGAGGCAAAAACACGAGATCATAATATCGGAGTTGGGATGGCTCTTTATGCAATATCCAATGCATATGGCTATATGTCAAGAAATGAGGAAGAAGAAAAATATATGCGCCAAAGTATTGAGGCGCTGAAAAAAGATGGTGGTTCATTACATCTTGTGGCGAGTGGTTATTTTTATTTGTGTCAGAGTCTGCTTTCACAGGAGCGATATGACGATGTCCGTAAAGAACTTGTAGAATTTGAAAAAATTAACTACCTCTACGAAAAAGAATCTCAAATGAAGCAGCAAACGTCATGGAATAATCTATGGCGGATTGCAATTAAGTTATATATTCAAATTGGGGATTATAGTAAAGCAGAGGCCTATTGTAAAAAATTAGAAGAAAATAATCCTACCCTGGATTATAACGGACAAATAACCTTAGCAAAAGCAAGAGCTGAAATTTATAAATTCCATAAGCAATATAAAGAAGCTTTGGATATGATCGATTTGTCGATCGAATTAATGCATGGAGAACCGACGGAAACAAATAACCAGAGAAAGGAGAAAGCTGAAATATTAGCTAAAATGGGAAAAGCGGAAGAAACATACAGGCTTTTTCTTGAAATTCTGGATGCAAACGATTCCATTCGTAATTTTGAATTTAATGGTAAACTTGATGAACTCCGTACACAATACGAGGTGGATAAACTTACCATACAGAAAGAACGTAACCGTAACTATATGTTAATGGCTTTGGGTGGATGCCTGTTGTTGCTTGTAGTCTTGTCTATTTATGTCTTGTATTCCAGTCGGTTAAAGGCTAAGAATCGTTCCCTGTATCAACAAATCCAGGAACGTATTCAGAAAGAAAAAACGGCAGAGGAGGCGATCATCCGAATTCCTGAAACCGAACTTAGCAGGGAAATGCAATTATTCCGAACCTTGAGTGAGCGAATGCAAAAGGATAAACTCTTTACTAATCCGGATATCAGTCGTAAGAGTCTTGCTGACCTGGTGGGAACAAATGAAATGTATTTAGCCGATGCTATCCGGGAAGGATCCGGGGAAACGTTTTCGGAGTATATCACTCATTTGAGGCTTAATTATGCTTTGGAATTGTTGAATAACCAACCTGAACTGACCTTGGATGCTATTGCAATCGATTCCGGACACGGTTCTTATTCTCCTTTTTATCGTTCATTCGGAAAAACGTTTGGGATGAGCCCCTCCGAATATCGTAAATTATCATCTGTGAAGAATATTCAAAAATAAAAGACTTTCTTTATGATATTTTTTATATCTTGTTGTATATAATAGATTTATTTGCTTTTTGTCGATTTGGTAAAGAATGATTTAAATTCAATAATTTACATTTTTTCTGAATCGACAAGTATTTTTTCTGAATTGACAAATTCTATTTTTCTTTTCTTCTTACGTTTGCATAAATCCGATTGCAAACCAATATGACATGCCCTGATCCGATTAGTAAGAAAACTGTTTGTTGGGTATATCTTTTCCGAAATATAAAAGATAAATCCCTTCAAATCGGTTACAGTCTGGATCTGCCCGTGCTGATCCGATCGGACATTGAAGCCATATTCCTGCTCTATTACCGGAAATTTGATAATATTACCGATGCGCTTGGACATAAGGCCTTATTGGAACGGCTTTCTATTGCGTCTCTCAACCGGATAATACATCAGATG
>JAVBNR010000010.1:0-131649 GCA_031551395.1 Bacteroidales bacterium
CGTAAGGTATCTTGGGTGAACTTTTCTAACTCGAAGTAATCAAATAACCAGCTGGGTAAAAATAAGCGGAGTAGGTCTTCTTGTGATTCCATCTTTTTTTTCCCAAAGATAATAATTCCAACCGGATTTTCCGCTTGACCCTTTTTTTGCATAAAAATGCTAAATATTTAAAACATTATCCTATATTTGTGCTGTTAGAGCATTAACCATAGTTCAACTAATACTAATTTACTAATTAAAAATTATTTTATCATGAAAAAATTACAGCCTTTAGCCCTGACGTTTTTTTTGTTATCAGGCTTTACGAATGCATTTGCCACAGGATCAACTGAAAAGAAGAGTGATACCGGCAGCTTGCTCTACTCTTGATTCAACTCCGTAATTTTTAATTATAAGACCACTTTTTTTATTACAATGAAGTCACTACTATTTATCTTGTTTTTTATTACACTGAATGTGTTCAGTGTGGGTTCCCAAAACATGCAGGCAAAATACTACCAGAAAATTGATTTTAACGGGAGCGTAGACGAATTGACGGGAATGCTTGTTTTTAATTCCCAGGAGTGGAATTATGTTTTGAGTGCAAATGGAAAAGAGAAACCGGCTCTGAACGGTAAGGCCATGGAAGTGCGTGTCAATAGCCTGTTTAATTTTCGTACATTGGAAAAAGGTTTCTATATGGATGTAGAGTATCTGTTATCAGGGAAATGTATTATAAAAGACAAACTACAAATGCCTCAGTGGGAGATCTTGAATGACAGTACAAAAAAAATAGGCAATTATAATTGTACGATGGCGAAAGGTCATCTCTGTGGAAGGGATTTTGTTGTATGGTTTTCTCCGGATATTCCGGTTGTTTGTGGTCCTTGGAAGCTATGGGGATTGCCGGGATTGATTGTCGATGCTCGCTCTCAGGATGGTGTACTTGAAATTCAACTCTTATCTCTTTCTTCGGAACATATCGATTTGGTCGAGCCTGTTGTTTCAAAGACGGTTACCTTGGAAGAATGTAAAGTATTGCTTAAAAAAAGTATGGAAAGAACGATACGTTCTATGAACTCTGATTTTAAAAGTCGAGAGTTAGATTTTGACGCTACCATTGATGCTCTTATGGTGGATAAAAGTTTATTGGAATAGCCGATGAGTTTATTTTATCGAATAATAACCGGCTATTTCATTTTTTTTTCATACACTCTCCCTGTTTTCTCTCAACAAATAGAAATAAAGGGAAAGATAACCAATGAAAAAAATGAAAAGTTGGTTCATGCAAATGTTTTGCTTGTTGGGGAAAATGAAAAAATTATGACCTATGCTTTTTCAAACAATGAAGGTTTTTACAAACTATCGATAAATAAGAACGTAGATACTTATTCTATTTTATTTAAAAGCTTAGGATACCTCGATAAAAAAATACCTCTTCAAGGTAAAGATCTCTCTAATTTGAATGTTGTTTTGCAAGACAACCCGATTTCTCTTAATGAGGTTGTTGTAGTTGCTAAACAGCCCATTCGGGTAAAGAATGACACAACAGAATATTCTGTAGCCTCATTTTCCGATGAATTTGACCGGTCGATAGAAGATGTTTTGAAGAAAATGCCGGGGATCAAGGTGGAGGAAGATGGTACTATCCTTTTTAAGGGAAAACAAATTGAAAAAATATTACTGGACGATACCGACCTTTTTGATAAAAAATACAAATTGGCGAGTAAGAATGTTCCCGCAAAAGTCGTAGATAAAGTACAGGCAATAGAACATTATCACGAGAATAAGCTATTGAAAAATGTCGAGTATTCCGATAAGATTATCCTTAATTTGACATTAAGTGATGAGGTCAGCACCCGGTCTGTATTCGGAGATGTCTCGCTTGGAGGTGGGTATGAAGATCGATATGAGGCGAAAGCCAACTTGTTTACTATGAATAAGAAACTGAAGCTATACAACATGACGGATCTGAATAATGCTGCATTTAAAACGTCTTTTTCTTCAGACGAAAATATCAGGATGTTAGGTTCGGAATTTGATTCGCATGCCGATTCCAGAGTCGTTAATCATTACTTAAGTCCGTACAATGAATATGCCATTAACAAAGCGGAAGATAAAAAAGGATTCAATTCGTTGAATTTCAATTATAAACCGAATGACAAGTTGCAATTGATGGCCAATTTGTTGTTCAATAAGGATCAAATTTCCGTTTTTGAACAGGAAAAAAAGTTTTATTACGACGATTCTTTATCTGTTGTGACCTCTTCCGCGGTTACTCAAGTACCCAAAACGTTCTTTTCGAAAATTAAATTAAATTACAAGATCAAGGATCATGTTCAATTGGATTATGATGGTGTTTATGATTGGGATGTAAATAATATTACGAACAATATGCTTACCCCGGAATCCTATAAGCATTATGTGAGTGAGAAAAATTATTTTTTGAATAATAAAGCAAATCTTACAGTTGCATTGAAAGATAGCGCTGCATTGACTTTCAATGCATCCTTGCTTTACAATCGAAACAATCAACAGTTTGATTATCTGAGAAATTTCGATTTTTTTCAGGTAATCGGACAAGGATTGAGAGCGAATACTACGGAATACAATGCTTCGGTAAAATATTACAAGAAAATAACAAATTCGTTTTATTATACGCTGATGACGGATATTAGATTCAATGATCAGGATTTGTTTTCCAACACGCTTTATCAGGAAGAAAAGAATAGTCAAAACTGCATTGGAATGGATTATTTATCCACCTCATTCAATTTGAATTTGACTTATAGTAAATCGATTTCCAAAATTTTGCTGGATGCGAAAATTGGATATAAGAAGCAGTCTTTGAGTGGTTTGGACTTGTTTTCGTATGATAATGAACGGCTTGAGTTTTTTCCTAAATTGGCTTACTTTATCACATTAGGTAAACATCGCTTTTCAGTGTTTGGCTCTTATTCGGCAGGGAATCTCTCTATCGATGATTATTTGAAGGAAATTTTTACGGACTATCGGGATGAAAATTTAGGTGCGGATCGGTATGGGATCAGAAATACGTTCTCGTTCGGGGGAACTTATCTCTATTTTTCTCCGTATAGTCAGGATTTCTTCTATTTTTCCTGTACGGATGTGCGTAGTCAAAATGTATTTGCGAGTAAGATAGACATCACTTCAACGATCAATTATACTTCAAAGCTACTCGGTTATGATAATAATATGCAGCTTTATATATTGAGCCTTAAAAAATATGTCGATCCGATAAGGCATGGTATTCAATTTGAGAATAGCATTACTTCTATGGAATATTGCAATGCGGTCAATTCCGGGGAGATCCGGAAGAATAAAAGCCTGTCTTCAGCTTCTCGTTTATCGTTGAAATCTGTATTTGATTTCCCTCTGAATTATACGCTCGGCGCTTTATTTAATTTCTACAGATTCAAAACGGATGGGTTGCCGGAAAGTAAAGCCTCTAATTTTTCTTTTTTTCAAGATCTTACTATTAAAGCAGTTAAAAAGTTGAAAATAAAAATCAGCTTTGAGGAATACATCCTTGGCAAGGAGAAAAAAGTATATTTTTTCGCTAATTCCACGTTAAGTTATTCATTAAACAAACCGAATCTTGGAATTAGTTTAATGGCGTACAATATATTCAACAACAGGTATGTAAGAGATTATACCGTAAGAGATTATTATTCCGACGAGTCATTGCTCAGGATACGTCCTGCTCAATGCCTGTTGACTGTTGGTTATCATTTTTGATTGTGTGCTGTGTCATAATTCGTTAATATTTTCAAAAAGCAGATCCCTTTGTTCTGATACTCGTTTTTTGAAGTCGCAGGTATCCATAAGTAGTTTGTCTTTTTTATTTATTCTTTCATCCGCTATGAATTATCAACTTGTATTTGTATTAAAGCAAATAATATGCCATCATTACCTTCTTTTTGAGGTATTAATTTTTATTCGTTGTGACAGATGCTATAAATTTTAAAATAATAAGTATCAAATGCATAAATAACGTCAGCTATGTGTATATTTGCGATAGAATAAATGAGGAAAAGTATGGAAATTATCGTCATAATAGTACTGATTTTACTTAACGGAATATTTTCCATGTCTGAAATTGCTTTGGTTTCTGCCCGCAAATCACGATTAAAAACGGAAGCAAAAAAAGGAAATAAAGCAGCCAAAACAGCTTTGTCTTTATCTGAAGAGCCGGATAAATTCTTGTCCACTATCCAGATAGGAATTACTTTAGTTGGTATTTTGACCGGATTGTATTCCGGAAAAATGTTTGCAAATCATTTAGCGGAAGCCATTGCGCACATTGAATTCCTGGCTCCGTATTCACTGGCAATAGCCACTGTTCTGATTGTTTTTATTGTTACTTACCTGACGATTGTATTTGGAGAATTGGTTCCCAAGAGAATAGGACTTAGTATGTCTGAACGCCTGGCTGAAGTTGTCGCCGGTCCGATGCTTGTCTTTTCCCGTATCATGAGTCCGATGGTTTGGCTTTTATCAAAGAGTACTTCCCTTGTAATCAAGATATTCCGGATCAAAGAAGACAATGATAGCGTCACTGAAGAAGAAATAAAAAGCCTTGTTAAAGAAGGACTTGATGCAGGAGAAGTTCAGGAAGTAGAGCATGATATTGTGGAGCGTGTTTTTAACTTGGGAGACAGGGATATCGATTCGGTCATGACTTACCGGAGCGATTTAGCCTGGCTTGATATGAAAGACAGTAAAGAGGAGATAAGAAAAAAAGTAAATGAAAACATGCATAACATATATCCGGTTACCTCAGGAAGTTATGAAGAAATTCAAGGGGTTGTTTATTTGAAAGATTTATTTGCTCATATTGATTCTCCTGATTTTTCATTAGAAGGACTATTGAAGTCCCCGCAGTATTTGCCTGATAATAAGAGCGTTTATAGTGCATTGGAGCAATTCAGGAAAACGAATGTTAAATATGGATTTGTAATCGATGAATTCGGAGGTATTAAAGGAATCGTTACGCTTACGGATATCATGAAGGCATTAGTCGGAGATGTTACCGAAGAAGGAGAAGAAAAAAACATCATTGTCAGAGAAGATGGCAGCATATTGGTAAGCGGGCAATGCTCATTCTATGATTTTCTTGAATATTTTGATATGGAAGGGTTGTATGCTGATCATGAATATAATACGTTGAGCGGTTTAATATTGGAAAAACTGGAACATTTGCCGCACGAAGGCGAAAAGTTGTCCTGGTATCCATTCAATTTTGAAATTGTAGACATGGATGGCGCTCGTATTGATAAGATTTTAGTAACCTATAGGATTTAATCTCTTCTTTTTTAAACATAAAAGCCTCATTTTCTGTTTTAAGTAAAATAAAATAATATAATACTTAATACAAAAATGATGAAACGTTTGTCAATTCTTATTTGCATCATTGCATTTCCGATATTTTTGCTCCAAGCGCAAAATGATTTATCTCAGGATATTGGTTGGCCGCGCCAGGTATCTAATTCAACGGCGACCATCATATACTATCAACCTCAAATTGATAAGTGGGATGATTATAAAAAGTTGACCGGACGTATGGCGTTCGGAATCACACCGAGTGGAGGACAGGAAGTGTTAGGCGTTGTGTCTTTTCAATGTGACACAAAAGTCGATAAAGATGCCCGTACGGCCTACCTGCATCAAATCGAGTATACCGATGTTCGTTTTCAGTCATTGGATTCCAAGCAAGTAGATCTGATGAAAAAGAATTTTTTGGCTTTGATGCCTAAAGGGACAGAAACATTCTCTATCGATCGGATTATGGCAGAGATCAATCCGAAAGATGTGAAAGCTAAATCTGTAAAAGTAAAGAACGATCCTCCTGTGATTTTTTACAGTGCCAGCCCTGCTGTTTTACTTATTGTTGATGGCGATCCGGTGTTGTCTCCAATTGATAAAACAGAGATAGAATTTGTTGTCAATACGAACTGGGATCTATTTTATCAAAAGTCGACAAAAGCGTATTTTTTATTGGTTAATGATGTGTGGTTGACGGCTCAGAATCTGAAAGGTCCGTGGAAACAAACCAGTACTTTGCCGAAAGATATGTCGGGACTTCCTGCGGGGCAAAACTTCGATGATGTAAAAAAAGAAATACCTCCTCATGCGGCAACAGATGTTCCTGAGGTGTTTTATAGCAATGTGCCGGCAGAATTGATTATTACGGAGGGGACCCCTGTTTTTGCCAAAATTCCGAACACCCAATTATTGTATGTAAGCAATTCTGATAACGATATTTTTATCGATCAGACTAAAAATGAATATTATATTCTTTTGTCGGGAAGATGGTTCCGGTCGGCCTCTTTTGGAGGACCTTGGAGCTATGCCGGAAATAATTTGCCGGCAGATTTTGCCAAGATACCCGAAGATTCTCCGAAAGGTCATGTGTTAGCATCCGTACCCGGGACTGTTCAAGCTTCGGACGCTGTGATGCTGGCGCAAATCCCGACTACGGTTGTGGTCAATCGTTCGGAGGCTGAAGCAAAAGTAAACGTTAGTTATGACGGCGAACCTCGATTTGCTCCGATTGAAGGAACTTCAATGGATTATGCCGTCAATACGCAGGATAAAATTATCAAAGTCGGAGATCTTTATTACCTTTGTTTTCAAGCTGTTTGGTTTGTTTCAACTTCTCCTAAAGGACCCTGGAAAACGGCAGATTCCGTTCCCAGTGTGATTTATACAATTCCGCCGAGTTCTCCGGTGTATAACGTTACCTATGTCACTCAGGAGAATCCGACGTCAACGACTGTTGAATGTGCGACAACCAGCGGTTATTTCGGGGCATTTATTATCGGTGTAACCGTTGGAGCGATTATAAGCACAGCAATCGTATATGGAACAGGATGGTATTATCATCCGTATATCTACTGGGGACCGGGAGCTTATTGGCCTGTTTATCGCCCACGGCCTTGTACTTACGGTATGGGAGCTGTGTATAATCCCTGGACAGGCGGTTTTGCCGTCGGACGGAGAGCTTACGGCCCTTACGGAGCTGCAGGTACTTCAGCCTGGTATAACCCGATGACAGGAAGATACGGACGTTCGGCGAGCGTACAAGGATGGTACGGGGGACGTACGGCTGCTAATACCTATAACCCATGGACAGGTACTTACGGGCACACTTCTCAGGCGCATAATGCTTATGCTCAATGGGGACATTCAACTGTAAGCAACGGAGCCCAATGGGCTCGTTCAGGGCATGTGACTACGGCATTTGGTACCGCATTCGGATATCAGACTTCCGGCGGACGCGAAGGAGTTATTACCCATGGACCTAATGGAACGACCGTCCATACAAATAATGGAGTCTATGCAGGCAGGGATGGAAATGTATATAAGAAAAATTCAAATGGAGTGTGGACGCCGGCAGCGGGCTTAGGCGCTCAACATACTCCAACTCAACAACGGACGACCGGAGTTCATACACAACCTGCCGTATCCGGCCGGGTTGCTCAGGAATTGAATCATTCGGAACAATCCCGTGAACGAGGACAACGCCAGGTAAAGCAATTTCAACATTATCAACGAACAGGAAATACGGGTCTCGGTAGTAGCAGAAGGAATAGCCGATAGAACCAATATTCGTTAATAACATGTTAATAGTTTAGATTATTGTTTTCCTATAATATCGATAGGATTGTACTACCTTTGCTATCCCTAAAAAGAATTAATAATATTATGGCGGAACAAATCAATTCATCTACCAGATCATATACAAAAAGAAAAAAAACACCTGTAAATTCGGAGGAGACGGGACGTTTACAACCGCAGGCCCCTGAACTGGAGGAAGCTGTGTTAGGTGCGCTGATGCTTGAAAAAGATGCGTATTCGGTAATCAGCGATATCCTTCGTCCGGAAAGTTTTTATGATAAGACACATGAATTGATTTTTTCTGCCATTCAGGATTTAGCTGTTCAGCAAAAGCCGATCGATATGCTTACAGTGGTTGAGCAGTTGCGTAAAAAAGGGAACCTTGAGGTTGTCGGCGGTCCGTTTTATATCGCTCAATTGTCGGAAAAAGTCGTGTCAACGGCTCACTTGGAATACCATGCCCGAATCATTGCCCAAAAATATTTAGCCAGGGAATTGATTTCGTTCAGTTCACAGGTGGCTACCAAAGCATTTGATGAAACCAATGATGTGGATGATTTGATGCAAGAGGCTGAAGGTCAATTGTTTGAAATATCTCAACGCAATGTAAAAAAAGATGTTACACAGATCAATCCGGTCATTCGTGAAGCAATTGAACTCATGCAGATTGCCGCTCAGCGTACCGATGGGTTGAGTGGTGTTCAGACCGGATTCAAGCTGTTGGATAAAATCACTTCCGGTTGGCAAAATTCGGATTTAATCATCATTGCTGCACGCCCGGCTATGGGAAAAACGGCATTTGTATTATCGATGGCGAAAAATATGGCTGTTAATTTCAATACTCCGGTTGCTGTTTTTTCTCTTGAAATGTCCAATGTTCAGCTTGTTAATCGTTTGATTGTCAATGTGACGCAAATTCCTGGAGAGAAAATAAAGAATGGACGACTTGAAAATTACGAATGGGAGCAACTGGACATCAAATTGAAAGAGCTTTTTGACGCTCCGATTTTTATTGACGACACTCCGAGTTTGTCTGTCTTTGAATTACGGACAAAAGCACGTCGATTAGTGAAGGAGCATAAGGTTAAGTGTTTAATTATAGACTACTTGCAATTGATGAATGCCAGTGGGATGAGTTTTGGAAGCCGAGAACAGGAAGTGAGTATCATTTCTCGTTCACTCAAAGGATTAGCCAAAGAATTGAATATTCCGATCATCGCTCTTTCTCAGTTGAACCGCGGCGTGGAAAGTCGTGTCGGAAGCGAAGGTAAACGTCCTCAATTATCCGACTTACGAGAATCCGGTGCGATCGAGCAGGATGCCGACCTGGTCTGTTTTATCCATCGTCCGGAATACTATAAAATATTTACAGATGAAAAAGGGAACGATTTGACAGGTAAAGCGGAAATTATCGTGGCCAAGCACCGGAATGGAGCCACCGGCGACGTTTTATTAAGCTTCAAAAAAGAATATGCCCGTTTTCAGAATCTCGACGATGATCTACTGGTGGAAGAATTTCAATCCCGGCTGAATAGTCAGGCTGATATTGCTCCGGCACAGCTTCCTTCCAACCGGAACCTCTCGAATAATAATAATTTTGAAACACCGTTTTAAGTTTTCCGCAATTTTTACTATTTTTGTCGACTAAATTTGAATATCCATAAAGATGAATATTTCTTATCGTTGGCTAAAAGAATATCTCAATTTCGACTTATCTCCGCAAGATCTGGCTGCAGCGTTGACTTCCATAGGGTTGGAAACCGGCAGTGTGGAGGAAATTGAAACTATTAAAGGAGGACTGCATGGTTTGGTTATCGGACAAGTATTGACCTGTATCCCTCATCCTGATTCGGATCATTTGCATATCACCACAGTGGACGTTGGTCATAGTGAAGTCTTACAAATAGTATGCGGAGCTTCTAATGTTGCAGCCGGGCAAAAAGTGGTTGTAGCTGTTAACGGAACTAAATTATACTCGGGAGACGAATCTTTTACGATCAAAAAGTCGAAAATCCGTGGCGTAGAGTCCAACGGAATGATTTGCGCCGAAGATGAGATTGGTATCGGTACGGATCATGCCGGAATTATCGTTCTTCCTGAAAATGCCGTTGTAGGCATGTCTGCCCGCGATTATTACCGCATTGAAAGTGATTATATTCTTGAAGTTGATATTACTCCTAATCGTGTCGATGCCGCTTCGCATTTCGGAGTTGCCCGGGATTTGGCTGCCTTTCTGAAACAAAACGGAAAGCAGGTTACGCTGATTAAGCCTTCGGTTGCTGCATTTGATATTGAAGATAAATCTCCGGCGATAAAGGTTGTTGTTGAAAACACGGAAGCCTGTCCGCGTTATTCCGGTGTGACAATCAATCAGGTAACAGTGAAAGAAAGTCCGGAATGGCTTAAGAATCGTTTGATGTTGATAGGATTACGCCCGATAAACAACATTGTCGATATTACGAATTATGTATTGCATGAATTCGGGCAACCGCTTCATGCTTTCGATAAAAAAGAAATAGCCGGAAATACGGTATATGTAAAAACACTTCCGGAAGGCACTCCATTTGTGACGTTGGATGAAGTGGAACGCACATTGAGCGATCGTGATCTGATGATATGTAACGCTCAGGGAGGAATGTGTATCGGTGGCGTATTCGGAGGGCTTCAATCAGGTGTGACGGAAGAAACTACGGATATTTTTCTTGAATCAGCCTATTTTCATCCGACCTGGATCCGTAAAACCGCTCGTCGTCACGTATTGAATACAGATGCTTCGTTCCGGTTTGAAAGAGGATGTGATCCTAACAATACGATTTACGTGTTGAAACGTGCCGCTTTGATGATCAAAGAGATTGCAGGAGGTAAGATTAGCGGAGATTTACAGGATATTTATCCGAACCCGGTTGAAAATCAAATAATAGAGGTATCTCTTCAGAAGATCGATGATCTGATTGGAAAAAACATCCCTTTGGAAACTGTTAAAAGTATTCTCAAAGACCTTGAAATCAGTATTCTGCAAGAAAATGATACGACACTGACATTAAGTATCCCGACTTATCGTGTGGATGTTCACAGAGATGTGGATGTTATTGAAGATATACTTCGTATATATGGATATAATCATGTAGAAATCAGCGAAAGCCTGAAATCAAATCTTTCCTATCAGACAGCAACCGATCGGAGTTATGAACTACAGAATCTGATCTCTGAACAGCTTACCGGATGTGGTTTTCATGAAATAATGAATAATTCCCTTACATCGGAAGTTTATTATAAAGATTCGGTTGTTTTTCCGGAAGGCCACTGTGTCAGACTGAGAAACCCGTTAAGTGCAGAATTGAATGTCATGCGGCAAACATTATTGTACGGAGGGTTGGAGAGTATCGAATATAACCGGAATCACAAAAATCCGGATTTGAAGCTCTATGAGTTTGGAAATGTTTATTCGTTTCATCTAGATAAAGAGAGAGAAAATGAACCTTTGTCTGCAATCAGGGAAGAATTTCATCTGGCATTGTGGCTGACAGGTAATAAAGTGATTAATAATTGGAACCATCCGGATGAAAAGTCTTCGGTATATGAGTTGAAAGCTTATGTCGAGAATATTTTTGTTCGTTTGGGGATTGGTATGAAGAAATTAGTTTTTGGCGTCTGTCAGAATGAATTATTTTCAACAGCCCTGTCTATCCATACGACTTCAGGAAGAGAGCTGGGAATTCTGGGGATTCTCCAAAAGAAATGTTGTAAAAAGTTCGATATCAATGCTGAAGTTTATTATGCCGAGTTGAGTTGGGACAAGTTGATGAAAGAAATAAAATCAAATAAGGTTACCGCTTCTGAAGTATCTAAGTATCCGGCAGTGAAAAGAGATCTGGCCTTATTACTGGATCAAAATATTCAATTCTCCGAAATCGAAAAAATTGCATTTGAAACGGATAGGAAAATATTGAAAGAAGTCTATTTATTCGATGTCTATGAAGGTAAAAATTTGCCGGAAGGTAAAAAGTCATACGCTGTAAGTTTTATTTTACAAGATGAAGAAAAAACATTGAATGACAAGCAAATAGATAATTTGATGAGTAGGATCCAAAAAGGTTTGGAAGATAAATTAAAAGCGCAATTGAGATAACATATAACGTAATTAAATATGGGAAGAGCATTTGAATACCGCAAAGCGACAAAAATGAAGAGATGGGGTAATATGGCCCGTGTATTTACCAAATTGGGTAAGCAAATAACAATCGCAGTAAAAGAAGGTGGTCCTGATCCCGATACGAATCCTCGCTTAAGAGTCCTGGTTCAACAGTCGAAAAAGGAAAACATGCCTAAAGAAAATGTTGAGAGGGCAATTAAGAAAGCGACGTCTAAAGATGCTGCGGATTATAAAGAGATGGTTTATGAAGGATATGGTCCGTATGGAATTGCCATTGTCGTGGAAACCGCAACAGACAATCCGACCCGCACGGTAGCGAATGTTCGTAGTTACTTCAATAAACACGGTGGTTCGTTGGGCACGAGCGGTAGTCTGGAATTCCTGTTCGATCACAAATGTGTGTTTAAGATTACGCCCAAAGACGCTGTTTCTTTGGAAGACCTTGAATTGGAACTGATTGATTTTGGAGTCGATGAAATCGAACACGATGAAGAAGAAAATGTCGTATTGATATATGGTGAATTCCAATCATATTCAGCGATTCAAAAATATCTGGAAGAAAACGGATATGAGATTCACAGTGCGGAATTTGAGCGTATCTCGAATGATTACAAAGAATTAAACGAAGAACAAAAAGCACAGATTGAAAAATTATTAGAGAAATTTGAAGAAGATGAAGATGTGCAAAACGTTTTTCATAATATGGCGTAAATTGGTTATTTTCAGTGCTATAAATTAAAAAAAAAGGATGCTGTTAAGCATCCTTTTTTAATTTCAAGAATAAGTTTTATTTTCTTATTCCAAGTTCTTTAATGATAGCACGATATCGGTTGATATCACGATCTTTCAAATAATCAAGTAAACGACGACGTTTACCTACTAACATTTTAAGTGATCTTTCAGTGCTATAATCTTTTTTGTTTGACTTGAGGTGCTCAGTCAAATGCGAAATACGGTAGGAAAACAATGCTATCTGTGCTTCAGATGAGCCAGTATCAGTGTTAGACTTTCCGTACTTTGCAAAGATTTCTTTCTTTTTTTCTGAATCTAAATACATGATATTTTTTTTATAAATTTCGCTGCAAAGATAGTAATATTTTTTTAATTATCTTTATTATTTTCATCTCTTTCATTGTTTATATTGTATCTTTGCAGGTAAAATCAGAAATCTACGATAAAAATTATGGATATTTCAGTCATTATTCCCTTATTGAATGAAGCCGATTCGCTCCCGGAACTTTTTTCATGGATCAAAAAAGTCATGGATAAAGAGAATTTAAGTTTTGAAGTTATTTTTATTGATGATGGAAGTATGGATGATTCCTGGAAAGTGATCAATCAGCTTCGCGGTAATTATCCGGAGATCAAAGCCATCCGGTTTCGTCGGAATTATGGGAAATCTCCTGCATTGCATTGTGGTTTCCAGCGTGCACAAGGAAATGTGGTTATTACGATGGATGCAGACCTTCAGGACAGTCCGGATGAGATTCCCGAATTGTATAGGATGATTACCGAAGAAAATTATGATTTAGTTTCAGGATGGAAGAAAAAACGGTATGATCCGATCAGCAAGACTTTACCTACTAAATTATTTAATGCTACAGCGCGTTCTGTTTCCGGAATCAAACTGCATGATTTTAATTGCGGATTGAAAGCTTATAAAAATGATGTAGTCAAAAACATAGAAGTATATAACGACATGCATCGTTACATCCCTTATTTAGCTAAAAATGCAGGATTCGGTAAAATTGGCGAAAAAGTGGTAATACACCAGAAACGTCAATACGGGAAGACTAAATTCGGAGGAATTAATCGTTTTTTTAATGGTTATCTGGATTTGATAACGTTATGGTTTTTATCTAAATTCGGGAAAAAACCAATGCATTTTTTCGGAGTTTTAGGGTCATTGATTTTTATAATAGGCTTTATTGCTGTGATTACGGTTGGTGTCCTTAAACTTTATTATATGCATTCGGGAGGTCCCTATCGATTGGTAACAGATACGCCTTATTTTCATATTGCTTTGGCTTCCATGGTTATCGGAACACAATTATTCCTCACTGGTTTTATTGGAGAACTGATTACCCGCAATGCCCCAGAGAGGAATAAATATCGAATTTCAGAAGAAATATAGATCCTTCTTAATAGGTGTTAAAAGTATAGCCGATACTGGCATAAAACAAGTGATGGCTTGCATCATGGTTGGCTGTTGTATAACGCCATCCACCCGTTAATTTGATGTTTTCGGTAATGTTTGCACGCATGTGCCATCCGATGTTGAATCCAAACGCATTGACTTTATATTCTTCTCCGACAGAATTATCGTACTTTTTATCCAGGAATAAATACTGCCCTCCAAGAGAAGGACCCATTCCCCAGGTACGTTGCAACAACATGTAGTAGCGAAAATCCAGATTGGCGCTATACATCTTAATCGTACTCGGATCGATCAGATTATCTCCCGCTTCTTTGATACTCGGGTTCATTAGGCCGGTTAAACTGATTTCCAAAGGATCTGCTAAATGATAAGATACATTCAAACCATATACTAAATCTTTAAAATGTGTGATATAACCACCTTGTGCTCCTACGTATAAATCACCTTTTTGTGCATACGTAGTAGTAAAAAGCAATACTGCTAATAAGGATAAAAATACTTTCTTCATTATTTTAGGATTAGAATTTGGGTACAAATGTACGAAACGCTTTGAGATTTCCAAAAAAAGAGGTTATCTTTCAATAACCTCTCCGAATCTTTATCTTTCTGCAATGACTATTTGGTTGCAGGAACCGGAATCGGGAATTTGCTGAACAGCTTATCACAAGCCGTATTAATCTGTACCGGATCTTTAATATTTTTTTGAACATCATCAATAACAGAGCTAACGGCAGCATCCCAGATAACAGCATTTTGTTTCGGATCTATCAGGTCGACTGCTAAAACACCATCTTTACTGACATTGTCAATGATTTGAGCATCATCGTAATAACTCCTATACATCGATGCTGTTGGTCCCATCGGTCTTATCGGAGCCCAATCAGGAATAGCATCTTTTGTTGTAATATCTGTTTTGGCATACAATGTAGTTATGACTACCATGTCTCCGTTTCCTGTTTTATCTTCCTTAAACCCGCGAATAGATAATTCATTGGCAACAGCCCGTTGAATATTTTGCACATCATAAATTGAAATACTTGGAGGTAGTTTTAATCCGTCGTACGGTAAGATACTAAAAGTCTTGTACGCTTTAACGTCTTTCCCGGGGTAAAGATTGCTGTTTAACAATGTGTAGGAGGTACTACTACAGGCTGTCATGAGCGCAAGTAAACCAACAAGTAATGCAGAAAATAACACACTCTTTTTCATAGATTTTATTTTTTATAAATTAAACATCAAATTTTTAACATTTACTCTATAACAATGTGTATTATTGTTTTGTTCAGGATTTAGTTAAAAAAAACAATGAGATGGTGTTTATTTATTTATCTGCCTACTGAGCACAATAGAAGGGTTGATGCGCAAATATACGCCGAAAGAATAATTAAGAGATTTACTGTATTTGCCGACAATATCGTAAGGCGGGTTGTATGCTTTTAGCTGAGGGTTGTAGAATAGTTCCATATCAGCCCCCAAATAGACTCCATTTCCGAACGGTTGTTCGTAAGAAACCTTTCCGTTTAATACGTCTGTTTTGGGGAATACTCGTCCGTCTAACGTTAAAGAGATGTTTTCAAAAACAGGATTTCCAAAGATATTGATGTAGTTGGAACTTCTCCACCAGCCGGCATTAAGCTTAATATTCCAGATTGTCGCACTGATATTGGGATAAATAGCCCAACCTTTGGTATAGAATAATTTTTCTCCTTTGGGGGCATTGTATCCGGCTACCATAAGTTGTAAGGATATATCTTTGAGTAAGCGATTCGTATTGAACTTGAGATTGAGACCGGTTGCCGCATTGATCATCGTTGTGAGACAGTATTCGACCGTGTCTATTTCACCGCCACGGTGTACGCCTAACATCTGGAACGGAAGGCTCATATGAAAAAAGGAAGACTCCGGAGTTATGTTCAATGCAGCCGAAGTTCCCAGGGTAAATGCTTCATTATGAGTGTCTTTTTTGAATGTAAAACTTTCCCAGTTGATCCAGAGATCAGCTGTTGCTATGGGTGAGTTATACAAGAATTGAATTCCACATTCGGGATCAGCTGTCAGGTTAAGTTCCGGGTTGTATAACGGTTCTATCAATTGATGGTTACTGCCTCCATATAAATTCCCCAGTACCAGGTTAATTTGTTTGACCGGCTGTATTTGTGCCCGGAAAAAGGGAAGAATATGAAAACCGTATTGATAGTTATCTGCTTTCCACTCAGCAATATTTTGATAAGCATAACAAGGGTATTTTTCTGCTCCCCAGAACTTTAATAGAGATACGCCTGCTTCCAGTTTTACAAAAGATGTCGGATACAGGTAGACACGAGGTTGAAAACGGAATCCCGGCAACGAATAGCCATCAAAGATATCGCCGTCTGATTCGTTGTTTTTAAAGAAGCTCAGATTATCGATACTTAAACCGAATAAGCCATTATTTTCCGGATAGAGTTGATAATTATCCATGAATAATCCATCCTGCTTGTTTTCTTGAGAAAAAACAGCAGGGGAAAAGGAAAATAAAATAGCATATAGAATAAGATGCCGAAAGAAAGATTGCATGTCTTAATTAACCGTTCATTGAAGCCATAAATTCTTCATTATCATATGTTTTTACCATACGGTCTTTTACAAACTCCATGGCTTCCAGACTGTTCATGTCAGAAAGATATTTTCGGAGGATCCACATGCGATTGAGCGTTTCTTGTTCCTGTAACAGATCATCTCTCCGGGTACTTGAGGCGATGATATCGACAGCCGGATAGATCCGTTTATTTGAAAGTTTACGATCCAATTGCAATTCCATATTGCCGGTTCCCTTAAATTCTTCAAAGATGACATCATCCATTTTTGATCCGGTTTCGGTCAAGGCTGTGGAGATAATTGTCAACGAGCCGCCATTTTCGATGTTACGCGCCGCCCCGAAGAATCGTTTGGGTTTTTGTAAAGCATTGGCATCCACACCTCCGGAAAGTACTTTTCCTGATGCCGGTTGAACGGTGTTGTATGCCCGTGCCAGACGAGTGATCGAATCCAATAGAATAACGACATCATGTCCGCATTCTACCATTCTTTTGGCTTTATTGAGAACAATTTCGGCGATTTTAACATGGCGTTCGGCCGGTTCGTCGAAAGTGGAGGCAATCACTTCAGCATCGACACTGCGCTGCATGTCGGTTACTTCTTCCGGGCGTTCGTCAATCAACAAAACGATCATGTATACTTCCGGATGATTCCAAGCGATAGCGTTTGCTATATCTTTCAATAACATTGTTTTACCTGTTTTCGGTTGAGCTACGATCAGGCCCCGTTGTCCTTTACCGATGGGAGAGAAAAGGTCTACAACACGTACGGATATTCTATCGTTAACTTTCGGACTCATGCTTGCCGTCAGTTTGAATTTCTCGTTGGGGAAGAGAGGGGTCAGGTGATCAAAAGGTACGCGATCCCGCACTTCTTCTGGACTTAAACCGTTAATCAGATCGACTTTGACCAATGGAAAAAACTTTTCTCCTTCCTTAGGAGGTCGGATCGGACCTTCGACAACATCTCCCGTGCGTAATCCGAATAATTTGATTTGAGATTGGGATACATAGATATCATCCGCTGATGATAAATAGTTATAATCGGAAGATCGCAGGAAACCATAACCTTCCTGAATGATTTCAAGGACTCCGGTTCCGGTTAATATCCCTTCAAATTCAAACGTTTTTTCTTTGTTTTGCGGAGAATTTCCATTGTTGTTTCCGCTTTTAGTTGGCTGATTAACAGGTTGTTGTTGCTGTTGTTGTGCCGGTTGCGGATTCGATGCCTGCTGATGTTCTTTCGGAGTTTGTTTGGGATGGTCTTTTTTTACGCTGAATAAAACTTGATCCATCACACTATTGACTTCCGGGCTATGGCGGAACACCATTTTGGTTGGAGCAGGGGTATCCGTAACAGGTTGAACTATTGGTTCCTGTTCGGGAACTGCCGGAGGAAGAACCGTCTCTGGTCCTGCTTCCTGTGTTTTTAACTGTTTCGTTTCTTTACCTGTTTCGATCCTGGCACGTTTCTTTTTAGCTTGTAACTTTTCAGGATTGGTTCCATTTTCAATGGGTTTTGCTTTTTCAGGTTTTACAGAAACCTCTGCTTCTGTCTTTTCTGAAACAAGTTCTTTCTCTTCTGTTTTTTTCAAGCTTTGTTTTTTGTCTAAAGGTTTGCTTTTTTGTTCTTCAGCTTGAATAACAGGTTTTTCGGTATTTTTCTCTACAACCGGTTTTGTCTTATTTTTCTCTGTCTGAGCAACTTCCTGGAGATTTTTCTTTTCAACTGTCGGTTTATTCTTTGTTTGGTCTTTCGTTGAAGGTTTGGAAGTTTTGTGATCTTTACCTGATCTTTTTGATTCAGCTTCTTTTTCAACAGCTGCTTGTTTTGCAGCGCCAACAATTGCTTGCTGGTCTAAGATTTGATAAACCAAGTCATCTTTGCTCAACTTTTCCACTTTCTTTAGTCCCAGTTCTTTAGCTAGAGAGATCAGTGATTCTTGAGCCATCTCTTTAAGTTGCAAAATATTATACTTCTGCATAAAATTTAATTGTATAAGATTTTATATTTGTTAATTAATAATTCAATTTTTTATATACGTTCAGCACCTGAACGGCAATATCATCCCAATTATACAATGACATATTGTAGTGAACGGGAGAGGATAGAGGTTTATTTAATTTGCTTTTCAGCTTCTTACATAAATCAATGATGTCTTCTGAATGAAAATACGATTCGTCCGACAATTTCACTTCCTTATTGGCAGGAATATCGCTAACCAAAACATCCAATTCATAACTCATGGCTTCCAGGAGTGCGATAGGCAAACCTTCATGGGTAGAAGGAAGAACGAACAACCTGGCATGAGTGAAAATTTCGTTAAGTTTACTTCCGGATAAAAAACCCGTCAGGATAGTTCCATTAGAAACAGCCTGTTTTTTTAATTCTTCTGAATAATTCGTCGCATGATCTGCATCTCCGGTCAGAACTAATTTAAGATCAGGTCTTTCTATTTTTGAAAATGCTTCGATTAATAAATCAAAACCTTTTTCAGGCACAAAGCGACCAACAGCCAGAATATAATTTCCTTTTTTCAATCCCCATGTTTCAAGGTACTCACATCCGGATGATTTAACGGGAGAAGTTACTCCGTTAAAAATCACATGAGCATTGTTGCGTTTATATTTCTTTCGGGCAATCTCATTGATTACATTGGAAATGACGATCAATTCGTTTGCATATTTGACGCCCAAACGCTCTCCCTGTTTCAGCCAGAATTTAGCTATCCCGTTCCATTTCTGCCGGTTGTAATCCGGCCCGTGATGAGTAACCACCACTTTTAACCCTAACATCCGGGCAAAAGGAGCCATTAGAGATGGTCCGATGGAATGGATGTGAATAATGTCGGCCTTCATCTTTTTGGCTGTCGCTACAGCCAAAAAAGAGTGGATTATGGCTTCAAATGTTTTATTACGAGGAGCATATACGTTTTTCAGTTTGACTCCTTTGTATTCGGATAAATGATCGGTTACATAACAGGAACGCCTGATTACAGTTACGTCGCATCCCAATTTGACCAATCTCGGATAAAGTTCTTCACAATGTGTTTCGACTCCTCCTAAGATATCAGGAATTCCTCGTGTCCCTGCTACTGCAATTTTCATTTGGTTAGAATTAATGGAATATTTTCATCTTTTGGTACTCCATTTTTGTCTGTAAAAGGCACACAACGAGAAAAATCGAGATCTCCCTGTCGGGGATCCTGTCCAACATCAAAATGTGGAACTTGATTGATATCTAGTGGTTTACCTGTCATACTTCTCCATTTGTTTTTTGCAACCCATAGGGCAGGATGTTTGAAATATTTTTTCATGACAGGAGCTGCAGTCCCTACCATCCAGCAATTTTTCGGGCATGTACGCACAGATTCTCTGACTTTATGGGCCTGATCGCTGTACCACAGATCTTCAAAATTCGAATAATCACGTATGTTTCCCATACTTTCTTTCCAGATGTGATCTTCCAATCCGTTGCATGGATATACCTCGCCATAAGGCTCTATGAAAAAATTAGTCGTACCGGCTTCACAGGGAAGCATCCGTTTCTCATTTTGAATGTAATTAATCAGACCCAAATTAAAGAATGCACGAAACCAAGATTTCGGATTGTTTTCTTTTAAAAGCTGTTCGATCAATTTTTCAAAATTCCCACACACTTCATCTTTATTTGTAATCACATTATCGTGTTTATGGAAATAATAGGAGTTGTGAAATGCCGCAGTGGCAAACTCCATTCCCAATGCTTTAGATAATTGATACAATGAAAGCATATCGGTCGAATTATTGTTGGAAACAGTACATCCGAATCCGATATCTTTAACACCCATCTCCTGAAGCGTAAGCAATGTCTTCAATCCTTTATCAAAACCTCCTTCATGTCCTCTCAGTTCATCGTTTTTCTGCGATAGGCCTTCAATACTTATCCGGATTCCAATCCGGGGATATTTTTTGGCTAAAGCAATAATCTTTTCGAAATGAAATCCTGATGTAGAGATGACAACTCTTGGTGATTTCTCAAAACAGACAGCAACAATATCTTCCAGGTCTTTTCTTTGAAATGGTTCTCCTCCGGTCAAATTCACAAATCTGAGTTTGGGTAACATCTCCAATTCTTCGGCTTTGATTTCCTTCTCAACAGCTGTCGGATATTGCCAAATATTACACATTTTACAGCGCATCTGACAGCGATATGTTGTAATTATAGACACATCTGTCGGAAGGTTTACCTTATTCATTGATTTATGTTGATTAAAAAGACCTTGGGATTTGAAATTGTTGATGAAGTGATTTCGGCTACAAATATACGTAACTTTTTTGTCACTACAAATAATTTTTATAAAAGTTTAACCTGGCAGATTCTTTTTGTGCTTTTATCTACACGAAAACGGTTATCTGTACGGTGTCCTACGATCCAGCAGATGTCGTTTCCACTGCATAAGATCCAGGTATTTTCTTTGTCTAAAATGCTGAATTTCATATCATTGAAATAGTCGCTTAATTTTTTAAATCCTCTCATTCCAAAAGGGATGAATCGATCGCCCGGCTTCCATTTTCTCAATACAAGGGGATAATGTAATTTTTCTGCGTCGAAAATAGCATATTCTTTATCTTTTTTAATATCAGAACGATCGATGTATTTTTCGTATGAGAATTGGAGCGCTATCGGTTCCGTAACCATTAGATCTTCTGCCTCAATGAAGTATTTATCATCTCCTGATTGTTTTTTTTCTGCAATCAACAACTCTTCCCGATCGACAATCAGTCGGTATTCAGGGGAATAAAATACTTTTCCGGGGGATCCTGTCGAAGCCTGGAGAATCTCCAGGATCACATCCCGGTTAAACTGATAGTTGTTCAGTATATGAAACAAAACAGCTTCCGGAGATGGTGTTTTCATTAGCTTAGGAACGTTGATTTTTCCTTTGGTAAAAACTTTTGAGCAATACTCCTGCAACGCTTTTTCTGAAATCAAAGATGTTTCCCGAAGATTTTCTATTGTCCGTTCGATCGCCTCCGGAGCCGAAGGATTGATCGATTTGAATAATGGAATGATTTGATTTCGTATTTTATTTCTTACGAATTCGTTCTGTAGGTTACTTGAATCTGTAACATACTTCAAATCATGTTTTTGAACGTATTCCAGGATGTCTTCTTTCGACAAGCACAAAAGCGGACGTACCAGGTTGTCGTTTTTCGGTTTGATACCTGTCAATCCGTTCAACCCGGTTCCTCTGATCAGATTAAGAATGACTGTTTCTATGCTGTCATCGCGGTGATGGGCTACGGCAATGGCTTCTGCTTGTTCGTTTTTCTTTAGTTTTTCAAACCAGGTGTATCGTAATTCCCTGGCAGCCATTTCGATGGATATTTTTTGTTCCGATGCATACTGCCGGGTGTCAAATTCAATCACATGAACAGGAACCTGCATCGACTTGGCAAAGCTAACGGCAAATTGTTCATCACGGGATGACTCTTCGTTTCTTAGATGAAAATTACAATGAGCGGCAATGCAATGATATCCTAATTGGTTTAATACATGGAGCAGTACTACGGAGTCGGCTCCTCCGCTTAATCCGACAATTACAGTCGCGTTGCTGGGAAGCAAATTGTTTTTTTGAATATATTGCCGGACTTTTGTAATCATTGCCCTGTTCTTTTCTCCGGATAAAAATAATAAACAAGTGTTGTAATCCCCACTCCAATGATCATCCCTGTATAGACGTCGGTAATGAAGTGTTGAGATAAATACAGCCGGGCATAGCCGACAGATCCTGCGGCCAGAGCCAATAGCCAATGCCACTGTTTTTTCGGCAAGAGTAGTGCAAGGAATGTAGCGACAGAAAATGCCGCAGCAGTGTGTCCCGATGGAAAACTTTCTGTCTCCAGTTGGACAACACCTTCGATTAACCTCAATACATACTTCCCTTCAAAATAAAGCGTTGGTCGTAATGCTCCGGGGAAAATAAAATATTTTACAATCAAAACAACCAATGCGGCCGATGCAAAACAGGCAATGGCTTTGAGCGAAGTTTTCCAACCTTTGAAAAAGCCGACAATCAATGCTGTCAGTAAGCTAAAAACAAGGGTGCCTCCATAATTTACACAGAGGAAGCACTTATCCAGAAATGAATTATAATGCGTATTTATCCAAATGGCAACATCTGCTTTATTATACAGGAAGAGGATAATTCCTCCTACAAGCATAAAGATCAGGATGCTTCCATAGTAGTAAATATTCCGAATCAGAAATGCTGTCATGTATCTTTTGTTTTATCGCCTCATTTTCAATCCCAGGACACCCATCAATCCCCGGACTAAAGCCGATGAGGCCGTACGGGCAACTTGTTTGGCAACCGGACTGCTCAATACTTCTTCCAACATCGATTTTTCCGTTTTTTTCGACTGAGAAGTTCTTACCGTTGATTTTTGTTCCTCTTCAAGTGCTTGTTTTTGAGCCGTTTCTATTTTTTTTATCAGGATTTCGTAGGCACTTTCCTTATCTAATGTCTGGTTGTATTTGGAAACTAACTTACTTTTTTTAACTAATGCATCGATCTCCTCTTCGGAAAGAATATCCATTCTTGATCGAGGAGAACATAACATGGTGTAAGACAGTGACGTAGGCATTCCTTTTTCGTTTAATAAAGTGACCAATGCTTCTCCCATACCCATTTGAGTCAGTAATTCATCGGTCTTATAAAAATTCGTGTAAGGGAAGTTCTCTGCCATACTTTTGATGTCCTTCCTGTCTTTTGCGGTAAAAGCACGCAAAGCATGTTGTACCTTGAGTCCGAGTTGTCCCAATACGGAAGGAGGAACATCTGTCGGGTTCTGAGTACAGAAAAAAATGCCGATTCCTTTTGAACGGATTAATTTAATGACGGTTTCTATTTGTTGTAACAAAGCGCTGCTTGCTTCCTGAAAAATGAGATGAGCTTCATCGATGAACATGACCAGCTTCGGTTTATCCAGATCTCCTTCTTCCGGGCAGGTTGCATAGATTTCTGCAAGCATTTGCAGCAGGAATGTGGAAAACAATTTTGGCCGGTCTTGCATATCGGTCACGCGGATAATATTGATTATTCCACGTCCGTTTTCATCTATTCGCATCAGGTCGTTGATATCGAAAGAGGGTTCTCCAAAAAACAAGTCCGATCCTTGTTGCTGCAATTCGATGATTTTGCGTAAAATAGTTCCGGTAGATGTGGTGAAAATTTTTCCATACTCTTTTTCTATGGCCTCTTTTCCTTGATCTCCGATGTATTGTAATACTTTAATGAAATCCTTTAAGTCTACCAATGGCAGATGGTTATCGTCGCAGAATTTGTAAATTAATGCGACTAATCCGGCTTGCGTGTCGTTCAATCCTAAGATTTTAGACATCAGCACCGGGCCGAATTCCATGACGGTCGCTCGCAGCTTAGCTCCTTTTTCATGGCTGATACTCATCAATTCAACCGGGAAAGCTATCGGTTTATATGCCAGCTTCATTTTTCCATACCGTTCCTGGATGATCTTATTTTCTGTTCCGGTAGCTGCAATACCACTCAAATCCCCTTTGACATCGAGCATTACGACTGATACGCTTGCATCACTCAACGCTTCGGCTATGACTTGCAGTGTCTTGGTTTTTCCCGTGCCTGTTGCGCCGGCAATCAGTCCGTGGCGGTTTAAAGTTTTAAATGGTACGCGGATATATGAGTCTTGAATGACTTCTCCATTGATCATGGGAGCTCCTAAAATAAAAGATTCGCCCTTAAATGTGTAATCTTTATCGATAAGCTGCTTGAATTCTTCTGTTTTGCTCATAATTTCATTCTTTAGAAAATCACGTTCCTAAAATAGAGTGATCCATATTTAATTTTCAATTGATAAGAGATACAAAAATACTCACTAAATTCTAAAAATTAAAATATTAGACTAAAAAGACCAAAAAATGCCTCTTGGAAACAGTAATTGGGAAAAAATCAAAGAAAGAATATAAAAATTTTGTTATTGGAGGGAAGTATTATCGTTATTATGAAGTATATCTTCTGATTTTATCAATAATACAACATTTTCAACATGGTGGGTGTGAGGAAACATATCCACCGGTTGTATTTTCTCCACTTTGTATTTAGCTCCGAGTAAATTCAAGTCACGAGCTTGCGTGGCCGGATTACAACTGACATAAACAATTCGCTTGGGCTCTGCCAATAATATCGCGTCTATAACATCGTCGTGCATTCCTGCGCGCGGAGGGTCTGTGATGATTACATCCGGCTGTCCGTGTTCGTTAATAAATGCTTCATTCAAAACATTTTTCATGTCTCCTGCAAAGAAAAGCGTGTTTTGGATTCCGTTGATCTCGGAATTGATTCTGGCATCTTCGATTGCTTCCGGTACATATTCGATCCCGATTACTTTTTCAGCTTGGCGGGCAATAAAATTAGCGATTGTTCCGGTGCCTGTATACAAATCATAGACTAATTCTTTTCCGGTCAGTCCTGCCAAATCACGGGCGATTTTATACAGTACATAAGCTTGTTCGCTATTGGTCTGATAAAAAGATTTTGGTCCGATCTTGAATTTCAGACCTTCCATTTCCTCGAAAATACAATCATTCCCTTTGAAAACCAGGACTTCCTGATCTGTAATGGTATCATTGGCTTTTTGATTGATGATATAAAGCAAAGACGTTATTTCCGGGAATTTTTCAGCAATATGGTTTAATAATGCGTTTTGTTTTGTTTGATCCTCTTCATAAAACACGACAATCAACATGATTTCGCCGGTGGTAGATGTACGGATGATGATGTTACGCATCAATCCATGCTGATTTCTCAAGTCAAAAAAAGTATATCCGTTGGCTTTACAGAACTGTTTGATTTCCAATCGAATTTGGTTGGAAACGTCGACTTGTAGCCAACATTTACGGATATCCAGTACCTTGTCGAACATCCCGGGGATGTGAAAGCCCAAAGCTTCCATATCGTCGAACTCTTTACCGGATTTTATTTCCTCTTCAGTCATCCACCGTCTGTGAGAAAAAGTGTATTCCAGTTTATTCCGGTAGAATGTTGTTTTTTCGGAGCCTTGGATAGGAGTTATCTCCGGCAATTGCAGTTTCCCGATTCGGGTCAGGTTATCCGTTACCTGTTGTTGTTTGTAATGAAGTTGTTCGGAATATGGCAGGATCTGCCATTTACAGCCGCCACAGATACCATAATGTTCACAAAAGGCTTCCGTTCGTTTGGGAGAATATTCATGGATACGCACGGCTTTAGCTTCTGCATAACTGTTTTTTTTGCGTGTTAATTGCAGGTCTACAATGTCTCCGGGTACTACAAACGGCACGAAAATGACCAAATTATCTACTTTCGCAATTGCTTTTCCTTCGGCAGCAATTCCTGTAATCGTTATTCTTTCGAGTAAGGGTAGGGGTTTTTTATTTTTTGCCATGGATTGTTGTGAAAAAAAGTTTCTATGGCTGGATTTAAAATGAAAATAGAGGCGCTTTATAGACACCTCTATTATACTTTTTCAACGACTGATCATTATTGAGCAGTAGTTCCAGCTTGAGCAGCAGTAGTGTCAGCAGGAGCTGCTTCTTCTTGTACTGGTTGAGCTGGTTCTTCAGTAGTTGTTTCAACTGTAGTTTCAGGAGCTTCTTCTTTAGCTTTTCCAGAACAAGCAGTGAATGCAACTGCAGCGAAAATTGATGCGAATAAAACTAACTTTTTCATTTCTTCAATAATTTAAACGGTTATACTTTTACCTTTAATTTGTATCTTTTTTGAAATACGCGGCAAAGTTACAATATAATTTGATATGTTGTACAACACAATTCAATTTTTTTTTAGTTTTTTTAAAAATAATTGAAAAAATATAACTCTCAGAAATTTAAATGCTATTGTACAAGTATCTTTTGATACTTTTTTTCGGTGTTTTTTCAAATTCTACCGGATATAAACGAATCTCTGAAATTTTTTCATATCCTGCAACCATATTATTCAACGTATTTTTGTTTTCTTCCATGATCAGCGGTAAATTATCGCTGGATATTCCTGTTCCGTCAACAGCTTCATAATCAGGATAAACCAATGCGATTAGTTTGCCGTTTTTTTCAACAACGAGGCTCTCCATTATAAAAGGGAGATTGTTGAGCTTCGCTTCAATTTCTTCCGGATAAATATTTTGACCGCTGGAACCAAGGATCATACTTTTGGAACGACCTCTGATGTAAATATTGTTATTCTGATCCAGCGTGCCTAAATCTCCGGTTTTCAGCCAACCATCTTCTGTGAATGCTTCTTTGGTAGCTTCTTCGTTTTTGTAATATCCGGCCATGACGTTTTCTCCCCGAACCTGGATTTCTCCGGCGATCGTATAGGGATCCGGAGAGTCTATGCGGGCTTCCATGACATCTAATACTTTGCCGCAGGAATGAGGAGTGTATTTAGGATAAAGAGAAAAACTGATCAATGGAGCACATTCGGTCATACCGTATCCGACGGAGACAGGGAATTTGATCTTGTGTAAGAATTCCTCCACCTCACTGTTTAAAGGAGCTCCGCCGATAATGACCTGATAGAATCTGCCACCCATGGCGTCCACTAATTTTTTCCTGATCTGGCTGTATATCTGAGCATCCAGTAACGGGACACTGAGCGCCCAACGCATCGATTTTTTTCCTAAGATCGGAAGAATCATCTTCTTGTAAATTTTTTCCAATATCAGCGGAACAGCGATGATAAGCGTTGGTTTTACTTCTTCAAATGCTTTCAATAATATTTTAGGGGATGGCGTTTTTCCCAGTAATGTCACGTGACATCCTTCCGATAAGGCATATAAAAACTCAAAAGCAGATCCGTAAGTATGTGCCAATGGGAGAAAAGACAACATCCGGTCTCCTTTTTTCAACGCAATCTCTTCATGGGCGAACGTTAAGTTTCCGGCCAGATTGTTGCCTGTAATCATAACTCCTTTGCTGAATCCGGTAGTACCCGAAGTGTAATTTAAAACGACGACTTTTTCATTCGATAAATCAGTGTATCGCACCATTTCTTTTGTAAAACCGTCAGGATACTTGGTTGTGAAATATCCTTCAAGGTTTCCAAGGATGGAGTTAAATGATTCTCCGTCGCGTTGATGTAAAAGCCGGAAATCGTTCAGGGAAAATACCCCTCTGAGTTCATCCATTTTATCCTCTTCCAAGCTCTCCCAGATCGTGTCGGAAGAAAAAAGGAGTACGGATTCGGAATGATTGACAATGTGATGCACATCATTCGGATTGAAATCCTGCAGGATGGGAACGATAATTGCTCCGTAAGTAACTGTGGCCAAGTATGCAATGCACCATCGGGCGTTATTTTTGCCGATCAAAGCTACTTTTTCTCCACGGCGAAGTCTGCATTCTTCAAACAGGATATGCAGTTTTTCTATTTCTCGGGCTACTTCTCCATAAGTGAATGTAGTTCCTTCACTGTAATCGCTTAGCGCTTTTAAGTCCCAGTTCTGACTGAAACTTTGCTCATAGATTTTTATAAAGTTATACTTAATCATGGCACACTTTTTATTGTTTTGTGCAAAAATAGCTAGAAAATATAGATTAATCAAGAATCATTCCATATTTCTACGTTTTTTGTACCTTTGCGGAAAATATGTGAACAGGTAGTAGTGAACAGTGAAGGGTTTATTACTTGTTTGCTTGTCTACTGAAGTATGATAGATTCATCCATTTTCGAAAATAAAAAAGCGGCTTATTTCACTTTGGGATGTAAATTGAATTTTGCAGAAACATCGACCATCGGGAAAATGCTGGCAGAGCAGGGAGTAAGGAAAGTCACATCCGGCGAATCGGCCGATATTTGTATCATCAACACCTGCTCGGTAACAGAGTTAGCGGATAAAAAATGCCGTCAGGCCATTCGGCGTATCAGCAAGCAACATCCCGATGCATTCGTGGTTGTTACGGGTTGTTATGCTCAGCTGAAACCTGAAGAAATTCTTAAGATAGAGGGCGTTGATTTGGTGTTGGGCACTGAACGGAAAATGGATGTGTTGCAGTATCTTGAGCAGGCGCAGTTGAAGAGAAACACAGGAAAAGCTTCCGTATCATCCGTAAAAGATGTAAAAACGTTCAGCCCATCGTGTTCCAAAGATGATCGTACGCGGCATTTTTTGAAGGTTCAGGATGGGTGTGATTACTATTGCACTTATTGTACGATCCCTTTTGCCCGGGGACGCAGTCGCAACGGAAGTATTTCCGAGCTTGTGGCTATGGCGGAACAGGCCGGTCGTGAAGGAGGAAAAGAAATTGTTTTAACAGGAGTCAATATCGGCGACTTCGGGAAATCGACCGGCGAAACGTTTTTTGATCTGGTCAAAGCATTGGATGATGTGGAAACAATCGATCGTTTTCGGATATCCTCCATTGAACCGAACCTGTTGACGGATGAAATTCTGGAATTTGTCTCCCGATCCAAACGTTTTACCCCTCATTTTCATATCCCGTTACAATCGGGTTCGGATGAGGTTTTGAGATTGATGCACCGGAAATACGATACTTCACTTTTTGCTGCACGTATAGCTAAAATCAAAGAATTGATGCCGGATGCTTTTATCGGAGTCGATGTTATTGTCGGGGTAAGAGGGGAGACCGATGCCTGTTTCGATAGGGCTAAAAATTTCATATCGGGTTTGGATATTTCTCAATTACACGTTTTTACATATTCGGAAAGGGCTGGTACACAGGCGCTAAAGATCGAGCCGGTAGTTGATCCTCGAACCAAACATGAACGAAGTAAACAGCTGCTTGAGATTTCAAGTAATCAATGGATAAACTTTTATTCTTCGCAAAAAGGAAAAAGGAAACAAGTCCTTTTTGAACACACCAGGAAAGGAAAAAAGATGTACGGTTTTACCGAAAATTATGTCAAAGTAGAAGCCGATTATGATGAGACTTTGATAAATCGATTGGTTGAAGTAACTTTGGGCGACTTTAACGCCGATAAGACGGCATTGACATCTTCTATGAACAGAAGATAAGGCATTAAGATGGATAAAATATTATATAATATTATCTATGCAGGAGCCTGGCTTCGGGCTATTTTTCCTCTGGAATTTTTGTATGTGATTGCTGACGTCATATATTATCCTTTGTATTATATCATTCGATATAGAAGAAAATTAGTCAGGAAAAATCTGACGAACGCTTTCCCTGATAAGGCTGTCAAAGAAATCATCCGGATAGAGAAACAGTTTTACAGGCATTTTTGTGATTATTTGTTTGAAACAGTCAAGTTATTGCATATCTCCGATGCAGAAATGAAACGAAGGTTCGTCTTTAAAAATATAGAACTGCTCGAAAGCCTCATGAAGGATGGAAATTCTTGTTTGATGATGCTGGGACATTATGGAAATTGGGAATGGGTCACATCCATTACGCTGTGGTATCAGGATGAGAATGCTGTTATCGGGCAGATCTACAGACCTTTGAAAAACAAAGCTTTCGATCGTTTTTTCTTCAATCTCAGAAAGCGTTTCCATTCTCTCGGAATAACTAAAAATGATACGTTGAGGGAGATTGTCAAAATCCGGAAATCGAAGAAAAAAATATTGATGGGATTTATTTCAGACCAGAAACCATCTGCCAGCCATATTTATTACTGGACTCCGTTCTTGAATCAAGACACACCGATGTTGACCGGTACGGAGCGAATTGCTTGCCAGACTGGTTTTTCTGTCGTATATTTGGATGTCACAAAAAAGCAGCGAGGATATTATGAAGGAGAAATAAAATTGATAACTGCAGATCCGAAATCAACGACAGCATTTGAAATTACGGAAAAATATACCCGTATGCTGGAAGAAACAATTCTGAGACAGCCTGCCTACTGGCTTTGGACACATAATCGCTGGAAATACAAACGAGAACAATCTACATGAAAAAAACAGCTGTTGTTATACTCAATTGGAATGGAAGAGCGCTAATGAAACAATTTTTGCCTTTCCTGCTAGCCAACACTCCTGAAGAAGAAGCCGAAATTGTCGTGGCGGATAATGGCTCCTCTGATGGCTCATTGCAATTCCTGGAAGAAAATTATCCAGGCATACGGCGCATCGTATTTGAGAAAAACCTGGGGTTTGCAGAAGGGTATAATCAGGCTCTGGCTCTATTGGATCACGAATATGTTGTTCTGTTAAACTCAGATATAGAAGTGACTCCCGGATGGTTGACAACAGCAGTGAACTATTTGGACGCTCATTCGGATGTTGTTGCTCTTCAACCCAAGATATTATCTCAAAAAAATAAAAATTATTTCGAATATGCGGGAGCTGCCGGCGGATTCATGGATATATACGGATATCCTTATTGCCGGGGACGGATCCTGCATGTCGTTGAAGAAGATATGCATCAATACGACACTCCGGTCGAAGTGCTCTGGGCAAGCGGAGCCTGTTTGTTCATCCGCTTGCAAACGTATAAAGACTGTGGAGGGTTAGACTCCTATTTCTTTGCTCATCAGGAAGAAATAGATATGTGTTGGCGGTTGGTAAGCCGGGGAATGAAAATTGTTTGCCTGCCTTCATCTGTCGTTTTTCATGTAGGGGGAGCAACTTTAGCGATGGAACATCCTCACAAAACATTCTTGAATTTCAGGAATAACTTGTTGATGATTTATAAAAACATGTCCGATAAACAAATAAAAAAAGTGCTTATTATTCGCTTTTTTCTTGATTATTTGGCGGCGTTACACCTTCTGTTAAAGGGATATCCGAAGAATGCCATTGCTGTATTCCGGGCAAGGATAGAATTCCATCGGACAAAGAAAAATTATAAAAATATGCGTCGGGAAAACTTGCGTTTGAGTGTGCCGGGCTTACCGTCTACCATAACGCATCGGAGTTTAATCATTTCATTTTATCTAAAGGGTAAGAAAACATTTACACAATATGACTCTTGAATTTATATTTACTATTTTTCTGGTTTTTTTGAATGGCTTTTTTGTTGCCGCTGAATTTGCCATCGTCAAAGTGCGCAATTCCCAGATTGAAATAAGAAAAAACAGTAATCAGACCGTTGTTGCTGCAGCCAAAAAAGTGGTGTCTAATCTCGATGGATACCTTGCTGCTACTCAACTGGGGATCACATTCGCTTCGTTAGGCCTCGGTTGGGTAGGAGAAGAGGTTTTTACGGAAATGATTTTAGCTGTATTGAATGGTTTGGGACTCCATATCGCTCCGTCGGTTGCCGGTAAACTGGCCATTCCTATTGCTTTCTTACTGATAACGATACTGCATATTGTTCTTGGAGAGTTAGCTCCTAAATCACTGGCTATCCGTAAACCTGTGCAGATTACATTTGGCGTTGCTCTTCCGTTGCGTATATTTTATTTTATTTTTCGTCCTTTTATTTGGATGCTTAATGGGTTAGCCAATTCTTTACTTAAGATGATCGGTATTCAGCCGATTCATGAACAAGAAGATATCCATACAGAAGAAGAATTAAAAGTCATTATTGCAGAAAGTCACAAAGGCGGAGAAATTGAAGAGACTGAAAAAGAGTTGATACAGAACGTTTTCAGCTTGGGAGATCGCCGGATACAAACTTTGATGACTCCCCGTAATGAAGTCATTTGGGTGAATATTAATGATGATCCGGATACCATAAAAAAGACGATCCTGGAAAATAAACATACGGTATATCCGCTGTGTGATAATAGTTTGGACAATATCCTCGGTTTTATTTATACCAAAGACCTTGTTGGCGAAGATTTTGATGTGATCGTAACCGGTTTGAAGAAAATAAGCCGCGAGGTACAAGTTGTTATTGCTACGAATAAAGCATATTCCGTATTGGAACGTTTTCAACGCCAACGGGTTTATCAGGCGGTCGTTGTAGACGAATACGGCAGTGTGAAAGGATTGGTTACTCTGAACGATATATTGGATGCTTTGGTCGGAGATATTTCCGAAACCGATGAATTTGAATACGCTTCGGTCAAACAATCGGATGGCAGTTTGATTGTCGATGGACAAATCCCTTTCATCGAGTTTTTGGAAAAAGTGGGATTGGATGATGATGTTATCGATACCAATCAAACCAGTTTCATTACACTGGCGGGGTATATAATGGATGAACTGGAGAAAATCCCGGTTAAGGGAGATGTTGTTAAATGGGAAAATTTCACATTTGAGGTAACCGAAATGGACCATAACCGTGTGGCGAAAGTGAAAGTGACCAGCACCTGATTTTTGTAATTGGAAATATTCCGTTAATTTTGTACTCTTAAACATCGATTAAACGTATAACTATGGTAAAGGCAGATGTTCAAACTATCAAGCAACGCTTTGGGATTATAGGAACCAGTCCTCTTTTAGATAGGGAACTCGAAAAAGCATTGCTGATTGCACCGACGGATCTGGCTGTACTTATTGTCGGCGAAAGTGGAGTAGGGAAAGAAGCTTTTCCTCAAATAATCCATCAGAACAGTATTCGTAAGCATGGGCCTTATATTGCGGTCAACTGCGGAGCGATTCCTGAAGGAACAATTGACTCTGAGCTTTTCGGACATGAGAAAGGTTCTTTTACCGGAGCTCTGGGAGAGAGAAAAGGATATTTTGAAGTAGCCGACGGAGGTACTATTTTCCTGGATGAAGTGGGAGAGATGCCTATGGCCACCCAGTCTCGTTTATTGCGTGTATTGGAATACGGAGAGTTTTTGAAAGTCGGTTCATCTAAAGTCCAGAAAACGGATGTGAGAATTGTTGCAGCTACCAATCTGGATTTGTTACAAGCGATTAGAAACGGGAAATTCAGAGAAGATCTCTATTATCGTTTGAATACGGTGCCTATTCAGATGCCTCCCTTACGAGAAAGAAAAGAAGATATTTTGCTTATATTCAGAAAATTTGCTGGCGATTTTGCGGAAAAATACAGAATGCCGGCGATTTACCTGACAGAAGAGGCAAAACATATTTTAATGAACTATCGTTGGCCTGGAAATATTCGTGAGCTGAAAAACATTACCGAGCGTTTGTCTATCATAGAACAAAACCGGGAAATTTCAGCAACGACATTGAAGGCCTATTTGACAAATCCGGATATGGAACGGCTCCCGGCCTTAATTCATTCAGGGGATTCAAAAAGTTTTAGTTCGGAACGTGAGATATTGTATCAGGTCCTTTTTGATATGAAGAAAGATGTCAATGACCTGAAAAAGCTGGTACATGAAATTATGATTGGAAATGTTCCCCAAGCACCGGTCGATGCATCGCCGTCCTATCATACGGTCAGCTATCCTGAAATGCCGGTTGTTCCTCCTGTGATCAATCCGATATCCGTATCTTCCGAAAAAATAGATTCGGATCCTTATGTGGATGATTATGAGGAAGAAACAATGTCTCTGGAAGAGGTGGAGAAAGAAATGATCCGCAAAGCGTTGGAACGTCATAACGGAAGACGACGGAACGCAGCACAAGATTTGAAAATCTCAGAACGTACGTTATATCGTAAAATTAAAGAATATGGATTGGAATAAAAAGAGAATATCCGGGAAACCTTTTTTGAAATATTTCATGGTTTCAGGCATTTGCTGTTTGATGCTTGTGTCTCTTTTTTCTTGCTCTATATCTTATACAGTCAATGGTTCTCCGATTAATTATGATATTATAAAGACCATTCGGGTACAGGATTTTCAAAATCAAGCTCAATTGGTATACCCTCCGTTGACTCAGGTTTTCAATCAACAGTTAAAAACAAGATTTATAGAACAAACACGCTTGCGTACGGTTTCTAATAATCCGGATATCGAACTGGCCGGTGAAATTACCGGGTATGATGTGGTGGGTACGGCAGTTAAAGAGGATGCTTACGCTTCTCAAACTCGTCTTATCATTACGGTCAAAGTACGATATACGAATAATAAGCAGCCGGAAAAGAGTTTTACCGACCAAACTTTTTCTGCTTCTCAGGAATTTCCGAGTAGCCAATCGCTGGATGAAGTTCAGAATAGTTTGATCCAACTGATTGTAAAAGATCTGGTTGATATGATTTATAACGGAACAGTTGGAGATTGGTAAATGAAAGCTGAGGAAATCATACGTCTTATATTGAATCCTTCTACTTTGGATGAGAATACATCAGAGCAGTTAAAGGTTTTACAAGAAGATTATCCTTATTTTCAGACAGCTCATTTATTATATCTGATGAATCTTCAGACACAAAAAGATTCTGATTTCAATCCTGAATTGAAAAAAACAGCCTGTTATGTTGCCGACCATAGAAAATTTTTTCTTCTGATCAATGAAAAACAGTTTGCTCCGATCCGATTGGATCGTCTGGAAAGACAGGATAGTCCTGTTTCAATGGAATCTAATTTTGAATTGATTGATTTTTTTCTTTCGGAAAAATGGAGCCGTTCGGAAAACGAAAATACCCATCTGAAAAAAACAGAGCCTGAATATTCATCTCAAAAAGGCCTTATTTCAACAGATTACATGTCTTATGCTGTGCCTAAGGATCTGGCTGATGCAGATTTGAATATTGCACCAATGCCGCATCAGGAAAGGATTGACGAATTCCTTAAACAAGATGCTGCAGAGCCGGTGAAAATTCAACTGAAAGAATTAAAAGAGGATATCGATCCGGAGATTCCAGGGATAGACCAGGTGGATATCGATGATTTTTTTTCCGAAACATTGGCTAAAATATACTTGAAACAAAAGAAATATGATAAGGCATTGGAAATTATTCGTAAATTACACTTGGTATATCCGGAAAAAAATATTTACTTTGCAGACCAAATTCGATTTTTAGAGAAATTGATTACTAACATAAAAAAAATATAACTAAAATGTACGTATTTATTACAGTCTTGATTGTCTTTGCAGCCTTGCTTTTGATTTTTATTGTTGTGATACAAAATTCAAAAGGAGGAGGACTTGCCGCTGGTTTCTCATCTTCCAATCAGGTAATGGGAGTTCGCAAAACAACTGATTTTTTGGAAAAGATGACTTGGACATTGGCTGGAACAATTGTAGTCCTTTCAATCGTATCTTCATTTTTTGTTCCGGGACGTGGCGCTAAATCGCAAGATTCGGAAATCAAAGAAAATATTCAGAATGCTGTCACTGTGGATCCGAATGCCGTATCTCCTTTCGGAACGCCGATGCAAGAAGGAACTGCTCAACCACAAGAGACAACACAACAACCTCAGCAACAGTCTCAGGAAGCACCTAAGCAAGAAGAACAGCCTAAATAATAACATAAGGCAAACGAAAAAGTATTGAACAGTATCGGCGGCTCAACTTGTTGGGCTGCCGATTTTATTTTAAATAAATGCCTGTTTGAGCTTTTTTTGTAGTCATGTGGTAATTTATATTGTCAATTTCTGTCATTTTGTCATAAAATAAACAATGGCAAACACTTTGTTGTTATGAAAGAAAAAGGAACATTAAAAAAATATAATAGACCTGATAATATGAATTTTAACAATTTTACAATTAAGTCACAGGAGGCTGTTCAGAAAAGTATCGAGCTGACACGAAGTCATAATCAACAATCCATTGAACCGGCTCATTTAATGAAATCCATCCTTTTGGAAGGCGAAAGTATAACTCAATTTCTTTTCCAAAAATTGGGTGTAAATATTCAGGGGTTGAATAGGATTCTGGACCAGGAGATTGAATCTTATCCTAAAGTTTCGGGAGGAGAACCTTATTTAAGTCGCGAGACCAATGCTGTCTTACAAAAGGCCGTGGATTATTGTCATAAAATGGGAGATGAATATGTTTCATTGGAGCATCTCATCCTGTCGCTGGTGGTAGAAAAAAGTTCGGTTTCGACCTTGTTGAAAGATGCAGGAGTTACAGAAAAAGAGCTGATGATTGCAATTACTGAGTTGCGAAAAGGAAATAAAGTAACCAGTCAGTCGGCAGAAGATACTTATCAGTCGTTATCCAAATATGCAATTAATTTGAATGAGAGGGCTCGTTCGGGAAAACTGGACCCTGTCATCGGACGGGATGAGGAAATTCGTCGGGTATTGCAAATTTTAAGTCGCCGGACAAAAAACAATCCGATCCTCATCGGCGAGCCTGGTGTCGGTAAGACGGCTATTGCTGAGGGCTTGGCTCATCGGATCATTCGCGGAGACGTTCCTGATAATCTGAAAACAAAGCAGATCTATTCTCTTGATATGGGCGCTCTAATTGCCGGAGCAAAATACAAAGGCGAATTTGAAGAACGGTTGAAAGCGGTTGTTAATGAGGTTATACAATCAGATGGAGAAATTATCCTTTTTATTGATGAGATACATACATTGGTCGGCGCAGGCAAAAGTGAAGGCGCAATGGATGCGGCCAATATTCTCAAACCGGCTTTAGCTCGTGGAGAGTTGCGATCGATAGGAGCAACCACCTTGGATGAATATCAGAAATATTTTGAAAAAGATAAAGCGCTGGAGCGTCGTTTTCAGACAGTTATGGTCGATGAACCGAGTGAAGCGGATGCCGTATCCATTTTACGAGGATTAAAAGAAAAATACGAAAATCATCATAAAGTACGGGTTAAAGATGATGCGATTATTGCGTCGGTACAGCTGTCGACGCGATATATTACCGACCGATATCTTCCCGACAAAGCCATTGACCTGATGGACGAAGCAGCTGCCCGCCTGCGGATGCAAATAGATTCTGTTCCCGAAGCATTGGATGAGATTACGCGTAGGATCAGACAGCTGGAGATCGAAAGGGAGGCAATCAAACGCGAAAATGATAAAGGAAAATTAGAATATCTGAATAAGGAGATAGCCGATCTGAAGGAAGAAGAAAATAAATTCAAAGCGAAGTGGCAATCAGAGAAGGAAGTCATCAATAAGATTCAGCAAAATAAAATTGATATTGAAGATTTGAAATTTCAGGCAGAAAAAGCGGAACGGGAAGGCGATTATGGTAAAGTCGCCGAGATTCGTTATGGTAAGCTGAAAGTCAAAGAAGAAGAGATCGTTCAATTTGAAAATGAACTGAATCTCATGCAGGGTGAACATGCCATGATCAAGGAAGAGGTCGATGCAGATGATATTGCCGAAGTCGTTTCCAAATGGACAGGAATTCCGGTAGGAAGAATGATGCAGAGCGAAAGCGAAAAACTGTTGCATCTGGAAGAGGAGCTACATAAGCGTGTTGTCGGCCAGGATGAGGCTATTGCTGCTGTTTCAGACGCCGTTCGCCGGAGTCGGGCAGGCCTACAGGATGCCAGACGTCCGATCGGGTCCTTTCTATTCTTGGGTACGACCGGTGTGGGAAAAACAGAATTAGCCAAAGCGTTGGCCGAATATCTGTTTAATGATGAGAATTCAATGACACGTATCGATATGAGCGAATATCAGGAGAAATTCAGCGTGACCCGGCTGATCGGTTCTCCTCCGGGATATGTCGGGTATGATGAAGGAGGACAGTTGACAGAAGCTGTGCGCCACAAACCGTATTCCGTAGTGTTATTCGATGAAATAGAAAAAGCACATCCGGATGTTTTCAATGTATTGCTGCAAGTATTGGACGACGGACGTTTGACAGACAACAAAGGAAGGGTGGTCAATTTCAAAAATACGATCATCATCATGACTTCCAATATGGGATCGTCTATTATTCGGGAGAATTTTGAAAAAATATACGATTCAAACCGGGAACAGATCATAGAAGATACCAAACAAGAGGTTCTGGCATTATTGAAACAAACCATTCGTCCCGAATTCCTGAACCGGATCGACGAAACCATTATGTTCGCTCCTTTGACCGAAGAAGAAATTCAAGAAATTGTTCAGATACAATTGAAAATGGTTGAAAAGAATTTAATAGAGAACGGGTTTACCGTTCAATTTTCGGATGCCGCTGTTAAACAGATTGCCGAACAGGGATATGATCCTCAGTTTGGAGCCCGGCCTGTGAAACGAGTCATTCAGCGAGAAGTGCTTAATCCTTTGTCAAAAGCTATTTTAGCTCAAAAAATAGATCGAAATAAACCTGTTTTTATTGATGTTGCAAATGAAAAATTGATATTTGAAAACGGATAAAACCGATGATTCTGCAGGGGTACGATAAAGTGCTCCTGTTGCTTTATCGGGGTGCATGTTTATATAAGTAAATTGCAATAAACAGGTAAAGGATATTGGGAATCCAAACCGCAAGGAACGGAGTCATCAATCCCGACACAGCAAAAGAAGAAGAGATTTGCATAAACAGGATGTAGGAGAAACTTAATAAAAGTCCGATTCCAATATTCAATCCCATTCCTCCTTTGATTTTTCGTGAAGAAATAGAGGCTCCGATGATGGTAAGGATGAAGGCTGCAAATGCCATAGAAAAACGTTTATGATATTCGATTTCAAACGTTTGTATATTTCCTATGCCTCTTTCTTTCTGGCGATTGATGTATTTCCTTAAGAATGGAGTTGTCATCTGTTCGCAGTCGTATTCGGAAATCAAAAAATCAGAAGGCACGATCTTCAAGGTAGTATCGATTTTCTCTCCGGTTGTGATTTCTTCTTTCAACCCGACAAAATTCCGGATCATGTAGTTATTCAATGTCCATTTATAAGCGCTGTCGTACTTGATTGTCTGGGCTGTCAAACGGGATACGAGTTCTTTATTTTTAAATTTCTCCAGGGAGACGCGATATCCGGTGCTTGCAAAGTCGTCGTAATGATCAAAATAAATGATGACTCCGGGTTCTATTTCCATTTGTATGTTGCCTGCAAAATCGACTTTCTTTTTTTTAACATACTTATTTTCAAATTCAAATCTTTTGACATTGCCTTTGGGAATGATATAGCTGTTCAACGAGAATGTAACAATAGAGATGATCGCCGCCGAAATAATATAAGGTCTGATGAGCCGGTCAAAACTGATCCCACTCGATAATATTGCTATAATTTCCGAATTATCAGCTAGTTTTGATGTGAAAAAGATTACTGCAATAAAAGTAAACAAAGGACTGAAAAGATTAACAAAATAAGGAATGAAATTAAGGTAATAATCAAAAACAATAGCCTGTCCGGGAGCCGAATTCAGAATGAATTTTTCGATTTTCTGATTGAAATCGAACATGATCGTAATAGCAATAATCAACAGGATGGTAAAAATATATGTACCAAGAAATTTTTTGATGATGTACCAATCTATTATTTTTAATCCCAATTTCATTACAATCTGTTTTGAATATGCGGAATCATTGCTCTTTTCCAGGATGAAAAATCTCCTTCTATAATGTGTTTCCGGGCTTCTTTCACTAACCAGAGATAAAAAGCCAGATTATGGATTGACGCAATTTGTAAGGCCAGAATTTCATCCGTGATAAATAAATGACGAAGATAAGCTTTTGTGTAGAGTTTATCAACGACAGAAGCTCCGTTTTCTTCGATAGGAGAAAAATCCGACTCCCATTTTTTATTTCTCATATTCATGATACCCCTTTTAGTGAATAATTGTCCGTTACGACCATTGCGGGTAGGCATGATACAATCGAACATATCAATCCCTCGTTCGATAGCTTCCAGAAGGTTAGCTGGGGTGCCGACTCCCATCAGGTAGCGAGGTTTATCTTTAGGGAGAATTTCATTGACAATCTCAATCATTTCATACATCTTATCGACGGGTTCTCCGACGGCCAATCCTCCGATGGCGTTTCCATCTGCGCCTTTGGATGCGACATTTTCAGCAGCTCGTATCCTCAAATCTTTGTATACACAACCCTGAACAATAGGAAATAAGCTTTGATTGTAGCCATATTTGTTCTCTGTTTCGTTGAATCGTTTGATGCAACGATCCAACCAGCGTTCTGTCAATTCAAGGGACTTTTTCGCATAATTATAATCCGCATCCCCTGGTGTACATTCGTCGAAGGCCATTATGATGTCGGCACCAATGCTACGTTGGATGTCCATTACTTTTTCCGGAGTAAACAAATGTTTGGATCCGTCGATGTGAGAACGGAAAGTGGCACCTTCTTCATGAAGCTTACGGTTTTCAGCCAATGAAAATACCTGAAATCCTCCGCTGTCGGTCAGGATGGGCATGTCCCATCCGTTGAATTGGTGTAACCCTCCGGCTTGTTCCAGGATCTCGATGCCCGGGCGCAGGTACAAGTGATAAGTGTTCCCTAAGATAATTTGAGCGCCGATATCTTCTCTTAATTCTGTAAAATGTACGGCTTTCACAGCACCCTGGGTACCGACCGGCATAAAAATAGGAGTTTCTATTGTTCCGTGATCAGTTGTAATCAGTCCGGCTCTTGCGTTTGATTGGGGATCTGTGTATTGAAGTTGATACGTCATTTACAAAATTTTCGGCAAAGATAAACTTTTTTGCTCTTTACAGGCTATTTCTTCAATGCTTTTTGCGCTGTATTATTGATTTTTTATAAACTTATTACGGAATTAGATATCTTTTTATGGATTATATTTGTTATTAAAATATTTCTATGTAAGTTTACTGCCGATTTGGTTAATGATGGAAAAATATTTTGGAATAAAATATCAGTTCGATAAGCTTTTAGTGCAAGAACACATACACGAACTGGTTGAAAAGAAAAAAAAAGGATACATATGCGTTGCAGATGGAGTAACTCTGACGATGACGCACCGAGATCTTCGTTTGAAAAATGTATTGGATCATGCTACGCTAACAATCTGTGACAGTGGGTGGGTGCCCTTGTATCTGCGTATGTTGTACGGCATTCGCAAAGAGCAATATTCCGGAGCAGATCTGATGAATGATATTGTCCATAAAAAAAAATACCGGATGATGTTTCTGGGTTCTTCCGAAGAAATTTTGAATGCTCTAAAAAAAAATCTCTCTGTTATTGACAATCGAATTAGTGGCATGACTTTTGTAGCTCTCCCATTTTGTAGCGTAGATGCTTTTGAATATGTACACATTGCAGATGAAATAAAAAAAGATAATCCAGACATTATTTGGATTTCGCTAGGAATGCCTAAGCAAGAATTTTTCATGCATAATCTGGAACCTTTTTTGGATAAAGGTGTTTTGATAGGAGTCGGAGCCGCATTTAAATTTCATTCCGGATTGTTGGAGCATAAACGTGCTCCCCAATGGATGATCCGGAGTAAAATGGAGTGGGTGTACAGAATCTGGAGCGAGCCTAAAAAACAATTATCTCGTTGTAGTTTAATTATAAGAACATTACCTAAAGCTTTTATTAAAGAATATAAATCGAAAAGGCGATGATTATTAGTTTGAATGTTTTAATTGCATTTCTCTTTAGTTTGTGTATTGCTGAATTTACCATTTCGGAAGTGATTCAGTTTTCTAAAAAGATAAAATTGGGAGATGCGCCGGAGAGTGAGCGGAAAATTCACAAGAAAATAATGCCGAATTTGGCTGGAATTGGGATATTTCTCGGAACGATGGTCTCTTATTTTGCCTTTAGTGATTATTCCAATGTCCTTCGTCCGGACAAGATTTTTTCAATCATGTTTTTATTGTTTTTTGTCGGATTAAAAGATGATATCGATCCCATCGCTGCCTGGAAACGGATTGTTTTGGAATTCCTCTGTGCATTCTTTATTATATACATTACCAATATACGGATTACTTCCATGTATGGAATATTTGGAGTAACAGACTTACCTTATTGGGCTAGTTTTCTGTTGACTTCCATCTTTATTGTCGGATGTATCAATGCCTATAATATGATTGACGGTATAGACGGCCTGTTGGGTTCATTGTCATTTTTAGGAGCTATCTGTTGCGGAATTATATTCAATGCCTCTTCTGAATGGTTGTGGACGTTGTTATGTGTAACTCTGACGGGGTCATTGATTTCTTTTTTGATATATAACTGGCAACCTGCTAAAATATTTATGGGTAATGGCGGTTCTATGCTGATGGGAACTTTATTTGCCTGTTTTTCATTGAGAATAATGCAAATGGGGCATATTGAATCTCCTTATTTTACAATCACGATGCCTCATACGATTGCTTTGGGTATAATTGCAATTCCTGTCTTTGATATGCTTTCTGTTTTTCTTATCCGGATTTTACGTGGAAATTCTCCATTTAAAGCCGATAGGAATCATACTCATCATCACTTATTAGAGCTTGGGCTACAACATTGGCAAGCGACGCTTACTTTAGTCGCGACAAATATCGTTATTATTCTTTTTGCCTATTTTGTTCAACAGACAGGGGCATTGCGCTCATTAATATATACCATGTTGTTATGTGTGTTCCTGCAATTATTCCTATTTTTTCTTGTACGTAGACATCGATCTCATGCGAAAAAAAATAATTTTTATGTTTAAAAACATATTATTTTTTTTGTTTTAAATAAAAAATATTACCTTTGCAGCATGAATTTACTTACTCAGATGTAGGTAAAATATATAAAATAAAAAACAACTCAAATGAAAGAAAAAATTGGAAACAACGCGGGAATTGTATGGATGACATTAGAAGGTCAACCAACAAAAAACCTGAAAGATGTAAAAAAGCTTACAAAATTAACTGAAAAAGATTTGTATGCTGCATTGGGATGGTTAGCCCGTGAAGACAAATTAATCTTTACTGAAGGTGCGGACGGCGAAATTTTTGTTGCTGTCATTTGAGCTTAACTCTGTTTTTAATTAGGCAAAGGTTCTAAACTTATTACAAAAAAAGCTGTATGATAATGATTTATCATACAGCTTTTTTGTATAAAAGTGTCTGTTAATCTTCAGCTTCCAACAATTGCTTCCCTTCGATTATTTCATTCCTTTTGGAAGGAGTCAGGCGAGGATATTGCAAATCTAATTCTTCTAAACGTTCAACGATTATTTTGCTTACTGCATAGCGCATGAACCACTTCTGGTCGGCAGGAATAATATACCAGGGAGCGTATTCTGTCGACGTATGTGTAAATACATCACTGTATGCTTTCATGTATTCGTCCCAATGCTTCCGTTCTTTGATGTCGGATAATGAGAATTTCCAGTTTTTATCTTCTTCATTCAACCGTTCCAGAAATCGTTTTTTCTGCTCTTCCTTTGAAACATTAAGAAAGAATTTAAGTATAATTGTTCCATTTTCGGATAGATAACGTTCAATGTCATTGATTTGACGGTATCGTTTTTTCCAGAATTTATCGTTGATATCATCTACGCTTTCGATACCTGGCAACTGTTGATTAAGAAGAATTTCAGGATGAATTTTTGTGACCAGAACTTCCTCATAATGAGAGCGGTTGAAAATCCCAATTCGTCCACGTTCGGGTAAGCATTTTAAAATACGCCACATGAAATCATGATCTAACTCTTCTGCAGAGGGTTGTTTGAAAGAAAAGACCTGGCTTCCCTGAGGATTTAATCCCGACATCACATGCTTGATGGTTCCGTCTTTTCCGGCTGCGTCCATTGCTTGAAATACAAGCAGAACCGAGTATCTGTTATCAGCATAAAACACATCCTGAATCTTGATCATAGCTTCAACGCTCTCTCTCAAAAGAGCTTCACAATCTTCTTTGTCCAAGTCTCCTGTAAAGTCGGTATTAAAATCACTTACTTTGTGTTTTTTTTCTGGTTTTGCTACCAGCTTTTTCATGTAACTCTTTTTCATGATCAGATTTATTTTTTGATTTTTCTACAAAATAATCATATTCTAAGAATTGAGAGCGAATGATGCTTTCTTCGTTCGTCGATCTTGTACGAAACGTATTCGATAAGCTTTCATCTATTATCCTCGCTTTGACGTTGTCTTTCAACTGAATGTCGATCATGTCCTTTACGATTTGCTTGCTTTCCGCATCCAATAAGGGAAATGTAACCTCCACACGATGATCCAGGTTGCGGATCATTATATCAGCCGAAGACAGGTATATCGATTCTTTCCCGCCGTTGGCAAAAATATAAACGCGGGCATGTTCCAAAAATTTGTCAACAATACTGATGACAGAAATATTTTCACTCAATTTTTCTTTCTGAGGGATCAACCGGCACATTCCTCTTACGATCAGTTGAATTTGAACTCCGGCCTTACTGGCTTCATATAATTTCAAAATAATGTCTTCATCAGTCAGGCTATTCATTTTCATTCGAATATAGGCTTCTTTCTTGTTTTTTGCATTAAAAATTTCTTTATCGATGAGAGAGATTATTTTTTTTCGGAAATTCAAAGGAGATATGAGCAGCGTACTGAAAGTGCCGTTCAGATAACCTTGCTCCAGTTTTTCAAATAATGAATTTAACTCGGAGGTAATTCTTTTAGAAGCTGTAAAATAGTGGTAATCTCCGTAAACTTTAGCCGTATTTTCATTGTAATTCCCCGTCCCGAGCATCGCAAAACGTTCTTCTTTCTCATTCTTTTTTCTACGCGTGACCAGGCATATTTTGGAATGGATTTTCATCATGGGAATTCCATGGAGTACTTTAACGCCGGCTTCTTCTAATTCCTGAGTCCAATAAATGTTACTTTGTTCATCGAACCGGGCTTTCAGCTCCACCATAGCAACGACTTTTTTCCCATTACGTGCGGCATTGATCAAGGCATTGATAATTCTGGACTTATCGGCTAGTCTGTATAAAGTCATTTTTATCGATACCACATCGGGATCGATTGCCGCTTCCCGAAGGAAATGCAGTATGTAATCGAATGATTCGTAAGGAACGCTGATCAAATAGTTTTTTTTAGCAATGGCTGAAAAAAAACTTTGATGAAAATGAATATCAGACCTGTAGACCGGAGGAGTAGGAGTGTATTCCAAATGAGAACCATTGACATTCGGAAACTTCATGAAATCTTTGAAGTTATGATAGCGTCTGCCGGGAATGATGTTGGGTGTTTTTATCTTTAGTTTTTTAATAATATAATTCAGTGATTTGGGAGGCATATCCTTGTCGTATGTAAACCGCACGGGAACCCCTTTTTTACGTTGTTTCAGGCTCCTGGAGATGCTATCGATCAGACTGACGGATAATCCTGTATCAAAATCCAATTCGGCATCACGGGTCACTTTTATCGTGTAAGCTTCGAAATCATTGTACCCGAACATACAAAAGACATCATCCAGGCAATACCGGATCACATCGTCTAATAAAATGATGTATTTTTTTTCGCCTTCACCGGGCAGAATTAAAAACCGGGAATGATTGCTGGGAATTTCCATTAATGCATGCGCCCGTTGTTTTTTGTCTTCGGTATTTGATAGGTTAATGAAAAAATAAATAGCCGGATCTTTTAGCTGAATATTCATTTCAAACCCGTCGATGATAATCGGTGAAATGTCCTGAAGGATTTGTTGTTTGAAGTAATTTCGCACAAACAAGCCTTGCATATCATTCAATTGATCATTGTTTATTATAAAAATATTTTCTTTAGCCAGTAATGGCAGTAATTCGTTGTAATAAATTGTTTCAACGTATACTTGCTGCTGTTTGACTTGTTTATGGATTTCAGTCAATACTTTTTTGGGTTTTTCTCCTTGAAATAAGCGATTTAATTTGGAATAACGAGTAAGGGCAGCAACGCGGACACGAAAAAATTCATCCATATTGGAAGAATAAATAGCCAAAAAACGGATGCGTTCAATCAGAGGTGTACTTTCATTACAAACTTCCTGCAGGACGCGATTGTTGAAAGAAAGCCAACTGATTTCTCCGTTAATAAACTTTTTTGCCATAAATCTAAAATATAGAATATATTATCGCTCGAAAACAGCTTTAAAGATAGTAACGTTTGGCCTTATAAAAAAGTTTATTGAAATTAATTTATAAAATTTAAACTTTAAGGGATTGCTTCTTTCAACCAATGATTCAAACTGTCGAGAAGAACGGGTGTGTTTTTCCGCACAGCCCATGCTTGTAATTGTGTAAAACTGATGTCTGTATTTATATCAATCTGTGGGAAATTTTTCTTGTTGATCTGAGCGATTTCTTTTTCGACTACGGCATAATCGATATCTCCGTGAGCCACTAAATAAATCAATTGTTCGGAATTGTATGCTGCAATTTCTTTTATGTAGATCGTATCGGCGATTTCTTCAGAAAGGTTTTGTATCCGGAGAATATTCGGAGAATTTTCTGTCACATACAATGTTTTTTTGGCTAAATCGATTTGATTTTTTATCAAAGGGATTTCGTTGTTGTATGAGGGAATACGCTGTACCAATACCTGTTTGTTTGAATTGATCGGGTTCGTAAACGCAATCATTTCTTTTGTTTCGGTGGTTATCGGAATATTTCGGGCGATAACATCGTATTGGGATTGCTGTAAGCCTTGAATACTTTTTTCCAAGCTGTTTTCAAGATGTATCTCCACGATCAATCCGGATTGTTTTTCTATGGATTTACATAATTCGTATTGTGTTCCCAGGACAGAATCTCCGGAAATATAATATCCCACCGAATTATAATCGGTAACAACTCTCAAGATTCCTTCTTGGCTGATTTCCGGATAATCCCTTACTTTTGTTCCGGTTCTCCACAACAAAAACATGGTTATCAAAGCGATAATTAATAAAGAGATGTAAATACAGAGTCGCTTCTTAATATTCATATTTACTGTAGATTATTGGTGTGAATACGAATGTTGATTCTCTTAATTATTAAGATAAAACGATATTCCTAATTTAAATATCATCGGATTCAGAGGATAATGAGGCAGAGAAAAATACTCTGGAGGACTAATGATGGATGCGCTTAGATTATAGAATTCCACAAAGAAACGAGCTTGTTTCAAATGGCAATTGACATACGCATTAATTATCGGGTAATTACCGATTTTTTTCTCATCCTGTAACCGGAATTGTTGCGTAGCCGGTTCATAAGTAGGAGAGTAATATTCGGTAAAATAGTGTACATTACCTCCCAGTTGTATTGTAAGCACTTTAGCTGCAGTGAATTGAATGTAAAGATTTGAATAAAAACTGAACTGAGGAAGGGGGATAATACTCTGTTCGGAGCTTTTCTGGTATACCAATTGGTTGTCCCAATGAAGCGCTCTTAATTTGAAATTCTGTTCAATCGTTGCAGCAAGCACTTGTATGCTTTTGGATTCGTCATTTTCTTTATATTGTTTCGGGTAACCTGTTTTATCAAAATACAAGTAGTTGAAAATATTTTCTACACCCAGTTTGAGTTTTGTATTTGTCCGGGGAAAATCAATCGTTCCTCCGAAAAATACTTTTTTAATTTTTTCGAATTCATTGTCCCACCAGAAATATTTACCATGAAAATGACTTTCGTAGAATGTAGGAGACAGATTTTTGATATATCCGTTAGCGATAATGGATGCCGTATCTTTCAATAATGGAATCCGGGTCTCGATTTGACCTTTGACTTCAAAATCTCCAAGGTTATCATTTCCGATTAATCCGACATGGACGGAAGCTTCATACCTCAAGATTTTTCCGGTTCGTTTGGCTATTTCTCCTCCGATATATGTTACAAATTGATTTTTTGTCTCATTGGAGATCGAATCTTTCATCAGGGTAAACTTTCGATTGTCTAGTGTGACGAAAGCCGTCAGATCGAATTTTGCCCAAGGGCTGAACCCTTCTCTCAACGATAACCCGAAGGTGTTACTCATCGCCCAGTAAGATGTCGAATCGTTAACGGCTCTGCCTGTGCCGAAATAATCTAAACTGTCGACATCAAACATTTTCTGATAATAGCTGTCGATGGTTGTACTGTCGTTTCCTTCAAAACGTCTTTTTTTATCTTTGTAATTGAATGTATAAATGAGGCTCGAAACAGGAATAAATCGTTTGATTGTTTCCCCCTCCTCATTTTTATGTTCCGTGTCTTTTTCAAATCCCAGGTTGTAGCGATAAGACAAATAATATTCCATTCCTTTTTGTAAGTTCCATGTATATTGCTGATCTCCTGATGATTGGAAATTGACGGGGATTTCCCGGCTTTGTACTTTGTAGCCCGTTATAGCTGTCGGGTCTGTAATATAAACATCATTGGTTATTCCTCCGTTTTCACCATTGCTATAAGAGGTCGGATTAACGAAAGCATGCAATTGATGCCGATCGGAGATATAACTGGTGTAGAAGTCCCAATCGGTACGTTTAGCCGATTGAGAAGTATAAAATCCCCGGGCATAGATATAATCGACATCCAATCCGACATTCCATTTTTTACCAAAATTGATGGATAAAGCTCCCTGAAGGCGTTCTTCTCTGTTATCGCGACTTCCGGCAGTTTGGTAAGTCAGGTATGAATAAGGGATTTTTGTGTTGATATAATTGTGTTTCTCCGGAGTTTTGTCATAATTATAATAAGGGTCGGCAAACATAAAATGGGAGCGGTCCAGGCGTTCAAAGAAGATACGGGACTCCATCGGTAGTCCCAGATTTCCCGGATATGCCATTGCCACAGACAATCCATCGACATTCATCCTGTTCGGGAAGTCTGTTATTAAGGTATCCGGTTTCCCGGGAACAATTTCTCCGGTTCGCTTGGTAATTCTCCAGTAATAGATACGCCGTGTCGTATCTATTACTGGTTTATACATCGTATCATAATTTTCCATGACCGCTTGCTCATCGGCTCTTATTTCTGCTGCGCTTTTCACAGTATCCGGCGGAAGCGTTTGAGAAGTAATGTCCTGACCGATGATAAGAAGAGGAATGAAAATAAATCCGAATAATATGGATAAAAATTTCTCCAATTACAAATTATACTTCTTTGATGGTTTCCATTCCTTTCAAAATAGCTTTTTCATTCATCGGAAGCAGCTTATGATGTCTTTCAGGCAATGATTTTTTCAATCCCTTCATGACACTTTCCAAGCTAACCATCGGTGCAACCTTAAGCACGCCTCCTAAAATAACCATATTGAAAGCTTTTTCGTATCCTTCGGATACAGCCGTATTCATGGCATCGATTTCATATACCCTGATATCATTGCGCGTAGGCCGATGAGTTATTCCATATCCGTCATAAATGAGAATACCTCCTTTTTTTACCTTATTCTCAAATTTATCCAATGAAGGTTGATTCAGAATAATGGCCATGTCGTATTCATTCAGGATAGGCGATGAGATTTTTTCATCGCTTAAGATGACAGTTACATTGGCTGTTCCTCCCCGTTGTTCTGGCCCGTAGGATGGGAACCAGCTAACCTCTTTATTTTCCATTAATCCGGAATAGGCAAGGATTTTTCCCATGGAAAGGACGCCTTGTCCGCCGAAACCGGCTATAATAATTTCTTGTTTCATACGTAAATATTTATTTTTATATTATTGTCGTATGGAAACTCGCATTTTCATTATCTATGGTTTCCATGCATGTAAATGCTCGTTTTCATGACATTTATACGTCTTTTATTTCTCCTAACGGATATTTTTCAATCATGTGTTCTGTCATCCAGGTATTGGCATCCGCCGGGGTCATTTTCCAGCCGGATGAACAAGTGGAGACAAATTCAACCACAGATGTCCCTTTGCCGGCCATGGAATTTTCGAATGCTTTACGCAGCATCTTTTTTGCTTTTTTTATGGCTGGAGCGGAATGAACAGTCTGACGTGTCACTAAGCATGTTCCGTCTAACTGAGCCAATAGATCGGAAATTTTCAATGGATATCCATTCAATTGTTCATTTCTTCCATAAGGGCAAGTGGCCGTTTTCATGTTCAATAATGTCGTCGGTGCCATCTGACCTCCGGTCATTCCATAAATAGCGTTATTGACGAAAACGATAACAATATTTTCTCCCCGGTTACATGCATGTATGGTCTCTGCCGTTCCGATAGCCGCTAAGTCTCCATCTCCCTGGTAAGTAAATACCATTTTGTCAGGATTGAGGCGTTTAACCGCACTGGCTAAAGCCGGAGCGCGACCATGAGCGGCTTCCTGCCAATCGACATCGATGTAGTTATAAGCAAAAACAGCACAACCCACAGGAGCGATACCGATGGTTTTTTCTTCCATACCCATTTCGTCAATGACTTCTGCAACTAATTTATGTATGACGCCATGACTACATCCGGGGCAATAATGCATTGCATTATCATTCATCAATCTGGGCTTTTGATAAACCAGATTTTCAGGTTTTATTATTTCTGTAAGTTCCATAATTTAATTTTTTGAAGAAGTTACTTTCCAATGGCCAATTTACTTTTTAACGCTTCCAAAGCTTCATCGGGTGTTGGAACGATACCTCCCAAACGTCCGAAATGTTCAACCGGGATTTTGCATTCCACGGCCAGTTTGACATCTTCGACCATTTGGCCGGCGTTTAACTCCACAGTCAGTATTCCTTTCACTTTTCCCGCATAGTTATTCAATGCTTTGGTAGGAAAAGGCCAAAGTGTTATCGGACGGAAAAGTCCCACTTTTATTCCCTCGGCACGTGCCAATTCTACTGTTTTTTGGCTGATACGGGCTGCTGAACCAAACGCTACGATCAAGTAATCAGCATCATCACAAAGTGTTTCTTCGTAGAGCACTTCGTTCTCTTCGATTTTTTTATATTTAGCCTGAAACCGGATATTATTTTGTTCCATGATACTGGAATCCAGTTCCAGAGAAGTTACAACGTTCGGTTTTCTGTCTTTCGTTTTTCCCAAAGTCGCCCAAGGTTGTTCTTTTCGTATCTCAGCTTCTGTTTTACGTGGACGTTGCTCCGAAAGAACAACTTTTTCCATCATTTGTCCGATAACTCCGTCTGATAAGATCATTGTCGGATTGTTATACTTGAAAGCAAGATCAAAACCCAAAGCGACGTGATCTGCCATTTCCTGTACAGATGCCGGAGCAAGTGTAATCAAGCGATAGTCTCCATGACCACCTCCTTTAACTGTCTGGAAGTAATCGGCTTGGCTCGGTTGGATAGTTCCTAATCCCGGGCCTCCGCGCATCACGTTTACAATCAATGCCGGAAGTTCAGCTCCAGCCATATAGGATAGTCCTTCCTGTTTCAAACTGATACCGGGACTTGAAGAAGAGGTCATCACTCGTTTTCCACAAGCGGCACCTCCATAGACCATGTTGATAGCGGATACTTCACTTTCGGCCTGAAGAACTACCATTCCCGTGGTTTCCCATGGTTTCTCATCCATCAGTGTTTCCATGATCTCAGACTGAGGAGTAATCGGATATCCGAAATAACCATCAGCGCCGTAACGAATTGCAGCATGGGCAATCGCTTCGTTTCCTTTCATTAATTTTACTTCTTCTGCCATGACTAAATCTTTACTTTATATACGGTTATACAACCATCAGGACATACGTATCCGCAACTTGCACAACCAATGCAATCGTCGGGATTTTTCATCCGGGAATAGTGATATCCTTTATTGTTTACATCCTTTCCCAGCTCCAATACATCAGTGGGACATGCAACGACACAAAGGTCACAGCCCTTACATCGTTCTACGTCTACGACTACAGTTCCTTTTACTTTTGCCATATAATTATTTTTTCAACGTTTCATTTTTGCAGAAAAAAACCTGCAAATGCTCGTCAAAGTTACAATAATCTTTTCTTTGAAAAAAGTTAATCCTACTTTTTTTATCCGGATTCTGATTAATCAGGAACGTTTCAAACCGATTTGATTCGATTGATTTTCAATTTACAAATGACACGAATTTAGTCATTTGATTCATAATTCAAAAATAATTTCATAAAACAGGAGATTAACAAGAAAAAATCCAGTAAATCTGGATAAAATCAATCAGGATATTGTTTCCGGATTAATTCTATTTGCTTGGATAAAAGTCCCAGAGAATCTTTTGTTCTCTTTATCCCTTCTTCCAAGGCTGCGATGGCTTTTTTGTACTCGCCCAATTTTAATAGGAAATCACTTTGATACATGTATAAATTTTCCATTTCCGGAATAAGAAAAATCGCTCTGTTGATGTATGTAAGAGCTCGTTCCCAATTTTGAATTTGAGCGCAATCGTTAGCTCCCATTAAATTAACGACATAACTTTCGGGATGCATCACAAGATACTCTTCGATTTTTTCCAGGGCTTTATTGTAGTTGTCGTTTTTTTCATAAGCATAAATCAAACTCATCAGGTCATTCGAGTCATTGTTCCCTAATGATTGGGCAAATTCAAAAGCCTCAATGGATTTTTCTGTTTCGTCGATTTCTTTGTATGCATTACCCAGGCGACTCCAGGTTTCAGCATTTAAGGGATTTTTTTTCTGTATCTTTTCCGCAATAGTCAATACGCCTTCTTTATCATTGATTGCCTGGTAGTTTTGCAAGATAAGCCATAATAAATCGACTTCTTCCCCGACCAGGGATATCGCTTCACTGATTACGTCGATAGAAGCTTCAAATAGATCCACATCATATAAAGCTTCGGCCATTGCCTGATAAATGATTGATAAGTCTTCATTATTTTCGGCATATTTACTTTTTAACTTCCGAAAGAAATGAAAAGCGTCTTCTTCCATCCCAAGATGCAGCAGTGCAGTCAGTTTGTGGCCATCGGCCCAAACCAAAGACAAATCTTTGTATTTCTCAGCCAGGACCAGCAGATCGTTCCACAGTTCATAGTCGTTGAGAAGCAAAAGAATTTCATAAATGACTTCTTCGTTATCGGGATATAACTTAAGCGTATAATCAATAGTGATTTTTCCTTTTCTTATCTCATCTTCAGATAAATATATGTCGATGATCTCACAAAGCTCATCAGCATCGTAGTAATTGGGATTCAGCCCTTTATTTAAGGCGTCATCCCACTCTTTGTAGTAATCCGGATATAATTCGTTATTTTCGTTACTCACAATTTACTCTTTATCTTTGATTTTTGACCAGGAATCTTTCAGGGGAACAGTTCTGTTGAAAATCAGTTTATCTGCTGTAGAATCCGGATCTATATTAAAATACCCAATGCGTTGAAATTGGAAATTATCGTAAGGTTTAGCATTTTTAAGTTCCATTTCCAACCGGCAACCGGTAAGAACTCTCAAAGAATCCGGATTTAATAATTCCCGGAAATCTTTTTCTTTCTCATCTCCTGGATTTTCAGTCATGAAAAGGCGGTCGTATAGACGCACTTCGGCTGTGATACTGTGTTCAACGGAAACCCAATGAAGGGTTCCTTTTACTTTTCGGTTGCTTTCCGGCATTCCGCTGCGGGTTTCCGGATCGTATTCGGCATATATCTCTGTGATATTCCCTTCGTTATCTTTTTTACATCCTGTACATTTGATGATGTAAGCATTTTTCAAACGAACTTCTTGTCCCGGAGTCATACGGAAGAATTTCTTCGGAGCGTCTTCCATAAAATCTTCACGTTCAATATAAAGTTCCCGGGTAAATGCGATATCGTGGTTGCCCATGCTTTCATCTTCCGGATTATTGACCGCTTCCATCATTTCGACTTTTCCTTCCGGATAATTGGTTAGGATGAGTTTAACCGGATCCAATACCGCAGAAACTCGTTTGGCTTTCATGTTCAGGTCTTCTCTTACAGCATGTTCCAGCAAGGCGACATCAATGATCCCATCATACTTGGTGTATCCGATCTTATCAATGAAATTATGTATTGATGAGGGTGTATATCCTCGTCGGCGATAACCGCAAATGGTTGGCATGCGTGGATCGTCCCACCCGTTGACCAGTTTTTCTTGTACGAGTTGAAGTAGTTTGCGTTTACTCATCACGGTATAAGTGAGATTCAAACGGTTAAATTCAATTTGTCGCGGACGATAACTGCCGTCTTCAGGCTTATTTATTTTCAATTGATCGATGAACCAGTCATATAATGGACGGTGTACTTCAAATTCCAATGTACAGATCGAGTGGGTAACGCCTTCAAAATAATCGCTTTCCCCATGGGCGAAGTCATACATAGGATATGCTTTCCATGCAGTTCCCGTGCGATGGTGAGGATGTTTGATAATCCTGTAAATAATCGGGTCCCGGAAGTGCATATTCGAGGAAGCCATGTCGATCTTAGCCCTTAGGACCATACGTCCTTCTTCAAATTCGCCTTTATTCATCCGTTCGAATAAATCGAGGTTTTCCTCTATCGGACGGTTTCTGTAGGGACTGTCCAATCCGGGTTGTGTCGGCGTTCCTTTTTGTTTGGCGATTTCTTCCGACGACTGCTCATCGATGTAAGCTTTTCCCTCCCGAATCAGTTGTAAGGCAAACTCCCATAATTGAGGAAAATAATCCGAAGCGTAGTAAACATTACCCCATTTATAACCCAGCCATTGAATATCTTCCATGATGGAATCGACGTATTCCACATCTTCTTTGACCGGATTTGTGTCGTCGAAGCGTAAGTTACATATTCCGTTGTATTTTTGGGCGATCCCAAAATCAATGCAGATCGCTTTCGCATGTCCGATATGCAAATATCCGTTTGGTTCCGGCGGAAAACGAGTTTGAATTTGATTATTATTCTTTCCTTCTGCCAGGTCTTTTTCTACGATGACTTCAATGAAATTGAGGCTTTTCTTACCTTCTTCATTATTATTTGTTTCAATCATGATGCATCTCACTTAAATTTAGCTGGCAAAATTACACATTTTTTCGGATATATAAATAAAGAAGCCACCCTTTTCGAGATGGCTTCTTGTATAATCACAAAAAGAATTGTTGTTCTTGTTAATTTTTCTTCAAAGACGAAAGTACCGTGTAATTTTTTATTTTATTGTTTTGGTCATAAATTTCCGAACGTACAATTCCAGCATCTGCAGCATACCATTCAGATCCTTTGTAAATGGTAGAAGTGCCATTTTCTGTAATTTTAAAACTGAAATTGACTTTTACTGCTTGAAAAATTCCTGCCGGAGTGGAAATGAGATCGTCTTTATCGTATGTCCGGTCGATAATTCTTACGGTAGCGATGTTGTGATGTTCTTTGATCGTCTCTATATCAATACTTTCTGTTTCGTCGATATAAGGATAGTCTTCAATTGCCGTACCTTCCGTATTGGTCGGAGGCGCCATAAAACTTTCTAAAAGAATCGTGTTTGATCCTAATGATTCGATCAATTTTGGAGAAATTGCGCCGTTGGATGATTTAAAATAAAATGTCCCATCATTACAAGAGATGTCGATAACTCCTTTTTCAATAACACTATCTTTGGCGTTAGACAGAGTTACGCCAACCAACATATTTATTCCGGAAGGGTAATCATAAAATTTATTGACTTTAAAGGTTATACTGCAAATAAGTTCGTTATTGGCATTATAACCTTTGTTCTGTAAAACGACACCTTCTTCCTTAGGAAAAAAACCTAAACAATCATCCTGCGCCGAAGCACTTATCGTTGCTGTAAAAATAAATAGACAGACCCATGCTAAAGTTTTCATTATTTACCTACGTTTTAGTTAATATTTTTGAACTGTTTTGAATATATAACAATCATTATATGTTTTTTGTTCAGTTAAATACGTAGGTTATTATTGAAAATTTATTAGGGTAAAGCATTTAATATTTGTTGGAAATCATTTGCTAATGTTTGCATAGAGGGATAGACGATGTTTGCTCCGGCATCTATCAAAACTTGCTCCGGCAATGGTCCGGTATTGACGCCAATAGTATAAATTCCTGCAGACACAGCCGATTCAATGCCTAAAGGAGCATTCTCAACAACAAGGGCTTCGGACGCATTTATTCCTGCTTTTTGTAACCCCAGCAAATAAGGTTCAGGGTGTGGCTTACCGTATTGAACATCGTAAGCTGTAACCATCTTGTTTGGCTCAAACATTTCGGGAAAATTGCTATCCAGCTTGTCGAAAAGGGATGTTTGGCCTGATCCGGTCACGATAATTCGCTGTAATCCTGCGTTTTTTACTTTTTTTAACAAATCTAAAGCTCCGGGCATAGGCTTTGGATCTGCTTTTTCCAATTCGATGAATCGTTGCGCTTTTTTTGAATAAATATGCTCTTTTTCTTCCAATGTGGCATCCCGTCCGAATGTCCGGTTAAATAGAATATCGATCGTTGAATGTCCGGTACGTCCTTCAAACATATAAAAATCTTCTATAGAAGCTTTAACTCCGAAGGAAGACATCGTTTCGTACCAGGCTTGGACATGACTTGGCATGGAGTCATAGAGCACTCCATCCATATCAAATAATACAGCTTTGATCATTTTTTAATTCTTTCTTGTATGGCTTTACTTTCGATTTCGTATCCAGGTTTATTGAGGAGAGCAAACATATTCTTTTTATAAGCTTCCACTCCGGGTTGGTCAAACGGGTTTACATCTAAAATATAGCCGCTGATTCCACACGCTTTTTCGAAAAAATAGAGTAATTGTCCGAGATAATATGCATTCAGTTCCGGAAGTTCAATTTTAATGTTAGGAACACCACCGTCGATGTGTGCCAGTTGCGTACCGAGTTCAGCCATTTTATTGACATAATCGACTCTTTTTCCGGCTAAGAAATTCAATCCGTCGAGATCTTGATCATCGAAAGGAATTTCTACCGTATGTTGAGGTTGAGTTACCGAAATAACAGTTTCAAAGATACTTCGTTCTCCTTCCTGAATCCATTGACCCATTGAATGCAGATCTGTTGTGAAATCAACAGCAGCAGTAAAGATCCCTTTATTCTCTTTGCCTTCACTTTCGCCATAAAGTTGTTTCCACCATTCGGAAACATAGTGAAGTTTCGGATGAAAATTAGCCAAGATCTCTATTTTCTTTCCTTTCTTATACAACTCATTACGTGTTGCGGCGTAAATAGCGGCAAGGTTTTCTGCAAAAGGGATATCTGCTGCAGTGGCTTTTTCCATATTGACGGCTCCTGCCACCAGTTCACGAATAGGGATTCCAGCCACAGCAATCGGCAGTAATCCGACTGGGGTCAATACCGAAAAACGTCCGCCTACATCATCGGGAATAACAAATGTTTTATATCCTTCTTTTGTTGCTAAAGTTCGTAACGCCCCATGCGATTTGTCTGTAATTGCCACAATGCGTTCTTTGATTTCTGCCCGGCCAACAGTTTCCTCTAATTGTTTTTTCAGGATACGGAATGCCAAAGCCGGTTCTGTTGTCGTACCCGATTTGGAAATATTTATGATACCGAATGATCTGTTTTTCAGGAATTCGGATAATTCATAAATATAATCTTCTCCGATATTATGTCCTGCATATACGACAAGCGGTTTTTTATCCAGGTAGTCAAAAGAGCCGGAAAGAGCATCGACCACAGCTTTTGCGCCCAAATAACTTCCCCCGATCCCGACAACCACGACGACTTCACATTTTGATCTTAATTTTTGCGCTGCCGATTCAATATCAGTCAGTTCTGCCTCTGTGATGGAGGAGGGGAGATGAAGCCAACCCAGGAAATCATTTCCTTTTCCTGTGCCATGATGTAAGGCTTCAATACACTCTTTCGCTCCTTGTTCCTGAGCAAAGATTTGTTCTTGGCTGATAATTCCTAACGCCTTGTTAATGTCTAATCCTATTTGTTTCATAATCTGATAAATAAGAGTATGGTTGTTTTATTTCTTTTTGCTTAATACGATCATCTCATTGAATTTTTTGATCATCTCATTATAAACGGATTTTAACTTCATGTAATCTTTAGCATTATATGTGCTATTTTTAAACTCGTAATCTCCGGTTATTTCAATCGTTCCATTATTCTCTTTAGCCAAATAATTGAGGATAATCAAACCATCATAATTAAGCGATGCAGGCAAATAATTGACTTCATAACCTTCTGGTATATAGATTGTCGAATGGTATTTTGCTGCATGGCGGTGGATAAGGTCTACCGGTAATTTTCTGGTTGTTTGTTTAAAAATATTTTCTGTGACAGATTGATTGAGAAACGGAGCGATGAATAGCTTTTCTCCATTATTTTCCAGTGTTGTTTCTGTTTGGAATGTAAAAACAAAAGGTTTATCTAATTCAACCGCATTTTGAACGTCGATTTTACCTTGTGATTTAATATCGCGTTGCAATAGCAGATCTTTCAGATTGGATTCCTCTCCGTTGTATTTTGTCCGATAGTTATAAGCATCATAATTGAAAGCGGTATAGGTAATCTGACTATTTAATGTTTCCAGATTTTCCTGACAGCGAATTTCAAATTTCTTTTCAGTCAAAGCCAGTTCATCTTGTATTATATCGATCCATTCTCCGGATTTAGGCTCGACGACAAGTCCCCGGACATTGATGCATCTGTCGGGTAATTCGTTATATACCAGTAAACGTTCCGTAACATCCAGGAATTGAGATTTTTCTCCGTTTTTAATTCTCACGATCACATAATTAAAGAATTTTTCAAATGGATGTGATTCGCTGACAGCTCCGTTTTTACGGGTACTTAATAAGATCGGTTGGGCTTCGATCTTGGCCGCTTTCAACAATCCGAGTAAAAAGAGATTGAGATCAGCAGAACTGCCGGTTTTCTCTTTCATGAAATTAGATAATTTTCCGGTGGCATACTTCCTGTATTGTCCGTTCCAATGATATCCTAATTTGACATAATCAGAAATTATTTTGATCTGTTCTTCTTGCGATTTTCCGGTTAACCCTAAGGTTGGAATAATCTTTTTACCCTCTTTTTCAGCGTCTTTGATATATTTTCCGAAATAATCGGCTTTAAGAAAATCATTGCAAAGATCTGGCCAAGTAGTCATAATACTTTGATAACCACCCCTGAAATAGTGTATTTTAGATAACTGGAAATTTAAGCTTATCAGATAATCGTTTTCAGAAGTAATAAATGTTTCATCCCTAAAAGCCGGAACATTCTTCATTCCGAAGGTATAATGCAATTCCCTGTAGACAAGTTCTCCCCAGCGTATTTCATCCTTACCTTCTACTTTGTTAAATACATCAAATTTAGTAGAGCCTTTCATGATATATGTATATTCATAATAAGGGATAATACTGACCCGGAATGTACTTTCCACTACGGGTATTTTATGCTGGAAGAACCATTCCCTGATGTTAAACAGGTATGGAGATACGATTTTATACCTTAATTCGATAATAGACCCTTCCCTGACATTCGGCATAGCAAAGACTTTCATTTTCCAGTTTTCATTGATCTTTTCTGTAAAAATGTTTTTACTATTGAGTTCTGTTTTGGTTAATTTTCCATTTTCATAATTATACGTAATAGCTTCGATACTTTCAACGTCCTCCATCCGGGTACTACTTTCGAGATAATAAGGTATTTCAAAATTAGCGTACTTAATACCTGCCTGATTCAGTATTTTGATTTTTACTTCTTTTGTCATGACCAGATCAAAACGGCCTTCCGATTCATTTCTTACAAACGAAGTTTTTCCGTTTTCATAAATAACGACAGCTTCGGCATCCGGATCTTTCTCATAAGAAGTCATATTTATTTCGTATTGAGTCATTTTTCCGTATTGTTGGGAAAAATTTTCTTGAGCGGGAAGAATGCTTGTCCCACAGAATAAGAGAGTGATAAATAATAATAATTTCATCATCGTTTTAAATAATAATTTCATCATCGTTTTAAATAATAATTTTTATTTTCATTGGCTTGAATTGAAGACCAGAATCGATAAAATTCACTGTATTCATTGACAGAATACGAACCTTTAAAGATAAGTAATTTTTTTATTACTTTTAGCTGATTGTCATTTAAATCAAATCTGACAGAGTAATTTCCATAAGGCGATTCGATGGTAATATCTTCCGGCTTTTTATCGGAAAGGCTTACTCCGGAAAAATGGTATACAATGGTGTCATTTCTTGAGATCGGATAATTCAATTGAATATCCTGAGTTCTTTCTTCTATCGGCTCCAGTTGTGAAAGCGTGAATGGGAATGATGATAAAACAAAATCATTACCATAAGACTTAAAGCTGTTTTGAGGTTTAATTTTAGCTTGTAGCGTAATTTCACTCTTTTCGTTTTTATCTCCTTTTATTACCAATGATTCAAAATTATAATTTCCTGCATAAATGAAATTACGGGATATTTTTTCAATTTCACTCTTATGATGATTGGATACATAATAATTCAACGTTTCAAAAGCATACCCTCTTAATGTCATTTCTATTTCGCAAGAAATCAGATCGTTATCTTTTATCGAGACATTTGTGAATGAGGAGTAAGTAACATCTTCCGGGGTTAACTCCGGAGTTCGTATGAAATAACTGCTGTCTTCTTTGATTACGAGTGCATCTCTCCCTTGAGTAAATGTCCCGAGATAGCCCATCGGTATATCTTTATTCGTACATTCAAGGAACAAAGTGTCTTTTTCTATCGGAACTGTAACTATAACATGATCAAACACCTGGCAGGGGAAATTTTTATCAATGGGTCTAACATTAGCTCCGGATTTTATCAGCGTATAATATGCTTTCAATCCCGCCCGTTCTAACAAGGCAATCATATAAGTCGACAGGGCTTTGCAGTCTCCATACTTATTTTGAACGACATAGCTCGCCGGGTATGTTTTTAATCCCCCGATTTTAAGGCTTACATTGACATACCGGGTGTGTTTCTGCATGTATTGGTACAATATTTTTATCTTTTCTTTCGGATGATTGATACCTAAAATCAATTCGTCTACTTTTTGTTTCTCGGATTCCGGTAAAACAGTTGATTTTTCATTCAGTTTGCAAATCCAATTACCAAAACTGACCCAACTGTCCCAACTTCCTTTAAGACCGTATTTGAAATTCAGGGGCGTGATGTATACTTTAGGGATTTTTAATTCGGATATAGGAGAATACATTTGCCTTTCCTCTGAAATGTAACTGGCTTCCCATGAATATATTTTTTTATCTCCTATTGTTTGTATATCAGGCTCTTTGATGTTTTCGTATTTATAACGAATCGGATAGTCGTTGGCTGGGATGCTGACGATTAATTTAGCTGATCTGACATCCTGATCATTAAACAATAAAGGAGCCCAAATCTTAGTCAGGAAATCAGCAGTCGATTTTTGATAGGAATATACGATGCGGTAGGGATATTGATTATGACGAAGTTGCGCTGTCTTGACAAAATAATCTTCATAAATGGAATAATCGGAAATGGCACTGTGATCCGTGAATTCATTGCTCTTAAGCTTACGGATTATCTTTCCATTTACATCTTCGATCCAGGCATCGTTAATATTGAGCTTTTCGTTTTTGGAATATGGAATCGTAATGTAAGTAGCATATTCTCCTTTATAATTATTGATCTGGATTATAACACTGTCTGTGGTTATAACCTTGTTGTCTTTTATCTGAAGATTAGACACATAGCTAATTACCTCACTGTCTGTAGCGGACAATGGAGTATTCAGAAAACAAAAAACACTTAATATAATTAAAAGTCGAATCGTAATTGCTTACTGTTATTTGAATGTTTCTGTCAATTTCCGTATAGCAGTTACCGGAGCTTTCCGTTCATAGAGGATCGAATATACCGTGTCTAAAATAGGCATATCCACTTTATACTTTTCATTGATTTCTTTAATACATTTCGTTCCGTAATATCCTTCCGCAATCATTTCCATCTCTAATTGCGCTGTTTTAACCGAATATCCTTTTCCAATCATTGTCCCGAAGATACGGTTACGGCTGAAACGGGAATAAGCGGTCACAAGTAAGTCGCCCAGGTAAGCGGAATCACAAATGTTCCGTTCGACCGGGCTTACTGCATGAATGAACCGTTCCATTTCCACTATTGAATTGGATATAAAAATGGCTTGAAAATTATCTCCGTATTTCAGGCCGTGGCAGATTCCGGAGACAATGGCGTATACGTTTTTCAGGACAGAAGCATATTCTACTCCTGCAACATCATGACTGGTAGACGCTTTGACAAAGTGTGTGCGAAATAGTTTGGCTACCGTCTCTGCATTTTGTTCGTTCGAACAGGTAATACTCAGGTATGATAACCGTTCGAGGGCAACCTCTTCAGCATGACAAGGGCCTCCCAATACCGCTATATTTTCAAGATCGATATCGTAGAAATTAGCAAAATAGTCAGAGACTAACATGTTTTCATCAGGGACGATCCCTTTGATAGCCGATACAATGAATTTATCATTCATCGGCGTTTTTAGTTTCTTTAAGTGTTGTTTAAGAAAAGGAGATGGTGTTGCAAAGATCAACGTATCGGATTCTTTTACCGCTTGATTGATGTTATCATAGAACTGGATCTTGTTGATATCAAATTTAACGCCTGTCAGATAGGCGGGATTATGTCCGAATTTCATGAACTCTTCAATGCGATCCGGACGCCTCATATACCAATTGAAGTTGTCCTGATTCATTGATATGATCTTGGCAATAGCTGTCGCCCAGCTACCTCCTCCCATAATAGCTACTTTACCGGGTAATTGCATGATTTTTCAGTTTTACGTTACCGCTATACGTTTTTTAGTTTTACGCTTTTTGTTCGCTCGATGTTTGAACGGATGTTTTTTCCGGACGCATTTGCGGGAAAAATAATACTTCTTGTATTGATGTTTGCCCTGTCAATAACATCACTAAACGATCCATTCCGATTCCCATTCCGGAAGTTGGAGGCATTCCATATTCCAATGCTCTCAGGAAGTCCTGATCGATAAACATGGCTTCATCATCTCCTTTTTCTGATAATTTAAGTTGATCTTCAAACCGATCCCGTTGATCGATCGGATCATTTAATTCAGAGTAGGCATTCGCCAATTCTTTACCATTGATCATCAGCTCGAATCGTTCGGTTAACTCAGGATTCGTCCGGTGTTGTTTACAAAGGGGTGACATCTCTTTCGGATAATCGGTAATAAAAGTAGGCTGAATGTATTTTCCTTCACATTTTTCTCCGAAAATTTCATCGATCAATTTCCCTTTACCCATTGTTTTATCTTGCTCCACGTGTAATTTTTTACAAACCTCCCGGAGTTCATCTTCATTCATTCCGGAAATATCGATGCCTGTATTTTCCTTAATTGCATCGATCATAGTTACCCTGCGGTATGGCGCTTTGAAATCGATCATCTGATCGCCCACTTTAACTTGAGTAGTTCCCAGAACCTCCGTACAAATTCTTTCGAGCATTTGTTCCGTAAACTCCATCATCCAGTTGTAATCTTTGTAGGAAACATAGATTTCCATGGCCGTAAATTCCGGATTATGTGTGCGGTCCATTCCTTCGTTTCGGAAATTGCGTGAGAATTCATAGACTCCTTCAAATCCTCCGACGATCAGTCTCTTCAGATAAAGCTCATTGGCGATTCTCAAATATAAAGGTATATCCAAAGCATTATGATGCGTAATAAACGGGCGTGCGGCAGCTCCTCCCGGGATACTTTGTAGAACGGGCGTGTCTACTTCGATGTATCCTTTTTCATTAAAGAAATTACGCATTGAGTTGAATATTTTTGTCCGCTTAATGAAAATATCTTTGATCCCATCATTAACAACCAGGTCTACATAACGCTGGCGATAACGCATTTCGGGGTCTTCAAAAGCATCGTAAGCCACGCCGTCTTTATATTTGACAATCGGAAGCGGACGGAGCGATTTAGCCAGGACGATCAATTCTTGTGCATGCACAGAAATTTCTCCCATCTGAGTGCGAAAAACATACCCTTTAACACCAATAAAATCGCCGATATCCAGTAATTTTTTGAATACGGTATTGTAAAGTTCTTTATCTTCTCCCGGACAGATGTCGTCACGTGATATATATATTTGAATTCTTCCCTGAGAATCCTGAAGCTCCATGAAGGCCGCTTTTCCCATGATACGGCGTGTCATGATACGCCCGGCAATGGAGACTTCCCGGCGCTGCGGATCATCATCTTTAAAAGATTCTTTGATCTCAATGGAATAAGCATTTGTTTTAAATTCTTCAGCAGGGTATGGATTGATACCTCTGCTACGTAGATCCTCAAGACTTTTACGGCGAAAAATTTCTTGTTCGCTCAATTCATACATAGTCATTTATTATTTTTGTTTACCTAATTTTGCGCAAAGTTACCATAAAAAGTACACTTTTACGAATTATTTCAAAAAAAGTATTACATTTGTCGTCTCAAAAAAGCAACCCGGACTGTTAGCTCAGTTGGTTCAGAGCATTACCTTGACAGGGTAGGGGTCGCTGGTTCGAGTCCAGCACAGTTCACACGTCATTCTCCTCAATCAGTTGGGTTTGATCCTCTGATTCTATCTCATCAAAAAATCCGGATTCTTTCATTTTTTCGTATGCTCCGTCGTATAAAAAATAACGTACGTCTTTTTCTTTTTTGATCCATTTGCGTATCATAGAGGATGATACATCAATCTTAGGCGCATTTTTGCAAATCCTGACATTGGGATGATTGGTGTAAGGGGTGCTGCCTCTTCTTGGATATACAAGGACCTTGAAATTATTCAATATCATTTGGTAATCTTTCCAACGATGAAAGCTTTCCCAATTATCTGAACCTATAATCAGTTCAAATTGATTTTGAGGATGCTTTATTCTTAATCGTTGCAGTGTGTTGATTGTGTAAGTCGGAGGAGATACTTCCCACTCGATCGTGCAGGTTTTAAATTTTTCATACCCCTTGATCGCATCTTCAACCAAAGATAATCTTAATTCCGGATCCATTAAATCATTTTTTCCCTTAACCGGATTCTGTGGTGTGATCAGAAACCAGATTTCGTCATATTCTTCAAATTCACAAATATAATTGGCAATAGCCAGATGTCCGATGTGTATGGGATTAAAAGATCCCGGATAAATTCCTATTTTCATTGTTGAAATAAAAAGTTTTTAATGGTCAATAATGTGCTTTCCTTCGCTTTTTGTAGATTGTCGTTAATGATTATTTTATCGAATTTCATTGCATACTTCATTTCCTCTTCTGCTTTTTCCACTCTTTTTTTAATCATTTCAGGGTCATCAGTCCCTCTTGATTCAAGCCTGTTTTTTAGCTCTTCAACAGATGGTGGTTGTATAAATATGGACAATGCTTTATCTCCATAATAATTTTTTATGTTACATCCTCCGATCACGTCCACATCAAAAATCACATTTTTCCCCTCATTCAGAATACGTTCCACTTCACATTTCAATGTTCCGTAAAATAACCCGGGATATACCTCTTCATATTCCAAAAAATCATCATTCCTGATCCCTTCTCTGAATGCATCAGGAGATAAGAAATAATATTCTACTCCATTTTTCTCCTGTCCCCGGGGAGGTCTGCTTGTTGCCGAAATAGAAAATTGCAGATCCGGTTTCTGATCCAGGACATACTTAATAATAGTCGATTTTCCAGCTCCAGATGGCGCTGATATTATAATTAGCTTGTTCATGTCAATTAAAAACTAAGAACTAAAAACTAAGAATTAAGAGTTAAGAACTAAGAACTGAAAGTTGAAATTTCATACAATCTGCGTTTTAGTTTTTAGTTCTTAGTTTTTAGTTTATAAAATATTTAATATTTGCTCTTTAATTTGCTCTAATTCGTCTTTCATTTGGACGACAATCTTCTGCATTTCAGCATGATTGGATTTAGAACCCAATGTATTGATTTCTCTTCCGATTTCTTGGGCGATGAATCCGAGCTTACGGCCTTGTCCGGTCTCATTATTCATGGTTTCAATAAAATAGTTCAAATGATTTCCGAGACGGTTTTTTTCTTCATTGATATCCAATCGTTCGATATAAAAAATCAATTCCTGTTCAAAACGATTCTGATCGTAATTACCAGTATCCATTTTAGACAGACCTTCCATTATTTTGGTTTTGATCCGATCGATACGCTCCTGTTCATGTTTTTCAATCTCTTTTAACAGAGTGGCTATGTTGCGTATTTTTTGTTCGAATAATTCCTGTAGCATTTTCCCTTCCTGAATTCGGAATGCAGAAAACTGCTTCAGTGCATTTCCCAGCGTTTGGCATACAACGAGCCATTCGGATTCGTCGATTTCGGAAAATTCTGTTTTTATCACTTCCGGAAGGCGCAGTATGGTAGAAAAAAGATCAGAAGGAACTTCTACATTCAATTTCAAAGCAATCGCTTTAATTTGTTCATAGTAATTTTCTATTGCTCCCGGGTTTATTTGGGAGGATATGTTTTTGTCAATGTTTTCGATATAAAGTATAAAATCGACTTTCCCGCGTTCAATCGCTTGAAACAGCATCGTCCTGATCTCCATTTCTTTTTCACGATAAACACTTGGTATTCTTGTGTTTAAATCAAATTGTTTGCTGTTTAAAGATTTAACTTCAACACTTATCTTTTTATTGGGTATCTCAGTCGTAGATTTACCGAATCCGGTCATCGATTGAATCATGGTTTTCAATTTTATTTCTGCAAAAGTAGCTTTTATCTTCGAAAAACGTTCAAATATCGCTATAAAAATGTAATTTTGCAAATTGAAATGGCATGTATAATGAATATAGATTCCTCAACCAAAGTTTGTTCGGTTGCTTTGGCTGAAAATGGGAAACTTCTTTTTGACAAAGAAGACCGGACAAGTGCTCAGCATGCAGCTTTATTGGGCGTGTTTGTTGCGGAAGCGATGGATTATGTTCGCAAGAACGGGTTGAGGTTAGATGCTGTTGCTGTCAGTAGCGGACCGGGTTCGTATACCGGGTTGCGTATCGGTGTTTCTGAAGCAAAAGGGCTGTGTTATGGATTGGATATCCCGTTAATTGCTATCCCGACATTGGAAATAATGGCAAACGAAGTCATTCGGTCGGACTACAAGGCTGATTTCTATTGTCCGATGATCGATGCCCGCCGGATGGAAGTATATACGGCTGTATATAATAAAAATTTGCAGGTATTGAGTGGTGTTTCCGCTGAGATTATAGATGAGAAAGCGTATACGAACTATCTTTCTGAAGGAAAAATACTCTTTTTCGGAGATGGAGCTGCTAAGTGCAAACCGGTCATACAATCAGACAATGCAATCTTTTTGGATGATATTGTTCCTCTGGCTTCTTCCATGGTTTATTTGTCTGAAATGGCTTTTGATCAAGCCATTTTTGAAGATCTTGCTTATTTTGAGCCATTTTATTTAAAAGAATTTGTTGCAACTGTTGCCAAAAATAAAGTACTTTCGTAAATTTGTAAAAAATATATAGCATAAAAATGAAATATAATACACAAGAAAAAAGATTAGCGTTGCCTGAATATGGAAGAAATATCCAGAATATGGTGGATTATTGCGTGACTATTCCTGATCGTGGCGAACGTAAACGATGTGCAGATACAATCATTAACATCATGGGAAACATGTTCCCTCATTTAAGGGATGTTAATGATTTCAAACATATTCTGTGGGACCATCTGGCCATTATGTCGGATTTCAGTCTTGACATAGATTATCCGTATGAAGTAATCAAGAAGGAAGATTTGTATAACCGGCCTCAAAAATTACCTTATACCCAGAGTCGAATTATGTATAAACACTATGGTAAGAATCTGGAAGACATGATTAAAAAAGCGACAACATATGCGAATGGAGAAGAGCGCGAACAACTGATACGCATGCTTGCCAATCACATGAAAAAATCATTTCTGACCTGGAATAAAGAAGTGGTTGATGATCGTAAAATATTCAAAGACCTGGAATACCTTTCCGAAGGAAATATCGTCCTGGATGAAGATTCTCACAAATTGACCGAGTCGAGAGATATCCTGATGAAGAAAAATAAAAATCTGGCAAGAAGACAAAATAAATAATCATGGCAACATTTGTAATCGAAGGTGGACATCGGTTATCGGGCGAAATTACTCCTCAAGGGGCAAAAAACGAAGCATTGCAGGTCATTTGCGCGACATTGCTAACTCCTGAGAAAGTGATCATTCATAATATCCCCGATATCCTGGATGTCAATAATCTCATCGTTTTGTTGGGAGATATGGGAGTGAAAATCGACCATCCGTCTCCGGGAACATATACTTTTCAGGCCGATGAAATAAACCTTGATTACCTCGAATCAGAAGAGTTTTTGAGAAAAAGCGCTTCTTTGCGTGGTTCCGTGATGATTGTAGGGCCTCTTGTCGCTCGTTTTGGTAAGGCTTTCATTCCTAAACCGGGAGGAGATAAGATTGGCCGGCGTAGATTGGATACTCACTTTATCGGGATTCAGAAACTGGGAGCCGATTTTGTGTATGATCCTGCTCGTCAGGTCTATGAGGTGACTTCCAAAGGGTTGCGGGGATCTTATATGTTGCTGGATGAAGCTTCGGTTACCGGTACCGCCAATATATTAATGGCTTCGGTGTTTGCCGAAGGTAAGACGACAATCTATAATGCCGCTTGTGAACCCTACTTGCAACAACTGACCCGTATGCTTATTGCGATGGGAGCGCATATTGAAGGATTGGGTTCAAACTTGTTGAATATTGTCGGAGTAAAATCTCTGGGAGGATGTACGCACACGATTCTTCCGGATATGATTGAAATCGGCAGTTTCATTGGAATGGCAGCCATGACATCTTCCGGAATCCGGATTAAAAATGTATCTTTCGATAACTTAGGAATTATTCCGGATGCTTTTCGTCGGTTCGGGATTATCGTCGATCAAGAAAATGATGACATTGTCGTCCCTCAACAGGAATCTTATTCGATAGAAACGTTTATCGATGGTTCGATCATGACAATTGCAGACGCTCCTTGGCCGGGATTGACTCCGGACTTGTTGAGTGTGTTTCTGGTTGTTGCCACACAAGCCAAAGGAAGCGTTCTGATTCATCAGAAAATGTTTGAAAGCCGCTTGTTCTTTGTCGATAAACTGATTGACATGGGAGCCCAAATCATTTTGTGCGATCCGCACAGAGCGACGGTTATTGGTTCTGCTAAACGCTATCAACTGCGTGCAGCCAATATGACTTCTCCGGATATTCGTGCCGGAATCGCCCTGTTGATCGCCGCTATGAGTGCAGAAGGAACAAGTCGGATACATAATATTGAACAAATCGACCGGGGGTATCAGGACATAGACAGACGCCTGAATGCCTTAGGTGCACGGATTACCCGGATATGATCAGACGCGAAGACCTTGTTAGAATCGGTCAATTCAACAAACCTCACGGGATCAAAGGTGAATTGTCTTTTACCTTTACTGATGATTCTTTCGATGAAAGCAATTGTCCTTTTTTGATCTGCGAACTGGATGGTATTTTTGTTCCGTTTTATTTGGAAGAATATCGTTTCAAATCGGATACGACAGCGCTTGTCAAACTCAAAAGGATTGATTCGGATCAACAAGCGCGAATGTTTATCAATCTACCTGTTTATTTTCCGAAAGAATATATAAATCAAATATCTCCCGAAGATTCGTATACTTGGGATTATTTTATCGGATATACGCTTATCGATAAAGAGAAAGGACCTGTCGGAAAAATTATCGCTATCGATGATTCGACGATCAATGTCTTATTTATCGTTGAATATCACGATGGAGAATTACTAATACCTGCTATTGAGGAGATTATCCTAGAGATTAACGAAGAAGAAAAAGAAATACAGGTAGAGCTTCCTGAGGGTATTTTGGAGCTGTAATTTCAACGCCTTAAGTTAACGGTTTAGCCGTCTAAGAATGGGGTAGCGTTATCGATTGAAATTAGATTTACAGAACAACAAAGAGGCTAAATCTTAAAAATCTTTTTCAATTTTAGCCTCTTTGTTATATGCTAACGGTACTTATCTTCCGTGGCAGTTTTTATACTTTTTCCCACTTCCGCAAGGGCAAGGGTCGTTTCGTCCGACTGTTTTTTCCACTCGCACCGGTTCCGCTTTCTGAGGTTCCCGGGTGTCTCTGCCTGCAACTTCGGATTGTACTTTTCTGCTTTCGGCGATTTCGTCTTTTTGAGTACGGTATTTACTGTAGTCTGTTTTTGATTCGGGAGCCGCCTGACGGACATCCGTCGATTCTCTGACAGGAATTTGTCCACGCATCAGGATAGATACGGCTTTACGATTCATTTCATCGACCATTTTCTTGAACAAACCGAATGATTCAAGTTTATAGATCAATAATGGATCTTTGTTTTCATAACTTGCATTTTGAACCGAATGACGCAGTTCGTCCATTTCCCGTAAATGCTCTTTCCAGGCTTCGTCGATTGTATGCAATAAGATTGATTTTTCAAACGATTTAACCACTTCTTTTGATTCACTGTTATAAGCATCTTTCAGGTTACAGCTGATGTTGTAAACACGTTTACCGTCGGTAATCGGAATCATAATGTTTTCATAGCGATCGCCCTGTTCTTCAAAGACTTGTTTGATAACCGGTTGTGCTACCTGAACCATCCGTTCGGTTTTGCGTTTGAAACTATCCAATGTCGCATTAAAAACTCTTTCTGTCAGGTCATCCTGTTTGATCGATTTTAAATCATCCTCATTGACAGGACTTTCCAAAGCCATTGTGCGAAGAAGATCGAATTTCAATCCTTCATAATCTCCGGATCCTGCATATTGTTCACTGACCGCAGCAGAAGTGTCATACAACATATTGACCACATCCAGGCCGATCCGCTCTCCCATAACAGCATGGCGTCTGCGGGTGTAAACGACTTCACGCTGAGAGTTCATCACATCGTCGTATTCCAACAAACGCTTACGGATACCGAAGTTATTTTCTTCAACCTTCTTTTGTGCGCGTTCTACTGATTTATTCAACATTTTGGCTTCCAGCATTTCGCCTTCTTTGAAGCCCAACCTGTCCATCATTCCGGCAATACGTTCGGAAGCGAAAAGACGCATCAGGTCATCTTCCAGTGAGATGAAAAATACAGAAGAACCGGGGTCTCCCTGACGTCCGGAACGACCACGCAACTGACGGTCTACCCGACGGGAGTCGTGCCGTTCGGTTCCAACGATAGCCAATCCTCCGGCTGCTTTTACTTCCGGAGAAAGCTTGATGTCGGTACCACGACCGGCCATATTCGTTGCAATCGTAATGGTGCCTTTTTGTCCTGCTTGAGCCACGATTTCCGCTTCCCGCTGGTGCAATTTGGCATTCAATACATTGTGCGGCATTTTTCGCATGGAAAGCATCCTGCTCAATAATTCGGATATTTCAACGGAAGTAGTACCCACGAGAACAGGTCTCCCGGCATCAACTAATTGAATCACTTCTTCGATGACTGCGGCATATTTTTCGCGGGCTGTTTTGTATATTCGGTCATTCATATCATTCCGGACAATCGGACGATTGGTAGGAATAACGACCACATCGAGTTTGTAGATATCCCATAATTCTCCGGCTTCAGTTTCAGCCGTACCGGTCATACCGGCTAACTTATGATACATCCTGAAGTAGTTCTGTAATGTGATAGTTGCAAATGTCTGTGTAGCAGCTTCTACCGTAACTCGTTCTTTTGCCTCGATTGCCTGGTGTAAACCATCGGAATAACGGCGTCCTTCCATGATACGACCGGTTTGCTCATCAACAATTTTTACTTTATTATCGATGACAACATATTCGTCGTCTTTTTCAAAAAGGCAATATGCTTTCAATAATTGATTGATGGTATGTACACGCTCTGATTTAACAGCGTAGTTTTGCATCAATTCGTCTTTCTTTTGCTGTTTTTCTTCGTCTGTCAGTCCTTGGCTTTCAATTTCTGCCACCTGATGCCCGATGTCGGGCAGTACGAAGAACTGAGGGTCATCCGAATTACCGGTCAGCAAATCAATCCCTTTATCTGTCAATTCGATCGAGTTATTTTTCTCATCAATAACAAAATACAATTCATCGGTAATGATATGCATTTCACGGTTTTGCTGTTGCATATAAAATTCTTCCGTTTTCAGCATGGAAGCTTTGACTCCAGGTTCACTTAAGAATTTGATTAAAGGTTTATTCTTGGGCATACCTTTATAGGAGCGGAAGAGTAGCTTAATACCTTCTTCGTTTTCCTTTTGATCGGAAGAAGCTGTTTTTTGTTTTGCTTCAGCTAATAACTTTGTACAAAGGTTTTTTTGAACGTTTACCACCTGTTCGACTTTACTCCTGAATTCTTCATAAAGTTGATCTTCTCCTTTAGGAACAGGTCCGGAAATGATCAAAGGAGTACGTGCATCGTCGATCAATACGGAGTCAACCTCATCGACAATTGCATAATTATGTTTCCGTTGTACCAGGTCTTTCGGATTGATCGCCATGTTATCGCGAAGGTAGTCGAATCCGAACTCATTGTTTGTACCGAAAGTAATATCCGCTTCGTATGCTTTTCGGCGAGCGTCGGAATTGGGTTGATGTTTATCGATACAATCGACAGAAAGTCCATGGAACATATAAAGTGGTCCCATCCATTCGGAGTCACGTTTAGACAAGTAATCATTAACCGTTACGACGTGTACTCCATTGTGAGTCAGTGCGTTTAGAAATACGGGTAATGTAGCAACCAATGTTTTTCCTTCTCCGGTTGCCATTTCGGCAATCTTCCCTTTATGCAGAACGGTTCCACCGAATAATTGCACGTCATAATGGATCATATCCCAGATGATTTCATTACCTCCGGCCATCCAACGATTGACATATATCGCTTTGTCTCCTTCTATAGAAACAAAGTCTTTTGTTGCAGCCAGTTCCCGGTCGAAGTCACTGGCCGTAACAACGACCTGTTCGTTCTGAGTCAACCGGCGGGCTGTATCTTTTACAATAGAAAAGACTTCCGGAAGTACTTCTTCCAAGACTTTTTCAAACTTTTCAAGAATCTCTTTCTCTATCTTATCTACTTCCGCCCATACTTTCTCCCGGTCTTCCAGTTCCATATTTTCAATGCCGGACTTAAGCTCTTCTATTTTTGCTTTCTCAGTGGCCACGGCATCCTGAATGTGTTTTTCTATTTCTTTGGTTTTAGCGCGAAGTTCATCATTCGACAGTTTCTCTATGGAAGGATAAACTGCACGAATTTTTTCCACATAAGGATTTATTTCCCTTAAGTCGCGCTGGGATTTATTCCCGAACATTTTTGATAATAAATCGTTAAAGCCCATAATATATTTTAGTTTTTTTATTTTTTTAAGTAATAAGTGATAAGTTTTAAGTAATAGTTTTAAGTAGAGAGTTCGTTTTTTGATTATGAGAGTTTTAGTTTAAAAACTCTTGCAACGGAATCTCTTTACTGGCATTGGGCGGCCTGATCCGTAAAATATGCGTAACTGTCGGCGCTATTTCCACGGCTTTGACCGGACGGTAAATGGTTTGCTTCGGAATATTACATCCGAAAAAGATCAAAGGCGAAATAACAGCATTGTTCCGAACGATCTTTGTATTCGGATTTTGCTCATCGACAACAACCCAACCGGGCTGCAACTCAATAAAAATATCTCCGCTGACTTTTTTGTACATCCCCTTACGGAATGCATTCCTACCCATGGCCTGTTCTTCAAAAAGGATTTCTTTTGACGTTGCAACTTCCTGTATTCCGGAGAATTGTAATACAAAATCAGCTGCTTGCTGCAAAATGGTAGTCCAGTCAATTTTCTTTTCTTCAATGAGTTTTTTATTCAGGTATATTTGGTTGTTGTAATATCCTTGCACCCAGTTTCCTTGACCATGGATAGCCATCAGGTACATATTCAGTAAGGCGGTACAACGATTAGGGAAAAATTCTCCCGCAGGTTTAAATCCGGAAAGAAGATTGACTTTCGATTCAAAATATCCCGTTGAAGTCAAAACAACCAATGTATTCTTTATTCCGACACGTTGATCGATTATATCCAGTAACCGTTCTATTTCTTTATCGAGCCGATAATAGGTGTCTTGTATCTCTAGACCATACTCGTCATTTCCATTCTCGTTGTAGTTTCCGGCATAATAAGTAATGGCCAATAGATCGGGATTGATACGCTTACCGAAATCGGCATACTCGAAGAATTTGGCCGCCAATGATGTTATTTCCGTATTAATCAGAGGCGTTTGTTTGAGTTTGAGGTATTTATTTTTATCTCCTTTTATAAAATCGTATTTGAATGGGCTACTGTTTTTAGTATACGGAAAAGCAGTATAACGGGATAAGGATGGAGTCCATACAAGATCTCCTTTATTCGCAATCGCTTCGGTTGTATTATAACGATCCACATACCAGGGAACACCTTTGTAGTAAGTTGTTGTCGCCCATTTACCGTTATAATCTTCAAGCCAGAATGCCGCATTGGCGTAACGTCCGGCCGAAAGAATCGCTTCAGTAGCTTCCGGTGCAATCGCATACACATCGCTTTTTCCATCCGAAGCCATTTTCAGTTCGTCTCCGATGGTCGATCCCAGTAAAGCAAGAGGAGACAGGTTTTCGGATGTATAATTGCCTATGTAAGAAGCATCATATAAAATAGAAACTTCCCGTTTGCTTTCAAAATCATATTTTTTGTTGGCAACAATTCCATGATGATAAGGGTAACTTCCTGTGTATAATGTGGCCATAGCCGAAGATTGGCAAACATTAGGAAATTCGTATTGTACCTGCCGGTAGACCTGCCCTTCATTCATTAAACGCTTCAAGCCGCGTTCTCCGAAAGTAGGAGCAAAGTATTGTAAAAAATCGCCTCTCAATTGATCGATTGTAATCATTACCACCAATTTGGGAACTTCTACCGGATGCTGTGCTCTCGCTCCGGCAATACTCAAAAGGGCAATAAGAGAAGTTATTAGTTTATTCATTTATTTAATCGTCTATCAATAAGTAGCTTATATCCGGATCCTATCCATAAGCAGAGGATAAAAGGGATACAAGCGATATTCAGTTCTTGTGGAATCCAAGTCCAACCCAATAATAGAGAGGACAAAAGTACAAAATTACTCCAATGATACCATCGTATGAACCTATAAGTTTTCTTAAAAAGATATCCGATTGCCGGAATTATGTGGAGCGGATGAATCCAAAGCAAGTTCCAGTTAGGCCACGTGCACGGATGACTGGACACCAATGCAACGAATGCGACAAGGCATCCGGCTAATCCAACCGATAAAAAGAGAACACTATGAAAAAAACGGAATGTTTTTTTCCGGATCCAACCGTATACAGCAACTACGACACAGAGTATAACCATGATAAAACCCAGTTTTACGGGAGAACTCCATGAGTGGTTCAATCGAGACTCAGGATTGTCTTCCGACCGGATAATAATTTGAGAGGAGGATACGATGGGACGTTGTGGTAAGCTGTCATTCTCTACGGATGCATTATCCAACGCTTTCATTAGTTTGACGGGGAGAAACATTTCGTTGCGTTTGCCAATTATAGAATCAGCGCCATTGCCGATAATCAAATCGATACCAAATGTCATCCAAGGATAGGGAGCGGTACATTCGTGGATCAGTTTGCGAAAAGTTGTTTTCTCTTCAGCTTGATTATAAATCAATTGTCCTCCACAATATTTTTCAATGATATCCCGGGGCCTGGTTACACAGTTGTCGAAAATAAAATTATACCGGTATTCTCGATTTTCCGGTTCTATATTATCATCCAGCATATACATTATCTGTCTTTTTTCTTCAGCAGAAATATCGAGGATTTGTTCCCTGACGGTTGCATTATTAGAGGCGTAATGATAGAAAAAAAAACGATAATCTTCCACACTCAAAAAATAATCGGTTTCTCCTTTTATAAAACGATAGAGGAAATGCGGTTTGTCAAAATCAAATGTCCCGTAATTAAAGACGACATCGAGCCCTTGAAGCTGATTTTCTATTCTTAAAGCCGTATGTCCGTAGATCGTATATACTTCATTGGAACGAGGCATGATTGTCAGCAGGCTGACTTGTGTGCTTTCCCAGGAGATAGCATAAACTTTCGGAAGTATAGAACAAAACAAAATAAAAAACACAAAAAATGTTTTTCTCATGTCACTTTATTATATAAAATCGGCACAAAAATACAAAATTTTTGCTATGTTTGTAGAATTGTTTAATTATAATAACCCACGAATATGGACAAATTGTTTTTATTTGCGATTTTAAGTTGTTTTTGCCTGAATTTGTCTGCTCAGGACATTCAGTTGCCTGCCCCTCAAAAGACTGGCGGAAAGCCATTGATGGAAGCGATCAATCTGCGTCAAAGTAACCGTAATTTCTCAGATAAAGAGTTGGACATCCAAACATTATCTAATTTGATGTGGGTTGCCTACGGATTTAATCGTCCGGATAAAAGGGTTGTTCCTTCGGCCAATAACAAACAAGAATTTGAGGTATATATTACTTTAAAAACGGGAGTTTATCTTTATGATGCAAAGGGAAATAAATTGATACTTAAATTAAAAGGAGATCATCGTAAGATTGCCGGAACACAAGATTTTGTAGGAGTAGCCCCACTTAATTTTATTTATGTGGCGAACCTGGAGAATGCCCCTATCAATTATGCTCGTACCGATTGCGGATTTATAGCCCAAAATGTTTACCTGTATTGTGCTTCTGCCGGTCTGGGGACTGTAGTCAGAGGTTATTTCGATCAGGATACCATCAAAAAAGCGCTTGATTTAGGAGATAAACGAGAAGTCATCCTTTGTCAAACCGTTGGATATAAAGCCGATTAATCATACAATAAATAAATGGGCATGGCATGAAAGTTTCGTGAATCTTATATCGACAATATCCTCAAGGTATTCAACAAATCCCGATTGATGGGTTTATCATTTTTAATTGCTTTTGAAAAAGGGACATACACAATTTTATCATTTTCAATGCCTATCATCACATTTCTTTGATCTTCCAGTAGTGCATCGATGGCTGCAGCTCCCATGCGACTGGCCAAAATACGATCGGATGCGGATGGAGAGCCTCCCCGTTGAATATGCCCAAGAATAGTCACACGGACATCGTATTGAGGATATTCTTTTTTAACCCGTTCGGCCATTCCCATAGCTCCACCTGTAACCTCACTTTCTGCTACCAGGACAATGCTACTGTTCTTTGTCTTGCGGAATCCGTTTTTGATTAATTCTTCCAGTTGGTCGACTTCGGTAAATATTTCAGGGATAATAGCTGCTTCTGCTCCGGCAGCAATAGCGCCATTCAGAGCTAAAAATCCGGCATCGCGTCCCATAACCTCAATAAAGAACAAACGTTCATGAGATGAAGCGGTATCACGAATCTTATCGACAGCCTCCATAATCGTATTTAATGCGGTATCATATCCAATCGTAGTGTCTGTCCCATAAAGATCGTTATCGATGGTACCCGGAAGACCGACAATCGGGAAATTAAATTCATGAGCAAATATCCGGGCTCCCGTTAAAGATCCATCTCCTCCAATGACAACCAGTGCATCGATACCTTCTTTCTGTAATGTCTCATAGGCCGCTTTACGTCCTTCTTCCGTCATAAACTCCTGACAACGAGCAGTTTTTAATATCGTTCCTCCTTGTTGAATAATGTTACTTACATTATTTGTCTGAAATTCAACTATTTCATTTGTGATGAGTCCTTTGTAACCTCTGTATATCCCTTTTACCCTGAATCCATTATATATCGCACTTCTGGTTACTGCGCGGATAGCTGCATTCATACCTGGAGCATCCCCTCCGGAAGTGAGGATACCAATACATTTGAAATCTGCCATTTTAAGTTATATGTTTGATGGTTATACCTATATAAAAACAGTGTCAAAGATACAAAATAAACTTTGATTATATAATATATAACTAAAAATCTAAATGTTCTTAACTCTTTGAGCCACCTCTTCCATTAACCATTTGGGAGTGGAAGTCGCTCCGCAAACACCAACGGAATGAATCCCTTTCAACCATGCAGGATCGATCTCTTCTGAAGTAGATATCAGGTAGGTATTGGAGTTTGCTTTCAGGCATTCATTGTATAAAACTTTCCCATTGGAGCTTTTTTGACCTGCAACAAAAAGAATAAGGTCATGCCGGGATGCAAATGCCTTGATATTCGGCATCCGATTAGCGACTTGCCTGCAAATCGTATCGAAATAACGAAAGACGACTTCGGGTTGCATCCGGCTTTGAATGATTGCGACTATTTCCTGAAAATCATTTACCGACATAGTCGTTTGAGAAAAGAGGTATATTTCTTTGCTAAAATCAAGGATATCAATGTCTTCTTTTTTTTCAATCACAATAGCGTTGCCATCGGTTTGCCCGACTAATCCGTTGACTTCGGCATGCCCGATCTTACCATATATGACAATTTGGGCATTCGCCGTGCCGGAAGTTTGGTATTGTTTTTTGATTTTTTTCTGTAACTGTAAGACTACCGGGCAAGTAGCATCAATAATCTGAATATTATTCTCTCTGGCTATTTGATAAGTGGAAGGAGGCTCTCCGTGCGCCCTTAACAAGACTTTTTTCTCTTTTAGAGAGCTCAATTCATCGTGATTGATTGTCTTTAATCCTTTGTTTTGTAGGCGCTTTACTTCTTGACTGTTGTGTACGATATCACCCAAACAGGCCAATTCATCACCTTGTTTCAATTCTTCTTCAGCATGTTTGATTGCATTAACGACACCAAAACAAAAACCCGAATCCTGATCAATTTCAACTTTAAGCATAATGATTGAAAACCTTATAAACTTTCCACTTTATGAAACAAATCCAGTAGAATTTTGTTTTGCTCTTCGATGGTTAAATCTGAATTATCCAGAACAACGGCGTCATCAGCTTGTTTAAGCGGACTTTCAGCGCGTGTGGAATCGATCCGGTCTCGTGTCTCGATGTTGGCCAGAACCTCTTCAAAAGAAGCGGTGTCTCCCTTTGCTTTCAATTCATCGAGCCTGCGTTGCGCCCGGATCTCGGGACGGGCAGTAACAAAAATTTTTAATTCTGCTTGTGGAAATACAACAGTCCCAATATCGCGACCATCCATTACAATGCCTTTACTTTTTCCGAATTCCTGTTGCTGGAGAACCATCTCTTTGCGAACAAAACCAACTGTACTCACAGGACTGACTTTATTGGCGACTTCCATCGAACGGATCTCTTTTTCGACATTTTTCCCATTGAGATAAGTGTCTGATTTTCCTGTTTCCGGATTATATTTAAAGTCTATTTTGATGTGATCGATCGCTTCTTTCAAAGCATCTAAATTCAATTCATTGCCTTCAAAAATATTATTTTCGATGCAATACAAAGTTGTTGCACGATACATCGCTCCACTGTCGATGTAGGTATAACCGATTGTTTTGGCTAAATCTTTAGCCATGGTGCTTTTTCCACAAGACGAATGTCCGTCTATCGCTATAATAATTTTCTTCATTATCTTAACCCTATAACCGTATAAACTTTTAAATGAACTTTAAACTTACAATCCTTATAATTTTACCTCGGACAATAACGTCGTAAGACTTACCATGAACGATGTTGCCGAAGGATGATATTGAGCAACCGAACAGCTGATTTTAAATGCTTTGATATTCAATCCGGCGCCAATGGAAAATCCGGCCATTTTATTTCCTTGATCCAATCCCAGATCAGATCCGGTTCGAGCGTTATATCCCAATGCAATCCACAGGTTGTCTGAAGGGATGAAATCGAGTCCTATGATAAAATGTTTGAGGAATGCCGGAAAAAAGGAGTCTTTCTCTCCGTTGACATCATAATAATTCCATCGATTGAGATTGACGACTGTCAATGAAAAACGTATCGGAGCATGTTCCAGCGCCTTAGTGAGCCCCAATTGAATTTCCCAAGGCATTGTAGCATATTCCTGATCATACGCTTTCACTTGTCGTCCTATGTTTTTTCCGACCAAGCCTACCGACAGTTTCTTTTCTTTGTTGTAATAACTAAGTCCCAGATCAACTCCCAAACCAATGGAAGTGTATTGAGCGAAAGGAGAATAGACAAATTTGGCTGTGATTCCTCCTCGTAATTTATCTGTCAAGTCATGCGCAAAGAATATATTTCCACAAATATCTTTTGCAGGCAGGTCTCCCAATATTTCATCTTGAGCTGTAGTTTCTGTCATTTTGCCGTAATTGACATAGTTGACGCCAACTCCCCACGCACCTCTTTCTCCCATCGCCTTGGTAAATGTCGCACTCCCCATTCCAATGTCGGCAATGTAAAATAAATAATTCAGATTGGCGCTCAAATCCATTTCCGGACCTAAAAAGGCCGGGTTATGATAGATTAATGAAACGTCATTTTCTATGATGGAAATATTTGTACCGCCTAATGCACTGGCGTGAGCTGATTCTGGAAATTTCAAAAAATTAAATACGGAATTTCCTTCTTGGGCAGAAAGGGAAAATAAACTGAATAATATTATACAAATAGATAGCGTTCTTCTCATATTCTTTATAAATGGAGGACAAATATACGGATTAAACCGCTAATAATACAAACGAAAGAATGAATAAAAAGGTATATCGACCGTCCTTATTTTTTATTTTAAAATAAAAATTTTACTTTTGACTTCTAAAAATTAAATCTATGATGACATTTGAAGAAGCTTTAGACACGATCCTGAAAAATATGGACAAGATACATTATCCTCCATGTCCGGAAAATTTATATGCTCCGATTCGTTATATTCTTTCGTTGAAAGGGAAAAAAATACGTCCGGCATTGACATTACTGGCTTGTAATCTTTATTCGGAAGATGTGTCTCCATCCATTTATCCGGCTTTGGCATGGGAAGTTTTTCATAATTTCACATTGATGCACGATGATGTGATGGATAAAGCGGATGTCAGAAGAGGACAACCGACTGTCCATAAAAAATGGAATGAGAATGCGGCGATCTTGTCAGGAGATTCGATGTTGATCCTGGCCTATCAGCAGATGGCAATGGCTCCTGAAAAACATTATAAAAAATTATTGGATTTATTTTCCGTCACGGCAGCAGAGATTTGCGAAGGACAGCAGTATGACATGGAGTTTGAGAATCGATTGGATGTCACGGAAGAAGAATACATCGAAATGATACGCCTAAAAACAGCCGTTATGCTCGGAGCTTGTTTGAAAAGCGGTGGGATTGTTGGAGAGGCAAATCCTGAAGATACCGATCTTCTATATGCATTCGGATCAAACCTGGGAATCGCATTTCAAATAAAAGATGATTTTTTGGATATTTATGGCGATCCGCTTGTCTTTGGAAAAGCAATAGGGGGAGATATTTTGTGTAATAAAAAAACATTTTTCCTGGTTAATGCGTTGCACTTGTGCCAGGAGACAGATGCCAATACATTGATGCACTGGCTGAATGCTACAGTGTATGATAAAACTGAAAAGATCAAAGCTGTAACCGCTTTATATGATAGACTTGGACTAAAAAAGATTGCAGAGGATAAAATGGGTGTATATTATAAAAATGCGCTTGAAGCATTGGCCAAAGTAAATGTCCCTGAGGAAAAGAAAGTGGTGTTATATAAATTTGCAGAACAGCTGATAGAAAGGGAAGTTTGATGATCGATACGCATACTCATATTTATCTGGAAGAGTTTGATGACGACAGGGGCTTCATGCTTGAAAGGGCAAAAAAAGCAGGTCTTCAACAGTTATTGTTGCCGAATGTAGACCTGGACACCGTCGACCGGTTACATCAAGTCTGTGAGGATTATCCTGATTTTTGTTTTCCAATGATGGGACTGCATCCGACAAGTGTAGGAGTTTCCTGGCAACAAGACCTGCAAACGATTCAATCTTATTTTGAAAAACGAAGATATGTTGCAGTAGGGGAGATCGGAATCGATTTGTACTGGGATAAAACATACATCACGGAACAAAAACTTGCATTGGAGGAACAACTCCGGTGGAGCATCGAACTGGACTTACCGGTTGTCATTCATACCCGAGATGCTTTTCCTGAAGTTTTTGACTGTTTGGATTCCGTGGGCGCACACCATTTGAGAGGTGTTTTTCATAGTTTTGGAGGGAGCCGTGAAGAATTGGAACGGGCTTTGCAATATGAAAATTTCATGCTGGGAATCAATGGCGTAGTTACATTCAAAAATTCGGGATTCAGAGATTATTTGAATGTAGCTCCTTTGGAACGAATTGTGACAGAGACGGATGCTCCATATTTGACACCTGTTCCTTTGAGGGGGAAAAGAAATGAACCGGCCTATATTACTTATGTTGTTGAACAATTAGCAGCAATATACAAAGCGCCAGTTGAAGAAATCAAATTAAAAACAGGAGAAAATGCGAAGAGGATGTTTATGGCTTCTTAACGTTTTTGGAATTTTCATAATCCTTTATTGTTCCTTCACAGAGCCAATTGGCGATGGATTGACGGTTTTTGTAATTCAATAAACGTTGACGGTCTCGTCCGTTGTTGCAAATATTCCCCAGTTCAATGAGTACCCCTATGGGCTTCGTACTTCCAAGAACATGAAAACCTTCAGGTTTTATTGTGCCAATATAACTTCTGTCAACTTGATTTTGTTTGTATTTTTCAGAGATTGTTTCTTTCAATACAGAGGCATACTCTTTAGATGTTGAACTATTTCTCCAATAACAAAAGAAAACATCTACCCGTTCTTTTGATATACGACTATCCCAATGAATAAAGAGAGATCGCTGGTATTTTATTTTTGATTTTTTTGATAATTGATTGATTTTATCAGATCTCTGTTTTAATCGATCATTCTGATCCAAAGGGATTTTAGATCCCATACAGGTTTCATTTTTACTGCTATTCAAGTATTGTTCATCACGAATCCCGTCTTTAGGATCCTGGATAATAATGTGAACGGTCGCTCCTTCTTTCAATAGATTCAAGGCCAAGCGCAGCGTTACATCGTAAGCATATTCATCCTCGTGTATTTCAAATAATTTGTTATTTACGTTTATATCATATGTTGCGCCCGGATCAGGTCCTCCGTGTCCACTGCTCAAAAAGAAGCAGGCTCCTTTCAAACGATCGGATTCTATCGTATATTCAGCGTATTTTTTTCCAAACAAAGGTTCTTTTTTTGTTTCTTTTTTCTTACTCGCTTTTCCCAGAGGAGGTAACCGGTAAGACACTCCGAGTTTCAAAGAATTACCTTTCCCTAATTTACCAGAATTCAAATCGATAAATTTTTGCAGATAGTCTTTCCCATCCCTATTGGTACGCCTCAAAAGAGCATGGATTCCTTCTCCCTTCAATGGAACAACATATTCATCCTGGCTAAAGCCGGATAGGGATAAAAATAAAAAGAGTAGAAGCGATAGATAACCTAATTTTTTCATGACATAAAGAAAAAATATTTGCAAAGAACAATATTATATTTGACAAATGCAAATACAATGAGTTTTTTGCATAAATAAAAATATATCTTATCTTTGCACTCGCAAAACCCAGGAAAGGTGCTCGAGTGGTTTAAGAGGCACGCTTGGAAAGCGTGTGAACTCCAAAAGGGTTCCGGGGGTTCGAATCCCTTCCTTTCCGCATTAAAACTCGCTATACAAGCGAGTTTTTCTTGTTTTGACAGGTCCTGTTTCTTCGTTCGATCCATCCGATTGAAAGAAATTGCCTGATTTACAAATCTCTCCAGGTTAGTTTGGAATTCAAATAAAAATAAATTTCGATAGATATTTTTAAATGTATTTTAATAAATTATGCCTTTTTTATTAAAATTTAATTATATTTGTGAGGCTTTCATATCAATTATATACTAAATCATCGCACATAACAAAAAAATGTAACTTGAAAATATTAATTTAATCTATATATAAGTATATAAAAAGTAGAGTATTAATGTTTAAATGTTATTGTTATGAAAAAAAAATTATTCTCTGTTTTTTTAATGTGTTTTTTTGTCAGTTGGGTTATTTCCCAATTATGGGCGGTTACTGCAATTCCTACTTCGGTAACTCTCACGCAACCTGACGGCACAAAAATTACTGTTTATCTGAAAGGAGATGAACGGGTAAACTGGATGGAAACGCTGGATGGGTATACTTTGATGTATGATTCTCAAAAGAACGTTGTCTATGCAACGACTGATAAGGAAGGCAACATGGTACCTTCCAACATTAAATACAGCGAATTTTCGTTGCGATCATCCGGAATTGTTCAACAATTTCTTACAAAAACGAAGAAAGGTCTTCGTTACAGTCCACCTCAGGTTTCCATGATGAAACAAATCTGGGAAATTACAGACTCTCAAATACAATATGCTCCCGCCGTGGGAAATAAGAAAGCGCTTTGTATTTTGATGGGATTTGCTGATAAAGATTTTACAAAAACCCGTCAGGATTTTGAGATGTTGATGAATCAGCTTGGTTACAATGCTAATAACGCTCAGGGAAGTGTTAAGGATTTTTATAAGGAAAACTCTTATGGACAATTGGATTTAACGGTTACCGTAGCTGGTCCTTATAAAGCGCAAAAAAATATGGCATATTATGGACAAGATTCTGGTAATAATCATAACCTTAACGTTCGAGAATTAATTATAGAAGCTGCAAATGCTGCAAATGCTGATGTAAATTACCTGGATTTTGCCAATTCCAGCAATCAGCTTGAAAACTTTCACGTCATTTTTGCAGGATACGGACAGGAAGCTGGTGGAGGCATCGACTGCATCTGGTCACATAAATGGCAACTTGTTAGTCCGATCACATTGGACGGTGTGAGAGTTTCCATATATTCCTGCTCTCCTGAACTTTCAGGCAATTCGGGAAATAGTATCACAAATATCGGGGTTATTTGTCATGAACTCTGCCACGTTTTCGGCGCTCCTGACTTTTATGATGCTGACTATGGCGATTCGGGAGGTGATTATCCGGGAACAGGCGAGTGGGACTTAATGGCCAGCGGAAGCTGGAATAATGGAGGTATTACTCCAGCGCATATCAATATGTTCCAAAAAATTGTTTATGGCTGGGTAACTCCTGTTGAATTAAGCACCGAAACAACAGTGACGGATATGTTGAACTCAGCTAAAAATCCGGAGGCTTATATTATTAAAACAAACGATAATGGAGAGTGTTATGTGTTGGAAAATAGACAAAAAGTCGGGTTTGATGCGAATGTCCCCGGTCACGGATTGCTTATTTACCACGTCCATCAAGCTGCCGCTAATGGTAGTGTGAATAACCGGACACATCCTCAATCTGTTTATCCGGTGTGCGCATCTTCTTCTACGGCTATTCCTACAGCAGTCGTTAGTACTTATGGAGACGTAAACAGTGCAGGGTGTCCTTTCCCTGGAACTTCCGGTAAAACCAGTTTTACGGATATGTCCACTCCTCAGGCTTTTTCCTGGACAGGATTGGCAGGTATTGGTAAGCCGATTACGCACATAACAGAATCAATCGATAAAATTTCTTTTAAATTCATGGAATCGACCGAACCGGTATCGAATTTACAAGTAAGTGTGACCGGCGATCAGGCTACTTTAACATGGACTGCTCCGACTGCTGAAACATTGGTTGGTTATCGAATTTACAGGGATGATGCGTTGGTTTACACAATAACGGATAAATCGGTAACGACATTCTCTAATAACGGACTCGCAAACGGAACTTATAAATATTGTGTAACAGCTGTACATAGCATAACAGAATCGTCGAAAGTTTGTGTAGATGCAGTGGTTACTGATGGTTTAAGTGCTTATTGTTTGCCGGCTAAGAATCTGAAAGCCAACATCAAGGGAGAACATGTAGGGCTTACTTGGGAAGCTCCGTTTACAGGAGGTTGGTTGACTTTTGCCGGTGCAGCATATACTTCATATTCATATGGTCAGGTTAATCCGGATTTAACAATAGCAAATCGTTGGTCAACAGCAGATTTGAAGGGGTTAAACGGTTATACTCTGACAAAAGTAAGATTCTATGCAGGAGCAAATCTTCCTGCCGGAACTACATATACCATTGGCGTATGGACTGTGACTGATGGTGGAGAACCGATATTGGTATATTCTCAGGATTTACAAAATACATTTGACAATTTTGAATTGAATGAAATAACATTAAATCAGCCGGTTAGCATTGATGCTTCTAAAGAGCTTATGGTCAGTCTTCAGTGTGGCGCTGCTTCAGGATATCCATTTGTAGCTGATATAGGTCCTGCCGTAAATGGAAAAGGTAATATGATGCATCATCCGGACGACGGTTGGTTTACAACATTGGATATTGATGCTGAGGGTAATTTCAACTGGTGTATCAGCGCTTACCTGGATTCGCAGGATGCTCCGTCTCCTGTTGTTTTGAATCCGGTTAACGATAAATCGGAAAGCAAACCGGCTTACATTAAGTCTGTTGCCGACAAAGGAAAATTGCAGGCGATACAATCTCCGTTAACATTGTTGTCGAACGACCCTCAAAATGCTCCGGGCATTACACGTTATAATATTTACAGGAACGGTACTTTATTAGGAACTTCCACAACTACCAGTTATCTGGACGAAACGGCCAGCGCCAATACAACTTACAATTATTGTGTTGAAGTCGCTTATGCAAATGATTGTAAATCCGAACAAATATGCGTGGAAGCTAGGACTCAGGAGCCTCCTTCTCCCTACAATTCGATTGTTAATTTGAAAGCCAATCCGGTCAGTACGAATGTGAATCTGACCTGGGAAGCCCCGTTTAGCGGAGGATGGATGAGTTACGTCAATACAACTGTTACTTCTTTTGCTAACGCGGTTACAGGGACAACCACAGATTATTCGATAGCATCCCGTTGGTCTGCAGATGATTTGAAACAGATGAACGGTTATAAACTTTCTAAAATCCGGTTTGGAATCCATCCTGCTGCTAATGTTGACGCTTCCAAATGTACTTATTACTTAAGAGTTTGGACAAAAGACGACAGCCAGGAACCCGTATTAGTAAGAGAACAGGAACTAACTTCTTATACCATTGGAGCCTGGAATGAAATTGCTTTGAATACACCTTTGGATATTGATGTTTATAAAGAGTTATGGGTCGGTGTTCGTATTGTAAGATTGCAAACTACTCCTTCAAATTTCCCGGCTACCTTTGGAATCGGCAACTTAGCTGACGGAAAAGGTAACATGTATTACACAAATGGTGCGTGGAATTCATGGTCGAATGTGACCACCGGATCCACACGTAACTATAACTGGGCATTGGGTGCAATGCTGGAACCTTCCGACGGAGGCAGTCCAATCATTTTGAACCCGATTGCAGATAATTCCGTCAATAGCGCTTCTATGCCTGAAGTCAGTTTATCAGAAGTAAACGCTGCAATAGATAACTCCGAACCTGAATATGTTCCGACGCTTACCGGATACAATATCCATCGTAACGGTGTCAAGATTAATGCATCTCCTATAACAGATATTCAATATACGGATGCAAATGTGGAACCCGGAACATATGAATATTGTGTGACGGCCGTATACGCGGGAGGAGAATCAGAGCGGGTTTGTACACAGGCAACGGTTGTAGTGCCTCCGACTATTCATCAGCCGATATCTAACCTGGCGTTAGCAGAGGAAGTTACAAGCAAAACTGTTGCTTTGGAATGGGATGCTCCTCTACTTTCCAGCTTGATTGGTTATAGTAGCGGTACTACTTTGAGAAGTGTTGGCACCGGCAACCCTGTTGATTTTGATATTGCTGCACGTTGGACGCCGGAAGATTTGGAGAATAAAAATATAGGAGGTTACCTTTTAACTAAGGTACGATTTGTTCCTGCTTTGGCGAAGGCTAATTGTACATACTCAGTCAGGGTATGGAGAGGAGGAGATGCTTTCGCTCCGGGAGAATTGATTGTAGATCAGGTTATTTCAAGTCAGATTGTCGGAACTTGGAATGAGATTACATTGAATGCTCCGGTTACAATTGACCCGAGCAAAGAATTGTGGATCGGTATCCGTTGCAATAATTCATCAACAGGTAATCCTGGCCCGATGGATGCTGGTCCGGCCGTATCAGGAAAAGGAAATATGATGTATTTCAATAATGTATGGCAGCAAGCTTCCGATTTGGCTGTAACTCTCGATGGTAACTGGTTTGTTGCAGGATTCGTAGAACTTCCGGATTCGGATGCAGCTCCGATCGAATTGACTCCGATTGCAGATGCTACTAATAGACAAACAACAGGAACTCTGAATGCCACAGAAGAAGTTTCTATCGAATCGATTGACTTGCCGTTATGGATTCCGACTCTTGTCGAGTATAATGTTTATCGCGACGGAGTAGTTGTCGGTACGGTTACTCAAACGAACTTCACGGAAGATGTAGCGGAATTCGGAGATTACAATTATTGTGTCACAGCTGTTTATTCCGACAATGTAGAATCGGAAAAAATTTGCCTGAGCGTACTTGTTCCTCCGACTTGCAAGCAAGTTACGGATCTGACGGCTACATTGAATGACAATACGGTCACGATTGAATGGACGGATGCAAAGAATATAGGAAACTATAACATTTACAGGAATGATGAACTAATTGCAATAGGAGTTACGGACATCCAATACGATGACGTATTGACGGCTGCCGGAGATTATACCTATTGTGTGACTTCAGTAACTCAAGATTGTGAATCCGATCCGGTTTGCGCAACTCCAATCAGCCTTGTTTACAATCCTGCTCAAAACCTGCTTGCTTCCGTAAATGAAAAAGATGTGACCCTTACCTGGGAAATTCCTGTTACAGGAACACCTGCAGGATATAATGTTTATCGCGACAATGCATTGCTGGCTAATGTCAATACGCTTACTTATGCAGATAATGCATTGGAAGCCGGAACTTACAATTATTGCGTGAAAGCGGTTTATACCAGCAGTGATATCGAATCGGATGCTGTTTGTGCAGAAGCTGTCGTGTTACCGTCTAAAGTTCTCAGTCTGGACGGAACTCAAACAGGAGGTGTGGTCTCTCTTACATGGACCGATACTGATAATTCAGGAACAACTGCTTACAACATCTACAGGAATGACGTGAAAGTTGCAACAATTACTCCTCCACAAACATCTTTCTCTGAAACACTTTCTGCTCACGGCACTTATGAATATTGCGTAACAGCAGTTGTCGGAAGCCTCGAATCATTGAGACAATGTTATACAATCAACCTGGTATGTAATCCGATAACAAATCTGCATGTAAATATCTCAGGAACAAATGTGAGACTTTCCTGGACGAAAAATAATGCCAGCGAAACCTTCAATGTTTATCGTGATGGAGTAAAAATTGCCACCACTTCAAATCAAACATACGATGATTCAGGTTTGAACTATGGCGCCAGTTATTATTATTATGTAAGCGCTGTAACAAGTGATTGTGAATCTGTCAATACTGGTATTTATGCACACATGCAAAATCCTCCGACTCCTATAGTGATTTTAACACAGCCGGTCGGAGCAAACATTTGTGAAGGAGAAGGTTATACATTCAAGGTTAAAGCAGAAGGTGAAAACTTGACTTATCAATGGTATAAAGGGAATAATCCGATATTCGGAGCTGTCAAGAGTGAATTAACGATTACCAATGCTACGTTTAATGATTATGAAAATTATTATGTGACAGTCGGATCCGATAATCAGACTGTAACAAGTAATACTGTCCGCCTCTGGGTTGCAAGTAAGTTGCCGGCGCAATTGGTGTTGACTCAATATCCTGATCCGGCCATCTCCGGAAAGACTTATTTGGTTCGTTTGAACGGATATGCTGATGTAACGAAATATTCATGGAGTTATTCAAGACCAGGGGTTACGTTCCTAAAAGCGATAACAACAGAAAACGAAGTGAATGTTACGTTCGCTCCGGAAGCTGTAGGAAAAGGTATTCTTACTGTTAATCTGGACCATGTTTGCGGAAACCGTGCGGTAACCCAGGAGATACAAGTCAATTATCCGGTTGGAATTGATGAAGTAGGAGCCGGAAAGGTCAGGATATATCCTAATCCTGTTGCTGATGTATTGAATGTGACAAGCGATAAGTCAGAAGTGACGAATCTGGAAATTACGGATGTGAACGGACGTTTGGTTTATAAGGTGCAACCGAAGGTAACTGAATATTCACTGAATGTTTCTCATTGGCCTAAGGGTGTTTATCTTGTAAAGATAACGACAGAATCAGGAACATCTGTATATAAGGTGGTTAAAAAGTAAAACTAATTGTCAGATATGAAAATTCCGGCTTCCAGGCAATTCTGGGAGCCGGATTTTTTTTGTCAAAAATCATCAAGCACATCTTCTTTCGTTGATACTCCGGAAACTTCTTTAGGATTCTCTCCCCATTGGTTTTCTCCTGATTCCCCATCCGTACAGAAAAGGACTAATAACCAGATAGGACCAACAAGAGGAATAATAGCGATGAGAATCATCCAACCTGTCTTGCCAACATCATGCAATCTTCTGACAGCAACAGCTAGTCCCGGAAGTAATACTGCAAGTGCATATAAAGTATAGATTGTACCATAACCGACACCTTCAAACGCTATTCCTAAAAGATTGTCTAATAAGATTAACCCTAATGAAAAAATGAAATTGAACAAGGTATACATCCAATACTCTTTGCGTCTGGCTCTTCCACTGAAATCAACGTACTGTCTTAAAACTTTTAAATACCAATTCATAATAGTTTAATTTTGTTTGTTTGTTGTATTTATGATATAATTTAATGTGTAAAAGATTATTGTCGTTTATTTTAAATAATTATTTAATAATTTAAAAATGCAAATATAATTATTTTTACCGATTAAGGTATACATAATCCTTAATAATCTGATTCAAGAATTCTAATTTATTCTTTGGTGCAATTACTTGCATTTGCTCTTCCATTTTTTTCGACAATAAAATAACGGCTTCCCGATGCCCTTCATTCTTATGCTTTTTATATCGAACCAATGTTCGTTTCACGATAAGCATTTCATCTTCTGTGAATAGGGAAGCCTGAGGATAAACAACAACAGGATCATTTTCTTTTTCTCTGTTCAATATCCGGCTCAGGTTATAAATATCCGAATTGTTCGTACGGACAACAACCATATCGCCAATCATATCTCCCAGACGCTGTGACCGGGAAGTGGAAGTGATCATTATAATCGCTACGGTTCCGATTGAAAGTAATACATCAACTAAACGGAAAATCCAACGGGTAAGAAAATCGAATGTATGCAGCGATTCTCCGTTCAGCTTGATTACTTTTATTCTCATTGTCTTTTTCCCGATGGACTGGCCTCCGGTTATTATTTCGGAAACCAGATTGTATAATATGGCGGGTAATATAACGATAACAGCAATTGTTGTCGATGCATAAGCCTGAAAGGTAACGCCAAGTATCATTGAAATGATGGCAATAATGATCAAATCAATAACAAAAGCGCCGATGCGTTCTGAAATTTGTGCTAACTCATATTCTATGGTCACGTTTTGAGTGGTATTTATTTCTATTTTTTTCATTTGGTAATATAAAAATGATAATATTTCGTAAACTTTAATTATTTTTGCAAAAATAGAAAAAACTTTTTGATCCTTAATTTTTAATGAAGACAAATGAAAGAAAGCCATTTTATTGAGCAAAATAAAGAGAAATGGCTTGAATTTGAAGAAGAAAATCAGAAGAAGAAAAAAGATCCGGCCACACTCAGTAGATTATTTATTCAAGTGACAGATGATTTATCGTATGCCCGTTCGTTTTATAAGAACCGCCAGGTAAGGTATATGCTCAATGGGATGGCTCAGAATTTGTTCCTTTCTATTTATAAAAGTGATAAATTTCGGATCCAGAGTATTCTGAATTTTTGGAAAACCACGCTTCCTCTTGTCATTTATCAGGTTCGACGGGAATTATTGATTTCGTTGCTGCTATTTGTCTTATCGTTTTGTATCGGGATGTTGTCATCGGCTAATGATCCTGCCTTTTCACGCATGATTCTCTCCGACGAATATGTGGATATGACATTGGAAAACATCAAAAATGGCGAGCCGTTGGGCGTTTACAAAAAGATGAGCGAAAAGGATATGATGTTTGGTATTACATTGAATAATCTGCTTGTATCAGCCATTACATTTGTATCAGGCATTTTTGCTTCTATCGGAGCTGTTATGGCAATGATAAGCAATGGGGTAATGGTAGGCTGTTTTCAATATTTTTTTATTGAACGAGGATTATTCTGGGACTCGTTTCTAACGATCTGGCAACATGGAACTCTTGAAATTTCAGCCATTATTATTGCCGGAGGTGCAGGCATTGTTTTGGGAAAAGGGTTACTTTTTCCGGGCACTTACACCCGTATGCAAGCCTTCCGACTTTCTGGAAAGAAAGGAATGATGGTGCTTGCGGGTATTGCTCCGATTATCGTTTTTGCTGCATTCATCGAGAGTTTTTTCACTCGTTACACCGAGCTGCCTGATCTTGTCCGTTTACTGGTTATTCTTGCATCATTGGCATTTATATTGTTTTATTTTGTTTTTTATCCCCGACATGTAGCACGTCGGACATCTTCTTTGTCTGAAGAAAAAGAAGATATTGAATACAAACCGTTTACTCCATTTAAATTGGATGAGGTACATTCAGGAGGAGAATTATTTGAAAGTGTATTGCGTTTTTTCGGACATCATTTTTCTTCTTTCTTTAAGAAAATAATGCTATTGAGTTTAGCCTATATCATTGCTTGGGGAATGTTAAGGTATTGGATGTCAGATAGTATAGGTGTAGTCATTCAAAATACGACCAAGGACATCAATGGTTGGCAATTGGCTCTTAACTTATTATTTAGTGTGATTTCTTATTTGGTATTTTTTTATAGTGTATATGGACTGGCATACCACCCGGAAATAGAAAAACAACCCCTATCGAAGTTTTTGAAGCGTAGCATTTTACCGGTAGTCGTATGCGTGGGAATAACTTATTTTACCCGGTTCATATCGAGTGAATTATGGGTTTATATCATAACAATAACTACCTTTCCCTATCTTCTATGTATGGCTTTCTGGTGGCAGGATGAAAAGAAAAATCCCATTCCGGATTTTTTTTACATGGTAAAAGAAGAATATTTTAGTTTGTTGTGGCTGTGCTCTAAATTTTTGATTATGGTGTTTTTGTTGCAACTACTTGTTTCAACAGAAATATTTCACCGTTTACTTACCGGTTTATTTTGGAATTTCTATTTCAATGAAGAGAACATGAATCTGTTTGTATCACTATTTACAGATTGGATCAATGAATTGATTCAGATTGTCGGGTGTGCATTGATGTCGCTTTCAATCGGTTTGTTTACTTTTAATATGAAAGAAAAAAATACGGCCGCAGCTCTTAAACTGCGTATAGAAGAAATTGGGAAAAGACGTTTTGTGAGAGGCTTTGAGCGAGAATAGCATGTTTATGATAAAGATTTTGAAATACATATTATCCTGGAAAACAAATATCATATTGGTTCTATTTTGTTGTTTTTTCGCAAATCCGATGGATGGAGAAACAATAAATAAAGCCGAATGGAAAAAATTGTCAGATGGCGTCTCCTATACAGAAACATACAAAGAAAGAGATGTTGATTTTAAAGAAAACAAAACGGGGAAAAAACAATCGATTGATTTGTCCCCTCTTAAAGTCATTATCTGGGTTGTAATCATTACTTTACTGTTGGCATTATTGTACGTCATTTTAAGAAATATCCTGGGAAATATTGATTTTAATTTCAAGAAAAAAACATACATTACATTTGAAAATGTTGAAGATCATGTCGATGAAGCCGACCTGGATGCTTTACTAAAAAAAGCATTGGATGAAAAAATGTATTTTATCGCTTTGCGGATACAGTATTTGATCGTATTGAAAAATCTGAATGAAAGAAAATTGATCGTATGGAAAAAAAATAAAACCAATGGTAGTTATCTTTCCGAAATGATTGGAAATATTTTCTATGACGATTTTGCAACTCTGACCTATATATTTGAAAAAGTATGGTATGGTGATATAAAAATTACACAGACCGACTATGAACTCCTTTCTACTCCTTATCAATTGTTTAACCGAAAAATAAAGGAAAATGAAACGAGACAATAGAATTGTAATTGCATTAATAGTTGTACTTATAGTAGGATTACTGTTTACCTTGTATTTTTTCTATATCCGGCCATATACGCCTAAATACAAATGGACAGCAAGCTATTACTACAACGACGATGAACCTTATGGAACTGAAATTTTATACAAAAGCCTGAAAGCATCACACAAAAAAGCGGATTTTAATCTGATCAATAAATCTTTTGACAAGCAATTCAAATGGGAGGGGACCAACAATTGTTATATTTTCATTGGGAATAATTACCGGTTGACAGAATCAGAATCGGATCGTTTATTTTCTTTTATAGAAAAGGGAAATGTGGCTTTTATCTGTACCGAAGATTTAAATTGGAATACAGTCCGGAAGATATTCCCCGAAAAAGAAACCGACAATGAAAAAATTGAAACAGCTACTGACAGTTTAAATGATGAGGAGAGTGAAGAGGTCTATTTTATCGATTACAATTCGTACAAAAAAAGGGTAAAAGTCCATTTTATTGATTCGCTGCAAACAACACATGCATATTCTTTTCATTATCAATACTTGAAAGATACAATGGAATATTATTTCTTTTCACTCCATCCGGAACTCATTGATAAAGAGAAGTATACGTATAAACCGATCTCGTATATCGACAGCATTCAGAATCTGAATTATATTTCAGTAAAATACGGTAAAGGCGAACTGTATTTACATGCCAATCCAATATTTTTTACCAACTATTTTTTAGCAACGGTAAATGGTTATAATCATGCCAATGAAGCATTAGCATTCGTTGGAAAACGGAAAATTTACTGGGACGAGATAAACAAAACCCAGGATTATAATCTGGATGATAATTATTTTAATTATTCCGGCGAACGGAGTCCCTTCCGGTATCTGCTATCACAAAAAAGTTTCCGCTGGGCATGGTACCTGCTACTGACAACGATTGCCTTGTTTCTTATATTCGGTTCCAAACGCCGGCAAAAAGCAATACCTTTGATGGGAGCCGATAAAAATTCTTCGTTGGATTACGTGAAGGCTGTTGCAAGCTTGTATTATCAACCTCGTTCACATAGCGCAATTACAGAAGAAATGTGGCATTTGTTTTGTGTTTTTGTGAAAACAAAATATGGAATCGACTTCAAAAACGATGAGAAGCAACAGATGGAAGCCTTATCCAAGGCATCCAAAGTTGATCTCCGGACAATTAAGAAAATTGTTAAATTGAAAAATGAGATCATCTATATGTTCGATGGAAGTAAAAATGCGAAATTGAACACGTTACAACAATTATTGGAAGAATTTTATAAGAAAACAAAATAAATAAATGAATACAATGGATGAAAAGCAATCTCACTTGATCGAAGACGAAAATAAAAACCTTTCGTTTGGTCTCAATACAATATCGGAAGATTCGCGTTATGTGCAGAAAGTAGCTTATGACGTACAACTCGAATTAGGCAAAGTGATTATCGGCCAAAACGAAAATATCCGTTTGATGGTTGCCGGACTATTAACCGGAGGCCATCTCTTGCTTGAAGGAGTTCCCGGAGTGGCCAAAACATTAATGGTCAAACTCTTTGCTCAAACGCTGTCCGTTGATTTTAAGCGTATACAGTTTACACCGGATATGATGCCCTCGGATGTTATTGGAACTACGGTTTTCAATATGAAGTCGTCGGAATTTTATTTCCGTCAGGGACCTATTTTTTCTAATTTTATTTTGATAGATGAAATAAATCGAGCACCGGCAAAAACACAGGCCGCTTTGTTTGAAGTCATGGAAGAAAAGCAAATTACGATCGAGGGAGAAACTCATAAGATGAAATTTCCGCTATTTATTGTGGCGACACAAAATCCGATCGAACAGGAAGGAACTTATAAACTTCCGGAAGCGCAACTCGACCGTTTTATCTTCAAACTCGAAGTGAAACATCCGAATCTGGAAGAGGAAAAGAATATTTTGTATCGTTTCAAAGAAGATTTTACAACCAGACAATCTGCCGAAGTAAAAGCAATATTCAATGAACGGGACTTGAAACGTTGTATGGAAATTGTTGAAAAAATACATATCAAGGATGAATTGATCGATTACATCGCCAAAATTGTTCATGACACACGCAACAATCCGGCTTTATTTCTGGGAGCTTCGCCGCGAGCGTCTCTTGCCATATTAAAATCTTCAAAGGCAATGGCTGCTATCAACGGACGTGACTTTGTTACTCCGGATGATATTAAAATGGTGGCTTATCCGGTTTTAAATCATCGTATCATATTGAATCCCGAAAGAGAGATCGAAGGTGTCAGCTCAAAAGAAATTATTGAAGATATTTTGAATAAAAACGAAATACCAAGATAATGAAAGGTTAAAAATGAAGAAGATATTTCTGACAAAGCGTTTTTTTATAACAATCGGGATAATCATTGTTTTGTTTGCAGCAAGCTTTTTGTTTCAACTCCTCTTTATGATGGCTCAATTGGCTTTAGTACTGTTAGCGGTTGTTGTTACTATAGACGGAGTTATTCTTTTCAACAGAAAGGATATTGTCGGTGTCGAACGAGAAGTGCCTGCAATCCTTTCGCTGGGAGATCGTAATGAAATAAAATTGATTATTCGGAACAATGCCAGGTTTACGAACACGATAACGATTTATGACGAACTTCCTTTCCAGCTTCAAGTACGCGATTTCAATATGAAAATGGTGCTGAAACCCAATGAGGAAAAAGGATTGATCTATGATGTAAATCCTAAAAAACGAGGAGAATATCCATTCGGAAAAATAAATATTTTTTCACAAAATAAAATCGGATTCTTAATGCGTAAAGACCGTTTGGGCGAAGAAGTAATGGTAAAAGTATATCCATCTATCGTCCAGATGAAAAAATATGAGCTGTCTTCTTTTAAATCTCTGTCGTTGACCAATGGTGTAAAAAAGATACGAAAAATCGGGCATAGCTATGAATATGAGCAAATAAGGAGTTATGTTATTGGGGATGACCCTCGTTCCATCAATTGGAAAGCAGGAAGTCGTGTCGGAAACCTGATGGTCAATCAATATGAGGACGAAAAATCGCAACAAGTTTATTGTATTTTAGACAAAAGCCGTTCCATGCGCATGCCGTTCAATGGACTGAGCCTGCTTGATTATGCAATCAACAGCAGTCTGGTAATTTCCAATGTGGTGTTACAAAAATATGATCGCATGGGGCTTGTTTCATTTTCGGATAAGATCGGAAGTCTTATTCCCGCCGACTCTAAACGAAATCAGCTGTCTGCCATATTCAAGGCTTTGTATAACGAAAAAGAGCATCATCTTGAGGCGAATTATGAATTGCTTTACAGTGCCGTACGGAATTTTATCCGGGTGCGGAGTTTGTTATTCTTATACACTAATTTTGAGAGTTTGAATGCCTTGTACCGTGTTTTACCCTTGTTACGCAAGTTGAATAAAAATCATTTGCTGGTGGTTATGTTTTTCGAAAACAGTGAAATAGCATCTCTTGCCGAACAAAAACCGGAAACAATCGATAAAATCTATATGCAGACCATTTCAAGAAAGATGCAGGCTGAAAAATATCTTATTTATCAAGAATTGAAAAAACATAATATTCAAACCATTATCAGTAAACCGGAAGATCTGAGTATTAACACGATCAATAAATACCTGGAATTGAAAGCAAGGGAGATGATTTAAGGAGGTACTTTTACACCCAATTTCACATTTATGAGTGGGAATTGGGTGTTTTATGATACAAAATATAACAAGATAACATGCGATGAAAACAATAAGTTAATTTATTCGGAAAAAGCAAGGCGAAATCCCAAATCACATGTACGGGTAAAGTGTGAAGTTTTGCCACGATTAGATATTCGGCAACGATCAGATACATCAGAAAAACCACCTCCTCGGATTACATACTCAACCCCATTTTTACTAATCATTTCAAATTTCTTTAACCTTACAAGAGGGTTTTCTTTGGGAGATAAAGAATATTCATTGTACATATCAGAACACCATTCCCAGACATTTCCGCTCATATCGTACACCCCTAATTCATTTGGTTTTAAAGTCCCAACAGGATGCGTAATACAATGATTTTTTTTGAGAGAATTGTAAGTATATTCTTCATCTTTTAGCTGTTTTTTACCACTGTTCTCACAATACCATGCTACCGTGTTTAATTCATTACTACCACTGTATTTGTAATTATTAGAATATTTTCCTCCTCTACATACATATTCCCATTCAGATTCAGTTGGTAAGCGGAATTTTTTATCTGTTTTTTTATTTAATTTCTTTAAAAAAACATGTATATCATCCCAACTTACATTATATACAGGATAATTATCTCCTTTTCCAAATACCAAATTCTCAGGAAGATAGCCCATAATGTCATGCCATTGCTTTTGCGTTACTTCTGTTTTACTGATACAAAAATTGTTTAGCGTTACATAGTGTATGGGTTTTTCGTCGATTTCTCCTTCATTAAGGGCTTGTTCTCCCATATAAAAAGAGCTTCCTTCAACATGTATCATCTCAAAATTTGCTATAGGATTTGTCCTTTTAAAACAGCAACTTCCTAACATTATTAAAATGAAGATGATAAAAATAATATTAATTATTAGATTTTTCATAATAGTAAATTTTAAGAATCTTCTATCAATACCAATTCATGTATGATAGAAGATTCTTGTAATACATGTTTATTTTGAAACATTTCTAAGTAACTTTCCTGCCCCATAACCAATATCATAAGCATCTTGTTCGCTCATATTTTGAGTAGAAGCACTTCCTAGTGCTATTAGTGCAAAAAATAAAAGTATACTCGCTTGTGCGATCTTTTTTTTAATGTTTTTTTTCTTTTCCATAAAGTTATAAAGATTAATAATATTAATAAATAAAAAATAATATCAATAATGTCAAAAGTACCTGCAATTACTCCAAAATATTGCATAAACTCTAAAATAAAAGGTAATAATGCCGTTATATAAAGTAAGATTTTACTAAAAATACTATCAGTATTGTAAAATTGTTTTTGAGATAGCAGTAAAGCCGTGTACCACAGTATATCAGGCAAACAAAATAATAGAAAGTAAAGTAAAATATCCCCTTTTTGATAATGAATATTTATTCGTATTAATTCTAAAAATTTGGGATTACCTAAAATCGAAAAAAACAATATATCTTGACGACAAGTCATATAGATTAAACTGCCCGCAGTAATCAATAAGATGATAATTAATAGGTACTTTTTACTCATTATTATTTGCATTTTTCTCCCAAAACAGATGTAGCCTCTACTGAAGTAGCTACAAAACGATTATCAGCAGAATAGTTCTTATCAATGGGAATTTCTATCATTGTTGTTGTTTCCGCAAAAGAAATTTCTTTTCCCGAATAAGATTGTTTTTTTGTAGCAGTAGAATATTTGTAAGTGACTATTACGCTGACTGTAACATTCGCTGATATGTCCTTGCTATCATTAATTACATTGACTATGACCTTATCTTCATTTAAATAACAAGATTTTATTTCAATGGTACTTCCATCATTCGCACCACTAATTTTACATGATTGAGCTTTTGTACTTAAACAAAAGCAAACCATTGTCATAAAAATTATTAAATATTTTTTCATCTAAAATTGTATTTTATGTCCAATCCTTATTCGGACAATTAGCTTAATTTATTTGATTTATTTTGTCCTTATTTTTTTATGTACGCACATAAAAAAAGCGTGGACAGTACTTTCAATATTTGTTCTTGAGGTCTTAGGACACCTTGCTACCAAATAAATGAGTAAAGCCCACGCCGGATTGCAGCGTGAGCGTCTTCACTTTACTCTTGGTAGCTCCGAAATTTCCTAAGTTTCAAGAACAAGAATATAAGCTAAACGCTTTTTCCAAATATTTTAAAATGTGCGTACCAAATTACGCTTTTTACTTCATAGGCAAAATAGAATTCGTTAAAATGCAAAGATATAAAATTCTGTAATATAATAAAAAAATAGTTTTATTGAATTTGAAAATGTTAGTTAAAAATTAAAAAGCCCAATGTTGTTTTTTAACAACACTGGGCTTTTTATAAAATCAAAATATTCGTTATTTCAATCCGTTTTTCTTCAATAAAGGATCGATAGAAGGCTCTTGTCCTCTGAATTTAACATATAACTTCATCGGATCTTCTGTATTTCCTCTTTCAAGGATATTGTGACGGAACGAATTGGCGGTTGTTTGATCGAAAATTCCTTTTTCTTTGAAAAGTTCGAATGCATCACTGTCCAGTACCGCTGCCCAGGTATACGAATAATATCCTGCATCATAACCATTTCCTGAAAAAATATGTTGAAAATAGGTCGATTTATACCTGGAAATAATCTGAGGGATCAGACCGATTTTTTTCATGGCGTTATCTTCAAATTCAGGAAGTACGATCTTCGTCGGCTGAGTCAGCGTATAATAATCCATATCCAGTACAGATGCGGCAATCCGTTCTACATTTTGAAAACCTTGTCCGTAAGTTGCTGCATTCTGAAGTTTCTTAATCAACTCATCAGGGATCACTTCGCCTGTTTGGTAGTGTTTAGCATACATTTTCAACACTTCAGGTTCACGAGCCCAATTTTCCATGATTTGGGAAGGTAGTTCCACAAAGTCTCTGTCGACGTTCGTACCGGCCAAAGAGATATAATGGCATTTAGATAGCATGCCATGCAACCCGTGACCGAACTCATGGAAGAAAGTTTCTGCCTCATCGAACGTAAGTAGGGAAGGAGCTGTAGCTGTGGGCTTTGTAAAATTACAAACCAAAGAAATGATCGGAATCACATTTTTCCCCTCTTTATCATAATGTTGTTCTCTGAAATTAGTCATCCAGGCTCCGCTACGTTTACTTTCTCTCGGAAAGAAATCCATATATAAGATAGCGATAACTTCTCCGTTATCAATTACTTCGTATGCAGTAGCTTCTTTGTCATAAACCGGAATATCTTTATTCTCTTTGAAAGTAAGGCCATACAACTTGTTGCATACCGTGAATATTCCTTCTCTTACATTATCCAAAGAAAAATAAGGTCTTATTGTTTCTTCATCCAAATCATATTTTTCTTTACGTAATTTTTCAGCGTAGTACCTCCAGTCGCAAGGCTCGATAGTAAACTTACCACCTTCTGTGTCAACCATTTTTTGATAGTCGGAAGCCTCTTGTTTAGCCTTAGCTATAGCTGGTCTCCAAACGTTCATCAACAATTTATCTACAGCGGCCGGTGTTTTGGCCATACAAAAGTCGAGTACATAATCGGCATATGATTTGTATCCTAATATTTGAGCTTTTTCCAGGGCTAAGTTGACAATTTCATCGATTACTTTCACGTTGTCAAATTCTCCGGAAGTGCACCGGGTAGCATAAGCTGTCCAAAGCTCTTTACGAAGCTCTCTGTTGGAACAGTTTGTCAGAAAAGGAATCAGACTGGCATTATGCGTGGTAAATACCCATTTCCCTTTTGTCGCTTCATTGGCATTTCCGGCTTCTTCAGCGGCTGATAGTTGTCCTTCGGTCAAACCTTCCAGCTTTGCTTTATCGTCAACGACCAATTGATAAGCGTTTGTTGCTTTCAAAACATTATTTCCGAATGTCAGATTAAGCAAAGCTAATTTTTGATTGATTTCTTTGAAACGCGCTTGTTTTTCTACGGGGATATTGGCTCCACCTTTTACAAATCCTTTGTAGGTTTCTTCCAATAAGCGCATTTGTTCCGGATTTAAATTGAATTGTTCTTTTTGCTCATAAACGGTTTTTACTTTGGCAAATAATTCCGGATTCAACTTGATTTCGTCATTATGGGCAGATAATTGTGGTTTAATGTCTTTAGCTATCTGTTCCATTTCTGGACTGTTGTTGGTTTCCGTCATATTGAAAAATACCCGGGATACAGCTGTTAACAATTTTCCGCTGCAATCCATCGCTTCGATCGTATTTGCAAAAGTAGGAGCCTCTGTATTGTTGATAATGGCATCTATTTCAGCCTTGTGCTGCTTCATGCCTTCTTCAAAAGCCGGAATATAATGCTCTGTTTTAATCTTATCGAAAGGAGGAGTTTGATAAGGAGTGTCCCACTCTGTTAAAAACGGGTTGATTTCCTGTTGTCCCTGCGGATTCTTATTTTTACCGCTACATGCAGCTAATAGCATACCTGATATCAGAATTAAAATTAAATTTTTACGCATAAACGTTGATTATTAGATTGTAAATTATAATGATAAGTAAGAGTTAAGAGTTAGGAGTTGAAAACGCTGTATACATGCAAACTCAATTCTTAGTTCTTAACTCTTAACTCTTAGTTCTTAGTTCAATACCCTCTGATTGCTTTTATTCCCGGCAATTCTTTTCCTTCGATAAACTCAAGTAATGCACCACCCCCGGTAGAAACATATGACATTTCATCTACTATGCCGAATTTGTTTACACAGGCAACAGAGTCTCCACCGCCGACAAGAGAAAAAGCGCCTGCCCGGGTTGCCTCGACGATTGCTTCGCCTACAGCACGAGATCCATGTGTGAAATTTTCGAATTCAAAGACACCGGTAGGACCATTCCAAAGGATTGTTTTTGATTTTTTGATTACATCGGAGAAAAGAGCTTCTGTTTCAGGGCCGATATCCATACCTTCCCATCCGTCGGGAATTTCTCTGACTCCAACAAATTGTGTATTGGCATCATTGCTGAATTTATCTGCAATTTTTGCATCTACGGCCAATACCATGTTTACATTGTTTGCCTTTGCTTTTTCCAATAGTTCCAATGCAAGATCCAACTTATCGTCTTCGCAAATGGATATCCCGATTTTTCCACCTAAAGCTTTAGCAAAAGTGTAGGTCATCCCTCCGGCAATAATCAGGTTGTCGACTTTAGTCAACAAGTTTTCGATGATTTCTATTTTGGATGAAACTTTAGATCCTCCCATAATCGCTGTAAAAGGACGAACCGTATTTTTCATTACTTTTTCCACTGCATCGATCTCATTTTGCATCAGATAACCGAACAATTTGTGCTCTGCATCGAAATAATCGGCAATTAAAGCGGTTGAAGCATGTGCACGGTGAGCGGTTCCGAAAGCATCATTGACATATACCGTAGCATAAGAAGCTAATGTCTTCGTAAACTCTATCTGACTTTCTTTTATCGCTTTTTTAGCTTCCGCTTTTTCTTCAGCAGATGCTGTTTCCGGCAATCGGGGTTTACCTTCTTCTTCTGCGTAGAAACGAAGATTTTCGAGCATCAAAGCCTGACCGGGCTTGAGCGCTGCTGTTTTTTCTTTGGCCTGAGCGCCGACACAATCATCTGCGAACTGAACATCTACTCCTAATAGCTTAGACACATGAGCCAAAATATGCTTTAAAGAATATTTATCTGTAGGGCCTTGAGGACGACCCAAATGAGAACCAATGATCACGCTACCTCCATCATTCATAATCTTTTTCAACGTAGGGAGAGCAGCACGGATACGAGTATCGTCTGTAATATGGAAGTTTTCATCCAATGGCACATTAAAATCCACTCGCACAAAAGCTTTTTGTCCTGAAAAATTGAATTTGTCAATCGTTTGCATAATGATAATTTTATTAAATAATACCTATTAAATTGAATCGAGTTCCGGTTAGTTAAAAAAACAAGGAGCAAAAGAGCAAAGACGGCTATAAGTGTCTTTTGTCTTTTTGCTCCTTGCTTTTTATTACAAGTTGCAAATATATATATAATTAATGATTTTTCTCAAATTCTTTCATGCAATCTACCAAAGCCATTACACATTCTTTAGGTAGGGCATTATAAGTAGATGCACGGAAACCTCCGACAGAACGGTGTCCTTTGATTCCAATCATACCTCTTTCAGAAGCATATTTATAGAACGATTCTTCCAGATCTTTGTATTCATCTTTCATCACAAAACAAATATTCATTAAAGAACGATCTTCTACGGCTGCCGGCCCTCTGAATAGTCTGTTACGATCGATTTCATCATAAAGAAGAGCTGCTTTTTCTTGATTTATTTTTTGCATCACACTTAATCCGCCTAATTTCTTTAACCACTTAAGTGTTTGAAGGGCAGCATAGATAGGAACTACCGGAGGAGTATTAAACATAGAACCTTCGGCGATATGCGTGCGATAATCCAACATGGTAGGAATCGTACGGCTGACCTTTCCGAGGATTTCATCTTTCACAATCACAAATGTAGCACCGGCAGGAGCTAGATTTTTTTGTGCTCCGCCATAAATCAATGCATATTTGGATACATCGACCGGACGAGCGAAGATATCTGACGACATATCAGCCACTAATGGCACCGGAGAAGTGATGTCCGTATGAATTTCCGTTCCGTAAATCGTGTTGTTTGTTGTAATATGGAAATAATCAACATCTGTAGGAATGGCGTAATCCTTCGGAATATAGGTGTAGTTTGCTTCTTTAGACGATGCAACTTCAATGGCTTCTCCAAATAATTTAGCTTCTTTCCAGGCTTTATTTGCCCATACTCCGGTATTCAAATAAGCTGCTTTCTTTTCTAATAAGTTATAAGGAACCATGCAGAATTGTAAACTGGCACCACCTCCGAGGAACAACACGGAATATCCTTCAGGAATATTCAATAATTCCTTGAATAAGGCTACAGCCTCATCAATAACGACCTGGAAGTCTTTCGAGCGATGGCTGATTTCCATCAGTGATAATCCGATGCCATTCAGATCCAAAATCGCTTTTGCTGTTTGCTCGATTACTTCTTGAGGAAGGATTGACGGCCCTGCATTAAAATTGTACTTTTTCATACCAAAAAATTTGAGGTTATTATTATAAAATTCGATGTTACGAAGTTACGGTTTTTTCTTCATGTAACCTATTTTTTTTGAAGATTTTTCAAATGTTCGCGCACACGGAGTTCTGCCGGGTTGTTTTGAGGTTCCCAAAAGCATTTTCCTTGTATTTCTTGGGGTAAGTAATCCTGCTTGATAAAATTGTTTTCGTAATCATGGGCGTACTTATAATCCTTACCGTAATTCAGATCTTTCATCAATTGGGTAGGAGCATTCCTCAAATGCAATGGTACCGGCAGATTCCCGGTTTCAGTAATGGTTCCCAGCGCTTTTTCAATCGCTAAGTAGGCCGAATTACTTTTCGGACTTGTCGCCAGGTAAATGGTCGTATGAGCTAAAACAATTCGCCCCTCCGGCCAACCGATCTTGGTCAGGGCGTCGAAACAGGCGTTTGCCAGTAACAAAGCATTGGGATTGGCCAAGCCGATATCTTCCGAAGCCAATATAACTAAACGACGGGCAATGAATTTAGGATCTTCTCCTCCTGCCACCATTCGTCCCAGCCAATAAATTGCGGCGTCAGGATCACTCCCGCGAATCGATTTGATAAAAGCGGAAATGATATCATAATGCATCTCGCCTCCTTTATCATACGCTGCCGGGTTCTCCTGCAGGCGATCGATAACCTTTTCATCCGTAATCGTGATGGTGTTGCTATCTTCCGAATCAATGACTAACTCCAATATATTTAACAGCTTACGAGCATCTCCTCCTGCAAAACGCAACAATGCATTTGTCTCTTTGATTTCTATTTGTTTTTGCTTGAGTTCAAAATCCTCCTGAAGAGCTTTATTCATCAACTTTAATAAATCTTTTTCTTCCAGACTCTTAAGCACATAAACCTGACACCTGGAAAGTAAAGGACGGATCACTTCAAAAGAAGGATTCTCTGTTGTTGCTCCAATTAATGTGACAATACCTGTTTCCACCGCTGATAATAACGAATCCTGCTGAGATTTACTGAATCGGTGTATTTCATCGATAAAAAGAATCGGACGATTAGAACTGAAAAAACGATTGGATTTGACATTATCGATGACTTCCCGGACATCTTTCACGCCGGAGTTGACAGCACTCAAAGTATAAAAGGGAATATCCAATTGTTTGGAAATGATCTGTGCCAGTGTCGTTTTTCCGACTCCGGGAGGACCCCACAAAATAAATGACGGAACGTGTCCGGAATCAATGATTTTCCGAAGCACACTTCCTTTCCCCACTAAATGTTCCTGACCGACATAATCATCCAACGACTGGGGGCGCATTCTCTCTGCCAAGGGACGGTTCATTTGCTTATTCTTTGAATGAACAAAGTTACATGTTATTTTTAAAAAAGAATAATTCCTGAATAAATTATTCTGAGACATGAAAATTTGTTTGATTTCTATTTCGTTGATTATGAGTCAAATTGCTTAGTATCAACGAAGGGGTCTCATCCGACGGAAAAATTATTCATCATAACAATTAAAATAGTAAAAAAATAATAATAACTTTATAGGATTATTCACACTTAAAAAAAGTTTGTTTATGAAGAAATCGATTTTATTGCTGCTATCCATATTCATATTGGTAGCCTGTGGAGGAAAAAAAGGGTATGAGACTGTATCCAAAGTCGATGCTAACGGATACAAGTATGAAGAGGTAACCAACGACCCGTTTAAGGCACGGATTTATACGCTTGACAACGGATTGAAAGTATACCTCTCCAAAAATACGGATGAACCTCGTGTTCAAACTATGATTGCAGTGAGAGTAGGAGCGAAAGATGATCCTCGGGATAATACCGGATTAGCGCATTATCTGGAACACATGATGTTTAAAGGAACGAGTCATTTTGGAACTTCAGACTGGGAAAAAGAAAAAGTATTGATCGACAGTATCACGGGATTGTTTGAATTAAGAAAACAGGTAGAAACAGATGAAGGGAAAAAAGCTATTTATAAAAAAATAGATGAAACATCACAAGCAGCATCTCAATATGCTATTTCAAATGAATATGATAAAATTGTAGGAGCTATCGGAGCTTCCGGGACAAATGCTTTTACAAGCTATGACCTGACTGCGTACGTAAATGATATTCCTGCCAATGAAATCGATAAATTCATGAAATTGGAATATGACAGGTTCAATAATCTGGTTTTGAGGCTGTTTCATACCGAGTTAGAAACAGTGTACGAAGAATTCAATATGTATCAGGATCGGGGAAATTCGTTGATCTGGGCGAAAGCATTTGAAAATTTGTTTGATAAACACCCTTATAAAGTCGATGTTATCGGATTACCGGAACATTTGAAAAATCCATCCATGAAAAGTGTCCTGGAATTCCAAAAGCAATATTATGTTCCCAACAACATGGCTGTTTGTATGGTCGGAGATCTGGATTTTGAAAAAACGGTTCAGATCATTGATAAATATTTCGGACAAATGAAACCGAATAATGATCTGAAAAAGCCTCAGCCAATTGTCGAAGAGCCGATTAAAGAAAATAAAGTGGTTGAAATAGCAACTCCCGAATCTGAAAATATTATGGTTGCTTATCGTTCGGCCGGAGCAAAATCAAAAGACCAATTGTATCTCGATATGATCAGTTCTTTGATGTATAATGGAAAAGCCGGATTGGTTGATTTGGATCTCGTGCAAAAGCAAAAAGTCCTGTGGATGTATGCCGGAGATGAGATTTTGAATGATTATGGTTTGTTTTATTTCTATGGAGCGCCAAGAGAAGGCCAAACCCTGGAAGAAGTCGGTACATTGATCCAGAATGAAATCGAAAAATTGAAAAAAGGAGAATTCGACGATGACTTATTACAAGCCGTAATAAACAATAAAAAGCTGGAAGTCATCCAACAAACAGATTCCCGTCAAGGAGCTTGTTATAATTTTCTGAATGCATTTATTAGCGAAGAAAATTGGAAAGATTATCTTTCTCAAATTGATGAATTGTCTAAACTGACGAAAGAAGAAATTGTCGCTTTTGCGAATGATTTTTTTGATAATAAGCATGTTACTGTTTATAAAAGGACAGGAGAAAATAAAGATAAAGTCACGGTAGAAAAACCCGGAATTACCCCGATCAAGATCAATCGTGATGTCGAATCGGAATTTGCCAAAGCGCTGATTGCAGAAAAAACAGAACCGATCGAACCGGTATTCATCGATTTCAAAGAAAAAATAAAACAAGAAAAGATAAAAGACGGTATTGATTTCTATTATACTAAAAATGAGTCAAATAAAATATACCAGTTGAACCATTTTGCTGAAATAAGCAATAAAACAGACAAAAAATTGGCTTTGGCATTCCAATATTTACCCTACCTGGGAACAACTAAGTATACACCTGAACAGTTGAAATTGGAAATGTATAAACTGGGAATGTCTTTCAATGCGATGTCTACTACCGGGCGTACTTATGTGACCCTTTATGGTCTTGACGAAACATTGGATCAATCAATCGTTTTGATGGAAGAACTTCTTTCTGATCCTGTCGTGAATAAAGAAGCTTACGATAATTTGGTCAATGATATTTTGAAAGAAAGAGCGAACAGTAAGTTGAATAAATCGGCGATCCTTCGCGGAGGATTAGTCAATTACGCTAAGTATGGTCAGAAGTCTCAGTTCACAGATATCTTGTCGGAAGAAGAGTTAAAAGCAATCAACCCGGAAGAATTGATTGATATCATCAAGAATTTTGCTTCGTATCAACATGGATTTTACTATTATGGGCCGCGTTCTGAAAAACAAATGTTTTCTCTGTTGAAAAATATGAAAATGCCGGAAACTTTAAAACCGGTTCCTCAGGAAGTGATCTATCCGGAGTTGCCTATGGACAAACCGACTGTGTATTTTGCTAACTATGATATGGTTCAGGATGAAATCATGTTGTTGGCTAAAGATACGAAGTTCGATGTCAATGTTTTACCTTATCAGGAAATGTTTAACTCGTACTACGGAGCGGGAATGAATTCCATTATCTTCCAGGAAATCAGGGAAGCTAGGGGATTGGCTTACACAGCTTATGCTTTTGCGACAAATCCAAGTAGAAAAGAAGAATCGAATTATATTCAAGCTTATGTGGGAACTCAGGCCGATAAAATGGCAATTGCTCTGGATGCATTCTCTGATTTATTGCATAACATGCCAAACGCAGAAAAACAATTCCAATTGAGCAAAGAAAATGTGTTGAATAATATGCGTTCTCAGCGCCTTGTGAAAAGCGATATTTTCTGGAGCTACATGTACTGGAAAAAATTGGGTATCGATTACGATGTCCGTAAACCTATTTTTGAAAAAATAAGTACAATGGAACTGAAAGATGTTCAACAATATTTTGATGAACATGTTAAACCAGCCCATTATTCAGTACTGATAATCGGAAAAAAAGAAAATGTTGATTTCAATTACCTGAAAAAATACGGAGAATTAAGAGAATTCACGTTGGAAGAACTCTTTGGCTTTTAAAGAACTAAAAACTAAAAACTAAGAGTTAAGGACATTGTAAGCTGAAAATGGTCTTCCCGTTTTTCGGTCTTACAATGTTCTTATATCACATCAATTTGCCAATTTTACCCTGATGGGATGCAAAAATAATTCTTTTTTTGTAACTTTGACCTCCAAATAAATCATTAACTAATGCAACATTTGCCCACTTTAATTACAGATCTTGCGATTATATTGGTAGCTGCAGGGGTTGTATCGCTTTTATTTAAACGCCTGAAACAACCGGTTGTTTTAGGTTATATTGTAGCCGGAATCCTGGCCGGACCCTATACCAGTTTTCTTCCGACAGTTGCAGATGCTTCCAATATACAAACATGGGCGGATATAGGAGTTATTTTCCTCTTATTTGCTTTGGGACTTGATTTTAGTTTTAAAAAACTACTTCATGTCGGCGTTACGGCCATCATAGCAACAACAACAATCGTAGTCGCCATGATGTTGCTTGGCTACCTGACCGGGATCTTCTTCGGCTGGTCGCACATGAACAGTTTATTTCTTGGTGGCATGTTGTGTATGTCCTCTACGATGATTATCATCAAAGTATTCGACGATATGGGATTACGAAATCAGCGTTTTACGGGAATTGTTCTTGGGATCCTGATTGTCGAAGATCTTTTTGCCGTTTTATTGATGGTTTTACTTTCGACATTGGCTGTCAGCCAGCATTTTGAAGGCTCAGAAATGTTGATTAGTATCTTCAAATTACTGGCATTTTTGCTCTTTTGGTTTGTGATCGGTATTTTCATTATTCCGACTTTATTAAGGAAAGCCAAGAAGTTTCTGAACGACGAAACCTTACTGGTCGTATCTTTAGGGTTATGCCTCGGGATGGTAATCCTGGCAACTAAAGCCGGTTTTTCGGCTGCATTAGGGGCCTTTGTCATGGGATCTATTTTGGCGGAAACCATGGATGCCGAACGGATCGAACATCTGGTGCAGCCGCTTAAAAACTTATTTGGGGCAATCTTTTTTGTATCGGTGGGAATGATGATCAATATCCCGATTTTAGGAGATTATATTTTCCCTATTGCGATTATCAGCATCGTTGTTATATTCGGACAAATCGTGTTTGCATCCACCGGAATTCTTTTATCCGGTCAACCATTAAAGATCGCTGTACAATCGGGATTTTCACTGGCGCAAATCGGAGAATTCTCTTTTATTATTGCAGGATTGGGTCTTTCTTTAGGTGTGATTGCCGATTATTTATATCCGATTATTGTTGCCGTATCCGTTATTACAATTTTCACGACTCCTTACCTGATTCGTTTATCAGATCCGGCCTATCGTTTCATCGAACGAAAAGTACCCGCATCCTGGCAAAAATTTTTCAATAAGAATACTTCCGGAGCCCGTCCGGTCAACCAGGAAAATACATGGAAAAAATTGTTGAAAGATATCAGCATCATGGTTGTTATCTACTTGATAATATGCTTGATGATAATCTTTCTCGCATTCCAGTATCTTGTTCCTTTTATTCAATCTCATCATTGGGGTCTCAATGGAAATATCCTTTGTGCCGCTATAATTATTCTTCTACTCGCACCATTTATGAGGGCTATTATGGTAAAAAAGAACCATTCCATTGAATTTGAAAAACTTTGGAGCGACAGTAAGGCCAATCGTGGACCTCTTGTTTTTACCATCGTTTTCAGGGTTATTCTATGCATGGGAATGATTATATTTATCCTGGAAAGGCTATTTAATTCTAAATCAGGGATAATGATCTCTATTGCTTCGATTATCCTGATCATTTTTGTGTTCTCCAAACAATTGAAAAAACAATCCATACTCATCGAGCGACGATTTAAAAAGAATCTGAATGCCCGGCAAAATTATCAGGAATTTCACGCTCCAATAAAGAAAAAATTCGTCAATCACATAATGGCGAGGGATTTACATTTGTCCGACTTTGAGGTTAAACAAAATTATACCATCGTAGGTAAAACTTTAAAAGAATTGAACTTCCGCCAACGTTGCGGTGTAAATATCGTTACCATTGTCAGGGGAGATAAACGAATCAATATTCCCGGAGGCGAAGAGCGAATCTATCCTTTCGATCATGTGATTGTATTGGGAACAGATAAACAAATGTTCATTTTTCAACGTTTTATCGAAGAGAAAAAACATAAGTTCCGTCATGAACCGGATGAAATTAAAGAACAGGTGCCAAGCGTAAGTATCGAACAGTTTCAGATAGAGGCAGATTCAATACTGATCGGAAAGTCGATAAAAACATCCGGAATACGCGATAAAGGAGATTGTTTAGTTGTTGGTATTGAAAGAGATAGCACATCCATGATGAATCCCGATATTGATCTGGAATTAGAGGAAGGAGATGTGATCTGGGTGGTAGGAGAACACGATAAAATACTGCAATTAAAAGACTTATGAAAACGAGCATTGACAATGCATGTAAACCCTGGATAATGAAAATACGAGTTTCCCGCGACAAGAATATAAAAATAAAAATGATTGCATGAAATACATAGGAATCATTCCCGCACGATATGCTTCATCCCGGTTTCCGGGCAAACCCTTGGCCGATATGTTGGGCAAACCTATGATCCAACGAGTTTATGAACGGGTGTCCGGTCTACTGGATGATATCTGTGTGGCCACGGATGATGATCGTATCTTCAATGCTGTAAAGGCTTTCGGAGGTCATGTGATCATGACTTCACCCGATCATCAGAGCGGGACAGACAGGTGTTATGAAGCGTATGTAAATATTGGAAAATCATTCGATGTTGTTATCAATATCCAGGGAGATGAACCATTTATTCAAACATCTCAAATTGAATTGATTAAATCTTGTTTTGAAGATAAACAGACTCAAATAGCAACACTTGTCAAACCTTTCTCTCCGGACGATGATTTTGAAGTTTTATTCAATCCGAATACTCCTAAAGTCATCCTGAATAAGAAACAGCAGGCCATTTATTTCAGCCGTTCGGTTATCCCATACATTCGAGGGAAACATCATTCCGAATGGTTGAAAAGCGGATTATTTTACAAACACATAGGACTTTACGCCTACAGATCCGAAGTTTTAAAAGAAATAACCGCTCTGCCGCAATCTGCGTTAGAAAAGGCGGAATCGCTCGAACAACTTCGATGGCTTGACAATGGTTATGTGATTAAAGCCGGGATCTCCAATGAAGAAACAATAGGAATCGATACCCCGGAGGACATGGAAAAGGCTCTGAAATTGATATAAAATCTTCGTATTATTGGTTTTCTCGTTTTTTCTTGATCAAATCCCTGATCCGTGATGCTTTCTCATAATCTTCCATACCGATAGCATCATTCAGTGAACTTTCAAGTTCTTCCATATTCATGGATTCATAAGTAGTCTGAGGGCGTTGTCCTTTGATTTCAGTTTCTTCCGATTCCTCTTCCTCCATGATAATGCCGGTTTCTTTCATAATCGCTTCGGTAGTATAAATAGGAGAACCTGTTCGTACAGCCAAAGCAATAGCATCGGAAGTCCTTGAATCAATGAGAATTTCTTTATCTCCGTGCATAAAAATCAACTCGGAGAAAAAGACACCTTCTTCAAATTTGTATATATAAATTTCTTTTAGTCTGGTATTCAACGCAGTGGCAAAAGTAATAAACAGTTCATGAGTCAAGGGGCGGGGAGGATGAAGACCTTCCAGAAAAATCGCAATGGATTGGGCCTCCGGGGTACCTATTATAATAGGCACCCGTCGAGAACCACCTTCTTCGGCCAACACCAATGCATAAGCCCCGGCTTGAACCTGGCTGAAAGTTATACCCAATACATTTAATTTAACTCTGTCTTCCACTTTTATTTATTTTGCTTACAGGTTTTAATCTCTTCTACCTAAGAAAATCATAACATAATAAAGTAATGTAGCTAAAGAGCCCAACGCAGCAACAACATATGTATACGCAGCTGAACGCAATGCACCCTCCGCTTTATCATGATTATACACATTGGTAATTCCCGAATTGCTCAACCAAGCAAGAGCCCGTTTACTGGCATTGATTTCCACCGGTAAAGTAATAAAACTAAATAAAGTCGTCATTGCAAATAAGCAAATCCCTATTAATAATACTGTAGACCCTATTTTGGTTCCATTGCCAAGAAGAATCATTCCTCCTAATAAAATCCAGGAAACCCACTGAGAAGCAAAACTTACAACAGGAACCAGACTTGATCTCATCTTCAATGGAGCGTATGCTTTTGCATGCTGCACGGCATGCCCGCATTCATGAGCAGCAACAGCTGCGGCCGCCACACTACCGTTAGAATATACATCTTCACTTAAATTGACGGTTTTGTTTGCAGGGTTATAGTGATCTGTTAAAGAACCCGCAGTAGAAATAACTTTCACATCATCAATACCATTGTCCCGTAACATCTTTTCTGCAACATCTTTTCCAGTCATTCCATTGCCTAAAGATATTTGAGAATATGCTTTGAATTTTCGTTTCAAGTTCCAGGAAACCAGCCAACTTGCGACTGCAATCCCTATAAATAATATCCAATAACTCATCATAAGACCTTAAAAATTAATTGTTTTTTTTTGTTACCATCTCTATCCTTATCATCTTACATGCTACAAAGATATTGCCAAATCCTTACAATGAATCTCCGATAGGATGTTTTTAATGTGTTTTAACTCAATTATCAATATATCTGACAATCGTTTGAGCTCTATCAGGACCGACAGATACAATTTTAATTCTTACCTTTAGCTCATCTTCTAAAAATGACAAATAGGCATTAAATTCTTCCGGAAATTCATCTTCAGACTGCATCTTTGTCATATCCGTTTTCCAACCAGGAAGTTCAATATACACAGGTTCTACCTCTTCATTGATTTCAAATGGAAAATCTTCGACTTCAACTCCATTTATTTTATAAGCAACACACGCCTTAATCGTATCGAAGTTATCCATCACATCACTTTTCATCATGATGAGTTGTGTAACTCCGTTGATCATAATAGCATAACGTAATGCCACCAGATCAATCCATCCGCAACGACGAGGACGTCCGGTTACAGAACCGTATTCACAACCATTCTTACGCATTTGTTCGGCTACCTCATCCATTAATTCCGTTGGAAAAGGACCACTTCCGACACGGGTGCAATAAGCTTTGAAAATACCGTATACTTCTCCGATTTTTCCGGGAGCAACCCCCAGGCCGGTACATGCTCCGGCACAAATTGTATTCGATGAAGTTACGAAAGGGTAGGAACCAAAATCGACATCAAGCATTGTTCCTTGCGCTCCTTCTGCTAAAACAGTTTTACCTTCACTTATATTTTTATTTATAAAATGGTCTGTATCAATAATTTTAAATCGTTTCAAGAATTCAATCCCTTCAAGCCATTCTTTTTCAATAGATTGAAAATCATATTGATAATTCATCTGATCTAACATTTCTTTATGACGAGCGATGGCTTCTGTATATTTTACTTCGAAATTATGAAATATATCTCCAATTCTCAATCCGTTACGACTTACTTTATCCGTATATGCAGGTCCGATGCCTTTTCCGGTCGTACCGATTTTGCTACTTCCTTTAGCACTTTCATATGCAGCATCCAATATCCTGTGAGTAGGTAAAATAAGATGAGTTTTCTTTGAGATGAGCAAGCGATCTGTCAGGTTATGACCAGATGCTTCCAAGGCTTCAACTTCTACTTTAAATAAGGCCGGATCAAGCACGACGCCATTCCCGATGATATTGATTTTTCCTCCTTGAAAAATACCGGATGGAATCGAACGTAAGACATATTTTTGACCTTGAAATTCAAGAGTATGCCCGGCATTCGGACCTCCTTGAAAACGAGCAATAATATCATAACCGGGAGTGAGGACATCCACTACTTTCCCTTTGCCTTCATCCCCCCATTGTAGTCCTAATAAAACATCAACTTTCATTATTTTATATTGTTTGAAAAATATTTATGGTTAAGCTTTCTTTTTCATCGCAGCACTGCATTTGCTGCAAATACCAAAAATGTATAAGCTGTAAAGAGTAGGTGTGAATCGTTTGATTTTCTTATTTTGTATGGCTGCTTTCAATTCATTATCTTTATATTCCTGCACATTTCCACAGTGGCTACAAATAAGATGATGATGAAAATCATTATTATATGCTTTTTCGTAGTAGGAGAGATTACTGCCGAATTGGTGCTTCAATACAAGCTTACAATCAAGCAATAATTGCATCGTATTGTACAAGGTAGCTCTACTGACTCTGAAATGTTGTGTATTCATCTCTTCGTAGAGCGCATCCATATCAAAATGTCCTGATTTTGAGTATATCAAATCCAATATAGCATATCTTTCCGGCGTTTTTCTACATTTATTAGCCGTAAGATAATCCGTAAATTTTTGTTTAACTATGTCTCTGATTTTATTGTCTTTATCCATCTTATAATAACAGACCAGCTACAAAGATAATATTTTATATCAAGACTTGAAAATATTTAAGTGAAATTTGAGAAACTGTTTCAATTTTTCAAAGCAGACCTATTGGAGAATCATTTTCATACAGTTTCTGAGTTGTGGTAATCAAACTCAAACTTTAAATCATCGTAAAAAAGTGAATTTTCAAATTTCGCAAGAATGTATTTCGCTTGAATAACCGATTGACGTCCCATACGTTTGAGAGAAGATAATGCTGCGTTTTTCAGAAGGATCGAATGACTACTTAATGCATTCGCTACAGAATAAAAATAGGCTTCCATATCTTCCTGGTTTCCCCATTGAAAATTTTGCATAAACAACCGGGTGTAAAGTAGAAAACCGGTAATTGAGGTATAAGTTTGATCCGATTGAATCCATTTTTTTGCTAAAACGCCGGCATCAGGCAGTTTACATAATAAATTTGAAGTTATCTGTTCAGCCAGTTCCAGGTTATGAATGTCCTTGACCCAATCGTCCGCACCAGAGAAAGACTCCGGGTTTTGGATCAGAGTTGCCAAAATTTTCAATTCCCGATGGTCTTCTTTCCATAGCTCATTCGCCAATTCGGCATTGGGAGCGTATTCTTTACTTATCTTACGAAGAGTAACAATCGGAACTCCCAAGATCATTTTATAATCAATACCTTTTTTACGCAAAGACGAAGCATTGGCTCCATCACGTGCGAGAAACAGTTTTTTTCGTATTTGAGACAGCATCGGGAATATGAAATAGAAATTTATCTAAAAATTGTATGTTGGTAAAGTAGAAAATTGCTTGGAGTAACGCATCATTTGTTCAGAATATCCCTCTGTATATGAAACTTTTACATCAGTAACGTTGCCTTGAGCATCTTTTACCGGCTCGTATACGGGATTCACAAATCCTTTATATGGAGCCAAATTCAGTTTTTTGTAACGATCGAGCACTTCTGCATGAAGGACAGGATTTACTTTTACAGCGTAATTCTCAACCAAAGCTTTAGCTCCGGAAAAATCGCCTTCTGATTTAATTCTTTGAATTTCAGCCAATAATTCACCGAGCAATACCCTCATTTTGGTGTAATCATTGATAACAACATACGACTTATTGTCTTTCTTAACAAACTCAACAACTTTACCGGGAGTGCCTTTTTCCAAAACCCAATGTGCAATAAGAGAACGGTTGCGCATGTGTGATTCTTCAATCGATTTTCCGGGTTCAATGCGCACCAGTTGTGTCATCAGACCGTTCATCATAAATTTATAATATTCAGACTGATAGGCCTCCTGATTGTCTAATAAGCCAAGTTCAATCATTTTAGGATCTGCAATGAAATACAATCCGAATAAATCAGCTCTGGCTTCCTCGATGGTAGAGCCATAAATCCCTAAAGCATCCGGATCAACACCTGGTAACAATTGGCCGGAACCGTGTCCTAAACATTCATGCAGGTCAGTATGCATGTTATCGGTAACAAATCCGTAATCTTTCATCAACTGACGTTCCTTATCACTCCATACAAATTCTTCTGCAAAACCATTACCTTGAGCCGCTTTGTCGTAGGCCTCAGTAATATTTTCAATAGTGACTGATTTGGAACCATAATCTTTGCGGATCCAATTCGAATTCGGAAGATTGATTCCAATCGGAGTTGCAGGATAACAATCTCCACCTAACATGGCTGCTGTAACCACTTTAGCTGTGACTCCTTTAACTTTTTCTTTTTTAAATCGTTTGTCTACCGGAGAATGATCTTCAAACCATTGTGCATTGTTGCTGATTACTTCTGTCCGCTTAGTCGCTTCCAGATTTTTGAAATTGACCAACGATTCCCAGCTGGCTTTCATTCCCAACGGATCTCCATAACTTTCTGTAAATCCATTGACAAAGTCCACTCTGGAGTTAAGATCTTGTACCCAGTTAATACAATATTCATCGAATTTCTTCAGATCTCCGGAAGTGTAATACTCAATTAAAAGCTCAATTGTCCGTTTTTGTTGAGGATCTTCAGCGACTCCTTTTGCCAGATCCAACCAATAAACAATCCGTTCGATAGCAGGAGAGTATAGGCCGCCTACTTTCCAGATTTTCTCTACTATTTTCCCGTTTTCTTTAACTAAGCGGCTGTTTAATCCATACATAACAGAAGTTGAGTCATTCGGATTTTTCATTTGAGCATAGAAAGCCTCCACTTCCTTTTGGGTAATATCTTTTCCGTAGTAATTATTTGCAGAATTGACAATGACATCCAATCGGGGATCTTGATTTACTTTTTTAGCCAATATGTTCGGATCGAACATGACCGGAGTTAATTCGTTAATTAAAGCATCGACTGTTTCTCCTTCTTTCAATGGGAGTTTGGATGGATCGACAGCTTTAACCGCTTCAGCAAAAAATGCAGTGGAAAAACCGGGTAAGAATTTTTCTTCACCATAATGATGATGAATTCCATTAGAGAACCATACACGTTTGAGGTATATTTCAAATTGTTTGTAATTTTCAGTCGTTTTATCTCCGTTGTAATTCTCATAAACAGCTTCCAGTGTACGACGGATAGCCAGGTTGTAGCGACAATTCTGATCAAATAAGATATCACGACCTTCAATTGCTGCTTGAGAAAGATAATACACCAGCTGTTTTTGTTGTAAACTCAAAGACTCAAAATCAGGGACCTGATATCTAAGAATTTCAAGGTCAGCAAATTGCTCCACATGATAATTAAAATCGTCTTTGACAATTGTATTTTGTTCTTTATTTCCTTTCGAGCAGGAAAAGCATAAAGCTGCTGTTGTCATAATAATAAATGTCTTTTTCATACGATAATTTTTATTTTTTATATTAAGGTCGTATGGAACACCGCATGTAAATAAATTATCATTACCTTGTGGCGTAAATAATTGATTTACATGCTTTGTTTCATATCTGTTTTATATTACAAGTATCGTTTCATATGTGAGTATTTCTTTTTTTACACCATTCAACCTTGAACTAATTTTTCATGCATCGCGGCGGCAGCTTTGCGTCCGTCGCCCATTGCAAGGATAACTGTAGCGCCTCCTCGCACGATATCTCCTCCGGCATAAACATCCGGAAGATCAGATTGCATCGTATCCTGATTAACAATGACAGTACCCCATTTGCTGATATTTAATCCGCTGAAAGCATTTGGTATGAGCGGGTTAGGGGAGACCCCCACGCTGACAACCACCATATCCACATCTACCAGTTCCGTAGCACCTTCTACTTCAATCGGTTTTCTGCGGCCGGAAGCATCCGGTTCTCCCAACATCATTTTCTGAAGTAGCATTTGAGTTACTCGGCCTTTTTCATCGCCGATATATTGAATCGGGTTATGCAATGTTAAGAATGTAATTCCCTCTTCTTTAGCATGTTTCACTTCCTCAATACGGGCAGGCATTTCTTCTTCGGAACGACGATAAACGATCATCGCTTGAGAAGCTCCCAGCCGGCGAGCCGTACGTACCGAGTCCATCGCCGTATTTCCTCCTCCGATGACAGCTACTTTTTTACCATGAAAAACCGGAGTGTCTGATTCCGGTTTCCCGGCAGCCATTAAATTGACCCGAGTCAGGTATTCATTGGATGAAAGTACCCCAACTAAATTTTCTCCGGGAATATTCATAAAGTTAGGTAATCCGGCGCCACTGGCAATAAAGATCCCTTTATATCCATAGTCATGCAAGTCTTCATAACTGATCGTTTTCCCAACAATACAGTTGGTTATGAATTTGACCCCCATTTTTTGCAGGATATCGATTTCCACATCCACAATATCATTCGGTAAACGGAATTCGGGAATACCATATTTCAGTACCCCGCCGATTTCATGTAAAGCCTCATACACAGTCACATCATACCCCAACTTAGCCATATCTCCGGCCAATGAAAGTCCGGCAGGGCCAGAGCCTACGACTGCTATTTTCATCCCGTTGGCCGCAGCAATTTCCGGAACAGATATTTTTCCGCTTTCCCGTTCATAGTCAGCAGCAAATCGCTCCAAATGGCCTATCGCTACAGCCTCTTTTCCCATTTTCAAGTGGATACACTGGCTCTCGCATTGTTTTTCCTGAGGACAAACCCGTCCGCACACGGCGGGCAGGGCAGAGGTTTCTTTCAATGTTTTAGCTGCTTCCAGAAATTCTCCCCGTTCGATGTTTTTGATAAATGTCGGAATATTAATTTCTACCGGGCAACCTGTAATACAGGTCGGATTCGGACAATCGAGACAGCGTTGGGCTTCTGTCATGGCCTGTTCTTTTGTTAGTCCCTGATTTACCTCCTCATAATTATGGCTCCGGTATTCCGGATCCAGCTCCGGCATGTGGACACGAGGGATGGCTGTACGTTCTTTATTTTTTATCTTTTGGCGTAATGCTTCACGCCAAGGTTCATTTCTAAGAGATTTATTATATTCTGCTGTTATCATCTATTTTATTTCTTTCATTATTTTCATCACTTTTATTCCTTTATTCCATATCTTTATACGCACCTAAGCGCATCAGCATCTCATCAAAATCAACCTGATGTGCGTCAAATTCCGGGCCATCGACACAAACGAATCGCGTTTTTCCTCCGATTGTAACGCGACATGCACCACACATCCCCGTCCCGTCGACCATAATTGTATTCAGGGATGCAACAGTCGGAACGTTGTATTTTTTTGTCAGTAACGAAACAAATTTCATCATAATAGCCGGTCCTATCGTCACGCACAGGTTCACTTTCTCTCGTTTGATAATTTCTTCAACGCCATTTGTTACCAATCCTTTGTGTCCGTACGAACCATCGTCAGTCATGATCATTACTTCATCCGCGAACTCTCTCATTTCTTTCTCAAGAATGATCAGTTCTTTTGTGCGGGCAGCCTGAACAACAATCACTTTGTTCCCTGCTTTTTTCATGGCCTCTACGATCGGCAACATTGGAGCAGTCCCGACACCTCCGCAGGCGCATACTACCGTGCCAAAATTCTCAATGTGAGTCGCCTGACCTAAAGGTCCAACCAGGTCTGTGATATATTCTCCTTCATTCAGAGCGCATATTTTTCTTGAAGAACCTCCAACACGCTGAATAACCAATGTAATTGTTCCTTTTTCTTTATCTGCTGCAGCAATAGTCAGAGGAATCCGTTCTCCGAATTTACCTACTTTGACAATGACAAAATGGCCGGCTTTTCTGGATCGGGCGATAAGAGGCGCCTCAACTTCAAATTTAATCACATTTTCAGAAAGGATTTCTTTCTTAACGATTTTATTCATTATTGTTCTTTATTCATCAGTTAAATCAAACTACAAAATTACAATAAAAAAAATAATTTCGTCTCACAGGAAAGATTCCATTGAGAAAAAATTATTTTGATGTAAAAATTCTAAAGGAAAATTTTTCAGGAAGAGGCAATTACTCTGTTTATTAAGTTTTACATCAATGTCTGGCATGTTTCCGGAAAAGCAGATCCCCCATTAACAGAAGTAACACTGTTGAACACAAAATAATAATATTCGGATCGACATTCATGTCTAACCTTTTCAAATTCGACAACATAGAGAAGGAAAAATTCAAAGAGCCTTCATCAAACAACCGGATATCTATTCCCATGAATGAGAATATCAAAACAGGAAGACCGATGATGCCAGCAACTCCTCCCAAAAGAATCAAATAAAGGATCAGCTGTTTCTTTCTTTTTTGAATAATCGATTCTTTTTCAATGCGAAACATCATGTTCTTCATGAAATCCTGCGATGTATTATCGAGTTTTATTTCATGAAACAATTCTTTCAATTTGTCGGTTTGCTCGTTCATTTCTCCATCAGTTTATTGATTTCAACTGCTAATTTTTTTCTGATGCGATGTAATTTTACTTTTACATTCGCCTGTGTGAGATTAGTAATCCGGCCGATTTGCTCAATCGTTTGGTCATTCAGATAAAACATAGTAATAATCAATGCTTCATCTGCCGGAAGACTTTTCATTGCAAGTTCTAAATATCGCACTTTCTCTTCTGTCGATATCCCATCGATATCCTCTGAAAGAACACCATCTCTAACGTTTGAAAGATCGTCTTCTATAGATGAATGCACAATCTTTCTTTTCCGGACTTCAGACAACGTGGTGTTGTAGGCAATCCGATACAACCAGGTGGAAAACTCAGACTCTTCTTTGAAAGTATGCAACGATTTGAATACCTTAACAAAGACTTCCTGTGTGATATCTTCCGCATCTTCACGGTTGTTGACTATTCTAAGAATGATATTGAATACCATCCGCTGATAAGCAGAAACAATATATGAAAAAGCTGTTGTATCTCCTGCTTTCACACATTGTATATAATGCAAATCTTTAGAATCAGCCATGTTTCATATCATTCATGTCCTTTTGACGCAAAAAAGAATGATAGGTTACAAAGTTAATTAAAAAACTAAGAATTAAAAACTAAGAACTAAGAACTGAAAAATAAAAAATTACGAATTAATAATTTTAAAAATATCCAGAAATTTTTTTTAATTAATTCAATATATTAATTATCAATAAAATAAAATAATCAATATCTAGTTTTTATCTCTTAGTTTTTAATTCTTAGTTTTTCCTTGTAACCTTTTGAGAAGTTCTGAGTCAAACGTACAGAAACAAAACAAGAATGTTTAATTTTTAATATTTAAAGAATCATGACAGATTTTACAGCAATTTTCATCATAGGTATTATTACCTTAGGAATTTACCGGTTATTTGAATTATTCGTAAGAAGGAATGAACGTTTAGCTATCATAGACAAGGTTGGCGACAAAATCCAATTTGCAGACATCAGCGCATCTGATTTGAACTTGCCGTTTTTCGGAAAGGTTAAATACTCATCCTGGGCTTTGAAAATCTCTTTATTGATGATTGGTGTTGGTCTAGGTTCAATTGTTGCATTTACCATTCAAATGGTAATGATTGACGGACAGCTTATCAGTCAAAACGACTGGAATCTATTGAATCGATTTGAAGGAATGATTTATTTTTCTTGTGTCGCTATATTTGGTGGAATCGGATTACTAATCGCTTACCTCATAGAAATGAAACACAATAAGACGGAATAAGTTATGTAAATTTAAGTGATAAAGGCCGTTTGGAATTGTTCCAGCGGCTTTTTTCTTATAAATAAGACTAAATTAACATAATAAAACCTAAGATTTAATGTTAGTAATAATAATGAATTACTTTTGACGTCTAATTAAATAGTTGTTAATATACAGTTTACTTCGCACAAATCTAATAATATAAATATATATGAAAGAAAAAATGTTTTTATCAATGTTAGTCCTATTTTTAGGTTTTTCATTGTACTCTCAGGCTCCAAGTACTGAAACAAAACCGGTTTCAAAACTCAATGTAACAGTTAAAGGACAAGTCCTCGATTCCCTGACAAATGAAGTATTGTCTTTTGCTACACTGAGGATTGCAACTTCTGAGAATCCGGATAAACCTGTAAAAATGTTATCTGCGGATGAGGTCGGAAAATTTCAAGTTGTACTTGAAAATGCAGGGAAATACATTTTATCTATCCATTATGTTGGAAAAAATCCGACTCCGACTCCTTTTGAAATTACGGCATCAGACAAACAGGTAGACTTGGATAAAATTTATGCAAGTGACATCAACACGCTCGAAGAAGTTGTTGTCAGTGCAGTTAAGCCTTTGGTAAAAGTCGATTTGGATAAAATAACATACAGTACGGAGGATGACCCGGATTCAAAAACGAGTACGGTGCTGGATATGATGCGTAAGGTACCGATGATAACCGTAGACGGAGAGGATAATATCCAATTAAAAGGTTCTTCCAGCTTTAAAATATATATGGATGGAAAACCCTCCAATCTGATATCCAATAATCCGTCACAAGTCTTGAAAAGTATGCCGGCCAACATGGTCAAAAGTGTTGAAGTCATTACAGACCCGGGAGCAAAATACGACGCAGAAGGTGTCAGTGGAATCATCAATATCATTACCAATAAACAACCAATGGGAGGGTATACTGCTACCGCCAGTGCCGGAGTCAATTCATTGGGAGGATTCAATGTCGGATTAAATGGTTCTGCAAAATACGGAAAACTTGGATTTACAGGAGGTTATAACTATTCTCAACATAAAAATCCGGAATCGGATTCATACTCCTATACGGAATACTATACGGATGATGCAAAGAGATATTTGAATCAAAACGGAACATCTAAATACAGCGGAAATTTTCAATATGGTTCCGGAGAATTGAGCTATGAAATAGATACTTTAAATTTGATCAGTGCTGCTTTCTCTCGATATGGAGGAGGAGGTACAACCAAGAATAATATGGATGTTGTGGCACAAGATATCAACAAACAAAATATATACTCTTATCTTCAAGCAGGTCAAAGTGAAAGTTCATGGGGAGAAACTCAGGCCAATGTGGACTATCAACGAACATTCAATAAGAAGGATGAACTATTGACAGCTTCCTATCGTTTCAGCACTTCGCCTAATGATTCTGAATCAGATACCAAAATCGAAGAAAATGTCAACTTTCCGGAATCCTGGAGAAAACAATTTTCTGATGCCTCTGATGTAGAACATACTTTCCAATTGGATTATACAACTCCATTGGCCAAAATCCACACGATTGAAGGAGGTGCAAAATATATCATCCGTTTGAATGAAAGTAATAGTGAACACAATATCTATAATCCGAATGATAACGAATGGACCCGGATTCAATCCAATAATGATGAATTTAAATACCGTTATGATATTTTTTGTGCTTATCTGGGTTATAATTTGAGATATAACAATTATGGGTTTAAAACAGGTTTGCGTTTGGAAAATACAAAAATCGATGCTGAATATCCATTAAATGAGAACCAAAATTTTGGTAACAAATATTTCACGTTAGTTCCATCCGCCACATTTACATACCGGTTTAAGATGGTTCATAATCTTCGCTTGGGATATAATATGCGTGTACAACGACCCGGTATTTGGAATTTAAATCCTTATATCAATACGACTGATCCTCAGTATATTTTTCAGGGAAATCCGAATCTGGACGTAGAAAAGGCACATAATATCGGATTGAATTACAGCTTTTTTAAAGCTAAAATCAGTATGAATGCCAGTATCAATTATCGTTTTGTCAATAATTCCATACAACGTATAACTTATTTGAAAGAGTTTGAAGGAAGGGAAGTTAATTACACCACCTATGAAAATACGGGTAAGCAAAATAGGACTCGTTTGGATACATGGGTTAGTTGGAGCCCCACTCAAAAATGGAAATTTAATTTAAATGCATCCGGTTCTTATGTAGATATCCGGGGAAATAACAATTTGGGAATGCCTATATCTAATTCCGGATTTATGGGAGACCTTTTCGCTTATGTCCAATACACATTGCCTAAAGATTTCAGAGTCTCCTTGAACTGTGGAGGTTCAACTCCTTGGGTCGATTTACAAGGAAAATCATCCGGTTTTCAGTTTAATTCGATCAGTTTGAACAAAGATTTCCTTAATAAAAAACTGACAGTATCGATCAATTGTTCAAGTCTATTTGAAAAATATCGTTCCTACTCGAGAGAGACTGTAACGAATGAATTCTATACAAAAAACGAAAACAAATATACCGCTCGGAATTTCGGAATAAGAGTTTCTTACCGGTTCGGCGAGATGAAGCAACAAATCCAAAAAGCGCGTAGAGGAATCTCCAATGATGATAAATCCAGCGGTGGAAATTCTCAAGGAGGTGGTGGAGGAAACTCAGGCGGCGGAGGTTCTTAACAATGGAAATACATTGAAAAACGAATCTTCTAAAAAAATATTCATACTTTTGTATCATCGTTTATTACTTAATTATCAAATAAAAAAATGAAAAAAATAATTCTATTATTCAGCTTGGTATGGATTGCTTTTTCTTGTACCCAGAAAGGGCAATTTCAAATCAATGGAACCGTATCTGTCTCCGGATTGAATGGAAAATATGTGCATCTCATAAAATACGATGCAGATGGGGGTATCGAAAAAGCAGACTCTGTTGTTATTGTAGATAACAAATTCTCTTTCAATGGAATTCAGGAAACTCCGGACGTCTTTTTCATCGGTATTGAAGAAGGAGATGCCCTGAAAGAGCAAGCGCTTCTATTAGAACCTGGAAACATCAGGGTTAATATCACGGAAGAAGGATTTTCTGTCAGTGGAACTCCTGCGAATGAAGCATACCAGTTATTTTTATCAAAAGATGCTTCTTTTGACAAACAAGGAGAAGAAATTTACGAAAAAATCAAAGCAGCGGAAAACGACAGTACTTTAACCCCGGAATTGAAAGATTCGCTGGAAAGTGAAGAATATGCTATTTATGAGAAAAAATTGGAAGAAGTATATACCAAGTATTTCTCTGAAAACATTCAAAATGCGCTAGGACAAAAAATATTCGGTAAATTAGGCCGACGCCTTAACGAAGCACAATTAGCCAAGGTTTTATCCAATGCCGACGAAACGTACAAAGCAAGCGAAACCGGAATCAAATATACGGAACGTTTGGAATATATGAAGAAAACGGCAGTCGGACAGAAATTTACGGATATCGTTTCTAAAACACCTGACGGACAAGCTATTTCTTTATCGGAATATGCCGGTAAAGGCAAATATGTATTACTTGATTTCTGGGCATCCTGGTGCCCTCCTTGCCGTGCGGAAATGCCTAATTTGGTCGCTCTTTATAATCAATACAAAAATAAAAATTTTGAAATTGTCGGATATTCTTTGGATAAAGATGCTGATGCATGGAGAAAAGGCTTGACCAATTTGGGTATGACCTGGCCTCAAATGTCTGATGTCAACTATTGGGATTCGGAACCGGCAAAATTCTATGCCGTGACAGGAATTCCTCATACGATTCTGATAGATCCGGATGGTGTTATTATCGAAAAAAACTTAATGGGACTAAAATTAGCCAGCAAATTATCTGAATTATTAATATAATATAAAAAAATAATATATTTCAAAAACGTGTTAATCGGCTATCTTTTAATTGTTTGATATTTTTGAGCTATAAAAAGTGCCTAAAAACATGTTATATAATATGTTTTTTTTTTTGGAAAGTACTAAAAAATCGTTGACCTTTGCAGCGATAACCTAAAACAATCTTTTTGCCTTAAAAAGACTAATGCCTATTAAAAACTGAATAAAAAGGTCTACTGAGAAGTCGACCTTTTTGTCATTTAAAAGAATCTCTGTATCTTTGCCGGGCAAACTTAAAAATCAGCCTTTCGTAGAACAGATGAAGCATATCCGTAATTTTTGTATCATAGCACATATTGACCATGGTAAAAGTACATTGGCCGACCGTTTATTGGAATATACACAAACCGTAGCAGGAAAAGATCTGCAAGCCCAGGTACTCGATAATATGGATTTGGAGCGAGAGAGAGGTATCACGATAAAAAGCCATGCGATACAAATGGAGTATACTTATCAGGGAGAAAAATATATCCTCAATTTGATCGATACTCCGGGACATGTTGACTTCTCGTATGAGGTATCACGTTCCATTGCTGCCTGTGAAGGCGCTTTGCTGATTGTGGATGCTGCACAGGGTATACAGGCTCAAACGATCTCTAATTTATACATGGCATTGGAGCATGATCTTGTTATCATTCCCGTATTGAATAAGATTGATTTGCCGAGTGCTATGCCTGAAGAGGTCGAAGACCAGATTGTTGAATTATTGGGATGCCCTCGTACAGATATCCTTCGGGCAAGCGGGAAGACCGGCGAAGGGGTTTTTGATTTATTAAACCGTATCATAGAAAAAGTGCCGGCTCCCGTCGGAGATCCGGATGCACCTTTACAAGCCTTGATCTTTGATTCGGTATTTAATCCTTTCCGGGGAATCATTGCTTACTATAAAATTGCCAATGGAACGATCCGAAAAGGCGATTTAGTCAAGTTTGTTGCGACAGAAAAAGAATATGATGCGGATGAAGTGGGTATTCTGAAGCTTGATATGGCGCCTCGTGAAGAAGTGAAATGCGGCGATGTCGGATACATTATTTCCGGGATCAAAACTTCAAAAGAAGTAAAAGTAGGAGATACCATTACGCATGTAAAACGTCCTTGCGAGAAAGCGATTGAAGGGTTTGAAGAAGTTAAGCCTATGGTTTTTGCAGGGGTTTATCCGATTGATAGTGAAGACTTTGAAAATCTCCGGAGTTCTCTTGAAAAGCTTCAGCTAAATGATGCTTCATTAACATTCCAACCTGAATCTTCCGTTGCTTTAGGTTTTGGATTCCGTTGTGGATTCTTGGGGTTGCTGCACATGGAAATTGTACAGGAACGACTTGACCGGGAATTCAATATGGATGTGATCACTACGGTACCGAACGTTTCTTATAAAGTATACGATAAACAAGGTGGGTGCAAAGAAGTACACAATCCGGCCGGGTTACCAGATCCGACCTTGGTGGAACACATCGAAGAACCTTATATCCGGGCATCTGTGATCACGAGCACGATCTATATCGGCCCGATCATGACTTTGTGCCTTGGTAAAAGAGGAATATTGGTACGCCAGGATTATATTTCCGGCGACCGCGTAGAAATTATTTATGATTTACCTTTAGGAGAAATTGTCATTGATTTTTATGATAAATTGAAGAGTATTTCCAAAGGATATGCTTCATTCGATTATCATATCCACGATTATCGTCCGTCAAAGTTGGTCAAATTAGACATTTTGCTGAACGGAGAGCAAGTAGATGCCTTGTCTACATTAACGCATGTCGACAATGCGGTCACATTCGGACGCCGGATGTGTGAGAAATTGAAAGAACTGATCCCCCGTCAACAATTCGATGTAGCCATTCAGGCAGCTATCGGAGCTAAAATCATTGCCCGTGAAACGATTAAAGCCGTACGTAAAGATGTCACGGCCAAATGTTATGGAGGAGACATTTCCCGTAAACGCAAATTGCTTGAAAAACAGAAAGAAGGAAAGAAGCGGATGAAACAGGTCGGTAACGTTGAGGTACCACAAAAAGCGTTCCTTGCTGTTCTCAAATTAGATTAATCCATATCGTTATAACATACCGGCTAATATCTCCAGCCCTTTACTTGCTCCTTCTTGGATCACTTCAACAGAACGACTTTTTCTGACTTCGTTCGGATCGATGAGGTATATTGGAATTCCAGGATTTGCAAAATCAATTAATCCCGCTGCCGGATACACTTGTAATGAAGTACCTATAATGACCAAAATATCAGCGGAAGCTACAATTTCAGCTGCTTTTTCAATCATTGGAACGGGTTCTCCAAACCAAACAATAAACGGACGGAGTTGCGCTCCGTCTGCAGCTTTATCTCCAATATGAATATCTTTGTAGCCAATATCGGATACCCAGTTTTTGTTGTCAGAGCTACAGGCCTTAGTCAACTCTCCATGTAAATGCAGAACATTCGTACTTCCGGCTCTTTCATGAAGATTATCAACATTTTGAGTAATTACGGATACCTGATATTTTTTCTCCAGTTCAGCAATGATCCGGTGTCCTTTGTTGGGTTCTACATCTTGTAATTGCCGCCTGCGATCATTATAAAATTGAAGTACCAATTCCCGGTCTTCACACCAGCCTTCAATACTTGCAACTCGCATAACATCATATTTCTCCCATAATCCTCCTGAATCCCGAAAAGTACTGAGTCCGCTTTCCGCACTCATCCCGGCTCCGGATAGAACAACCAAATGTTTTAATTTACCCAGTGATTCCATAAGGCATTCAAAAAATAAAACGTAATAACTCCCGAAATAATCAATTTTGAACCGATTCCGACAAGAAATCCCACAAAAGAACCCCACGCTGCCCTCCAGGCTGAATGTTCTTTTCTTCCTCCAAGATATTCTCCGACTAAAGCCCCGAAAAAAGGACCGATAATAACTCCCCAGACTCCCAGAAACAGACCGATCAATAAACCCACGGTTGCTCCGTATATCCCGGATTTACTTCCGCCATATTTTTTAGTCATCCAGATTGGAAGGACATAATCAGCCACTGTGACAACGACCACAAGAATAGCCAATATCCACAAAAGTTTGGGGGTATATTGCGCATAAGAAGTCCAGTGAAGCAATAACAATCCGATATAACTGAGTGGAGGACCCGGTAAAACCGGGGCAATACACCCTATAAGACCTGTAAGGATACAGATAATACCCAGAATTAATAAAAGAACATCCATAAATACTAAAAGTAATTGTAAGTCAATGTCTTACGGGCAATATTTCAATCCAGTAACCATCCGGATCATGGATGAAATAGAGTCCCATATCATGGTTCTCATAGCAAACACAACCCATTTCTTTATGGAATTTACGAACTTCATCATAATTACCTTCAACTCTGACACACAGATGAATTTCATTATCTCCAAGATTATAGGGTTCTTTCCAATCGCGTAACCAAGTCAATTCCAATGAAAAACCGGTAGATCCATCGGTCAAATAAGTTAAAATAAAAGAGCCATCCGATGCTTTTTTCTCTCTTAACACTTTGAGTCCAAGCGCTTTTTCATAGAAAGCAATACTTTTTTCCCGGTCCAACACATTCAAATTGTAATGGTCGAATTTAGCTTTTATTTCCATAATTTTTAATTTTATATTATAAATTCCTAATTACAAAGCGACCAACAGCCAAGCAGAGACAACTAGCTGATAATAAGCAGAAATAGTTCTTTTCCTGACTTGTCTTTCAGGCTGTTAATGCCACCAATTGACAAAGGTACGACAAAGTTCGATTACCATCTCATTCCTGTGATAAAATAAGCCGTCGGACACTGCAATTAATATGTATATAGCAGTATTTCAGATAATTAAGCAGCTAGGCCGGAATATATTCAGGCAGCTTTCGATGTTATCGACAATGAATACGGTGGAATGGATAATTACCTGACAAAATATTTGCAGGTTGACCTCAAAAAAATGAGGGAAATATATACGGAGTGATTCATCTTTCTAATACAGAAAAATATGATAGATAAAACAGTTTTTACCAACAATTACCGGGAAGCTTTTGGTAATGCGGCCGAATTACCTCTGGTATTTTGGTATTCGGACATTGCCGCCGGACAAACTTTTCGATACTCATGCCTGGGCGAAGATTAAGGAACGAATCAACAATCCGTGACATTGATACCATGAACATAGAAGAAGTGGTAAAAAAACTGCCTAAAAAAACGCAATCGGAATATTGGGAAATTCAATAATTCAAAAAGCATACAGGCAAAAGGTATTGAAGTCTACAGCCCGCCGTTTTTCATTATTACCTTGTCGAACAGGCGATCGCTGAACCAGCGTTTTGCAAACAAAGCTGATCCGGCCAAATACCCTTTGGCATACCGTGGTTTCGGTTTTTTAACCTCAATTACCTTTTTTATCAATTGTGCTATGATTTCAGGATCCGAACCATCAAGGTCAAACTTATTAAACATAACGGCTCCTTTTTCAATCAGGTCTTTATAAGCTGTATGGACAGACACTTTACGCATATTTTCAACAGCAATTCCCGGCCATGCGGTTTTAATAATCCCCGGTTCAATGATGATGACATCTATACCAAATGGTTTGAC
>JAVBNR010000006.1:0-141349 GCA_031551395.1 Bacteroidales bacterium
CGTAAGGTATCTTGGGTGAACTTTTCTAACTCGAAGTAATCAAATAACCAGCTGGGTAAAAATAAGCGGAGTAGGTCTTCTTGTGATTCCATCTTTTTTTTCCCAAAGATAATAATTCCAACCGGATTTTCCGCTTGACCCATAATTTGCACGACAAACGCACGGCAGTAAAATAAAAAGCCCTGATAACCAATCGATTATCAGGGTTTTTTGGCGGTATGGACGGGACTCGAACCCGCGACCCCCTGCGTGACAGGCAGGTATTCTAACCAACTGAACTACCACACCAATTTTTTTCTTTTTTGCAGCATTTTCTCTCAAATGCGATGCAAAGATAGAATGAATATTTTATATCTGCAAAAAAATGTCAATATTTTTTTAATAATAACTGATAATCAGTGTTTCAGAAATGTTGAAATTATAACACTTGCAGAGAAAGAGGCATAAGAAACTGTTTGAAAGTTTTTCTACGAAGTATTTTGAATCTGAAAATACCCTTATTATTGTCAAAATTGTTCTCAAATAGGCCTGCTATTATCGAAAATCTTTGCTTGAAAATCCATTGTCGATTAGACTGCCAAACAATCCGCATAGTCAAATATATGCGGATTGTTTGGTTTATGACCTTATGTTATCTTTATTGATTAATAACCGATGGTAAAACGCTCCCGATGATGTTGCGGGTTTTCCAGCTCATCTACCATCGCTTTGGCGTAGTCTTGAACCGAAATTTTGCTCTCTCCTTTGTTATTTAGGATCAGGTCGTCTTTGCCCAAACGGTAGTTGCCTGTGCGTTCGCCGGGTTCCAATGAGCCTGCCGGAGAGAAGAATATCCAGTCAATTTCTTTCTCATTCATCAACGTATTCAGATAAAATTCGCCGAGCGATTTTACCCCGCCCATAATTTCGGTAGGAATAGCGCCTGAATCTACTACACGAAGTCCCGGAGCCACAAACAATGTTCCCGCACCGCCAACGATAAGCAGCCTTTTAATATCCGCTTTCTTAACGCCTGCAAGGATTTGAGGATACACTTTCAGTGTTTCTTCGTAAATGGCAGGATTAGTCCACCCCGGATTGTACGCGCTGATAACAGCGTCAGCTCCTTTGCATAACTCGGCGACCTTCCCGGCATCCGAAACATCGGCTTTAACGATAGTCACATTGGGGTTCGAGATTTTTACACCTTCGGGGTTACGAACAACTGCTGTAACTTTGATACCCCTGTTCAATGCTTCATTCAGGATGGCGGAACCTACGAATCCGCTTGCTCCAATCAATACGATTTTTTTCATGGCTATACTTTTTAAATTGTTTTTATTGTTTGACAATACAAAAGTACAAGGTAATTCAGAGGTGTTGATAATACATCAGCGTACTATAATGGTAAATCTCCGACAGTGGATTGTTTTTTCGTTGAATCCCTGAATTGGGCAGGCGTTACGCCTACATGCTTACGGAAATACTTGTTGAAGTTGGTCGGCTCGTCAAAACCAAGTTCGTATCCGACTTCTTTTATCGACAGGCTGCTGTATGACAGTAATCTTTTAGCTTCAAGTATAGTACGTGAATCAATGTAGATTTTTGGGGTATTTCCGGTAAGCACCTTAACCTTTTTGGATAGAATTTTCTCATTTATACCCAACAGGTTGACATAAAATTCGGTATTTCTGTTTTTCTTAAAATTCTGTTCAACAGCATTATAGAATTTTCGTCCTATATTATTGGATAAAGAAGAAGGGTTTGTGGCAAGCTGCCTTTCCGTTTCAAGCAATATAACACGCAGATAGCTTTGGGCTATTCCGGTTTGGAATTTATCAACGGGATATCTTAATTCTTCTTCCAGTAATGCGATAAGATTACCGACGACTTGCGGACAAATAGAAACCGTTTTATTAAGCCTGATCGGATTAAGTATTTCGGAGGTATACAGAAAGTTGGAGTCAAATTCGGTTATAGTAAAGAAAGAACTTGTAAACAGTATAATCTTACCGCAATAATCCGATTTTATATCAAACTCGCAAACCTGACCTGCCGATATAATCAGAATCTGATTGGCATGTATCGTGATTTCGCGAAAGTCAATCCGGAAAATTGCTTTCCCTTTCGTAACCCAAATGATTTGATAAAAGGTAGCCTTATGGGGTTGTCCAAGCAATTTAGGCAATTCTTTGGCAAACCTCAAATCTTTAACCTCTATTCCGATAGGAAGGGCTTTAAACTCAAATGTTCTTATATCCGCATTCATAATATATAATGTAAAGATAGGCTTTTAAACTGAATTGAGAGGTTGATCGTTTAGGTTTCTTATTGCTGTAATCCGATTAACCCCTCGTTTATGGGGATGATATATTGGATGTTTGCGAATCAGCCTGGAGCAATTATTTAATAAAATTATATATTGAAAAAATGTTCATAGATGTTAAATTTAACTTAAATTCTCAATAAGTCAGGCTTTTTCTTTATTTGTTAAATTTATTTATTTAATCTCTTTAAACTTTTTTGTTTTTTTGAGCAATAGTTAAACAAAAAAATCCGTTCTTTGTTTTAACATTTGAAAGATTATTTGAAAAATGAGGAAATCAACAATATGGTTGTTTACCGGAGTAATGATATTCGCTTTTGTTGGCTTATTATATGTGCAGGTAACTTATATACAAATCATCCTGGCTAATCAGGAACAGCAATTTAATGAAGCTGTGAAAAGGAGTTTGTATCAAGTTTCCCGTGATCTGGAGCTGGATGAAACTGGGAAATATTTAGAAGACCATATGTCGGCCAACCGAAAAAAACTTTTAAGTAAAAGCAAGGTGCTTTCATATTCAGATCGAATATTGTCGAAAGAGCAACGGCGGTTGCGGATAAGTAGTCCTGATGCTTCGATCGATATTGGGATTCATTCGGAAACACTTACAAATCCTCGTGTGGATATATCTCCCAGTTATGGGAAAAGTGATTTGGCAAGTGCTTCTTTGGATATGCAGGCTGCTCTTCAGGATAAGTATAATTACTGGGAGAACCTGGTGGATGAAGTAATCCGGAATATATTGAAGTCAAATGAACTCAAACCGATTGAAGAAAGGGTCGATTTTAAAAAACTAGATGCTTACATCCGGTCTGAACTGGCGAATAACAATCTTATCTTACCGTACGATTTTGCGTTGGTGGATAAAGACAAAAAAGCTGTGTATGAAACGACGAATTTTAAGGATGAATCTGTTAAAAATGCATTCTCTCAAGTGCTTTTTCCCAAAGACTCTCCCCAGCGTTTATATACACTTCTGGTGGTATTTCCTACGCAAAAAAACTATTTATTCCGATCGATCGGTTTTATAGCCCCGTCAATCGGTTTTACAGTGGTGTTGTTGGTTGTCTTTGTTTTTACGATCTATATTGTATTCAGACAAAAGCGATTGTCTGAAATGAAAAATGACTTTATTAATAATATGACACATGAGTTGAAAACGCCGGTTTCGACAATTTCTTTGGCTGCCCAGATGCTGAAAGATAGCGGAGTCTCCAAATCCCCACAGCTTTTTTCTCATATTTCCGGGGTTATCAATGATGAGTCTAAACGGTTGAGTTTTCTTATAGAAAAAGTACTTCAAATGTCGTTATTCGAAAAAAACAAAACGACACTGAAAATGAGAGAATTGGATGCGAATGACTTGTTAGCGAACATTGCTCACACATTCGTTTTGCGTGTAGAAAAAATAGGAGGAACTTTGGATGTAGACCTGAATGCATTGGAATCTACTATTTTTGTGGATGAAATGCACTTTACAAATGTCTTGTTCAATCTGATGGAAAATGCGCTTAAATATAGACGGGAAGATGTTCCGCTTACGCTAACGGCGAGTACATACAATGAAGGGGATAAGATACATATAAGTATTCAGGACAATGGCGTCGGAATTAAAAAAGAAAATTTGAAAAAAATATTTGAACGCTTCTACAGGGTGCACACAGGAAATCGTCATGATGTCAAGGGATTCGGTCTCGGATTGGCTTATGTTAGAAAAATTATCGACGATCATAATGGGTTAATTAAAGTGGAAAGCGAAATCAATGTGGGAACGAAATTTATTATTGTATTGCCCTATTTGAAGGGATAATTTAGATTCTGAAAAGTTACTATTTGTTTATGTTGACTTAAAAGTATCTATTAGGTGATTGTAAAAATTAGAATAATAAAACTTTAAAAAAAATAATTATGGATGAAAAAGTAAGAATCTTCATGTGTGAAGATGACGAAAATTTAGGAATGTTATTGCGCGAGTATTTGCAAGCTAAAGGATATGCAGTGGACTTGTTCCCTGATGGAGAAGCCGGATCTAAAGCTTTTCCTAAGAATCAATACGATATTTGTATCTTGGATGTGATGATGCCTAAAAAAGACGGATTCACACTTGCCCAGGAAATCAGACTGACTAACGGTGAAATCCCGATTGTGTTTTTGACTGCAAAAACCATGAAAGAGGATATTCTCGAAGGATTTAAAATCGGAGCCGATGACTATCTTACCAAGCCATTCAGCATGGAAGAACTTTTACTTCGGATAGAGGCTATTCTTCGTAGAGTAAATGGAAAAAAAGCAAAAGATGTGGCATTTTATAAAATCGGCCGCTTTGGTTTTGATACACAAAAACAAACATTAACTTATGGCGATGAGTCATCCAAGCTGACTACCAAAGAAAGCGAGCTGCTCGGATTGTTGTGCTCTCATGCCAATGAGATTCTGGAACGTAATTATGCATTGAAAACCATTTGGGGCAACGATAATTATTTCAATGCACGTAGTATGGACGTTTATATCACAAAACTCAGAAAGCTATTGAAAGAGGATTCTGAAATCGAAATCATCAATATTCACGGAAAAGGTTATAAATTGATAGCTCCTGGACCGATAGAATAAATGAAGAATAAATTTACACATGAACGACCTGAACCTTCTCGGGCTAGGGTCGGTATGTTTTTTTTGATGATATTACTACTCTTGTCGGTTTGCGGCTCGGCAAAGTCGCAAACCTACGAAGAGTTTATTGATTTGTCATTTAAATATTTAAATGAGAATAACCTGCCTGCTGCAGAAACTGTTTTAAAGAAAGCGATGCGACTTCAACCCGATAATCCCTTGAATGTCCTGTTGTTGTCGAATCTCGGTACGATTCAGTTCCGGCAAAAGAAATACGACGATGCTTTAGTGTCTTATACTGCAGCTTTGGCTCAGGCACCTAAAAATACAGCCCTGCTTACGAATAGAGCAGAGTTGTTTACCGCCATGAATCAACCGGAAAATGCTATTACAGACTACACCGCTATCCTTCTTATTAACGATAAAGATGAAAATGCCTTATACAGAAGAGGTTTACTTTATTTGCAAGTAAAAAATGAAGGCGCTGCCCAAACTGATCTTGAGCGGATAATCGAACTTAATCCGCAAACACTTGAAGGACGCATCGGCATCGCTTCCCTTTGTAAGATGCGTAAAGAGTTCGATGAAGCCGAGATAATATATTTTGACCTGTTGGATAAATATCCTGATCATTCAGATTTATACGCAGGGAGAGCGGAGCTTTATATCCTGATGAACCGTCCGGGAAAAGCTTTGTCAGACATCAACCAAGCCATTCGCCTTCAAGGAGAGAATAACCCTAATCCTTATTTCTATATCATACGAAGTAAAATCAAAGAAATGCAATATGAAAGAAAAGCGGCTGAAGAAGATAAAGCCAAAGCAGAACAACTGCTTCGCGGAGAACAACCACAAGAGAAAGAACCTAGTGAACAAAAATAATATCTGAATGGATTCTTTTCTGTTTGTCCTTTAAAAACCCGGTTTTGTACAAAAAACACAGGTGTTGGTTGAGGGGGTAAAAATTAAAGAAAATAAAAAATGGTTAGGCCGAAAAAAGATTTTATATTTGCATACCAATTTTACTGTTATGGAGCGAGTAACAAGTAATTTAGCCGAAAAATTCAAGTGTTTCTTTAATTTAAGTAGAGAAATATTTGTTTTTTTGCTGTAAAAGTTGTTTATTTGCGCCGTTAATTTTAGGAGTTTTGTATAAAAACAAGAAATATTTACGAGAATTATCAGTTTTTTATTAATTTAAATTAGTGTTTATGAAAAGAAAACTATTTTTAATGCTTGCTGCCTTTATGGCACTTGTAGCTTTTCAAGCAAACGCTCAGTACGACGGTAAAACGCAGTACTTTTTGAACGTTTGGTCCGCTAATCAAACATCAGCTAAGCCTGGTCATTTCTGGGATAACTTTGGTGTTACTGGCGTGCTTGAATATGCTAAAGATTATCCTCTAAGTGCAGACAAGGTTGCAAATCCTTTGCACAATGAGTCTATGAAGTATGTTGTGGATCGCCCGAGTGATACTTGGGAACTTACGAATGCCGGTCATTCCGGTAAAGTAGGTGAGACTCAGGCTTACTTTTCTATTACTGCAAACATCGGAGCTTTGACAGGAACTTACAAGATCCGCTCAAAATCTACTGAAGCTGTAGACGATGTCATCTATTTCAATAAAGATGGCGTTCCTGGAGCAAGAGGTGCAAACAGTATCGAAGACTTCCAGTTTGTACGTTTCCTTACGGAAGATTATGTAACTGAGTATGACGGAACTCATTCATCAGGAACAAGAGCATCGGGAGGTGTTATTGACAGCGTTGGTATGGTGCCTTGGGCTGTTAAAACAGTTGCTCCTCAGGAAGGTGGTTACCTGATTGGTTATACCAGTGTTATCGGAGGAAGAAGTACTGCAAATGCGAATGATCGTGGTATTTGGGTTGTTGCTTATGATACTTCTAAAAACAACAATGGCGCTCCACATAACCGTTATGCTATTTATTCTATGGACCAAGTTCGTAAGAACTGGGCTGCTTATTATGCAGGCACAACATCTGTTCGGATCGTTCCTGTATGGGTAAAAGCTGATCCTATCGGTGGAAGATGGGCTACTAAAGCCGATTTCCCTAATGAATTCATTAACTTCATCAACCAAAATACAAAATCAGCTTTGGTTGTTGACGGTGTAAGTGTATTCAATGTTATTGGAACAGAAGCTTTGAACTTCCAATCAGGTAGTGATATTACTAAATCGTATAGCACTTCCGGAACTGCACACAATAGCGCTCTGACTCCTACCAGTATGGGAGATAATCCTATGTCTACAGGTGGAGATCATTCTCGTTTGTTCCAAGATACCGACGAGAACTGGAAATTGCAGACATTTGTCATCATGGATCCTTGTACTCAAAACTTGCTTTCTGTTAAGAAAGAACAAGTTCCCGGAACTCCGCTGATCAATGGTGTTGCTGCTTTTGGTAACAAATTGGAAATGAGAGCTGCTTATACTGCTGCTACTTCAAAAGAATCTCTTGAAGATTTGATACGTATCCAAAAATTTGCTATTTGGATCAATGTAAACGGAGATATGGAATTGTATCCTTTGAACTCTTGGAATTATGATACTTCTAACAGTTCTTACAATACTAACCCTACAACTCCTCATTATAACTTCGCCGTTTGGAATGACAGACCTTATGCTAACGTAACTGACAGTGAAGTTGACGGATTCAACAGATCATTCAAGATCGGTCAAATGAATGGAACTCCTTGTACAGGTCCGGTTAGTGGAACTTACACAGGTTACAACAACTTGCCTTTGAGACCATTGAAAGCTGAATTGATCAACAAGATCGGTGAAAGACGTTTCTATTTCATTGAAGTAAAACAACAAAACATATTGAAAGCTTATACAACTTCTACAGGCGCTCATACTGTTTTGGCTGATTCTTTCTATGTATTGGATGTTGTTCCGACAGATGTTATCAATTCGATAACAGGAAAACCTTACAAACGCGTAGTTGTTACTGCTAAGGAAAAGAATCGTTACAACTATGCTGCTACAGGAAAAGATCGTTATTTCGATACTCCATACGACTCAGTTAACATGAGTGCACACTGGCAATTCGTTTGGGCTCCTAGCGGAGGTGGTTATAACATCGTTAACGAACTTGGCGATACGCTCGAATACAGCTATGCCGGTTTAACTACTCAAACGGCTGCTGATCGCGCTTATTTGGTAGACAAACTTCCTACATTAACTGCAGGAACTTATACTTCTGATGTATGGCAATCAGTTCACCTGGACTGCTTCAACGGTATGTTCAAGTTGAGAAATATGGCTGAAACTCCAATAGGTAACGAAAGAACTTCTTTACAGTATGCTTATTTGGATACAATGAAAAATATCGGAAGTGGAGATGGTGCTTCAAATCCATGGTGGTATGCAGGCCAAAGAGGAAGACAAGCTAATACTGAAACAGGTTATAATTACACTAACCACTTACAAAAAGATGTTTGTTTGGGTAATATCGGTATGCTTTTGAAGTTAACTCCGATTGCATATGAATATCCTACAGGTGGAGCAAGTGATTCCAAAACAAATCACTCTGATGACCTTTACAGCCCAGCTGATGACTCATTGTGTACTTATTTGTTCAAAGAAGGTTTCTATGACATTCGTGAAGCTCTTTCCAATACATTGCGTGTTGAAGGTGGTTACACCGGTCCGGATCCTAAATATGGTGAGAACTTAGCTTACTTTACAAAAGATAACACCAGAGATCCATGGTTATGGGTTGAACCGGTTGTTAGTACTTCAAATCCTGATTTGGAACAGTATAAGTATGTGACTCCTATGGTCTATAATGATGCTGTTTCAGGCTTGTTCCCGAACGTTGACTACATGTTGACTAAGGCTCAAATGAATGCATTGAAAAAATATCCATCTAAAAAAGTGGCTGAATTCTTGAAACAAGACACGCTTACTTTGGATGTTTACAAATGGCATTATGTTAAGAACAATAAGGGAGAGTATTTGGTATATGATACGATCAATACAACTACTTCTACTAAAACTCAACAACTTGGATTCAAGTTCATGAAAGTCGACAGAACGAATGCAACTGCATTCCGTTTCTATCAACCATTGGTTGGCGACAAACACATGGAATATTTCTTAATGGAATTCCGTGTAGCTAAACATGATTATAATGTTGATAGAACTGCTGTTGGTGGTCCTGTTGTTTCTTATAGACCATGGAACAATTCTTATTCAAATGATAACTACGGTATCAACCCGTTAATTGTTCCTGCAGGTTCACTTCCTGCTAGTACTGAAACAGCATGGAAGAGCAGCACTGCTTCTTTGAGCAACTCTGATTTGAATACTCTTGCTGGTAAGTTGAATTCAGATCCTACATTCACAAACATGACTATTTGGACAGAAGAATATGTCATGAAGTATCTGGAACACATGCAAGCAGAACACGTGGCAAGAACGAAATATGCACTTATCACTACAGGTTCAGACTTGTTGTTGTCAACTTGGAATGCTGGTCGTTTCGATACAGACGTTCAAGCGGCTACTCGCTTCAAGTTCACAGGACCTGACATGACTCAGTGCCCACGCGACTATGTTGATTCTAAATATTTGATCGATAATCAAATGTATAGTATTCCGTTGACAGTTCAAGAATGGGATGTTTGGAATGAAGTTCTGATGAACAACTACATGCAGATGAATACAACTACTAAATATGCTGTTAATGCTGCTAATCCTTTGAACTTGATCTTCACATTGGCTGACACATTGAAAGTAGGTGCGACTGCAGGTCATGGTTACATCAAAACATTCGGTGCAACAGGAACTGCAAATAACGATCGCTATCGTTCTTACGAAAATACAAGAGAGGTAGAATTGTATTATATACAAAATCCGTTGAATCCGGAATTGTTCTTGACAGTAGATACAACTTCTGTATTCGGTCAAACAATCATGTCGGCTCAACCGGGTGTGAGTGGTGTTAAATTGCGTTGGGAAAAATTGTATACAGCTACAAGTAATGCATATAGTTCTGTGGGTGAAAAAGCTGATTATCGTCCATTGCAAATGTTTGCAATCTACGGATGTAAATCAACTCAAGCTCCTACTTATGGTAGCTTTATCTTCATCCCGGCTGCTTCTTGGGTAGTAAACTACAATGCTCCTTTCAAACAAACTTCAATTCGTCAGAATGCTAAGATCGGTAACGGTCCTGTTTTTGATGAGTTCAGAGTTGGAGAATGGGGTAAAGATGGTCAGTTGATCGTTATGCCTTCTTCTGATGAAGTTTCATTCGAAGGTATCAGTGCAACTGAATACATGTTCAACCGTTCGGAATATTACAGTGGAGACTTCTGCGAACACAACTTCATCCAAGATAAAGATAGCAAATATTATGCTTCTTGGAAGAGCGGTATTGCTAAGAAGAGCTACTACGATGCTACTATGCACTGGAATGTGAAGAAAGTAAACGGAACAACTAACTTGTATGAATTCTATCCAGAAGGATCTGAGTTTGACGAAAATGGCGAAAAAGTTCCAACAAGAAATCAATTGTTAGGTCAATTCTTCTTGTATGAAACAGCTAAATCTAAAACTGCTGATGGTGGTAACATCCAAACATTCTTGGCTATACCTAAGTATTATGATATTCAACATCTTCAATTGAAGAAAATTACTATTACTTGCATCACAGACCATAACCCGGGTCAACCAGGTGACAACTGTATGATCAAGTATAAGAAATTCACAAATGATGATTTGGCATACGACTGGGCTATCCTTGAAACAGTTTACGCTGACCGCTATATCTATAGTAAAGGTAAAGTAGATGGTACTGGTTATGTTGGTGGTATCGCTGCTGCTTACGAAGAATCTGTAAATACTACAGGTGGTAAAGTTAACTACTTGCGTATCAGAGAATCTAACTTTGTAGTAGATCCAGGTCACGAAAATGATCCTCATTTCCACCATGGAGTTCCTTATTATAACATTATCCATGTAACTACGGATGCTAATAATAATGAAGTTGAACATTACCTTGAAATGAAATTGGATGGAACTGTTCAATTCAGAACATTGAATCCAAGAGAATCAGAAGTAATGGTTAACTACGACAAATATGCGGCAGATACATTGCAAGCATTCAAATTCTGTTTCCCATTCAAAGAAGTTGGAGATTCAACAACTACGCTTGATGGTAAATATAAAGATGCTAATGTAGCCATTCGTACAATGCCTTACCACAACCAAATCATGTGGTTAGCTATCAACAGAAATGCTACAAGCCAAGTATATGCTGATCCAGAATCAGGTGGTACTTTCTTCTTCGGTCCTAAGGCTGAAACTGGCGAAGAGTGGGTTGGTCAAACAGATAAATCAGGTTGGTTGAAAGACTTCAGCAGACCAGACGTATATATCGTTGATCCAAGTGACTTGTCTCCTGTAAATTATGGATTGTTATCTTATGTAGAAACTATTAATCCTATTGATCATGCAAAACTTACATTCAAGTTGGTTTATGATACAATTGTTAATAAATATACTAAAGATAGAATCTGGTATTACAACATCCTTGATTCAAAAGGAAATTATTTGACAATGGTTAACACGAAAGCAGACTCTGCAAGTACTAATTATAACTATGGTGACTACACTTATGCTTACTTTACTAGCAAGAAAATTGATAGTAATGGTGCTCATGGTGCAGACAAAGGTTATTATCAAACATTCGGCTTGCAAAGAAATTTGAAAGCTGCTGCTGATACAGTGAACCATAGCTATCCATTCTGGATTGTAGCTCAAGTTCCTTCTGGCGAATACAAATATTTGGCACAATGGAACAACCGTCTTGTATTCATGAACTCTAAGACTTCAAGCAAAGCTGCTGCTCAAAAGGGTGCTATGACATTCGAGATTGGTAAAGTTGCTGGCAAAACATTCACAGATGTTCCTGCTATCAATGGAAACGGAGTTGCAGTATACGGTCTTGACGGAGCTGTGAAGGTAGTTAACGCTAAGGGCGCTATCGAACTTTACACTATCGACGGACGTATGGTTAAATCTGTAGCTGCTACAGGTACTGAACAAACAATTGCTGCTCCTCGTGGTGTGGTAATCGTGAAGAACGGTACTAACGTTGCTAAGGTTGTTGTTAAGTAATTGACAAAAAACTAGATAATAAAGAAAGGGGTGCCTTCGGGTGCCCCTTTTTTTATTGCCAAATGTGTGACTATGACTAGTCTTAAAAGGAAGATTCTTTCCTTCCGTGTCCTCTCTCCCCCTTTGGAGGGGGTAGGGGGAGGACTCTTGAACAGACTTCCTTCAATGAAAAACTTACAAATAATAATAAGGATGACTTTTTAAGTAGTTTGATTCTCATTATTTGCAGAGTTATCTAAATCCTCCCCCTGCCCCCTCCAAAGGGGGAGAGGGAGTACACTCAGTCATCAGTAGTCAATGCTTTCTTCTATTTGGGAAGAAATGCGAGCGATGTTGTCGTTTAGTTTTTGTTCGGGAAGGATTATATTGAAATTACCCCAGAAGTTTTGATCGTATATAAATTTTGTTTCGGAGAAAATCCGGGTTGTAGGAATGCTTTCTTTTGGAGGGAAAGGTTTAATATTTTCTGTCTCAATGTTACAGACAACCATTTCAAAATAGGTGTGGATAGGAGTTCTACGGGCAAAAAATGATTTTTTCTTTTCTACGTTAAAAGTCAGATCGCCCCGAACATAATTTTGAATGTATTTTCCGTTCCATTCTTTGTATGAAACCGTGTAAACCGCTTCTTTGGGGATAATATCGTATTTTTTCCCTTGTTTGAGTACCAAATCTTTTTTTGCTTTTTTTATGTATTCCGGATTAATTTCGAAGCGGGCGCTCAATAGCGCAAAATTTTCGGCATCGATATATAATTCTCCTTTATAGAGAGGTTCTTCTACTTCTGATTTTTGTTCAAAAGAGATGACATGGGCTAACCGGAAATCAATAACAGTCATATCGATTTTAGTGTAATTATACAGATTTTCATCCAAAGAAAGGAAATCCGGTAATTTTTTCACTAAGTCAAGAGAAAAAAAAGCCTCAACTCCCGCTTTGAACTTCATTAAGATTGAATCATTTTCATTGCTATTGGTTATTTTTCTCATTTTCAATAATTTTACCTGGTCAGGCCTGTTGGAGTTAAGAGGTGTTTTATAGATCTTGAATACCGCTTCTGTGAGATTGATAAATTCTTTTTTTCGATCAAATCCTTCCCGATAAAATGTTGTTAGAAGTACCGGCTGCTGCATGTAATTCTTGTCTCGGTTATCAAGCATGCCCCGAACAATCCTGAGGGGATTGATTATACCTACGATGATTTCCGGGATAGGGACATAGCAAATATCCATGTAGATATTCGTCCGATTTTCCACCAATAATTCGACAGGAACTTTATATGTTTCATATCCGATGTATGAAAATGTTACAATGGTGTTTTTTAAGGAGTCGGGTACTTTCAATAAGAATTCTCCATTCTGATTACTTACAGTTCCTATATTGCTTTCTCCTAATCGAATAGAAGTAAATGGAAGTTTTTCTAATGTTTCTTTATCTTTTATTTCTCCTTCAATGATGTAATAATTGATCGAGTCGCTTGTTTGCTGGATATCGGGTTTGTTTTTTATTTGGGATGTCAGTGATTCTGTTTTGTATAATAAGATATGATTTCCGATCACTTTCATTTTAATATTAGGGTCTTGAACGACATCCTCTATGGCCTGCTTAACTGTCGCTTTTCCTTTCGATAATTTGGCTTTACGATTGTTATCTATAGTTTTGGCATCATAGATAAAGAATATTCCGGATAGGTCTGAAATTTTATTCAGCATTTCATAGACTGTCCCTTTTGTTTTTGGCAAAGAGATGGCATTATTAAGTAGAGGATCGTCTACTGTAGCTTGCAGGCTGCAAGTAATGAGGCAGAATATGCAGAAAATAGCGTTTTTCATACCTCTTTAAGAGTTATAATTTCGAAATATAAATTGTTTCTTTTTTTTGTATATAATTCAAATTCAGTGCGTAACAGATCAGTTGTATCATCGATTCAACAGAATTATTCTCGAATGTAACGGTCAATTGACTGTTAGCGATATCTCTATCTTCTACAACAATCGTTGTGTCTGTCGTGTTTTGGATTACTTTTAATATTTGTTCCAGGCGTTCGTCTTTGAAGCTCATCCGATTTGTGAAAGCCGTGTATTTTTTTTGATCGTAGTTTTTCTGTTTCAATAGATGTCCGGATTTTATACGAACAATTTCTCCAGCTTCAACAAAAACGGATTCGCCATTCTGTTTGTTTGTAACCTCTACTTTTCCTCGTTCTACAAACAGTTCGAAAGCCGTTTTGTTCCCGACATCATTCATTCCGAATTCAGTTCCGAGTACTTTGACAGAAACAAGTTCGGTCTCTACATAAAAAGGTCGATTTAAATCTTTGCTGATATCAAATAAGGCGCTGCCGGTTATTTTTACTTTACGTACGCCCGGGTCAAACTCCTCCGGATAATACAATGATGATTTTTCTGATAAATAAACGATTGACCCATCCTGCAATGTTGTTACTAAAGTTGTTTTATCCGGATTATTGTTTACTTGAGAGAGTAACGTTTTGTTTTCGTTTTTTAGTACGTAGTAAGTAATCGAACCGACGATACCAAACAGAAGGATAGCAGCAGCGATTCTTCTGAGAGTGATCAATGGTTGCTTTTCTTCTTTTTCAATAGCAATTAAGCCTTCTTCCTCCAGTCTGTTATGGAGAATTTTCCAGGCTTTATCTGTATTTATATTGTTCATTTTTTTATATTTTTCTCAATTTTTCTTTTAATACTTGAAGCGCTTTTGACATTTCTGCTTCAATTGTTTTGACAGATAATGATAATTCATCAGCAATTTCAGAATATTTTTTACCTTCGAACCGGTTCATTATAAAAATTGTTTTTCTGCGTTCGGGTAATTGGTTCAATGTATCTTTAAGATATGTTTCAAACTCTTTGTATTCTAAGAGTTCTTCCGGAGTTTCATTTTTCATCTGTACCAGTCTGTTCAATTCATGGGTATAATAATTCTGCCTTATTTGCAGATGTTCAAGATACTGCAAGGAATTATTCCGTACAGCAGCATAGAGGTATGCTTTTCCTGAAAAAGTAATTTGCAGCTTCTCATGTTCTTTCCATATTTTATAAAATAATTCCTGAACAATTTCTTCCGCCTCTTCTATCGCTCCGACAAAACTACAGCAGTATCGACACAAAGGTTCATAGTAACGCCTGAAAAGCGTTTCAAAAGCACGAATATCGCCACTTTTTACCTTTTTGAAAATCAATACATCGTCTATCATAAGGCAAACTTAGCAAAAAAAGATTCTATTTATATCCTTTTTTTAGTTTATTTACAGCAGATTCAAGGGATTCAGAAGGTTCAATGATGTTATAAGCTCCCCAAAAATCAGTGTCGTAAAAGTTCATAACTTTATCACTTAGGGAGTTATTTGCATTGAATGCATCTTTTCTTGAAATGTTTGTTGCATCTTCAATTCGATTGTCTGTGACTACCATCTCGCTCAATACAGTATAATTTGTTGCAAAAAGCCTTCTTTTCCAGTCGCATTTGAATTTTATTTCATTTCTTATGTAATTGAGGTAGGTCAATCCGTCTTGTTGTTTATAACTGACTATAAAGGAAACTTCTTCCGGGCGAAAACGCAAACCTGTCGGTTTTTTTCTGAGAATCATATCGGTTACTTTATTTCGGTCTTTCATATCGAGACTAAATTCTGCACGAGTGAAAGTCAATGATTCTGAGTCAATAAAATACTTGCCGTAGTAAAGGGCGTAAGGAAGTGTGATTTGAGGCTCGAATTTGATAACATAATTGAGCCGATCGTTTATTAAGGTCATCTCTTCCATGGTGTATTTGAAATAATTGAATGCTTCAGGGTCAAGTAGCATTTCCGGATTTTTGATGATATCCGCTATAATGGATAAGTTGGGGCCTCCCAATAGTTTGACTGCTAGTGTATCGCTAGGTTTAGCGCTAAGTAATTTTCTACCTTTCAGAATTTGTATGCGGTCATTATCGACATTTTGGTTATATGCTGTCTTATATATATTAATAATAGCTTCACTGATATTGATATAACTTTTTCCTTTTTGTGCCGTTTCTCTATAAAAACCGGTTAACAGATTCGGTTTTTTGCTGTAGTTTTCAGGGATTTTTTTGATAGCTTCCTCCATCAATTTAACAGGGTCCCATCCTATAACGACAACTTCTTTAAGTTCTTTTGCTTTGGGAGTCATTAAGAACGTTTGGTTAAACAGGTTGGTCCCACTGATTTGTACTTTGTAATTATAGTATCCAAGGCAGGATAATTCAATGCTTGTTGTCCGGATTGAGTCATTGATTTTCAATGCGAATTCTCCATCTTCATTGGTTATTGTCCCAATATTTGTTCCGGGAACAGCTATTGTTACATATTCCATTTTTTTGTTAGTTGCCTTGTTTTTGACAACTCCGCTGATTGTGTAATATTTACTGTTCTCATTTTGTGCTTGCATTATTGGTAATGCGATAAATAAAGAGATTAATAGCACAATCACTTTTAAGCACTTTGATTTTGTTTTCATGGCGTATCTTTTATAGATAAATACTCTGTTTATCTATAAGATGGTTGAGAAATAGAAAACCCTATGGATGATTGATGAATTTATTTTTTATTTGTCCCTTTCGATTGATTATTGAAAACTTTGTCGATTTTCTTTTGTCTCTCCGCTTTCGACATCGATCTGAATTTAGAAGGAGTCATCATAAAATGTTTTTTACAGAATATTGTCAGGTGTGCCGGTGAAGAGAAATGGAATTCATTTATGATGGCATTCAGGGGGATTTCTTTGTTGGATAGTTGAATCGCAAGTAATTTGGCTCTTTGTTTTTGCATCCATTGGTAAGGAGCTTCCTGAAAAGTTTCTGTAAAAATTCTATTAAAGGTTGCTAATGAAAAATCACATAATTTGGCTAGTTCCTGTACCGTTTTTGCTTTTGGATATTGATTGATTACCAGTGTTTTAAATTCAATATTTTTATTTATGATAGGAGAGAAGAAAGCTGCATTTTCCTTTTTGGAGTAAAAAGCTCTCATCAACATAAAAAATTCTTTTAGCTTTATTTCGTGTAAATGTTTACATGATGCCCCTGATTGTAAGTAAACAATTAATAAATCCAGAAATGATTTTAAGGGTTTTTTGATATCTAATCGCCAATCTGTATTGGAGTTTTGAGGGTTGTAATAGGCTTCTAATGATTGCAATGCCATTTTGTCGCAGAGATTAAACAATCGATCAAATTCGGAAGTTACTAAAAGTGAGTCATTTAAAGCGATGTATTCCAATCCGGTTAATTTGGGCAGAAAAACCATTTGGTTCTCTTCCATATCAAAACCGCTTTGAAAATCGTAAGTAACATTCCCTTTTCCTTCGATGGAAAACAGGATATAGTTTTTATCATTGTTGGGATGTATGTGCAGGTTTTCTCCTTTTTTTAGTAAGTGACATTGGAATCCTGCGGCTTTACCTGATCTGTAATTTTGACAAGAAGTATGTTCTTCTATGTACAATAGAGGAAAAATTATTGACATGTTGTGTTTCGTATTAAAATCGTGCTGCAAGATACTAAATTTTCAAATATCTCAATATGAAAGTTGGTTAAAATAAATACAAAACAGCTATTTATTTTTTTATTTTGTTGAATGAAGGATTTTTAAAAAAACAAGAACAGAATAGATAAGGTTTTAGGAATGACTCACATGTAAAATAACTTAATAACTAAAAAAGACAAACAGCAAACGATTTATTCTTGGGTTCTCATTGGCTGTTTGTCTTTTATTTTCATTACTTACGGATATTGTATGATTTCCAGTAATTCTACTTCAAAAACGAGCGTAGAATACGCCAGAACCTTAGAATCAACAGAACCATATCCTAAAGTCCATGGAACCCATACTTCCCACTTGTCTCCAATAACCATATTTTGCAAAGCAATAGAAAGTCCACTAACAACAATTGTATTTGTATTCATTGAATCAGTAGGTCTTACCGAGAGAATAACTGGAACTCCTGTTTCGCTGGTTCCCGGATTAAATACAGTTCCATCATAATAAGATCCTTTATAAAGCACTTTTACATTGGATGTGAAAATCGGATGCACTGTTCCTGTTCCCGATTTAAGCACTTTCACGTAAATCGTCCCAGGGCCTTCGGGAGTTGTCTTGGCAACATATGCCGCATCCTTGGATACAGCTTCAAAAGCGGCCTCATTGGCTTCTCTCCAGCCATTATCTTCATCATCATCTTTGCATGATTGGAACTGCAATGACAGAACCAGACAAAGCGCTAAAAATAAGATATTTTTCATTAATTATCTGTTTTACTTTAAAATTGAACTTTCGGTGCGGTTTCAGCTCCTGCTTCCGATTTAAAATAAGGTTTAGCATTAAAGCCGGACATACCTGCAATGATATTGTTGGGAAATTTACGGATCAACGTATTATAATCTCTAGCGACTTCATTGAAGCGGGTACGTTCTGTCGAGATGCGATTTTCAGTGCCTTCCAGCTGAGCTTGCAAATCCAAGAAGTTCTGGTTTGCTTTCAGATCCGGATAAGCTTCTACGCTGACTAACAGACGGCTTAATGCGGATGAAAGTTCGCCTTGTGCCGCTTGGAACTGAGCCATGGTTTGTTCATTCAGGTTTGTCGGGTCGATCGTAACTTGTGTTGCTTTAGCGCGAGCTTGCACGACTCCTTCCAATGTGCTTTCTTCATGAGCCGCGTATCCTTTAACAGTAGCGACCAAGTTCGGAATCAGGTCAGACCGGCGTTGGTACTGATTTTCCACATTACCCCATTGGGCGGTAACCGTTTCGTCTGATTTGACGAGTGTGTTGTAGACTCCTGTGTACCAAAAGAAAAGGATGGCGACCAGGGCTACAAGTACGATAATAACAATTAAAGATTTTTTCATGACTCAACATTCTTTTTTAATAAATTCTTCATGCTTACTTTATCTGTGATAATGCTTTCCAATTCTGAGATAGGAACTCGTTCCTGTTCCATCGTATCGCGATAGCGAATGGTTACGCAATGATCATTCAATGTGTCGTGATCAACAGTCACGCAATAAGGAGTTCCAATTGCATCCTGACGACGGTAGCGTTTGCCGATTGAGTCTTTTTCATCGTATTGGCAATTGAAATTAAATTTCAATCGATCGATGATTTCTCTTGCTTTTTCGGGGAGGCCGTCTTTTTTTACCAGCGGCAATACGGCTAATTTGACCGGAGCTAATGCAGGAGGTAATTTCAACACCACACGGATTTCTCCGCCGTCGAGTGTTTCTTCGCAATAGGAGCCTGCCATGATACTGAGAAACATGCGGTCGACCCCTATGGATGTTTCGATCACATAAGGTACGTATGACTGATTCAATTCCGGATCGAAGTATTGAATTTTTTTACCGGAGAATTTTTCATGGCTACTCAAGTCGAAGTCCGTACGAGAGTGAATTCCTTCCACTTCTTTGAACCCGAAGGGCATTTCAAATTCGACGTCGGTAGCAGCATTGGCATAGTGAGCCAGTTTCTCGTGATCATGGAAACGATATTTATGGTTACCTAATCCAAGCGATTGATGCCATTTCATACGCGTTTCTTTCCATTTGGCAAACCAATTGAGTTCTTCTCCCGGGCGTACGAAAAATTGCATTTCCATTTGTTCGAATTCGCGCATACGGAATACAAACTGGCGGGCGACTATTTCATTCCGAAACGCTTTCCCGATTTGAGCAATTCCGAATGGGATTTTCATTCTTCCGCTTTTCTGAACATTCAGGAAATTCACAAAGATCCCTTGTGCTGTTTCCGGGCGCAGGTACACTTTCGTCGCTCCGTCGGCTGTGGATCCCATTTCTGTTGCGAACATCAGGTTGAATTGGCGTACTTCCGTCCAGTTTTTTGTTCCTGAGATGGGACAAACGATCTCACAATCAATGATGATCTGACGCAGATCTTCCAGGTTGTTGTCATTCAAGGCATTGGCGAAACGAGTATGTATTTCGTTCATTTTGGCCTGATTTTCCAATACTCTTGGGTTTGTTTCCCTGAATTTTTGTTCGTCGAAAGCATCTCCAAATTTTTTAGAAGCTTTTTCGATTTCTTTATTGATTTTATCTTCGTATTTTGCCAGATGGTCTTCAATCAGAACATCGGCGCGATAACGTTTTTTCGAATCTTTATTATCGATCAGCGGATCGTTGAATGCATCTACGTGGCCGGATGCTTTCCAGATAGTCGGATGCATGAAGATAGCCGAATCGATACCGACCACATTTTCATGCAGTAGGGTCATGCTGTCCCACCAATATTTTTTGATATTATTTTTAAGTTCAACACCATTTTGTCCGTAATCGTATACAGCTCCCAATCCATCATAGATTTCGGAAGAAGGAAAAACAAAGCCGTATTCTTTGCAATGAGAGACTAATTTCTTAAAAACATCTTCTTGTTGTGCCATATTTTTTACAACATCATTAATTTCAGCATGCAAAGTAAGTGATTTTTTTACATAAATCATTTTAAAAATTGAAAATATCCTGTAAATATGCTCATTATTATTCCAAAATGGTTTAAATGGGGCGGAGAGCAGGGAAAGCCTTCTGTTTGTTATCCCCTGTTTACCCTGTGTATAAAGTGATCCGTGAATTTTAACTTTGCAATAATTCAAATATTAAAAGTTTTCTGTAATTTTGTCCTCTATTATTAAAAAAAATTATTATGGGTTTATCTTCTCTGTTCGCTATTCCCGGTAATATATCTCGCTCTGCGATGAAAATGCAGAAATTAAAGCGAAGTATTATTAAAAATTTTGTAACAAATGGAAATTTTACGATCGCAGAATTGAGTCAATCATCGGATTTTAGTGTTCCGACAGTTACTAAAGTGATCAATGAATTGTTGGAGGAGAATATTATTTTTGATTTTGGGAAAATCGATACAGCAGGAGGTCGTCGGCCGAATGTATTCGGGATCAATCCGAAATGTGGATTTTATTTGGGGGTTGAAGTCAATCGACAATCGGTAACTATTGCTTTACAGGATCTGAAAAACGAATTTGTTAAAATCAAGGAGGGCATTCCGTTTGTTCTGATGAATACGGAAGAGTCTTTGGATCATCTTTGTCTGTTAATCAATAAATTCCTGGCTGGTTCCGGAGTGGATAAAAAAGACATCATCAATGCTTGCATCAATTTAACAGGCCGGATCAATTCACGGGAAGGTTTTAGCTATAACTATTTCTTTTTTGAAGAAAACTCACTGAGCTCCATTATCGAATCCAAAGTAGGCATTAAAATATTTTTAGAAAATGATTCCCGTGCAATGGCTTTTGGGGAATACAATTGTGGTGTTGTGCAAAAAGAACGGAATGTTATTTTTGTCAATATCAGTTGGGGCGTTGGTATTGGTATTGTTACCGATGGGAAGTTGTATTACGGAAAGTCGGGTTATTCCGGAGAATTCGGACATAGTCCGTTGTTTGATAATAATATATTGTGTCAATGTGGAAAAAAAGGCTGTTTAGAGACTGAAATCTCCGGTTGGGCTTTGGAGCGTGATTTCAAAGAGAGTCTCAATCAGGGGATGACTTCTTTGATTGCAGATAAATATGCCCCGGAAGAGATAAAACTGGAGAATATCCTGAAAGCAATTGTGCGCGATGAAGATGTCCTTGCCATTGACATGATCTCTAAATTAGGAGAAAAAATGGGACGTTATCTTTCCATTCTTATTAATATATTCAATCCGGAGCTTGTCGTAATCGGAGGAATAATGTCTATTGCAGGAGATTATCTCATGCTTCCGATCCGATCTGCCGTTAAGAAATATTCCTTGAACTTAGTCAGCCATGACATGGAGTTGAAAATCTCCAAATTGAATACCCGCGCCGGGGTTATTGGAGCCTGTTATATAGGCCGGGAACGTTTTTTAGATATGTTGGAGTAATGAACTGTTGTTATAAAAATTTATTTTAATGTGTCTAATTATTAAAAATATTAATTAATTATTGTATATATAAAAAATAATATTTAGTTTTGCGCTGTTGTTAGCTAAATTTATTAATATATACATGAAATTCACATCTCCGGAAACAAAAGTCAGAGCGACTTCTCTGGATGCTCTCAGAGGATATGCCATATTAACAATGGTACTTTCCGGTACGATTGCTTTCGGGATATTACCCGGTTGGATGTACCATGCACAAACGCCTCCTCCGACGAATGCGTTTAACCCTGAAGTTTTCGGAATCACCTGGGTGGATCTGGTTTTTCCTTTTTTCCTTTTTTCGATGGGAGCTGCATTTCCTTTTTCGATCGGGCAAAAATTAGAAAAAGGAGGATCCGTATGGAACTTACTATTCAATGGGTTATTGCGAGGATTAAGGCTTGCTTTTTTTGCTATTTTCATACAACACATGTATCCTTGGGTCATTAGTAACCCGCAGGATTACAGAGCCTGGTTGACTACTCTGGCGGCTTTTATGTTAATGTTTCCGATGTTTATGCGTTTGCCATGGCAGATGCCTGTATGGATAAGATACGCTATCCAAGCCATCGCTTATGGAATTGCTGTCTGTATGTTGCTGTTGGTTCCATATGCCAACGATCGCATCTTCAGTTTAGGATTTAGTAATATCATTATTTTGGTATTGGCCAATATGGCGATATTCGGTACATTGATTTATGTGTTGACCTGGAAAAATTCGTGGATGAGGATGGCCATTCTTCCGTTTGTTATGGCCGTTTTTCTGGGAGGGACTACAAATCCCGAATCCTGGAATGCGGCATTATTTAATTACTCTCCTGTTTCCTGGTTGTATTCTTTCCGTTATTTGAAATATTTATTTATTGTTATTCCCGGAACAATCGCCGGAGAGTACTTAATTGGCTGGATGAAGTCGTATCGGCCGGCGGAAAAAGATGAAATCGAAAGAGAAAAAAGATCTGCATTCTTCCAATTATTCATTGGTATCGCATTGATCGTTTTTAATTTGTATGGATTGTATGCCAGGCAGTTGATGTTTAACTTGACAGGAACGGCCGTGTTGTTGTTTCTAGGATACTGGAGCATTAGGCAAGCAGATACGTCTATGACAAAATTATGGAAAAAACTTTTCGTGGCAGGAGCTTATTTGCTGCTGTTGGGGCTCTTTTTTGAAGCGTTTGAAGGAGGAATACGAAAAGATCCTTCGACTTACAGTTATTACTTTGTGACTTCCGGATTGGCGTTCTTCGCATTAATTATTTTTTCTGTTTTGTGTGATTATTTCAGATGCAGGAAGGGTACGGCATTCCTCTCTATGTCGGGACAGAATCCGATGATAGCATATGTCGGTTCGTCCATGGTTATTCAACCATTGTTGCATATCGTGCAAGTTTATCCTCTGTTGGATCGCCTGTCTGACAGTGCGTGGCCGGGATTTTTCAGAGGAGTGATTATTACCGGGCTGGTCACGTTGATGACAATGTTTTTTACAAAGATCAAATGGTTCTGGAGAACCTAAAACAGATAACTGAAAATAATGAAAACGAGCATTTACATGTATGTAAGTCCTAGATAATGAAAATGCAAGTTTCCATACGACAATAATATAGAAATAAATATTTACGTATGAAAAGACATTTTGTGTATATCTTAATGATGTTATTGGCTTTTTCCCTTTATTCGTGTAAGCAGAAAGAAGAGGTAAGGCGAACAGATGTTTTGGTTATCGGAGGGACGACGAGCGGTGTTTCTGCCGGAATTCAGTCTGCCCGGACAGGCGTTTCAACACTGATAGTGGAGGAAACGCCTTGGCTGGGAGGGATGATGACTGCTGCCGGAGTGAGTGCAATCGATGGAAATCATTACTTGAACTCAGGAATATGGTATGAGTTTCGCCAACATTTACGCGATTATTACGGAGGTGTTGCTGCTTTAGCTACCGGATGGGTAAGCCATACTCAGTTTGAACCTCATGTCGGCGACAGTATTTTTAAAAGGATGTCGGCGACTGAAAAAAAACTGGAAGTAATACATGGTTATTACCTGGTTGCTGTGGAAAAAGAAGGATCTCGTGTTGTGGGCGCTACTTTTGAGAACGATAAGAAAGAAAAATTAGTCGTCAAAGCCCAAATTGTGATCGATGCAACGGATCTGGGCGATGGACTGAAGATGGCCGGAGCTGATTATCGTTTGGGAATGGATTCCGGAGCTGAAACCGGGGAAGCGATAGCTCCCGAGCAGGCGAATGATATCGTACAGGATCTTACCTGGGTGGCTGTTCTGAAAGATTATGGAGAAGGAGCCGATAAAACCGTCTCGAAACCAGAAGGATATGATCCGAAAGATTTTGAAGGTTGTTGCAATTCGACTGTAAACGGAGCGACTGTCAGTTGTGATAAAATGATGACTTATGGTAAGCTTCCTAATAATAAGTTTATGATCAACTGGCCGAAAAAAGGCAATGATATTTATTTGAATGTTGTTGATTTAGATAGAGATGCGAGAAATGAAGAATTGAAGAAAGCTAAAAATAAGACCCTTTGTTTTGTGTATTATATCCAGCATGAGTTGGGTTTTAAACAATACGGACTGGCGGATGATGAATTTCCTACGGAAGATCAATTGGCTTTAGTTCCGTATCATCGTGAAGGCAGAAGATTAAAAGGTATTGTGACATTAACTTTCAATCATGTAAAGAATCCGTATGGACAGCAAGATCCTTTGTACCGTACCGGAATATCTGTCGGAGATTATCCGGTGGATCATCATCATAAATGCAATACGGCAGCTCCGGACTTGTATTTTTTGCCTGTGCCTTCTTTCAATATTCCTTTAGGTTCATTGATTCCCGAATCGATCGATGGTTTGATTGTCGCGGATAAAGCCATCTCCGTCACAAACCTGATCAACGGTTCGACCCGTTTGCAACCCTGCGTGTTGTTGACCGGACAAGCAGCCGGAATGTTGGCCGCACTCGCTGTGAAAAGCAATGAACAACCCCGGAATATTTCTATTCGGAAGGTTCAGGACGCGTTATTGAATTCCAATGCATACATCATGCCGTTGTTCGATGTAAAACCGAAGGATAGCTATTTTCAATCAGCTCAGCGTATTACGGCAACAGGAATTATCCGTACAACCGGAGAGGCTTATCAATGGGCTAATCGTACGTGGTTTTATCCGGATTCGGTTATTTCGGTACGAGAATTTACGGAAGGGTTGCATACTTTCGATGAAAAAGTCGCTATTGAAGCTAACAGTAAAACATTATTGACAATTAGAAAGGCAGAAGAGATTCTGGTTCCAATCCTGCCAATTCAGGCTAAACTTGATTCGGAAGATGTCTGGAAGTCTATTTCCGAACGATTATACAAGCCGGAACAACCTTTGTTACGGAAAGAATTGGCTGTTTTATTGGATAAGTATCTGAAACCATTTGAAAAAGAAATAACCTATCAGGGAAATTATAAATAACACTATATGGAAGACTTAAAGAAATACGCAGCGATTTATCGCGATGAACTATTGGGGAATGTGATTCCGTTTTGGGAAAAACATTCTGTTGACAAAGAATTCGGAGGGTATTTTACTTGCCTTGACCGGACAGGAAGTGTGTTCGATACCGACAAATTCATGTGGTTACAGGGGCGTGAAGTTTATATGTTTTCACTTTTTTATAATCAGATCGAAAAAAAACAGGCTTGGTTAGATATCGCTTTACATGGAGCCGAATTCATGAAAAAATACGGACGGGACAACGATGGGAATTGGTATTTTTCATTAACCCGCGAAGGAAAACCGATTGTGCAGCCGTACAATATTTTTTCCGATTGCTTTGCCGCGATGGGATTCGGGGAACTTTATAAGGCGACAAACAATCCGGAGCATAAGCAGATCGCAGTAGATGCTTATTATAACATCATTCGCAAGCAAAATAATCCGAAAGGCATTTACAACAAGTTATATCCGGGAACACGTCCGATGAGGAACTTTGCTCTTCCTATGATCTTGAGTAATCTTTCTCTTATTCTGGAAGATATTTTGGAAGAGGGGACTGTTGAGCGATTGTTGAAACCGTTGACCGATGAGATATTAGGGGTTTTCTATCAGGAAGATTCCGGATTGATATTGGAAAATGTAGCTCCTGACGGTGGTTTCTGTGATTGCTTTGAAGGCCGGTCGGTCAATCCGGGACACACCATTGAGGCCATGTGGTTTTTAATGGATATAGGTGTTCGTCTTAAAGATAATGCTTTGATACAGAAAGCTTCGGAAGTTATTCTGAATACAATAAGTTATGGCTGGGATCAAAAGTACGGAGGTGTTTTTTATTTCATGGACATCAAAGGCTATCCGCAGCAACAATTGGAATGGGACCAGAAACTTTGGTGGGTACATATCGAGACCCTCATTGCAATGGCTAAAGCTTACCGGTTGACCGGAAAAGAAGAATTCAGAAAATGGTTTCTGACGGTTCACGACTATACCTGGAATCATTTTAAAGATAAGGAATATCCCGAGTGGTTCGGATATCTGAACCGGCAGGGAGAACCTTTCTTGACGCTTAAAGGCGGTAAATGGAAAGGCTGTTTTCACGTACCCAGAGGTTTGTATCAGGTGTGGAAAACATTGGAAGATTAAATTTTGAATAATAAATTTTTATTTAATAATCGTTTTTATGAAGAAAACCCTTTTTTTGATCCTCATGTGTATCGCATATCTCCATGCAAATGCACAAAATCGTCAGGTAACAGGGACGGTAAAGGATGGTAAGACAGGAGAAATGATTGTTGGTGCCTCTATTATTATAAAAGGTACAACTTCCGGTGCTACATCAGACTCTGATGGAATATTTTCTATTAATGTTTCTAATGAAAAAACAGTATTATTAATTTCTTATTTAGGGTATTCTACTCAAGAAATTAACGTAGGGAGCCGAAATCATGTTGATGTAAATCTTTTGGAAGATGCAGTCAATTTGAATGAAGTGATCGTCGTGGGATATTCAACACAAAAGAAAGTAAATCTGACAGGAGCGGTTGCTGTTGTAACCGGCGATGAGATTGGAAAACGCATGACAGTCAGTTTATCTAATGCTTTGCAAGGAACAATGCCCGGTGTAACCATTCAACAAACATCCGGAGAACCGGGAGTTGATGGAGGTACGATTAAGGTTCGAGGGACAGGTTCGCTTTATGCGGGTACATCTCCTCTTGTTCTGATTGATGGAATGGAAATGTCTATCGATCAGATCGATCCGAACACGATAGAGTCTGTTACTACATTGAAAGATGCAGCATCAGCCTCTATTTATGGTTCTCGTGCTGCTAACGGAGTTATTCTTATTACAACGAAACGAGGAAAAGAAGGTCCGGTTAAAGTTTCTTATAAAGGTACGCTCTCTGCTCAATTAGCGACAAATTTGCCGGAGCCGGTTTCAACCGTACAATTTATGGAACAAACGAACTTAGCTTATAAAAATCTGGGAACAAACCAACCTTATGATCCGGCTTTGATTGAAGAATACCGCAATTATAGAGCAGATAACTGGAATCGTTTTGAGACAGATTGGAAAGGTGAAATTTTGAAAGATTACGCTTTTTTGACAGATCAAACGGTTAGTGTTAGCGGAGGGAGTAAAAATCTTTCTTTTATGGGTGTTGGAAATTACGTTTATCAAAATGGATTGATCGATAATAATAATTATTCCCGGTTTAGTCTTCGTATGAACATGGATGCTCAGATCAGAAGCTGGATCAAATTCTCTTTTGATGCGAATGCTGTAGAAGGAAAACGTACGACACCGTCTGTTAATTCAGCCAAATCCATTATAAACAAATCATTATATATGCCAGGAGTTCTTCCCGGAATTAACGCGGATGGAACTTGGGGAGCAGGCAAAAATGCGGATAATCCGATTGCTTCGGCCAGAGTAGGAGGTACGAGTGACACAAAAACTCCGGATGTGACAATGAATGCAACGCTTACGATTACTCCAATCAATAATTTGAATTTGATCGGACAATATAGCAGACGCACAGTTACGAATAAAGGTCGAAGTTTTATTCGTAAGTGGGATTACTATGATAGAGGAGTTTATCAAGGACAGGCTCCACTTACAATGGAAGGTCTTACTGAAAGTTGGAATGAAAATCTTCGGAACTATTATCGGTTTCAAGCTAATTATAAATTGAAAGTGAAAGAACATGATATAAGCTTACTTGGAGGTTTTCAGGCAGAAGATAATACATATAAAAATATCAGTGTAGGTAAAGGTGGCTTTGATTTCCCCGGATATGAATATTTATCGAATGGAACAGGTCAGGCTTCTGCTACAGGAGGTGCGACAGATTGGTCAATGGCCTCTTTTTATGCACGATTGAATTATATTTATGCGAATAAATATTTAATGGAAGTGAATGGACGCTGGGATGCTTCTTCCCGCTTTGCAAAAGATTTGAGATGGAGTCTGTTTCCATCCGTATCATTAGGATGGATCCTTACTGAAGAACAATTTATGAAGGGGATTGATGTTCTTTCTCATGCGAAGATCAGAACATCTTACGGTTTATTGGGAAATCAAAACTTAAATTCAAATTACCCGGCTTGGTCAGTCGTTTCTCCCGGATATAGCTATTGGTTTGGAAAAACCTTGAATCAGGGAGTTGCAGTTACGACCATGTCAAATCCGAATATCACATGGGAAAAATCGACTCAATTCGATGTGGGTTTGGATCTGGGATTCTGGAACAACAGGCTTTCGTTTACCGGAGACTTTTACATCAAAGATGTTAATGATATGCTGATGACTTTCCCGCCTCCTTATTTTGAAGGATTGAATGCTGCATACAGTAATGCCGCCAAAATGAGGAATACCGGTTGGGAAATTGCCGTCACTTACAAAGGAAAAACAGGTGCTGTCAATTATGGCGCCACTTTCCTGTTGGATGATGTTAAAAATGAGGTGCTTGACCTGAAAGGACGTACTTATCAGGACAAATCGATTGTGGTAGGTTATCCATACAACGGACAATGGGGTTATGTAACCGACGGGTATTACCAGACGGTTCCGGAAACATTGGATGCTCCTTATTTTGCGACAAAAACGCCGAAAGTGGGTTATGTAAAATATGTCAATCAGAATCCGGATGTAGATAATATTATCGATCAGAACGATCAGATTTTTCTTGGAGACCCATTCCCTCATTACAATTTCGGATTGAAACTGAATGCCGACTGGAAAGGGTTGGATGCGATGGTATTCTTCCAGGGAGTAGGAAAAAGAGCTGCTTTCATGTCGGGAATCGGGTTGGTTCCTTTTGCGAACGGATCTTCGATGTTCACACATCAGTTGGATAGCTGGACGACTGAAAATCCGAATGCGGCTTATCCGATCTTGTTGCCGGAAGCTAATGCCGGCGATAATTTCCAGAAATCGGATAAATGGGTCAAAAGTGGCGCTTACGGTCGTTTGAAAACAGTGGAAATCGGCTATACGTTGCCTTCAAGGTTGACTAAAAAATGGCAGATGGATAATGTTCGTTTCTTCTTAAATGGACAAAACTTACTTACTATCAGTGATTTTTACAAAGGATATGATCCTGAAGTCTCTTATGGAGGTAGTCTTGGCGGGGAGTTTTATCCGATTATGAGGACTTTTACTTTTGGTCTTGACATTAAATTTTAATTTTTATAAAGATGAGAATTATGAAAAATACATATAAAATTATCGTTGTATTCGTTGCTCTTCTTTTTACGGCCTGTGATGATTATCTCGACAGAGAGCCGATGAGCGACTATCTTTCCGGTACGTTTTATAACTCGGAGGCTGCGATTAAACAAGGGACAAACGGTGTATACCAAAAAGTGTATATGGACTTTAACGGAAGTATTCCTGCTATTGTATTATTTGATATGTACACAGGTTTAGGAATAGAACGGAATGTGGATAATAGTGTGGGCGCCGGAGGTGCCATGGCAACTTCTTTTATCTGGGAGCAACTTTGGGCGGATCTGTATCAGGGAGTTGCAAGATGCAATACTGTACTCGACGGCGCAGTTCCTTATATGGATCAATTGCAGAAATCCGAAAAGGCGCTGCAATATTTGGCAGAGATTAAGACGATGAGGGCTTATTTCTATTACTATTTGATCTATACTTATGGTAAAATTCCGTTTTTTACCAAATCGGTTACTGAAGCCGATTGGAAAACAGCGACCCGCCAGCCGATTGAAGATATTCTTCCCGTTTTATTCGATGATTTGGATGATGCTGCGAAATACCTTCCGTGGAGACATGTTGCAAGTGCGGATTGGGGACGTGTAGATCGTTCTTTTGCCATGGGATTGAAAGCCCGGATTGCATTGAATGCCGGAAGTTTGAATATCAATGGTAATGGGAAAACTTACTTCCAGATCGCCCGTGATGCGGCTAAAATAGTTATGGATCAAAGTGGCAGAGACTTGTCTCCTGATTACGCCGCTTTATTTACGAAAGCAGGCCAGGCTACCGAAAATTCAAAGAAAGAAAATATCTTTGAACTCATGTATGGAGGAGAACAGACGGATGCCAATAAGAAATATCATTATATTTCCTGGGGAGAATATTCCCGGAATATCGGACAATCGGGTCGTTTCCCGACTCAAATGCTGATTGATACATACGAGATGACAAACGGCAAACGGATCGATGAATCCGGATCCGGATATGATCCTAAAAAACCATTTGAAAACCGGGATAAACGCTTGCGTCATACTATTTATACTCATGGAGATACTTGTATCGCACGGTTGAATATGGATGATAACTCCAGACAAAAATTCATTCTGGATATTTATTTTGATAAGATCAAGTACATCAAGACAGACGGTACGACAGAAACAAAAAATAACATGGACCGCAATAGTAATGTGTCTCAGTACGGGTTTGCTGAAAGCGGAGTTGGCTATCTGTGGAAAAAATACAACCATTATGATGATGAACCGGCAGCTTCTCCTACTTATAATTATGTAATCATGCGTTTTTCCGAAATCTTGTTGACTTATGCAGAAGCAAAAATCGAATTGAACGAGATCGATGAATCGGTTTATTCTGCTATTGACCGTGTTAGGAATCGGGTGGGACAACCGGATCTCAGAAGCGTAGATCCTACAAGAGCAGGAAATCAAAATAAAATGCGGCAAATTGTTCGCCGAGAACGGAAAGTAGAATTCATTGACGAAGGACTCCATCTCTTTGACATGAGAAGATGGAAAATCGGAGATCTTGAAAATAAACAGCCGACTTATGGATATCCGGTTTTAGCGAATGTGGATAAACTCTCGCTGAACATAGATAGTTATGCATTGGCTACATCCGATATGGTTCCTAAATATGGTGCCGCAGGTTCCAGAGAGGATTTGAATGATATCCCTGATTATTCCGCTTTTGCATCCAAATTACGGGTTCGTGATAAAAATCGTTACTGGAACGATGCGTTTTATTTGTCTCCGATTTCTCAGGCTGAATTGAATAAAGCGCCTCAACTGAGACCTAATAATCCGGGTTATTCCGATTAAAAAAAGAATAAGATGAAACATTTACTTTATGGCATTATCGGATTGTTCACAGCTCTGTTGTTTCAGAGTTGTGGCTCCGATAGTCCGGATCCGGATCCAACTCCGGCATCAACCAATAACTATTTTTTATGGGTCGATGCGACAGCTAATTTTCCGCGTTTGTCCAACAGCCAGGATTCTATTACAAAATATGTAGTCATGGCGAAAGAATCCGGATTTACCGATTTGGTAGTGGATGTTCGTCCGATTAGCGGGGAAGTGTTGTATAACAGTACGATTGCCACTCAATTGAAAGAATGGAAAGGTTTTTCCCGGACAGCTACGTTTGATTATCTGAATGCTTTTATTCTTGCAGCCAAAGCGAATGGCTTGAATGTTTATGCTTCGATCAATACATTCACAGGCGGACATTTATATTCTCCGTTTTGGGAACAAGCCAACAATGGGGCAAGGCAGGTGCTGGCAACACAGCATCCGGATTGGATTTCGAAAAGCTATGTGTGGACAGGGTCTTCGGGTAAAATAGAATCCATGTGGACTTATTACGGTGGAAAAGGATCTAAAACAGCTGCTTTTCTGAACCCGTCGAATCAGGACGCAAGGGCTTATATGTTGTCTGTTATCAATGAGATTGTAACTAAATACGATGTCAAAGGTATTGTCCTTGACCGGGGGCGTTTCGATAGTCTGGAGTCGGAATTCAGTGATGTGACGCGTGCTGCTTTTGAAAGTTATATCGGACAAAAATTAACGAATTGGCCGGATGATGTTTTCAAATGGACAGGTAGCGGTACTAAAATCGAAGGTCCGCATTATAAAAAATGGTTGGAATTCAGGGCTTCTGTCATTTATAACTTTTTCAAAGAGGCTAAGTCCAAAGTGAAAGCGGTTAATAAAGAATTTGCAGCTTACGTGGGTGCCTGGTATTCCACATACTATAATGAAGGAGTTAATTGGGCCAGCCAAACGTATGATCCGAGTGCCAAATATTCATGGGCTACAACTGATTATAAAAAATATGGTTATGCCGAAGAACTGGATTTCATTATGACCGGATGTTATTCAGGAACAGCTACCGGTGTGAATAATTATATATCCCAATCACAGGAAGCGATCAAGAATGTTATTCCTATTGCTTCCGGATTGTATGTGGATGATTATAACACGATCGAAAAGAATAATGGAGCAGGAAAAGGGAAGACCGCTTTTTATGATTGTTTGGTTGCCGCACGTAAGGGTACGAAAAACATCATGGTATTCGATATGGTGCACATGAATGATGAATTATATCAGAATGGGAGTACCCCCAAATATTGGGATGTTGTAAAATCTATTCTAAAATAAAGTAGAATCAATGAGACAACTCAAACAAACAGGATGTTTATTCTTTTTCTTCTTATTGGGAAGTCTGTGTTTATCTTACGGACAGTCAGGTGTTTCCATAGAAGCTGCCAGCCGGGATATCACGCTCACAGTCAGAGGACCGGAAAGAGTAATCAGTTCAGTCAACCCCTCTGAAGAAAAATCTTTGGATAACGGAATTGTTTTATTGTCATCGAAATACGGACAATCCGTTTCTTCCAATAAGAATCGGATTTTAGTGCAGGTCGACGATAAAATGAAAGTGACTAAAGTCCTTTCCGGACAGCTTGCTGATATGGCAATTCCTCAACAGGGCTTTGTTTTGATGGCTTCCGGCGATAACGACAAGAAATTCCTTTCGGAAAATTTCAAGGAAGGAGATGTTCTGAAACTGCGTATCAATGGAGAAATCAAGGCTTTAGCAGAAGTGATTGCTTCCGGAGGAAAAGAGAATTCGTTCGATATCCGGTTCGATAAAGAAACCATATACACTTCGTTGAAAAAAGAAGAACTGATTTCCGGAGAAGTTGTTCATTTCAATCGGAAAAACGGCTATAAAATGATCGTTGAGGCAAATGGAAAAGAAATACAATCTGTTCGCATTGCTCCAAACGGAACATTTTCTTTTCCGGTTCGACTGAATGAAGGAGTGAACTATTTTGATGTAAAAATGACGGATTCAAAGAAAACACTTTCGACGGCATCTTTTATGATCTACCGTAAAAAAGTGAATACGGCGAAACCTGAAATAGTGATGTGGGTTGAGCAATTTCCGAATGCGCTTACTCTGACGAGTGAAAATGCCATAGAAGAAATGATGCTGAAATGCAAAGAGGCGGGCGTAACTGCTTTCGGACTGGATGTGAAAGGTCCTGAAGGTTATGTTTCTTACAAGAAAAACGATCTGTCTCAATCGCCTTATTTTACATCGACCATCAATCCGAAAAAGAAAGTAGAGCCTTCTGGCATGGATCTGCTGGAGTCTTTTGTGGAACTGGCACATAAGCATGACATGAAAGTATACGCAAGCTTCAACTTTTTTACCGAAGGGAATGTGACGACCAACGACTATGCGATTTTGAAAGGCCATCCCGGATGGGAAGAAATCGTGCAACGTCCTGAAGATAAGGGTAAACTGTTGAAAATATCTGAAAGTACGGCCGGACAGGAAGCCCGGGCTGGAAAAAGAATTGTCCTGGGATTTGTCAATCCGGCTAATAAGGACGTTCAGGATTTTCAATTGCTGCGAGTGGAAGAGGTACTTAAAAATTATGCCGTCGACGGAGTAGTCATGGACAGATGCCGTTATGACAACCTGTATGCCGATTTTAGTGATGTTTCCAAACAGAAATTTGCGGAATATCTCCGGCAAGAAGGAAAGGAGCTGGAACGATTTCCTGCAGATGCTTTTCTGATCGATGAAAATGGTAAAATGATCGAAGGGAAGTATTACATGGAATGGATTACTTTCCGTTCGGGAGTCATCAAACAATTTACGGATCGAGTCCGGATGCTGGTCGATAAATACAAAAAAGAAAAGAATCCGGATTTAAAACTGGCTGCTTATGTCGGTTCCTGGTTTGAAGTATACTGGCAAAACGGAGTCAACTGGTCGAGTCGGAATTTTCGGTATAACGAGCGGCTTCATTTTCCTGAAAATCGTTTATATACTGATAAATATTATCAAACCAGTTATACCGGAAACATTGATTTTCTGATGATCGGGACTTATTATAAAACAGCGAAGGAAGTCAGTAAATACATCACGCTTGGTAATATCCTGACCAATGGAGAACTCCCGTTGTACGGATCCATGAGCTTACCTGATCTGAAAACCGATGAGCAAGCTCAGGTTTTTGCTGCTTCGCTAACAAATTCGTCCGGTTTGATGTTGTTTGATTTGTGTTATGTCGATTGGAAAACCTTTATAGGAAATCTCTTGCAAGCAATAGAAGAAAGTAATAAACAAAAATAATAAAATCTTAAATCAGAATAAAGTATGGATACATTAAGAGTAAAATGGCTGAAATATTTAGCCTTGATGCTGGTGGCAGGATTGGCATTGCCGGCATGTAATGACGAAGAAGACTCACGGCCGTATGAAGATGCGATGATTGTTGCAGCTTATGTAAACGGTACGATGGTGTCGTCCAATAATTTGTCATCAAATCCGACCCAGACTACAATTACGTTGGCTCCTGGAACCGATTTGACCCATCTGAAGATAAAACTGACTACGATCAACGGAGACCTGGTCGATTTTCCGACAGATGTGGAGACAAACTATACAGAGCCGATGGATGTTAAAATCAGAAGCTACAACGGAGGAGATGTAACAGTCAAATTCCATGTTGTTTCAAAACCTTTATTGGTTGATTTCTATATCGAAGGAGTGAATGTACCGAAAGAAAATGTACATTTCGGAGAATCTACAATTATCGCTCAGGTACCTACAGGGACAAACCTGACGGCTTTGAAAGTAACAATGGGATTCAAAAACGGGGAGCTCTCCGGTTTTACGAACGGCGTGGCTATGAATTATACAAATCCGGTGTCTTTCAATGTTATCGGAGTTGATGGAACTGTATACCCTTATAAGTTGATGATTACAGATCAGGTAGTCGGCCCGGCAAGTATTCAGAACGTGAAAGCTAATGATGCTGAATCCGTTAGTGTTACGGTCGATGCAAGTGGAAATACGCAAGTATATTATAAGACATTAACGAACTTTGCCAGCGCTGCGCTTACCATCCAAACCGGATTCGGAAATGAATTTGTGGGTTTCACTAATGGTAGTGTTGTGAATTTGTGGGCTTCTCCAAAAGTTAAGATTATGGGTACGGATGGCGTTGTAAAAGAATTTACATTCCTGCCTCCTAAATTACAACCGGTAGAAGCATTCAGGAAGTCGCCTGCAGACATGGGTTTCGGAGCTGATGGAGGTGCATCTCTCTGTTTTAGTGGAAACTATATCGTTGCTTCGACTCATAACGGAACACCGGGTATTCATTATTATGATGCAACCGGAACTAAAGTGGGGACAATGAAATTACCTGCCGGTGTGGATATGGGTAATGCGGTTACCGGATTGCGTAAAATAGCATCGGATGATAAAGGCGCTGTTATCGGAGTGAACCTGGCGGCCGGAGGAAGCGTGTCTACTTCATATAATATTTATAAATGGAATAATGTAACGGATCAGAATCCGACAATTCTTTGTAGCTTTACAGCTTCAGAACTGGGATTGACGGCAACACGGACTAATGGTGTCAACGTACAGGGAAGTCTGGATGGAAATGCCGTGGTTACTGTTCCGATCACAGCCAGTAAAGTGGTTTTGAAATGGACGATTCAGAACGGGACATTGGTAAATGCAAAACCAGAAACTGTCAGTCTTGAAAATGAAAGTAACTTTGGTAACTATTCGGCCGTAGAACAATACCCGGGTAAAGCAACAACATTCGTTGGAGCGCTTGCTACAGCAAACTTCAGCGGACTTCGTTCTTATTTAGGTTCTGCTCCGGCGGTCAGTGTTGCCGGATCGACTACCGACCTTCGTATGAAGACAGTAGACGGACGGGTATATCTGGCTCACACAGTCTGGAATCAGGGAGCTGCCAAACATGTTTTCTGCTTCAGGGATGTGACGGATAATAATGATGCCGCATATAAATTCAATATGATGTGGGATGACGCTTTCATGGCGACTGCTTCAAACGGAAATGCAACCAATGATGCCGATTTCGGCTCTATCAATGGGAAGTTATATGTTGCATTCCTGGGTACTAATGGCGGTGTTGTGTGCTATATTTTACATTAAATAAATGAACCGTAGGCGAGTAGATTGTCTGCTCGCCTATCTGTTTTTAAGGAAAGAACTTCATATGAAGAAAATAATACTATTACTATTGTGTATTTCGAATTTCTTTTTAGCCTGCTCGGATGATAAACCGAATCAGGGAAAAGAAGTTCCGGGACCTGAAGAAACACCTGTCCGGGCGGTTTGGATTCCTGACCCTTCTCATACAACCTGTATGCATACTTATCAAAATGTGCTGAATACCGTCAATTTGTTGGATGAACTACATATCAACACCGTGTATTTATGTGCCTGGGCAAGAACCCGAACGATTTATAAAAGTCCGGTGCTGGTAGCCAATTCGACCTATAAAAGTGCGGATGAAGGATATTTGTTTAAAGATTATATGGCAGCATATCATTCTCCGGCAGCAAGTCCGACAGGAGATCCGGTCAAAGACCTGATTGCCGAAGCGCATAAAAAAAATATCAAAGTCATTTTCTGGTTTGAATACGGATTTATGGCATCTACCGGAGTAACTCCGTCTTCTAATCCCCTCCTGGCTAAAAATCCGGATTGGATGAGTAAAAACACGAACGGAACCCAAGCCAATTACAATGGTACAGATTATTATTTCAATGCTTATGATCCTAAAGTACAGAATTTTATGCTTTCGTTAATCGAAGAATCCATGACATTATACCCGGAAATTGACGGGATTCAGGGCGATGATCGGATGCCGGCCATGCCACGTAATTCAGGATATGACGATTATACCGTGAATCGTTATAAAGCAGAGCATAATAATGTGGCTCCAACGACAGATTACAATAATACCGAATGGGTTCAATGGCGATTGAATATTCTCAATGAATTTGGCAAGACATTATACCAGAGAGTTAAAGCAAAAAAATCGACAGCATTGATGTGTTTCTCTCCGAATCCTTATCCGTGGTGCGAGCAAAATCTGATGCAAAATTGGCCTCAGTGGATTGCAAACGGGATTGTCGACGTATTATCTGTTCAATGCTACAGAAACTCGATTGAAGCTTACAAATCTACACTTTATGAGGCGAGAAGCTATTGTAAAGCGAAAACTTCCAAACGTATTCTTAATCCGGGAATTATCTTGAAAAACGGAAGTGCGATCATGTCTCCGGAGCTCTTGAGACAACAATTGGAAGCCAATAAGGAAATCTATACTAACGGAGAAGCTTTTTTCTTTATAGATGGCCTTTATGATAAAAATGTGCAGGAAGTATTGAAATCGTTTTACAAATAATATAGAAAGAAATATTGTTGTGTCCTATTAAAAAAGAATGATCATGGAAAACAAAAACAGAAGAGATTTTCTCAGACAGGTATCAATTGCCGGAGCCGCTGTTGCTGCGACTTCTCTGATCCCTTCATGTGCAAATAAACCGGAAAATGAGAATAAAACAGCAGGCGCTTCGACTCTGGATGTTCAAAGTAAACTGATTGTCCCACCTGCCAAAGGATTAAAAATATCCGGAACTTTTCTGGATGAAATTTCCCATGATATTCCCCATCAAAACTGGGGAGAAAAAGAATGGGATCAGGATTTTGCCTATATGAAAGCAATAGGCATCGATACTGTCATTATGATTCGCTCCGGGTACCGTAAGTTCATTACGTATCCTTCGGAGTATCTGATGAAAAAACACGGTTGTTACATGCCTTCCGTAGACCTGTTGGATATGTTCTTGCGTCTGGCTGAAAAACACGGGCTTCAATTTTATTTCGGACTGTATGACTCCGGGAAATACTGGGATACAGGCGATTTAACCTGGGAAATTGAAGATAATAAATACGTTATTGATGAAGTTTGGAAAAAATACGGACATCACAAAAGCTTTGGCGGATGGTATATCAGCGGAGAAATCAGTCGCAAAACGAAAGGTGCTATCCATGCTTTCCGTGCGATGGGACAACAATGTAAAGATGTTTCCAACGGTTTGCCGACTTTCATATCTCCCTGGATCGACGGGAAGAAAGCTGTCATGGCTTCGACCGGACAGCTCAGCAAAAGAGATGCGGTTTCCATTCAGGAGCATGAAAAAGAATGGGGGGAGATCTTTGACGGGATCAAAGGGGCTGTAGACGCCTGCGCTTTTCAGGACGGCCATATCGATTATGACGAATTGGATGCGTTTTTTGAAGTGAATAAGAAAATGGCCGATCAATATGGGATGCAATGCTGGACAAATGCCGAATCGTTCGACCGGGATATGCCGATCAAATTTTTTCCGATCAAATTCGATAAATTACGAATGAAATTAGAAGCTGCCGCTCGTGCCGGGTATGACAAAGCAATAACATTCGAGTTCTCCCATTTCATGAGTCCTCAGTCGGCTTACATGCAGGCAGGACACTTGTATGACCGTTACAGAGAATATTTCCGGATATAATCAAATAATCAACGCTAGACGAACAGATAATGAAAAATACAGAAAATATTCAATATGCTTTTTTCCTCACAATCATAGCCGCTTTGGGAGGATTTTTATTCGGTTACGATGCTGCCGTTATCTCGGGTACGACCGAAGATGTTAAAGCGTTTTATCATTTAACCGATATCCAGCAAGGTTGGTACGTCGGATGTGCTATTTTAGGTTCTATTATCGGTGTTTTGCTTGCGGGAAAATTAAGTGACCTTTGGGGTCGCAGGCCTGTGATGATGTTCGCGGCGATCCTGTTTTTCGCTTCAGGAATCGGTTGTGCTTTTTATTCCACATTCGACCAGTTGGTCCTTTATAGGATTGTCGGAGGAGTCGGAATCGGAGTCGCTTCCATCACGGCACCATTGTACATTTCCGAAATATCGATTCCTCGTTATCGGGGACGGATGGTTTCTTGCTATCAGTTGGCTATAACGATAGGAATATTAGGATCATATCTGGCCAATTCTGCCATTTTGAAATGGTCTCAGTCTGTCGTTTATGATTCCGGATTTTTAAAATTAATCATTAATGATCAGGTTTGGAGGGGAATGTTGGGTATGGAGGCTCTTCCGGCTTTTTTGTTTATGATTGTTTTATTTTTCATCCCGGAAAGTCCTCGTTGGCTGGTTGTGAAAAATAAAGATGATTCTGCTTTGAAAATATTGAAGAAAATTTTTCCGCCGGATAAAGCTCGTTCGGAAATTGCAGAGATACACGATATTATCAATAAAGAAGAAAAATCAGATTGGCGCTTATTGCTCAAACCGGGCTTTCGCACCGCTTTGATTATTGGCGTTTGCCTGGCTATTTTAGGGCAGTTCATGGGAGTAAACGCTGTTTTTTATTACGGCCCTAAATTTTTGGGAGAAGCGGGTCTGGGTAAGACGGCTTCGCTGGATCTACAGGTTTGGGTCGGTCTGGTCAATGTCCTTTCTACAATTTTAGCGATGTTTGTGATTGACCGGATCGGAAGGAAAAAACTCATTTATATCGGTGTCTCCGGAATGGTAATACTCCTGTTTTGTATCGGGTTGTTTTTTTATGGAGTATCTGCCGGAATGGCCATCTCTACCTGGGTATTGTTTGGCTTGATACTGGGTTATGTCTTTAGTAGCGCCATTTCCATCAGTGCTGTTATTTTTGTCCTTCTATCAGAAATGTATCCTGTTAAAGTCCGTGGATCGGCAATGTCCATAGCCGGATTTTCTTTGTGGGTGGGTACCTACCTGATCGGACAACTGACTCCCTGGCTGACTACGCGCTTGGCCGCTTCTGGTGTCTTTTGGTTGTTTGGAGTCATGTGTATCCCTTATTTATTGATTACTTATTTTCTGGTTCCCGAAACAACCGGGAAATCTTTGGAAGAAATCGAACGGATGTGGGAAGCGAAAGGGGAGAGAGCTAAGAGTTAAGAACTAAGAGTTAAAAGCTAAATTTATAAGACCTATTTTAAGCAAGTTTCACTTCGCAAAATACCAACACGCCTGCGTCCAACCATCATTGTCATTTGTGCCAATACACTGACTTCACTGTCCCGAAAAGTGAAACAAGGAATTATTTTAAAAGAAATCAGGCAGCTACTTTTTACCGTAACTGCCTGATTTTCTTTGTAGCGCGACCCAGGATTGAACTGGGGACCTCATGATTATGAATCATGCGCTCTAACCAGCTGAGCTATCGCGCCTCCTTTTTTCGCGATGCAAAAGTAGAATAATATTTTGGATAATCCAATAGCTGGGTATAATTTCTGTAAAAAATATTTGTTTTTGATGATTAATTTGTATCTTGTGCAAAATTTGAGTCTTGATGTTGCAGAAATACAGACCTGAATTGGTTTATAAGTTAAGTTGAGGTGCGATGTTATTAATTTTGATAGTAATGCTATGATGAAAAAAGAAGAATTTATCATTGAGTATGTTTTCGACAAAGCATCCAAAAAAAACCTTTGGAACCATTTGGTAACCTCGTCTGGTTTATCCGAATGGTTTGCCGATGAAGTGATTGCCAGAGGCAATACCTATGAATTTATATGGAATAAGCAGATGCTTGAAGCAGAACGTCTTTCGATGGTCCCTGATACATCTGTCAGATTTCAATGGATTGGAGAAGATGACCCGCAGGTTTATTTTGGTTTCAGGCTGCACACGAATGAGTTGACCGGGGCGTTAATGCTTGAGATTACTGATTTTGCCGACCCGGAAGAGAAAGACGCTGCCGTTTCACTGTGGGATTCACAAGTGAAAGTTTTGAAAAGGAGGCTTGGGCTATAAAAAAAAGACGGCGGGACTCACGTCCAACCGTCCACCGTTTAATCAAAAAAGTTAGTTTAAAAAAGAAATAGTATTGTTAGTTTTTATTTACTGAATTTAGCACTTTCAATCCTGAAAGGTTTATTTTATCGGAATATTTCAATAATAATTTCAAATCAATTTTTCCACTTAGAGAGATCATATTGAATTCCTGGTTGTTATCCCCTGAAAGCATAACAAGTTCTTTGACTATGCCTTTTTTGGATTCTTTGATCATAACGATCACGTTTTGATCATTTTCTTTCAATGTAAGCAGAGGCTCAAAGCCTTGTTTTTTCCGCGTCAATATTTCATAAGCCGAATCATAATATTCTTTGTTGAGTGCCGAATCATTGGAGGAGATGATTAAAATATTCTCCAATCCTTTGATCGCTTCTGTCAACTCCGGTTCTTCGGATGTCAGTTTTTCCATTTGCTGAAACATTTTTTTTCCGATAGACACGATCTCCAGGTTGTCATCTTTCCCGTATTTTTCCAGGAATGAATTGGCAACATCTTGCGCTGAAGTTGAGAAGGCAATGAAACAAGCGAATAATATGAATATTATTTTTTTCATTTTTCTGCATTTATTGAGTCTTCTGAATGAGAGGAGATGGAATCTAATTCTAACTCATCAATTGCATCCTGAGCTTTGGAGAGTGAAGCTGATATTTTACCGAGGGCTGCACGTGTTTCTTTTAAAGCATCTTCAGGATTCGTATATGTTTCAGAAAACTGTTCTTCTAAAAATTTTTCTTGTTGATAATGTGTATAAAATCCAATTCCGGCAGAGATGACGATTAAAACAGATGCCGCGACTCTTATGAAAGGATAAAAGCGCAAAATGGGTTTTTGTGTTTGTCTTATGTCTTCTTTGGCTGCGTTCAGAATCTTTTGAGATAATGCCGGATCTGCTTTCACTTCCCTTTCGTTGTTTTGTAGTAAAAAGACAGAACGGTATTTCCTGAATTCAGCAGGAATATCTTCTTGCAGAAACCATTCACGTAGAATTTTCTCTTCTTCAAGAGAGGTTTCGCAATTCCAATATCGATCCAGTAATTCTTTTATTGATTCCATTTTATTTGTTATCTGCCGATTTAAAATATTCTTTTATTTTTTGTCTGCTTCGGAATAAATTCACTTTGACCTGTTCTTCGGAAATGTTCATTATTCCTTCAATTTCTTTATAACTGAGCCCTTCGATATCCCGGAGTTGAAAGATGGTGCGCTGTTTCTCATTCAATCGATCCATCGATTTCCGGAGCAGATTCATTTGTTCGTCCATCTCGAGCGCATCTGTCTGATTCGTGTCCTGAACTTCAAAATACTCTGGGATTCGTTCCAAAGTATTGTCTTTCAGGGCAATTTTATCTAGAGCATTATTACGTGTCGCTCGTAGGCAATATCCTTCCAGATTGGTAATGCCTTCCCACTCATTTCTTTTCTGCCAGACATTAAGCATTGTATCCTGCACGACATCTTCGGCATCTTGCTTATTCCTTGTGATGCTTAAAGCCAGACGGAACAACTTATCTGTGAGCGGCAATACTTGATTTTTAAACTGTTTGTCTTGCCTCATGATTTATTAGAATGACGGTTTGCTTTTAATAATGTTACATCCAAATTCTAAATTAAACATCTTTTAACATTGCGTCATCATCTGAAATCAGCAACAAAATGTCTTTCAGGTATAATTCGGTAGATCCTGTTGGAATAAGATATTGATTTTCTCTCTTAACCATAACAACCAATGTGTTGGCGGGAAGGGAAATGTTTTTGATCATGTTCCCGTTTACCAGTAGTGGAGCGTCTACAATGATTTCTTTCATAACAGAATTGATGTCATCCGAAAGTTCGATTTCAAATTCGGATAATTCCGGTTTCTCATCGGGCTTATCCGTTAAACCCAGGCATTTAGAAACAATAGGGATGCTTGTCCCTTGTAGCAGTAGCGATATCAAGGTCACAAAAAACACAATATTGAAAATCATGGAAGATTTTTCAATGTTGGCAGTCAGCACATAAGTGGCGAAAATAATAGGTACGGCGCCCCTCAGGCCTACCCAGGCAGTAAGTGTTTTCGCTTTCAATGACATTTTTTTGAAAGGGAGAAGGCACAGGTATACTGTTAACGGGCGTCCGATGAAAATCAGGAAGAGGCTGATGGTTAATCCGACTCCGGCAACCGGAAGTAATTCATTGGGATTGACCAGTAGGCCCAGACAAAGGAACATAATGATCTGGAAAAGCCATGCCAACCCGTCGAAGAAACGTTTGGAAGAATATTTTTGGGAAAATTGAGCGTTTCCGATGACCAGGCCGGCAATATAAACGGCCAGGTATCCGTTCCCCTGCAAATCATTTGTCAGGGAAAAAACGAAAAAACAAATAGCGATCAATAATACGGGGTACAAGGAACGATTCTGAAGATTGATTTTGTTTAATATCCATACGAAAAATTTACCTAAACCGAATCCGAATAAGGCTCCTAGAGCGAATTGAAATAAAAAAAGTCCTGCGATATACCAGAAATTATGAGATCCTGATTGGATGAGTTGAATGAAAATGATGGTCAAAAGATAAGCCATCGGGTCGTTACTCCCGCTTTCGTACTCTAATAATGGTTTTAGATTTTCTTTCAGAGAAACGCCTTTGGAGCGTAGAATTCCAAATACAGATGCCGAATCCGTAGACGACATGACGGAAGCCAGCAGCAATGCTTCAAGCAGAGTGAAAGTAACAGCATCAAAGAAATTATTTGTCAGCCAGTAGATAAAAAAGCCGGTAATAAAAGCCGTTAATAGTACCCCGACAGTTGATAAGATCGTCCCGGAAATGATGATCGGCCGTATATCCGAGTACCTGGTATCCATCCCGCCTGAAAAAAGAATGACATTCAAAGCCATCATCCCGACGAATTGGGCAATCTTTGAATCGTTGAATTGAATTCCCAATCCATCACTGCCAAATAACATCCCTATGAGAAGGAATAAAACTAAAATAGGCACGCCTATCCGAGATCCCGTTTTACTCGCCAAAATACTTATAAATAAAAGAATGCTCCCGATAAGGACAATGTTGTCTGTAGATAGATCCATAATGAGACCGTTTTTTACAAAAATAATATTTTTTTCTGATAATCAAAATATTTATACCTTTGTATTCCAGTTAAACGTTGAAAGACATTAAAAGTTTAAAGTTGAATACGGATTGTTTTCAATGTGATTTCACTGTTCAACCTTAATTTTTAATTCAAAAGGTAACATGTATAAAATAAGTAAACAATTTTCTTTTTCGGCATCACACGTGTTGGATCGTTTAGGTGATGGGCATCCTTGCGCCCGGCTGCACGGACATAATTATGTCGTTACGGTTCATCTTCGATGCCAGGAATTGGACGAATATGGCTTTGTCAAGGACTACAGAGCCTTGAAGCCAATCAAAGAATACCTTGACCAGACATTGGATCATCGCCATTTGAACGATATTTTTCCCTTTCATCCTACTGCGGAAAATATAGCCCGTTTTTTATACGATAGATTTAAACCTGATTTCCCTGAGTTATATGCTGTGGAAATTAGTGAAACCCCCAAGACGAGTGCTATTTATGAAGCTTAGTGTCAACGAGTTGTTTTATTCTTTGCAAGGCGAAGGCGGTCGAATGGGAGAAGCTTCCATATTCATCCGGTTATCGGGGTGCAATTTGAATTGTCGTTTTTGCGATACGGATTTTGAATTTGGAGAAGCGTTGGAATTGGAAGAGATCTACCGTAGAATTTCCAATTATCCTTGTCGATGGATCATTTGGACAGGCGGAGAACCTACATTGCAATTGACGGATGAGGCTATCCTCTTTTTCAAGGAAAGAGGATATAAGCAGGCGATTGAAAGCAATGGAACCCGTTTATTATCTCCGTTACTGGATTATACGGTATGCAGTCCCAAGGGAAATTACGGATATGCAAGAACTGAAAATCCGAGTGTTAATGAAGTCCGGATCCCAATTCAAAAAGGGGATACTGTTCCGGATATCAGGATTTTACCGGAAGCGGAATGTTATTTCTTGAGCCCGGTTTTTGATGCGGATAAGCAAATAACAGCAGAAAATATCGCTTTTTGTGTTGAAATCGTAAAAAATAATCCGGAATGGAGGCTTAGTTTACAAATGCATAAGCTGATTGGAATTGAATAATTGTGAATTGAAGAATAAATCAGGTGGAACGATTTGAATTAAACATATTGGGTTGCGGATCGGCTTTGCCGACGACAAGACATTTTCCCAGTTGTCAGGTACTTAATCTGCGTGATAAGTTGTACATGATCGATTGCGGGGAAGGCGCCCAGATGCAATTACGTTCCATGCATTTGCGGTTTAACAGGCTGAATCATCTCTTTATCTCTCATTTACATGGCGATCATTGTTTTGGTTTACCCGGATTATTGTCCACATTAGGATTGCTGGGACGCACCGGAGAGCTAGTCGTTCATGCTCACCCCGATGCGGAAAAAATTTTTCGTCCGGTATTGGATTATTTTTGCAGGGAATTGCCCTATTCCGTACGGTTTAATCCGGTTAATCCTCATCAATCGGAACTGATTCATGAAGATCGTACAGTGAAAGTCTATTCGATTCCTTTGCGACACCGGGTTCCTACTTGCGGTTTCCTGTTTCAGGAGTTGCCGAAGAGCGCTCATATCATTCGTGAAATGATTGATTTTTATCAGATTCCAGTGAGCAAGATTGCGTCTATCAAAGCAGGAGCGGATTTTATTACTTCAGATGGAACGGTGGTTCCGAATCATCTGTTGACTCGTCCGGCAAATCCTCCCAAAAAGTATGCTTATTGTTCAGATACGGCTTATTCGGAAAAAATCATTCCTGTGATACAGGGAGTTGATTTACTTTTTCATGAAGCCACTTTTTGCGAATCCGATCTGAAGCGGGCCAAAGAAACATTCCATTCTTCGGCTCGTCAGGCTGCATTGATCGCTCAAAGTGCGCAAGTAGGACGTTTGATCTTGGGTCATTTTTCAGCTCGTTATCCGGATGTCTCCATGCTATTAAAAGAAGCCCGGGCTGTTTTCCCCAATACGATTCTAGCTTCAGAAGGGCTGGTCGTTGAAATCTGAAAAACGGTTTAAAATCTTTTCTTGAAAAAATAGAAACAGTTTCTAGAACGAAAAACTTCCGGTAAACAATAAAGACCCTTTGAGGATTTTGTGTCCGTTACCTTCTTCATTGGAGCCGAGATAAGTCAATCTTCGGGCATATTCGATACGAAGTATTTTAAATATGTTGGCGAGTCCGACATTGACTTCGGCGTAAGGCGTATTTCCCAATGCGTTGACTCCTTGATTGAATACAAACAATTCAGGATGTAGCGCCGGATTATTGTTGTCGGACAAAGGACCGTATATTGCTCGTGCTCCGATCGTTGTTTTAATTTTGTCCTTACTGTAAAATAATTTGAACGGAGACCAGTTAAACATGAAATTCAAATTTCCGGCCACATAATTATCGGTTGTAAATTCATAAAAATTCATACAATTATATCCTTCCGGTTCAAATATATAGCTTTGATTTCCTTCGGGGATGAAGAGTAGAGGAAACGGTACCTGGTTCCATATTTTCCCGGCCGAAAGATGCAAATTCAACGAGCCGCTTGTCCCTAACGTGAATTTTTTATAACCGGTGAATTCCGTAATCTGATAATTATAATCCGATCCGAAAATGCCTTTTATTCCAACTCTGTGATTAAGATTTAACTCCACATTTCCTCTTCGGATAAAAACACGTTTGTCCCTTGTCTGAATGAATTTTTCTCCCGGAGAAAAACGCAGGGAAAGTTGTATTTCAGAAGTAGAAATGTCTTGTATGATTGAAGTATCTCCGTTCTGAACCTGCATATATTGAACGACACCTTTGGGCTGATCGAATTTAAATTGTCCTCCGATTTTGAATGAGACATTATGTGAAAACTCATTTTCAAAAGTAAGCAATCCGATTTTCTGGAGCGACATGTTGTTGGTCGATGCATGGGAGAACGAATAAATGAAATCATCCCGGTTGGTTGTCAGAAGGTTTTGTCCCGGAATATTCATGTCATTAACGTATGTGAATGAAAATAGTTTTTTCGGATATTCCCAGATGTATTGATTCCGAGGAAGTAAAGAATAGATCAGGTCGCCTCTGTATTTCATCTGTTTGTCTTTGGTTCCGTAGGCTATGTATCCTCCGAATAACCAATGATCCAGAAGCTTGACCGTACTGTTTCCGCCGAGTTTCAATCGAACGCCTTCCATACTGTTATAGCTGATTGTTTCGGTAATAGGACCCAGTTCAAAAGTCCCGTTGATCCCTTTGATGATTATATGATTATTTAACAGGATGAGGATGGCATTCTGAATGTTCCGGAAAGTATTGATTCCGGATGCTGTTTTGACTGTTTCCGTAATCTCTTTTTGTGCTGCAGTCAGCTGAAAAGGTCGGATGTTTTCCCAGTAAGTGCTGCTCCGGTTGTTGTAGTCTTTGTCATGAATATTATGCCAGACAATATTTTCCTGCTGTTTTGTGAAATTGAAACTATCATAAATAATAGTCCTGTCAACAACCAGGCTTCCCTTTACTTCATCTCCCAGTAAGAAAGAATATTCTTTTTTTGAAGGGACCATCCAGTCTCCTTTGGAGGTATACGTATGTGTAATAAGGATGTTTTGAAGAAAATTCATATTGGTTGGATTATTCAGCGTAAAACGCGCCTGCATCAAGGAATACGAGCCGTCTGCCGTAATGTAGAAATAGCCGGCAAAAGCATTTTCTTTCATGTTTTCACAAAAGAAAGCGATTTCATAGCAAGAAACGTCGTTGACTTGTTTCATTCCCAGCAGTCGGTAAGTATATATTTTCAATGCATTATCTCCAAACGGACTTTTGAATTGAAGCAGCATGATTTCATTGATGTTTTGGTACAGATCGATATCTCCGAATATTTCATCAAGCAGATAAGACACGTTTTGTTGTCCGATCGTTTCAAAGAATCCTTCCTGACGGGAGGCTTGCAATATACTCCCTGTGCGCTTTTTTTTATTATCTTCAAAAACAGTTTTATAATCTTCGAATATCAACGTATTTAAAGCCACATAGTTGGGATGATTCTCGATCGGCCGGGCATGATTGAGCCATGGTTCAAACGGACGAACAAAATATTTGTAATTGAAATCGTTTTTTAACTGGGATGTTATGAGCTGTTCATCTACGGATTGCTTATCCGCTACTACGTCGACAGAAGTCTTTTCATAGAAATTATATTGGGCAAACGGTTCTTTGGTATAATTATTGAGCGGTTTATTCCGGATGGCTTTTTCCATAATATCAGTGGCGTCGACAACATCGGGATAATAACGCAAGGCTCTCATGTTTATTACACCGTATTTGATTTCTACAGGTTGAGTCTGCGCTTGTCCCGTTATGACGCCAAAGAAAAAAATAAAAGGGAAAAATAAAAATTTATTGATTCTTTCAATCATTTGTTTAAAATGTTTATTTTCGCAAAAGTAGTTATATTTTACAATTTAATTGACTATTGTATATGAAAACAAAAATTCTCATCGTATTGTTGCCTCTCCTGAGTTCGTTTTTATATGCGCAAGAGACATTGCACATGCAGGTTAAATCAGGAAACTATAATCGTGAATATTTATTGTATATTCCCCAGTCAGTTCAGTCGGAAAAACCGGTAGGATTGGTTGTTTGTTTGCATGGTTTTAATCGGACGATGGAAGATTTTTTTAATAAATATCCCATTGCTCCGGTTGCAGATTCGCTTCATTTAATTGTCTTGGCGCCACAAGCATTACCGGAACAAGATCCGGAAGTGATAGCTACCTCTAAAGTGTTGTCTGCTATGGGAATCGACATCCCTTTAGATGCCGCCTGGGGATGCGGTTTGCGGGTTAAAGCCGCACTTTTGGGAGTTCAATTGCTTAATGCAGAATTAAATAAGTCTGTAGATGATGTGACTTTTATCAATCAGATCATTCATTCAACGATGGATGAATACGCGATCGAACCGAATAACCTGTTTATTTTCGGAACGTCGATGGGAGGTTTTATGTCCTATCAATATGCCATGTATCATGGAGATAAGTTGTCCGGATTGGTTTCTGTTTGCGGTTCGATGGGGACTTCCATCCGCAACCAGAATGGGGCAAAAAGTCTTCCTGTCTGTGATTTTCATAGTCAGGACGATGAAGTTGTTCCTTATTCCGGAACGTACGTCGATCGGGGAGTGACTATTTCTCTTTGTCAACCGAAATCAGATGTCATTGGCTTCTGGACAGGTAAAAATCAGGCAAACCCTGTTCCTGTCTCGGAAATGGTTCATTACTATCCTTCGTCGAACGGAAAAACGGCAACGAAATATACCTATTCCCACAACGAAAACGAAGTGATTCATTATCAGATCAAAGGAGCTTCGCATAGCTACTATTTCAGTAAGGATAATGGCGACTGCATGGATTATAATGAAGAAATATATAAGTTTTTCAAATCTCATATAACAAAACCGAATACAGGAGTTCATCCGGTCTATGCTGATAAACTGGTTGTTTATCCGAATCCGGTAAAAGATTGGTGTGTGTTGGATGGAACGGAGCGCCCGGCATCCGGAATGCAGGGTATGATTGAATTATATAGTGTTGCCGGAAGTATAGTGAGAACGTATAAGATAGAAGAAAAACAAACCCCGATCAATCTGTCGGGGCTTGCTAAAGGGATGTATATATTAAAATACAACAATCGAACAGTCAAAGTTCTCAAGAACTGATCGGCTTATTTCAACCATTCGTCGAACCAGCGGAAGAACTCCCGATAGAATAGTACGCCGTTTTGAGGCTTCATAACCCAGTGGTTTTCATCAGGAAAGATCAACATCCGTGATGGGATTCCGCGCAATTGAGCTGCGTTGAACGCCATCATTCCCTGAGAAGCGAGGATGCGATAGTCCAGTTCTCCACATGTTACCATGATGGGAGTATCCCAGTTTTGGATGAATTTATGCGGAGAGTTGGAATAGGTCTTTTGTGCGATTGCATTGGATTTATCCCAGAACGGTCCTCCTAAATCCCAGTTGGCAAACCACATTTCCTCTGTTTCGAGGTATTGTGCTTCTTCGTTCAGGATTCCGGCGTGAGAGAGGAATGCTTTGAAGCGTTTGTTGTGGTTTCCGGCAAGCCAATAGACGGAAAAACCTCCATAACTGGCTCCTGTACATCCTAATTTGGTCTCATCCACAAAAGGTTCTTTGGCGACAGCATCGATTGCCGACAGATAATCCTTCATGTTTTGTCCGCCGTAATCGCCGCTGATCTGTTCGAGCCATTCTTGTCCGAATCCAGGCAGACCGCGTCGGTTCGGAGCGACAATGATATAGTCGTGTGCAGCCATCAATTGCAGGTTCCAACGGATAGACCAGAATTGGCTGACTGTGTTTTGCGGACCTCCCTGGCAATAAAGTATTGCCGGATATTTCTTGTTCGGATCGAAATTTGGAGGATAAACGACCCAGGTCAACATTTCTTTGTTATCTGTTGTTTTGATCCAGCGAGGCTCTACTTTCCCCATGGTAATCTGGTCCAGGATATCCTTGTTTTCCAATGAAAGATTATTTTCTTTTTTGTCGGCCAAAGAAACGGTAAAGACTTCATTCGGTGCCGACATCGAGTGACGAAGGGCAACCAATCTGTCTCCGGCAAAAGCAACAGAAGCATAATCGTGCTGTCCTTCAGTCAATGGGCTGATATAATCTTCGGAACCGGATACCGGTTCGTTCGCTTTCACTTTGAATAATTGAGTAGTCCCCTTTACACAGGATACGATATAAATGTTGGCCGACGCATCATCCCAACAGAAATCGTCTGTGTTGTAGTCGAAATGTTGTGTCAGGTATGTCTTTTCTCCGGATTGAAGATTTAGGATGAATAAGCGGTCTTTATCCGACTCATATCCGTCGCGTTCCATGCTTTGCCAGGCAATGAACTGTCCATTGGGGGAGAACTGTGGGTTTTTGTCATAGCCCATCATCCCTTCCGTCAGGTTTTTTGTTTCTTTTGTTTCCAGGTTGTACAAATAAATATCAGAATTAGTCGACAAGGCATAGTCTTTTCCTGTTTTCTTCCGGCAGGTATAAGCGATCGATTGACCGTCGGGAGCCCAATCCAGTTGTTCGATGCCACCCATCGGTTTCATCGGGCATTCGAAAGGTTCTCCTTCCAATAGGTCGATCATGTTGGATAATGATTTTCCATCAAAATCGGCAATAAATGGATGAGGAATGGCTTCTACCCATTCGTCCCAGTGTTTATACATGAGGTTGTCGACAATCCGTCCGCTGGCTTTATCCAGATCCGGATATTTGTCGGCCGTTCTTTCTCCGTATTTTACCTCGCTGATCAATAATATTTTTTTACCGTCGGGAGAATATTTGAATCCTTGAACCCCTTTTTCAACCTGGCTGATTTGTACACGACCGGTTCCGTCTGGATTCATTTCCCAAATTTGAGAATCATAAAGGAATGCAATTTTAGTTCCATTGTTTACCCAGTGAGCTTCCGGCTCGCTTTTAGGAGACGATGTAATCTGTTTCTTATCGCTGCCATCGATATTGACGACAAACAATTCTCTATTTCTCTTATTTTGAGAAATATCGGTATACGTAACGCCATACAACACCTTTTTTCCATCAGGAGAGACTTCGGCTCCGGAAACTTGTCCCAGTGTCTGAAGTATTTCCACATTCAGTTTTCCGTTTTCAACTTGTACCGGCTTTTTGCCAATAACGACTTCGTCTGATTTAGTTTCTTCTTTTTTTGCATCACATGCAGTCAATAGGGTAGCGGCTGCCATCATTGAAATGAATAAATTCTTCTTCATACATATATTATTTTACTCTTTAACATCCTAACGAATGGTTGCGAAAGTTGATTGATCGTCGTTGCAGGAGGATTCAAATTCATACGATCAATCTTTTGATTTAACGATTCCAGTTTTTCAGATACATGTACAACATCCTGACAGGCAGTCCCATGACATTGTAAAATGAACCTTCCAACTGTTCGACACCGATATAACCGATCCATTCCTGAACACCGTATGAACCGGCTTTATCGTAGGGTTTGTATTTTTCGATATAATATTGGATCTCCTCTTCGTCCAAAGTAGCAAATTTCACTTTAGACACCGCATAAAAAGCTTTTTGTTTTTCTTTAGTAGTCATACACACCCCGGTAATCACTTCATGTGTTTTTCCGGATAAAGCCCGAAGCATTTTTGTCGCATCTTCCTTTGTATCCGGTTTCCCATAGACTTTACCGTCCAGCCAGACAATCGTGTCTGCAGTAATCAGCATGGCCTCATCATCCAATGAAGATTTGTAAGCATTGGCCTTTAGTTTAGCCAGGTATACGGGAATTTCTTCTTTCCATAAAGTCGACGGATAGGTCTCTTCGACTTCCGGTATTATTTTGACTTCAAATGGGATATCCAATCCGGACAATAATTCTTTTCGCCGTGGAGAGTTCGATCCCAATATGATTTTATATGTCGATATATTTGCAATATTCATTCGTTCAATTAGTTATGTTGTTGCTTTACCATCCGAAAGCATCGTCTTGCATCCATTTTTTTTGAATTTTGAGGACTTGTTCGATGATATCCCGTCCGACGCCTTTTCCCCCTTTTTTGGGAGATATGTATTGTGAAATCGCTTTAATTTCCGGCACAGCATCTGCCGGACAGACAGCTAATCCGGCCATTTCCATGACTTCGTAGTCGGGAATATCATCTCCGACATAAATGACTTCTTCCGGTTTTAATCCTGTTTGAGTAAGGAATTTTTTGAAATCAATCATTTTGACTTTAGAGCTCATGTAAATATTCTGAAAACCCAAGCTTTCGAAACGGATCCGGATCGCTTCAGTATAACCTCCTGTGATAATTCCCAATTGCAACCCTTTTTTTACCGCCAATTGCATAGCGTAGCCGTCTTTCGTATTGATTATACGCATAGGCTCTCCGGAAGGATGCAGGGGGATGGAATCCGGCGAAAGTACGCCATCGACGTCAAAAACAATTCCTTTTATTTTGTTTAAATCGTAATTGATAGCACTCATGATTCGTTGTTTTAATCTTCAAAGGTACATTTTTTATGAATACTATGGCTTATTAACCGGTATAATTCCTGTTTGTCAGCATCTCCTGCTAATAATTTCAAGTGGTTATCAATGACATTCTGATCGTATCGGACAGCCGGACCGGTTTGGGCTTGATCGGGGTTCATCGTTTCTATTTTAGCTGCTGTTTCAAAGATAAGAGGTAAAAGGAATTTCCAGTCCAATTGTTGTTCTTTCAGGATATCAGAAGCCAGAGCGTACATGTGGTTACTAAAGTTACAGGCAAAGACAGCAGCCAGATGCAGGTATTTTCTCTTTTCCGAAGATAACACGGAGACCTGATCCGAAAGCGTTTCTGCCAATTGATACAATAGGTTCTCATCCCCTTCATTATTCGCTTCTATAAAGATAGGAATATGATCGAAATCGACATTTTTATTTTTACTGAATGTTTGCAAAGGATACAATACTCCTCTACGTGGGGCGTAACCGGCCAAAACATCCATTGGAATACTTCCGGCCGTGTGCGCACACAATCCTCTCAGAGGAGGCATTTCTTTCAGTAATCCGGGTAATGCATCGTCTTTTATAGCGAAAATATAAACAGATGCATCCGGCCGGATTTCAGAAATCATGTGGGTATAAGCCGTGTTCAACTGGTGTCCTAATGCGGAAGCTGATTCATGTGTCCGGCTATACACCTGAATCAGATTAAATCCTTTCTTTTGTAATGCAATTCCCAGCTGTGTAGCTAAGTTTCCTGCTCCGATTAAAACGATATCAGGAAAGTTGGTTGTCATAACGATAAGCTTCAAGATGGATTTTTTCCCATTCCAGTTTGTCTTCATCAAAAGGTTTTCCCGGTTTTTCTTTGCGGCCGATGGAAATGATACATCCCACGCTCATCTGCATGGGGATGTTCAGTAAATCGCGAATATAATCTTCCGAGTCCTGACCGGCTTCGGTTTCTCTTCCTTTAACCTGAATCCAGCAGCTGCCGAGACCAAGGTCTTCTGCCTGTAGTTGGATGTAAGTTGCTGCAATCGAAGCATCTTCAATATAGGCTGTGGATCGAAGCGGGTCGGCCAATACGACAATGGCCAGGGAGCAATCGGCGACAAAGGAGCATCCGCTGCTTTTACAGTATGAGAGTTTTTTTAATGTTTCTTTGTTTTCGACCAGTACGAACTGCCAGGGATTGCTGTGCTTGGATGACGGAGCCATCAGGGCTGCTTTTATGATCTGCTCTACTTCGTGCGGAAATAGAGGATCTTCGGTATATTTACGGATACTTCTCCGGTTACTGATTAATTCTGCAAAACTGTTCATTTGTTTACTATTTTTTTACTTCGACTCTTTTTGTTGCTTCCAGATGTTGGTTGCGATATTCTATCTGGTTAATTACATTTTCGGCTAATTGCATAAATGCTTTACCGGTAAGGCTTTCTTGATTCAGAGCGACGGGCTCTCCATTGTCTCCTCCTTCGCAAATACTCTGGACGATAGGTATTTGTCCCAGTAAAGGAACATTCATTTCCTCTGCCAGTTTTTTATAGCCATCTTTTCCGAAAATATAATATTTGTTTTCGGGCAATTCGGCGGGAGTAAACCAAGCCATGTTTTCTATTAAGCCCAGGACAGGAACATTTATTTTTTCTCCTGTAAACATGCTGATACCTTTACGGGCATCTGCCAGAGCGACTTCCTGAGGAGTACTAACTACAATGGCCCCTGTGACGGCTAATGTTTGTACCAATGTCAGATGAATATCGCTTGTCCCGGGAGGCAAATCCAGAAGAAAATAATCCAACTCTCCCCAATGGGCGTCGGCAATCAATTGTTTCAGAGCATTACTGGCCATTGAACCCCTCCAGACCAATGCATCTTTTTTATCTACGAAAAAACCGATAGATAACAGGGATACTCCATATTTTTCAACAGGAATGATCAAATCTCTTCCTCCGATATTTTCCAGGTAAGGGCGAACTTCTTCTATGTCAAACATTTTAGGTATGGAAGGCCCGTATATGTCGGCATCTAATAATCCGACCTTATAGCCCAATTGAGCTAAAGCCACTGCTAAGTTTGAAGATATCGTACTTTTTCCTACGCCCCCTTTTCCGGAAGAAATAGCAATGATATTTTTTACCTGAGGCAATAATTTCTCCGGTTCCGGGCGTGCCAGTTGTCTGGCTTTTGCTTCGATATTTCCTTTGATGTCGACGTCTTCTCCGATGTATGTCAATATAGCTGTTTCTGCCGCTTTGATCACGGATTTGATGAATGGGTCATTGGGTTTTTCAAATAAAATGGAAAAACTGACATGATTCCCGTTGATATGGATATCGTCTTCCACCATCCCCATTTCCACAATACTTTTGCCGGTACCCGGATAACGGACTTTTTCCAGCGCTTCGATAATTAATTTAGGATATAGTGTCATAATTTTTGTTGTTAGTCCCAATTGCTTTATTGCTGTTACTGCGTTTACTCCGGTTGAAGCTCCGGTAACTGTCCGGCTCAATTTCGACGTCCGGTTCCGTATAAGTTTCCCGCTGTTCGCAGATGAATTGGATGTATTTAATATTCAAACCCCTGCCGAGCCATTGTTGTTCATAGAATGTTTGTATGGATAAAATCTCATCGGCACAATGACTGTGATATAAATCATCTGTTTGTCTCAAAACCGGAAAATGGTTTGCCTTAACCATTTCACAAGTATAAGCGTACATAAAATGACTATCGGTTTTCAGATGGATGATTCCGCTATCCTTTAGGATTTGACGATAAAGCTTCATAAAACGGGTGGAAGTCATACGCTTATTTACTTTTTTCATTTGAGGATCAGGAAACGTAATCCAGATTTCGGAAATTTCATTGGGTCCGAAGAAAAAATGGATCAGCTCGATGTGGGTGCGCAAAAAAGCGACGTTATTCATCCCTGTTTGTATGGATTGCTTAGCTCCTGACCACATCCGGGCGCCTTTAATATCGATCCCGATAAAATTTTTATCAGGAAATAGTTTGCCCAGGCCAACCGTGTATTCTCCTTTGCCACAGCCTAATTCAAGTACAATAGGATGGTCGTTTTTAAAAAAAAGTTCATTCCATCTTCCTTTCATTTCAAAACCTTTTTCCTGAAGTGCAGCAAAAGGATATTGAAATACATTCGGAAATCGCTCCATCTCTGTGAATTTCTGAATTTTATTTTTTCCCACTTTTATTATCTTTTTTTTAGATTACAAAGATATATAATGTCTCTGTTAATACATACTTTTGTGCACGAACATTTTTATAACTTAATATATGGATTCGGTAACTCAAAAGAGAATATACTTTGTTGTTAATGCTGTTTTGTTCTCTACATTTTTTGCAAGCGCTCAGGATTATGATTTCCAGAAAGCGATTATAAAAGAATCAATGAGTCCGAAAATGTTGTTGAAACCGGAAAATACTTTGCCATATAAACCTTTTATGGAGGAATCATCGAAGGAAAAAAAAGATCCGAAAAAGTACATTAATTTAAGAGCGACTTATAATTACAGGCTCGATTCTTTAATTCAGGCATCTCTTCTGGAAGATTCTTTTCCTAAAAGTAAAATATCTCCTTATTTAACAGCTCCTTATACTAATTTTGAATTGGATAAAAAAGAAGCCTATAAATTTTCATATGAAGATTGGGAGGCTACTTCCATTGTTTCGGAATTGCATAAAAACAGTGCTGCAAGGAGTTCCGGCTCTGGTGTCGATTTCTTCTCAAAAGAAAACTGGCGGAGTACGAAGCGCAAAAAAGAAGCATTGAAAAGAATCAAAAAGGCATATAATATGAAAGAATAGAACATCGCTTATGGAATCAAATGTTCGGAAAAGCATACTCTTTATAATTAATCTGTTTCTGTCGACTTTTTTTGTGGTTGCCCAGGATCGCGATTTTCATAAAGATATTATTAAGGAATCGATGAATCCTAAAATAATGTTGAGAGCGAATGATTCGTTATTATTTATGAAACCACGATTAGATCCTTTGAAGATAAAAACGGATGTAAATAAAAGTATCATTTTGAAAGCGGGGTATAATTATCGCTTGGATTCTTTGTATCGTCAGCTTGTATCTGAAGAGGAACCGGCTCCTGTGTTATCTCCTTATTTGACAGCTCCCTATACGAATATGGAAAAACGCTTTCTTGAAAATATCAGGCCGGAAGAATTGGGATTTAATATGTTTGGAGTTATTTATTATTTACAAAAAATATTACCGTCTGATGATCCCGTAAAGCCCAGACTGTCAAAGAAACAAAAAGCTTTGAAAAGAATTAAGAATGTATACAATATGGATTAACTTGTTAATATATGTTAAACGATGTACTATGTAATACAAGGTACTGAAATATTTTTACCTTTGTAACCAAATATAATAAATGTACGTCTAATAAGTTATATAATTGATAGAAATTCGTTATAAGATTAAATAAACTAAGATACATGATTACACTAAAGAATATTCATAAGACATATAATAATGGGGCTCCGCTTCATGTGTTGAAAGGTATTGATCTTGAAATTGAGAAAGGCGAGATGGTTTCTATCATGGGAGCCTCCGGTTCGGGAAAATCGACCCTTTTGAATATATTAGGAGTATTGGATACTTATGATGAAGGACAATATTATTTGAATAATCTGCTTATCAGTGATTTAAAAGAGTCGAAAGCTGCTGAAATCCGGAATAAGATGATTGGATTTATTTTTCAATCATTCAACTTGATAACCTTTAAAAATGCAATGGAAAATGTGGCATTGCCTTTATACTACCAGGGGATAAGCAGGAAGAAAAGGAATAATATGGCTTTGGAGTATCTGGATCGTTTAGGGTTGAAAGATTGGTGGGATCACATGCCGAATGAACTTTCCGGAGGGCAAAAACAAAGAGTTGCCATTGCCCGGGCTTTAATTTCCCAACCTCAGGTTATTTTGGCTGATGAGCCTACCGGAGCTTTGGATAGTGTCACTTCTGAAGAGGTCATGCAAATTTTAAGGGAAGTCAATAAGACAGGAATGACAATGATTATTGTAACTCATGAACGCTTTGTTGCTGAATCTACAAATAAAATCATCCATATAAAAGACGGGATCATTGAGTCGACTGAAATCGTAGGCGTTGTCGTCCCTGAATTGGAAATGGAATAAATTTTAATTTAAAAAAGATGTTTGACCTCGATAATTGGATGGAGATTTTCAGTACCATCAAAAAGAATAAGCTACGTACATTTTTAACCGGCTTCTCGGTGGCTTGGGGGATCTTCATGCTGATCATTCTTCTTGCTTCAGGAAATGGACTGAAGAATGGGGTTACCAGTAACTTTGGAGATCGTGCCAAAAACAGTATGGAAATATGGACTCGCCGGACTTCCATGCCTTATAAGGGAAATCCCAAAGATCGCCGCATTACTCTTGACGAAAAAGATTTTGATTTGATTTCAAAACTCGATGAAGTCGATCATATTTCGGCATCTGTTAATTTTAGTGCAATTGCCAGTTATAATTTCGAGTCGAATGACTGTAGTTTTACTGGGGTATATCCGTCACAGGCTCAAATAGATGGAATAAAAATCGTTGACAATAAAGGCCGCTTTCTTAATGATATAGATATGAAAGAGCGGCGCAAAGTGGCCGTAATCAATAAACGTTTGCGTGATGTCTTGTTCAAAAAAGAAGATCCGGTTGGGAAATCGATTGTCGCTAATCAATTGAATTTTACAGTTATTGGTGTTTATGAGTCAGAAGACTGGGGCAATCAATGCCAGGCGTATGTCCCGTTTTCGACAGCCCAATTACTTTTCAATCAAGGCTGGGGAATAGGGAGTATCTCTTTGACAGTCGAAGGATTGAATTCCGTCGAAGCGAATAAAGCTTTTGAACAGGAACTACGTACGAAATTAGCGAGACTGCATCAGTTTGATCCGGAAGATACAAGAGCGGTTGGAATTTGGAATATGTTGGAAAATTACCTGCAAACAATGGGTATTTTCAACGGAATCAATCTTTTCGTTTTAGTCATTGGTATCGGGACTTTAATCGCCGGAATAGTAGGCGTGAGTAATATCATGTTGATAACAGTCAGGGAGCGCACACGGGAATTTGGAATTCGTAAGGCGCTAGGGGCCAGTCCGTACTCAATTCTTCGCTCGATTTTAATGGAGTCTGTTTTTATTACTTCTATATTTGGCTATGTCGGGATGGTTTTGGGTATTGGTCTGAGTGAAGCTATCAATCTGGCCATGGAAGCTGCCAGTGAGGTCAGTTCCGGACCGTCGGTATTTAAGAACCCGACAGTGAGTATCTCCATTGCTTTAGGAGCTACAGCGCTTATGGTTATTGCCGGTGTTATCGCCGGATATTTTCCTGCCCGTAAGGCCGTGAAAATTACAGCAGTAGAAGCAATGAGAGCTGAATAAAATGAAAACAATCATTTTTAATTGATTATAAAATGTTTGATTTAGATCGATTTCAGGAAATATGGGTAACGATTACCCGCAATAAAGTCAGAAGTCTTCTTACTGGTTTCGGCGTTTTTTGGGGCATATTTATGTTGGTAATTATGCTGGGAGCCGGACAAGGGTTGGAGCGTGGAATCATGAAGCAAATCGATGGATTTTCCACAAACTCCTGTTTTATTTGGAGCGCTCAAACCAGTGAACCTTATAAGGGATTTAAAAAAGGCCGGAGCTGGGATATCCGCAACCGGGATATTCTCGCTGCAAAGAAAAATATTCCTGAGATTGAAGTTATAACTCCGATGATTTGGGGAAACAGAGCACCTAATAATGTGGTAAGGAACGATCGGGCAGGTAGCTACACTGTCAGGGGATTATATCCTGATTATTCCAAGGTGGAAATGCAACGCCTGAAGTACGGTCGCTTCATCAATGACTTGGACGTTATTAACAAGCGAAAAGTTTGTGTCATAGGAACAAATGTTTATGACGAGTTGTTCAAAAGAGATGAAAATCCGTTGGGTCATTACATCCGGGTCAATGGAATCTACTATCAGGTTATTGGTGTGGCGACAGGAGTCTCCAATTTGAATATGTTCGGACGTCCGTCGGAGCAGGTTATTTTGCCTTTTACAACATTGCAACAGATTATTAATCAGGGAGATGTTGTGCATTTTGTGACTGCAGTCGCTAAAAAAGGATATGAAGCCGGTTTCATCGAAGAAAGAATTAAAGAAGTCTTCAGAGCTCAAAATAGTATTTCTCCAACGGATTTGCAAGCAGTAGGGTCCTTTAACCTGGCGAAGCAATTCAATATGTTTTCGGCTCTATTCCTGGGTATAAGGGCTTTAATCTGGATTGTGGGCCTGGGGACATTGTTTGCCGGAGTCGTTGGCGTCAGTAATATTATGCTTGTTACAGTCAGGGAGCGCACTCGTGAAATTGGAGTAAGACGTGCTTTGGGAGCTAAACCCCGGATTATTCTGAATCAGATCATGATGGAAAGTCTGGTATTGACTACCATTGCCGGAGTGCTGGGCTTATGTTTGGGAGTTGGCATTATGGCTGCTATAAACGCTGCCATCTTATCAAATGCCCCGGATCCGGGAGATGCCTTTTTCTCAGATGCTATTGTCCCGTTCAGCGCTGCCGTATCATCCATGATTGTGTTATTATTTTGCGGTTTGGTTGCCGGAGCAATTCCTGCATGGAGAGCTTTACAAATCAAGGCTATTGATGCTATCAGGGAAGAATGATCGGGTTTGAATTGGTTGATTGTCAATGCGATAATTGCGATTTAAAACTGTGATATGATTGAAAAACATAACTAAAAAACATAAATATTATGAAGAAAATAGGTAGAATTATTCTTTTCGTTATCATCGGATTGATGGTACTCGGAACTTTCGTATTCCTATGGAAAAAATCCCGACCGGTCATAACGGAATATGAAATTGTTAAACCGGAAAAAGGAACAATTGAAAATAAGACAGTTGCTACCGGAAAGGTAGAACCACGGGATGAAATCCTTATTAAACCTCAAATTTCAGGAATCGTATCTGAAGTCTTGAAAGAGGCAGGCCAGACGGTTAAAGCCGGAGAGGTAATTGCCAAAGTGAAGGTTATTCCTGAGATGGGACAATTGAATTCTGCCGAATCACGATTGAGAGTTGCTGATATTAACCTCGAACAAGCCCAATTGGAGTACGACCGCCAAACAAAACTTTATAAGAGCGGTGTTATTTCCAAGGGAGAATATGAAACCGCAGAAAGTAATTATAAAAAAGCCCAGGAAGAACGGGAAAATGCTCAGGATGCCTTGGATATTATCAAAGATGGTATCTCAAAGAAGTTTGCTCAAATCAGTAATACCCAGATCCGGTCTACAATTACCGGAATGATACTGGATGTCCCGATCAAAGCAGGAAACTCTGTTATTCAGGCGAATACATTCAATGACGGAACGACTATCGCTTCCGTTGCAGATATGGGCGATATGATTTTCCGTGGAAAAATCGATGAAACGGAAATCGGACGGGTAAAAGAAGGAATGCCGATTACGCTCACAGTCGGAGCGCTTAACAGCGAAAAATTTCCGGCCGTGTTGGAATATATTTCCCCGAAAGGAGTGGAAGAAAATGGAGCTGTTCTTTTTGAACTCAAGGCGGCTGCAAAAATTCCTGAAGGTTCGAATATTCGCGCCGGATACAGTGCAAATGCAGAGATTGTTCTTGCTAAAGCGGATAGCGTTATTACAATTCCGGAAAGTTCAGTTGAATTTTCAAATGATTCGGCATTTGTTTATATCGTGAAAATAGAAAAACCGAAACAGGAATTTGAAAAGAAACATGTGGAGACCGGCCTCTCCGATGGTATAAAAATTGAAGTTAAAAAAGGTCTTACTTATAAAGATAAAATCAGAGGTGGGGTAATCGATCCGAAAGCGAAAAAGAAAGAAGAAGTAGCGAAAAAATAATTTTACGGTCTTACGGTTTAATTTATACACTTATGAAGAAAATAATTTTATCTCTTAGTTTTTACTTTGTGTTTTGTGGTATTTATGCCCAAAACAACACACAGCAGATGAGACCCTGGAACCTGGAACAATGTATCCAATACGCGATTGACAACAATATATCAATCAAACAGTTGCAGCTGCAACAAGAAGATGCGAAAGTCAGGGTAAACACAGCGCAGATGAGCCGGTTACCAAATCTGAATGCCAATGTCGGACAAAGCTGGAGCTTTGGCCGTGGACAAATTTCCAGCGGACTTTACGGCAACCAGACCCTGTCTAACACCAACCTGGGGATATCCACCTCCACACCTCTGTTTACCGGGTTTGAGATTCCGAACCAGATAGCCAAAAGCAAGCTCGACCTGCAAGCGGCCACCCAACAACTGGCGAAAGCCAAAGAAGACCTGGCATTGAATATTGCATCTTTGTATTTGCAGGTCTTGTTTAACAAAGAAATCCTGAAAGTCAACGAAGAACAATTGATCTTGTCCAAATTTCAGGTAGAGCGTACCAAGACATTGGTCGACGTAGGTAAAGTTCCTAATTCCCAGCTGTTTGATATTGAAGCTCAGGTTGCTAAAGATGAAGTATCTGTGATTCAGGCTAAAAACACACTTGAACTTTCGCTGCTGGACCTGGCACAAAGCTTGGAACTGGAACATGCCCGTGTTTTCGAGATCGAAACGCCGGTCATCGAGAATGTCGTGGAAGAGTACATGAGCAGCGTTTTACCTCCGGATGTTATTTATAGCAATGCCTTGAATATTAAGCCGATGATCAAAGAACAGGAGTACCGTTTGGAGAGTTCGAAAAAATCATTGAAAATCGCCCAATCGGGTTATTATCCGACTTTGGGATTAAGCATGTCTTATGGCAACAGTTATTTTTACAACCATACGCTGGAAGGTAAAGTAATTGAAAGTCAGGCTGATCCTTCTCAAAGCTACACGTTTCACAACGAATCGCTCTCAAGCCAGCTTAAGGATAATTCCGGAGAAAGTATCGGACTGACCCTGAGTATTCCTATTTTCAACCGGTTTCAGGTACGTAACCAGGTTCGTTCCGCCCGGATAGGGATTCAGAACCAGCAGTTGGTCTTAGACAACACGAAGAAAACACTATACAAAGAGATTCAGACGGCTTTCCTGAATGCGACGGCGGCTCAGGAAAAATACCGTTCCTCAGCCCGTGCAGTTCTGGCCTCGGCCGAATCATTCAAATATGTTCAGGAACGTTATGAAATCGGTAAATCGACAGTGTTTGAGTTCAATGAAGCAAAAACCAAACTGGTTCAAAGCCAATCGGAACAGATCCAGGCCAAATACGACTATATTTTCAGAACGAAAATCCTTGATTTTTACAACGGAATACCGATCAAATTATAAATCAATGATTTATAAAAAAACGAACGGCGAATAAATTCATTTTTATTCGCCGTTCGTTTTTTTATATCATTTTATTTATATGAGATACAAAGAACTGATAGATTCATTATTACATACCCTCAGGATCGCATCGGCAAACATATCTGCGACTGAGATAACCTTTACTTTTTCACACTTTTTGGAGTAAGGGATACTGTCTGTAAAGAAAATTTCAGTCAAAGAAGATTGATCGATTCGGGTAGATGCCGGGTCTGACATGACAGCATGGGAGGTAATGGCGCGGACTGAATTAGCTCCTTCCGAGAGCATTAAATCTGCTGCTTTGGTAATCGTGCCTGCCGTATCGACAATATCGTCTACCAATAAAATGTCCATTCCGGTCACATCTCCAATCACTTTCATTTCTGCGATTTCATTGGCTTTTTTCCGTAATTTATAACAAATAACCATCGGAACATTCAGGTGTTTGGCGTAAGCATTCGCCCTTTTAGTTCCCCCCACGTCGGGAGTCGCCATGACCAGGTTCGGTAAGTTCAGGTTTTTGATTTCGTCTATGAAAACAGAAGAGGCATACAAGTGATCGACAGGAACATCGAAAAACCCTTGGATTTGATCTGCGTGTAAATCCATTGTAATAAGTCTGTTGATTCCTGCTGTGCTCAGCAGGTTTGCGACTAGCTTAGCTCCAATGGAGACCCGCGGCTTGTCTTTTCTATCCTGACGCGCCCATCCGAAATAAGGAATTACGGCAATAATTGATTTGGCTGAAGCCCGTTTAGCTGCGTCAATCATCAGTAAAAGCTCCATTAAGTTGTCGGAGTTAGGAAAAGTAGATTGTACCAGAAAGACATGACTACCCCGGATCGACTCTTCATAAGAAACCGAAAATTCGCCATCAGCAAAACGTTCGATATTCATGTGACCTAACTCGCAGTGGAGACTATTGCATATTTTCTCAGCTAAATAACGGGTGCTGGTACCCGCAAAAATTTTGAATGGAACGCCTGTTTGCATGATTTTTTTAATTTTGACACAAAAGTAATATAAAGTTTATAATATTGCAAACTTCAATATCCTTCCATTTTGCGGCATTATTTTCATTTTGTAATGGGAGTTGCGTTGAAGTCCGGAAGTTAATTTTTCTCCGGAAAATAAATCGATACCCGAAGCAGTTGTTTCGGATTTTATTCCCATATAGTCAAAGGCATGAGAGGGAATAAATACGGAAAGATCCGTTTCTTTGTCGTCGAAATTAACCGCAATCAGCAGAATCTCTTTTCCTGACTGGCGCATGAATGCATATTGCTTATCTGTATTGAAATACGGATTGTTGTGATTCACATACATGAGATCGTATGAAACACCTTCGTAAATAGCTTTTTCCGAAGAGCAAATCTGTAGCAGACGCACATAAAAATTTCTTATTTCTTTTTGTTCCGGGGAGAGCTTTTTCAGATTGTATTGCCCGCCGTTCCTCCAGTTCCGGACAGATTCGATGCTCCAATAGTCGAAGATGGTAGTCCTGCCGTCTTTTCCGCTGAATCCTTCCGCTTCCATTCCGGCTTCGCCCAGTTCCTGTCCGAAATAGATCATGAATGGATTGGTATACATTGTTGCGGCTACGATCATGGCTGGGAATGCTTTTAGGGGGTCTTTTGCAAAGAAATCAGATGCAATGCGCTGTTCGTCGTGATTCTCCAGGAAATACAACATGTGTTTCCGGATATCGTCGACCGATTGCCAGCAGGAAGTGATAGCTTCTGCACTTTTATATCCTCTGATTATATCTTTCAGCGTATCGTATAACCCGACTTTATCATACAGGAAATCGAATTTTCCTTCAAAAATATAGTTCCGGTAGGCATTGGGATTATAAATTTCAGCAATAAAATTTACAGCGGGGTATTGTTTTTTTACCTGGGGAATAGCCCAATTCCAAAATTCGACAGGAACCATTTCGGCCATATCGCAACGAAATCCGTCTATGTTTTTGGAAGCCCAGAATTGTAGAATTTGCAGCATTTTATGCCATGTGTCCGGAGCCGGATTGAAATGGGATACGTGACCTCCGAGGTAATCGATACCATAATTCAGCTTTGCTGTTTCATACCAATCGTTGCTTGTCGGTGTCGCATCAAATCGGTCGTTTCCGGTTGCTTTAGCCGGAAATTCTTCATAGCAAATGCCGTTGCACATTAAATTAAAATGAGGTTCAAATGCTTGTCCGGGGATGTAATAAAAATTATTATTGACATCATAAGAAGTATGTACATTGTCATTGGCTCCGAGGTCGGTTATTCCGGTCGGCTTTGCATCCGATTGATATTGACGGGCGACATGGTTGGGCACAAAGTCAATGATTATTTTCAGTCCCGCCTGGTGTGTCCTTTCGACAAGCGCTTCGAATTCCTGCATGCGATTATTGACCTGATCAGCCAGGTCGGGATCGACATCATAGTAGTCCTTGATAGCATAAGGAGATCCTGCAATCCCCTTGACAACAGCCGGATGATCTTTGGAAATATTGAATTCCGAATAATCCGTTTGAGTTGCATGTTCAATGATTCCGGTATACCAGATATGAGTGAACCCCATTTTTTTGATTTCATTCAGCGCTTTTTCCGAAAAAGCAGAAAGTTTTCCTGCGCCGTTTTCTTCAATAGTTCCGTTCGGTCGATTGGAGGAATTGTCATTCCCAAATAATCGGGGAAGTACCTGATAAATGATCATTTTATTTGTTTTCATCCATTCATTCGTTTTATAAACAGGCGTCTGTTGTTTTATTTTAATACCGCTGTCAAATTTAAGATCAGCGTCATTGTACAAATGTAATAATAATTATGAAAACGAGCATTTACATGTATGTAAGTCCTAGCTAATGAAAATGCGAGTTTCCATACGACAATAATATAAAAATAAATATTTACGTATGAAAGTATACCTAAAAAAAAGAGGCGAACTTCGCAGAACGCCTCTTCTCTATAGACAATATATAATTAATATCTGCCTCTGTTGTAACCACCACCGCCGCGATTGTTGCTGAATTCGCGTCTTGGTCTTTCTTCTCTTGGTTTTGCTTCGGAAACAGAGATTGTTCTGCCGTCGTATTCAGCCCCGTTCAATTCAGCTATAGCTTTTGCTGCTGCTGTTTCGTCATCCATTTCTACAAATCCATAACCTTTGGATCTTCCTGTTTGACGATCTACGATTACTTTAGCAGAAGTAATCTGTCCATACTCTTCGAAAAGATTTGATAAATCGGCATCGTTTACTTTGAAACTCAAACCTGCAATAAAAATGTTCATTTTGTAAAAAAAATAAATTTGTAAATAAATAAAAAATCACATGAGGATCATCGCAGTGAAATACACAATACCGAATATCAACTCGAAAAATGGAAATAACTCTGTTTAAAATACTCAAATGTTTGGGACAAAGGTAAGTGATTAAAATGAATAAACAAAAAAAACGAAGGAATTAATGAAAATAATAAAAAAATAAAGGAAATATAAACAATTATTGCTATTATTTCCTTTATTTTTTAGTTTTTATCTCAAAAATCGGAGTAAGATTTCTTTGATTTTATTCGATCACGATGAGATCAGCTCCTTCCAAAACAGAATCTCCTTTGCTAACCTTGACTTCTTTAACAACTCCATCGCGATCGGAGTTGATGGCGTTTTCCATTTTCATGGCTTCAAGAACAACGACTTTTTGTCCACGGGTTACCGTATCTCCTGCTTTGCAAAGTACATCTAGAATGGTACCTGGCAGTGGAGATTGGATCGATCCGATACCTCCTCCGCTGGTTTTCGGACGAGCAATTGGCGGAACTGTACCTGCAGCAGGTGCATCGATTACAACCACTTCTTTTTTGGCCGGTCTTTGCATTTCGATCTGGAAAGAAGCCCCGTTTACTGTTACATCAGCAACGTAATCTTCAATACTGTTTACTTCTACATTGTAAACCTTACCGTTAATTTTATATTCGAATTTTTTCATTTGTAATTTTTTTATTGAGTATTACCAAGTTTTTTTTCCTGGAATTTCTCTTAATGTATAAATTTTAGAGCTCCATGGAGAATAATTACTACTTACTTTTTTAATTGTAAGTATCGTATGTTCTTCATCATGTTCTATCCCGGAAGCTTCGTAAAGAGCCATGGCGATGGCCGCATACAGGGCATCCGGTTCTCCGTTTGAACGTTTATTTTCTTCCATTTGAATACAATATTAAATTATAATGGCAAATTGTCGTGTTTCTTAGCCGGATTGAACTGCTTCTTGGTAGCTAATTGTTGCAGTGCCCGAATCACACGGAAGCGAGTGTTACGTGGTTCGATCACATCATCAATATAACCATATTTAGCCGCATTGTACGGATTAGCGAACGCGCGGTTGTATTCTGCTTCTTTTTCAGTCAGATAAGCAGCCGGATTTTCAGCATCTTTCGCTTCTCTTGCATAGAGAACTTCGACAGCGCCGGCGCCTCCCATTACTGCAATTTCAGCTGTAGGCCATGCATAGTTCATGTCTCCGCGCAGTTGTTTACAACTCATAACGATGTGAGCTCCACCGTAAGACTTACGCAGTGTAACCGTTACTTTAGGCACAGTAGCTTCTCCGTATGCATAGAGCAATTTGGCTCCGTGTACGATAACGCCGCCGTATTCCTGACCTGTTCCCGGAAGGAATCCCGGTACATCCACCAATGTAACCAAAGGAATGTTGAATGCATCGCAGAAACGAACAAAACGGGCTGCTTTACGGGAAGCATTGATATCCAATACGCCTGCAAGGCATTTCGGTTGATTGGCTACGATACCGATAGAGCGTCCGTTCATTCGGGCGAATCCTACGATAATATTCCGAGCATAATCAGCGTGAACTTCCAGAAACTCGCCATTGTCGACGATTGCTCCGATCACTTCATACATGTCGTAAGGTTTGTTCGGACTATCGGGGATGATATCATTCAGAGAATCTTCCAGACGATCGATCGGATCGTTGATTTCATAAACAGGCGGTTCTTCCAGGTTGTTTTGAGGCAAATAGCTCAATAACTTGCGAATTAGATCGATTCCTTCTTTTCCGGTATCGACGGCAAAATGCGTAACCCCTGACTTGGAAGCGTGTACGGCAGCTCCTCCTAATTGTTCTTGGGTCACATCTTCCCCGGTAACTGTTTTGACGACTTTCGGACCGGTAAGGAACATATAGCTCATTCCTTTAGCCATGATTGTGAAGTCTGTCAATGCCGGAGAATATACAGCTCCACCGGCGCAAGGACCAAAAATACCTGAAATTTGAGGAACGACTCCGGATGCCAGAATGTTCCGTTGGAAAATTTCGGCATATCCTGCTAATGCGTTGATTCCTTCCTGAATACGAGCGCCTCCCGAGTCATTGATTCCAACGATAGGAGCCCCCATTTTCATAGCCATATCCATTACTTTACAGATTTTCATGGCCATTGTTTCTGACAAGGATCCTCCAATTACTGTAAAGTCTTGGGCGAAAATATAAACCAGACGTCCGTCGATAGTTCCGTAACCGGTAACGACCCCGTCTCCCAAATACTGTTTCTTTTCCATGCCGAAGTTTGTACAACGGTGTTGAACAAACATATCCAACTCTTCAAAACTGCCTTCATCCAATAGCATCGTGATACGCTCACGTGCAGTGTATTTTCCTTGGGCATGTTGTTTTTCGATAGCAGCTTCTCCACCGCCTAAACGAGCTTTACTCCGTAATTCAATAAGCTCTTTTACTTTTTCAAGTTGATTACTCATAGATATGTATAATTAGGATTTAATTATTTGTGATCGCAGAATTCAGTGAGCACTCCGGCTGTCGATTTCGGGTGCAGGAATGCGATATTCAGACCCTCTGCTCCTGATCTGGGAGCTTTGTCAATCAGTTGTACGCCTTTTGACTCCACTTCATTCAAGGCCGCAGCAACATCTGGTACGGCAAACGCAATGTGATGGACGCCTTCTCCTTTCTTCTCTATGAATTTTGCAATAGTAGAATCTTCGGAAGTAGGCTCCAATAGTTCAATTTTTGTTTGTCCTACCTGGAAAAATGCGGTTTTTACTTTTTGGTCTGCAACAACTTCGATATTGTAGCACTTTAATCCCAAAACTTGTTCATAATAGGGGAGGGAAGCCTCAATGCTTTTCACAGCAATTCCCAAATGTTCAATATGAGAAATTTCCATGTAACTAAGAGTTTAGAATTATAACTAATTTTTAAATAAGGATACAAAGGTAGTGCTCTTCTTATTAATAAAGAAATTTTTCTATGATTATTTTACCTTTAGAATTCCGCGACCAGTTTAATATTAATTTGACGCCCGGTTAAATAGTTGGGGACAGCATATTGGGTCCCGTAGATATCGGAAAACCATGTATATGAATTTACGTTATTGATATCCAGTAGATTAAAAACATCGACTCCCACCCAAATGTTTTTGAAATAGCTCCAGATTTTTTTGTCTCTTGCAATATCATCCTCTCCGAGAAGCAGATAGGCTGCTCCGATATCGATCCGGCGGTATCCTTTGGAACGGAACCGAGGTTCGTAAACATAGTTGGGGGTCGGGTATGGCAATCCATCCGACCATATTCCTTTGAGATTGAATTTGATCCGGTTGTTGTTGGGGAAATAATCTGTGAAAAATAATGAAACAGCAAAACGCTGGTCTGTAGGCAAAGGCGATTTTTGTCCATTCCAGTCCTGTTCTGTTTTCATTAGCGAAAAACTGAGCCAGGAATCTGTTCCGGGAACAAATTCTCCAAAAAGTTTCAGATCTATCCCGGTGGCATATCCCTTGGCTACATTACGTCCGTAGTACCGGACTTTAACATCGTTGACCGTATAAGGAACCAGATGATCTAATTTCTTATAGTATATCTCTGTTGTAAATTTAAACAAACGGTCACTGAAACGGAATCCGTAATCGCCTCCGAGCACGAAATGAATGGAGCGTTGCGATTGGATACTGTCATTCAATGTAATGTAAGAATTACCGCTTTCATCTTTATTGGTAACTCTAAATTCTTTATAAAAAGGAGATTGGTAATACAGCCCGGTTGCAAAGCGAAAGGTGAAGTTTTGATTGGCCGAAGGGATGAAACCGATAGAACCACGAGGACTGATGATGAGTTCTTTATTGTAATCCCAATAACTTCCTCGCAGACCCAAGGTTGTTGAAAATATCCCCTGTTCGGTGCGGAATTTATACGTATCCTGAACGTATCCTGAGAAACGATTGGATTTCAGGTCATTTTTAGAATACAAATTGGAATATACTTTCAATAAATTTTCATCGTAAGGAATAGAGTATCCCATTGAATCGCGCATTTCCCATTCTTTGATCCGGTCTTTGATCGCTTCGCGTTGGTAACCGATCGACCACAACAGCGTGTTGTTTGTGAATTTATGGGATCCGATTTGGGAAATATTGACTACTGTCGAGTGCAGGCGATCGCGTGCATGTTCATGAAATACGCCTGTGCCTATCAGGGTGTTTTCGGTGTCGTCTGATCCGTCGATCTGTTGTATGTCGCTCAACCAGTATTCGCCGCCAATATCATATGTTTCTTTTTCTTGCGATTGAAACGCCGAAACTTGTAACCCGATACTCGTGTTTGAAGTCGGATTATATTTCAGGGTTGCAGCTCCGAATAAAGTGTTGAATTCATCTTCTTCGGTGCCATCATAATAAACGGTAAAGTTTTTGGCATTTTCAATCGTGCCGAAAGAGGTACTTCGACTGTTTGGAGTGAAGTTATACGTGTTTTTTGCAAAATTTCCGAGAAAACTCAGTTCCCATTGAGGTGTAAAGGAGTAAGTCATGTAGGTTTGTAAATCCATGAATGTCGGGTTGTATTCTCCTTTTGTATCTAATGTGCCGAGCAATGAAGTTCCTCTTTTATAGCGGAACCCGGTTACCTGGGAGAATTTTTCTGAAGAGTTCCCTACATAGACACTTCCTCCTAACATACTTGCGGAGACGGCTCCTTCAAAGGCTTTCGGCTTTTTATAGGTCACATCCAGTACGGACGACATTTTATCTCCGTACTTCGCTTCAAATCCCCCGGTAGAGAAACTGACCGATTGGGTCAGATCGGGATTGATAAAACTCATTCCTTCTTGTTTTCCGCTACTGACCAATAGGGGACGGTGTACTTCTATTCCGTTGACATAAACGATGTTTTCGTCGAAGTTCCCACCTCTGACCGAATATTGAGTGCTCAGTTCGTTTGTTTGATGCGCTCCTGTTGCTGCCGTGACTACCAACGATTCGATGCTTCCTCCGGTCGGGTCTGTTGCCAAGCGTGCTTTGGTCGGATCCAGCCGGTCCATTGTGTTGGTTTGTTTTCGGATTTCGGTGACGGTTACTTCTCCGATTTCGAATGACATTGTTCGCATGCGTATGCTCACTTGCATATCTCCGTCGACCACAGGGATAACTCGTTGTGTTTTGTTGTATCCTAAACAGGAAAAGACAAGCGTGCAGGAATCTCCTGTGTTTACAGACAGCGAATATTGGCCTTTTTCGTTGGTAATAGCTGCAATGAGTAATCCTTTTACCTGCACGGTAGCCAACTCAAGAGGGAGTCCGTCCGAGTCGGTAACAATTCCTGATATTTTTGCTTTTTGGGCAAAAGCAGAGAAAGGAAGTAGTGTGGCAAGTAGCAGGATAATCAGTCGGTTACTCATCAAATATATAAAATTAAGACTTTCATTTTCCTCAGTTCTCTTTATTCTTTCATTACTAATAACGTAGAAAATGATGTTTCCGTATAAAATGTCTATATTTGCATTCAAAATAATTTTAAAACATAAAAAAAGAATGCAACTAACAGCCAAATTGACTCAGCTACTTCCTTTGCAATCCGGGACAGGAAAAAACGGAGAATGGAGAAAACAAGACATTGTTGTAGAAACAGAAGGACAATATCCGAAAAAAATATGTATTTCCATTTGGGGAGATAAAATCAATAATACACAACTTCAGCCGGGTAATAACCTCACGATTGATTTTGATATCGAAAGCCGTGAATACAACGGTCGTTGGTATACGGATGTTAAAGCGTGGAAAATCGAGTTAGCCGGAGCAAACGGTAACATGTCTCCGGAGTATCCGTCAGACGCAGGATTCCCTGCACCGTCGTCGATGCCTCCGTTACCGGAAAATCCGTCTGACGATCTGCCATTCTGATGTAATGGCTGTAACACCTTCCTCCGAATCGTTTCTAAGTCTTGTTGCCCGGGATCTGATATCCCGGTTCGGACAAGACCTGGCGGGTGTTGCTGTTATTTTCCCGAGTCGTCGGGCTCGCTTGTTTTTCAATAACATATTATATCAACAAGCTCAAAAGCCGGTCTGGGCACCTTCATACTATTCTGTCGAGGAGCTTTTTCAACAAATGACAACGCTGCATCCTGCCGATCCGATCAAGTTGGTTTGTGAATTGTATAAGGCTTATCTTGAGGTCTATAACTCCAAATCCGATCAGCCGTCTTCGGAGACATTAGACGAGTTCTACTCTTTTGGAGAGACTTTGTTGAATGATTTTGACGATATTGACAAGCACCTTGTCAATGCTCGCTCGTTATTCAGTAATTTACAGGATCTGGATTTGTTAAAAGATGATTTTCTGCATTTGAGTTCGACTCAACAAGAGGCCTTGTCTCATTATTTCCGGCAGACTTTTCAGGGAGATTCGTCTCTCCAGGCTGCATTTTGGTCTATTTGGTCTATGCTGGGAGAGGTTTATCAGTTGTACAGATCCAATCTGGAAAAAGAGCAAATCGCGTATCCGGGTATGTTGATGCGCCGAGCTCTTGAAGAGAACGACCATCAGTTTCGTGAGGATCATTATGTTTTTGTGGGTTTCAATGTGCTGAATAAGTGTGAGGAACAACTGTTCCGAAGGATGAAAGACAAAGCGTTGTTCTATTGGGATACAGATTCTTATTATCTTGATAAAGAGAATAATGAGATGAATGAAGCCGGGACATTTCTAGCTGAAAATATCCGGAAATTGGGGTCTGCGATCGATTGGAAGGGTTCTGAATATTTCCTTTCATCAGAAAAAGAAATTACCATTATAGCATCGCCTTCTGAAAACGGACAATCGGCGGCAATTCCAGGCTGGATCGATTCGTTGAATTGCTCCAGGACTTTTTCGGATCCTGATTCTGCTATTGTCCTTTGCAATGAGCAAATCCTGCCGACAGTGATGCACAGTATTTCTCCCGACAAGGTGGCCAATGTGAATATCACAATGGGATTCCCGATTACTCAAACTCCTGTTTCGAGTTTTATTCAGGTGTTGGGAGACTTACAGTTGAAGGGTTCTTCCGGTTCGGGGAGTACATTCATGTATAAATATGTTCTTCCGGTCTTGAGGCATCCCTATACACAAATGGTTTTCCCGGAAGCCAAAGCGGTTGAAATTAAACTGGTACAAGGAAATATCTTCTTCCCTTCGCAGGACGAATTAATAGATCGGGAGCTCTTTGGAAAAACAAAAACGGCTTCGGAATTAGCGAATTACCTGCTTTCTGCAGTCCAGCGTGTGGGGCATGCATTAGGCCGGAATACAGCAGAAAGCGATATCTATGGAGGCCTTTACCAGGAGTCTGTTTTTCGTTCATATCAGATTATCAATCGTTTATACGGCCTATTGTTGTCGGGAGAACTGCAAATAGAAAAAACGACTTTTCTTCGTTTATTAAAGAAGTTACTTGCTACGACTCCAATACCTTTTCATGGAGAGCCTGTGAAAGGATTACAGGTAATGGGAGTCCTGGAAACCCGTGTGCTGGATTTCAAAAATCTGATTTTGTTAAGTGTCAATGAGGGTTTTATGCCGGGAAGCTCGAACGATAATACGTTCATTCCCCAGTTCCTCCGGAAACACTTTGGTTTAAGCACATTGGAACATCAGGATTCTGTTTATGCCTATTATTTTTATCGCCTGCTCCAACGAACAGAAAAAGTCACATTAGTTTATAACACGGATAAAACACAGACCGGTAAAGCCGAAATGAGCCGTTTTATTTTGCAATTGTTGATGGATCCCCGATTGAATATCAGGCGTTTTTCCATACAATCTTCGATCAAACCGATTCAGACGGAACCGATCGAGATAATCAAAGACAAGTTGCTGATGGAGAAGATCCGGCAGAAATATGATGGGTCTGTGAATCCGGAAGCCCGCGCTTTGTCTCCTTCCGCATTGAACGTATTGATTGATTGCTCGCTTTGTTTTTATTATCAGTATATTGAAGAACTGAAATCAAAGGAAGAGTTGAGCGATGAGTTGGATAGTGCGGTTTTTGGAACTATTTTTCATAAGGCGGCGGAATTATTGTACCGCCGGATAGGGAATATCGATGAGCAATCGAAAAATTTCAGCCCGTTCCTTGTGCAAAAAGAGCAATTGGAATTTTTTACAGAAAATCTTTATTTACTTGACAAATTGATCAATCAGGCATTTTCTGAAATTTATTTCAAAGGCCGGCGGATGGAATTAAAACAATACAATGGAGAGCAGCTGATTAATTTCAGGGTTGTTCGTCATTTACTTCTCCGTTTGATCGAGCTGGATAAAAAACGGGCACCTTTTTATATCCATGGTTTGGAACATAAGGTTTATGGAGTTTTCAATTTGAAAAGACATGGAGTTTCTCTCAAGGTCGGAGGTATTATCGACCGTTTGGAAGAAAAAGACGGTTCTTTGTTGATCGTCGATTATAAGACAAGTGGTACGGCTAAACCGTATAAATCCATGGAAGACCTTGTTATTCCCAAAGAATTACGGGCTTCTCATGTTTTTCAGACATTCACGTATGCTTCTGTTTTAGCTCAAAATGAAAAATACCGGCAGCCGATTGTGCCTGCGTTGCTTTATCTGCAGGAAGCAGGTAAAGACCATTATTCTCCGGTCATTCCTTATGAAAAAGAGCCTATTATGGATTTTCGGAACTTAAAAGAATCCTTTGAAGAGGTGTTTGTGCAAAAAATAGCTGAATTGTTTGATTCTGAAATTCCATTCTGTCAAACCACTGTTGTATCCAAATGCAGCTATTGTGATTTTAAAAATCTGTGCAACAGGTAAATTCTGAATTTTTTATAGTATTTTAGTGATTTTAAATTTATTCTAATACAAATAATATCATGGGAACTAACAGAAGAGATTTTCTCAAAGCGCTAGGAGGAATCGCTGCTTTTTCGATTGTGCCGAGAAGTGTTTTGGGTGGAAATGGATTTATTGCACCAAGTGATCAACTGACAAAGGGGATTATCGGAACCGGAAACATGGGACGAGGGCATCTGAATTATGCCGGAACGCGATTAGTCGCTGTCTGTGATGTAGACAAAAAGCATCTGGAGTTGGGACAAAACCTGGTCAAAGAAAAAATTGCCGCCTATCATGATTTCCGTGATTTGATCCTGGATCCGAATGTGGATATTGTACACATTGCAACTCCGCCGCATTGGCATGGAATCATGTCGGTAGAAGCTGCCAAAGCAGGAAAAGATATCTGGTGCGAAAAACCGATGACCCGGACCATTGGAGAAGGAAAGAGGGTTATGGAAGCGATGCAGCAATACGGGCAAATGTTCCGGTTGAATACCTGGTTTCGCTTCAAAGATCCGTTTTATGGTTTGGGAACTCCGGTAAAACCGCTGAAAAAGCTGATCCAAAGCGGGATGCTCGGATGGCCGTTGAAAGTAACGATTAGTAAGCATACCGGTTTTGATTGGAAATTTTATTGGGTTGGAAAGGAATACCTCGAGCCGGAATCAGTACCGGCTGAATTGGATTATGATATGTGGTTAGGGCCAGCTCCATATCGTCCGTATAACAAACATCGGACGCATGGAACATTCCGTGGTTATTGGGATTATGATGGCGGCGGTTTGGGAGACATGGGACAACATTACATTGATCCGGTACAATATATGCTTGGGAAAGACCATACCAGTCCGGTAAAAGTCGAAGTCGATGCGCCTCAGCAGCATCCGGATGCCGTGGGTACCTGGCGCTCGATTACCTATACCTATGAAGATGGTTGTCAGATTGTTCTCTGGGGTGGAGACTACGGAAATCCGGATACACCTTACATCGCAGGTCCGAATGGTAATGTATATAAAAACTTTGTTTGTGATATTCCTGATTGGGAAAAGAAATTAGCTGATTATCCGGAACCGGAACCTCAGATAACTGATTTTCTTGAAAGTATTCGTACGCGTCAACCGTTTGCATTGAACGAACGCAATGGTTTCCGTTCTGCTACGATCGTGAATATGGGAGCTGTCGCTCTGCGGCTGAACCGTACGCTGCATTTTGATCCGGTAAAGCTTGAATTTATTAACGATGAGGCGGCTAACCGATTAATTAATCAGCCGATGCGTGCTCCATGGAATATATGATAATTGATAATTGAAATTAAATAAACAAAGAAATATGATGAGAAAAGGATATATACTGCTGGTTGGAATTTTGTTTTTGGGGCATATGCTGATGGCTCAATCCCCCGAAAACAGGACGGCTAAAACAATAGCTGCCGATGTGCTGGCACAGATGCCGGCAAACAAACAGGCAACATATAATAAACTGATTGCAGAATTGGCTTCTACCGGGGAAGAGGGCGTTATTTATTTGGTCAATACGATGAATGCCCCCGGAAAAGGAACAAATGCTCCTACTGATTATGCCTTGAGCGGATTGGCTAATTATGTGTCGGCCCAAGGACAGGAAAATGCCCGCATACTCGTTGCCGGCGCTTATGCAAAAGCATTGGACATGGTAACAGAAAGAGAGATTAAGGCTTTTATTATCAGGGAACTTCAAATTTGTGGTCGGGATGAATGCGTCGAGGCTTTAAGTCGTTATTTGACACAAGAAGGACTTAGCGGCCCTGCCGCTCGTGCGTTGGCCAATATCAATACGGAAAAAGCAAAACAAGCTTTACAAACAGCTCTGTTAAGTCGTAAAGGAACAGATGAAACGCAACAAGATCTATTGTTGGCTGTTGGAGAGGCTAAAATGAACCTGAATGAAGGCCTGATTTTAGGAATGCTCGGAAATGAAAATGAAAACATGCAAAAGGTTGTTCTTTATGCAATTAGTCGTATCGGAACAGAGAAATCGCTGGATGCGGTTGAAAAAGCCGCTGCTACTGTTGGATATCAGATGGATAAAACCGGGGTTAATGAAGCTTATATCGCTTTGATTAAAAAGGTCGCTTCAGACGGGAATGACCATCTGGCAAGGAAATATGCCGATAATTTATTGAACGCAGCGACACAGGCAGGGCAGACGTATACACGTGTTGCAGCATTGGAAATCTTGTTTTCACTCAATGCGAATCAGGTACAGTTGTTACTGACTTCACTCCAAGATCAGAATAAAGAATTCCGGAATGCAGCATTGAATTTTGCTTCCGGTTACTCCAATCAAGAGATGTATGCAGAGGTTTTGAAATTACTCCCTAAAGCAGCACCAGGTACGAAAGTAGATATTCTTCATTGGATGGGAAGAGAGAGTAAGCGTCCGGATAAAAGCGGGATAATAAAAGGCTTGATGGCTCCATCTGATTTTTCATGTAAGAAAATCATCCTTGCTCAGTTGAAAGATCCTGATAGGGAAGTAAAACAGGCTGCGGCATTGGCCCTTGTGAAAATTGGAGATGTAAGTACAATCCCGGCATTGACCGGATTATTGGAAAATAAAGATTCTCTGGTCGTGAAAATAGGGCAAAATGCACTTGAAGCTTTCCATGGCGATATCATTCCATCCCTTGTGAAAACAATATCCAAATCCAAAGATGCCGGAAAAATAGCCGTACTACAACTTCTCGCACTGAGAAAAGCCGATGCGACACTGAATATAGTGTTAAATCAAATCAAATCAGGCTCTCCTGCAGTAAAAACAGCAGCTTATAAAGCGCTGAAAGAGGTTGTTGCCGAAAAAGATTTCTCATTGCTTTGCGGTATGCTTGAAAGTGCGGAGGGAGAGGCCATAGCTCCTCTTCAACAGGCGGTTATTGCATCTATTTCTTCTCAGTCTGCTGAAAATCAAGTCGTTAATATTAGTAAAAGAATGACTCAGTCGGCTGAAAATAAAAAACACCTTTATTATATTGTGTTGTCTGCTACGGGAGACCAATCCGTATTACCTGTGATTGTCTCCGGATTTAAGAATGGAACAGGGGCGGCAAAAGATGCTGCTTTTGATGCCATTTATAACTGGGATGGAAATGAAGCTGCCGATGAGTTATATACCATATGCACGGATCCTTTGAGTGCTGCCTATTTTGATAAGGCTTTAACAGCCTATGTTCGTTTGGTTTCTCTTCCTTCACTCACTCCGGAGAACCGTTTTATATTCCTGAGAAAAGCGATGGAAATTGCCAAAAACGATAATCAAAAAAATAATATCCTTCGTCGGATCGGACAGACTAAAACATTCCAGGCGATGATTTATGCCGGTCGTTTTTTGGATGATAAACCTGTTCAGCAGACGACGGCGAATGCGGTTATGAATATTTCTGCCAGCCATCCGGAGTATACCGGAAAAATCGTTCGTGATTTACTGGAAAAAGTGATTCTGGTATTGGATAATCCGGATGCCGGCTACCAAAGAGAAGCCATTCGTAAGCAATTGAATGAGATGCCTAAAGATGAAGGTTTTGTTTCTATGTTTAATGGTAAAGACCTCGATGGATGGAAAGGTTTAGTGGAGAATCCGATGAAGCGAGCTAAAATGACTCCGGAAGAGTTGGCTAAAGCTCAGGAAAAAGCAGATAAACAGATGCGTCAGGATTGGAAAGTTGAAAAAGGATGCCTGGTGTTCGATGGAACCGGATATAACAATCTTTGTACCACCAAACAATATGGCGACTTTGAAATGTATGTCGATTGGTTGCTTGATCCTTCCGGAAAAGAAGCCGATGCCGGTGTTTATCTCCGGGGAACTCCTCAGGTTCAGATCTGGGACACGGCTCGTGTGAAAGTAGGCGCTCAGGTAGGATCCGGCGGTTTGTATAACAATAAGGTACACCCGAGCAAACCTTCTAAAGTGGCAGACAATAAGTTAGGCGAGTGGAATTCCATGTATATCAAGATGATCGGAGACCGGGTTACAGTTATTCTTAACGGAGACACCGTGGTCAAAGAGGTAATCCTTGAAAATTACTGGGATCGTAATCAACCCATTTTCCCGGTCGAACAAATTGAATTACAGGCTCATGGAAGTAAGGTGTATTATAGGGACTTATATATTAAAGAATTATCCGGAAAAGAACCTTTCAAGCTTTCTGCTGAAGAAGAAAAAGAAGGATTTAAAGTGTTATTCGATGGAACGAATATGCATGAATGGACAGGTAATCTGGTCGATTATACTTTGCAAGACGGAACGATTTCATTGATTCCCAGTCGTAGTTTCGGAGGTAATTTATACACCAAAAAAGAATACAGCAACTTTGTCTTTCGTTTTGAATTTCAATTGACCCCTGCCGCCAATAATGGTTTGGGCATTCGTACCCCTATGGAAGGAGATGCAGCATACGTTGGGATGGAATTGCAGATTCTGGATAATGAACATCCTGTGTATAAAAATTTGCAAAAATACCAGTATCACGGATCTGTTTACGGTGTGATTCCTGCCAAACGAGGGTTTCTGAAGCCGACAGGAGAATGGAATTATGAAGAAGTTATTGCCGATGGGGATCATATCCAGGTTATTCTGAACGGCGAAGTGATTCTCGACGGAAATATCAGGGATGCCGCAAAAAATGGGACAACAGATGGAAAGGAGCATCCGGGATTGTTTAATAAAACAGGGCATATCGGCTTTTTGGGACATGGTTCTCCTGTCAAATTCCGGAATATCCGTATCAAAGAACTGAAATGAGAATTGATTTTTTATTTTACCCTCATTGGTGAACAATGAGGGTAAATGTCTGAAATTAACCGGTAACCGCTTCTAAAATTTTAATTCTCTTCATGAGCCAGATAATAATTGCAGAAACAATAAAGGAAAAAATGGCAATGATCGGGATTTGAAGATAAGCCGGCAGATGGATGTTGGGATACACCAGATCGTATCCGGCTTGAACGATCACGAAATGACAGAGATAGATGCCGAAAGTAAGGGCGGCTGTTTTGTTTAATAATGGAGAGGGGGTTATCTTGATTTTCTGCACGATTATAAAAATAGCGAAAGTCATTAGAAACACATTTATCCCTGAAAAATACCAAACAATTTCGAGGGCGGCATAGTTCGCCGGATCATGTTTTTGTGTCAGGATAAAACCCAATAGAGTTATGGCATATCCGACAAAGAATAATATGCAGGCAATTCCGAGTGTCTTTTTGAAACTCCACTGAAGCGGAAACCGGATGAAGTAGTGTGCTAGCACGAGATATCCCAGAAATCCGGAAAAATAATAAAATGTACCGTAAGGATTCCATGTGCATATTCCTAAAATGCCCATGTCTCCATAATTGCCTGTGTATCCTAATAATGGAGCAGTCATTTGGATATACGGTAAACAAAGCGAAACACCCCAAATCCAAAGAAATCGTTTGATGTCCTGTTTGGATGCTTGTACTAACCATACCCCTATGATCGGAATGAAAAGGTATATTCCGATCAACATATAAAGATACCAGAAAGGGGTCGTATCATAATTGAAATTAAAGATAAATGTCAGTATTTTATTCAAAGAAGCATTGAATGTGTGATTTTCAGGCGCATAATTCGGACTGGTTGTTTGTGCGACGGAAAAGTACAGGTAAAAGAGTACGGGTAAGACAATCGACCAGAATATAAGAGGGATTATGATTCTTTTCATCCGGCGGGAGTAAAAACTTTTCATATCCGTTCTTATTGGAAGCAATAAAACTCCGGAGATCATGACAAATAGAGGAACACATGGGCGCACAAGACTTCCCCAGCAAGCGCCGGAAAGAAATTCACTGCGGTTGTTATCAAATTGGGCTACGAAAAAGTCACAACTATGGGAAATCAGGACTAAGAAACAGGCGATAATTCGGAGCAGATCTACCCAGGCAATATGCGTTTTCTGGTATCTATCCATAAATATTAAGAAATTAAAACAAGTTGCAAAGGTATCAAAAAAAGTTCTAACTTTGTCTCCCGTTTTCTAATTAAAACAAAGATGAACATTAAGACAGCAGAATTTGTGATGAGTAATACCGATGTCCTTCAATGTCCTCAGGATAGACGACTTGAATACGCCTTCATCGGGAGATCAAACGTTGGCAAATCTTCATTGATCAATATGCTGACGAATAAGAAAGGGCTGGCAATGACATCTTCTACTCCCGGAAAAACACAATTGATCAATCATTTTATAATCAATGACGAATGGTATTTGGTCGATTTGCCGGGTTACGGGTATGCTAAACGCGGGAAAAAAGGGCGTGAAAAAATTGAAGATATTATTCGTTCCTATATTGAAGACAGGGAACAGCTGACAAGTCTTTTCGTCTTGATTGATTGCCGGCATGAGGCTCAGAAAATTGATTTGGAATTTATGGAATACCTGGGCGAGAATGGAGTCCCGTTTTCAATTGTCTTCACGAAGACCGATAAAATTTCCAAATCTCGTTTGATGGAAAATACGGCAAAGTATAAAACGAAGCTACAAGAGACATGGGAGGAGCTTCCTCCATTCTTTTTTACTTCTGCAGAAGATAAAAAAGGAAAAGAAGAACTTCTTGATTACATTGAACAAATCAACAAATCATTATAAACTGATGGATAAACATGCTGAAAAGTTTATGCGTAAGGCGATCCGTTTGTCGGTAGAGAGTGTTGCCAAAGGGGGTGGCCCTTTTGGGGCTGTGATTGTAAAAGAGGGTAAAGAAATAGCTTCAGGAAGTAATCGGGTAACCATCGATAACGACCCGACGGCACATGCCGAAGTGACAGTGATACGTAAAGCGGCTAAAAAATTAAATGATTTTAACTTGTCGGGTTGTGAGATCTATGCTTCGTGCGAGCCTTGTCCGATGTGTCTTGCTGCTATTTATTGGGCGCGGATAGACAAATTGTATTATGCCAATACCCCAAAAGATGCCCGAAACATAGGGTTTGATGATTCTTTTATCTATAAACAACTGGATTTGCCTGAAGAAAAACGGAAGATTCCGGTTGTTAGAATGTTGCGAAATGAAGCTCTGCTGGCGTTTGAAGCTTGGGAGAAAAATGAAAATAAAACAAAGTATTAAATATGAACTGGTTTGAATGTAAAATATCTTACGAGAAACTAATGGAGAATGGGGTTCAGAAAAAAGTGACGGAACCTTATTTGGTCGATGCGTTATCTTTTACCGAGGCAGAGGCGCGTATCCTGGAAGAAATGAAGCCTTATGTCAGTGGAGAACTGACGATTTCGGATATTAAACGGGCTCGTCTGTCCGAATTGTTTTTCAATGAAACCGGAGACCGTTATTATAAAGCCAAAGTTCAGTTTATTACTTTGGATGAAAAAAGCGGTGCGGAGAAAAAGACTTCGGTACAAATGTTGGCTCAAGCTTCGGACCTCAAAGAAGCGATTGCTGTGATTGAAGCGGGAATGAAAGGAACGATGGCCGATTATGTCATTGCATCTGTTTCGGAGACAATGATTATGGATGTGTTTCCGTTTGCTGCTGAAAAAGAAAACTAATCGTCTTACTGTTCGTCGTTTTCATAAATAAAATGGATATAGCTCGGAATCTGGAAGAAATACGAAAACATTTGCCTGACCATACACGTTTGGTTGCGGTTTCTAAGTTTCATTCGGTATCGACAATACAAGAAGCGTATGAAGCGGGGCAACGGATTTTCGGGGAAAGTCGGGTACAGGAGATCACCGCTAAATACGATGTTTTACCCCAAGATATTATCTGGCATTTTATCGGTCATCTGCAGACAAATAAGATTAAATATATCGTTCCGTTTGTCAGGATGATTGAAAGTGTCGATAGTTTACACTTGTTGCAGGAAATCGATCAATATGCCGGTCGACTCGATCGGGTTATAGATGTGTTGCTTCAGGTGCATATCGCATCGGAAGAAACAAAATTCGGGTTTACTTTTGATGAATGCCGGGATGCACTACTCTCCGACGAAGTCAAAAACATGACGAATGTCCGGATTCGCGGGTTGATGGGCATGGCGACTTTGACGGAAGACCAGTCGCAAATCCGGTCGGAATTTGCAGGGTTATCCCGTTTTTTTAATGAGATGAAGATGGCTTGTCTTGATCGACATCTCGACTTGACAGAATTATCGATGGGGATGAGTGATGACTACCTTATTGCGATTGAAGAAGGGAGTACGCTTGTAAGAATTGGAAGTAAAATATTCGGAAAACGTGAATAAATGTAGTGTTTTACTCGTTTTTAGTTTTTTTTACCCTTAAAAAGAGAAGGTTTAAGAATTATTTAATAGTTTTGTGCAATTATCTATACAAATCGCTATGGGAAATATCTTTGAAACAAGATTTGCCGGGTTGAACCTGAAAAGTCCAATTATTGTAGGAAGTTCAGGATTGACGAATAGTGCTGAAAAAAATAAAGAATTGGAACGGGCTGGCGCTGGAGCTGTAGTCCTGAAATCTTTGTTTGAAGAACAAATTGCTATGCAATCGGATTGGATGTTGGAAAATACGGATTATCCGGAAGCAACAGAACATATAAAGAACTACGTAAAAAACAACGAAATAGCTGATTATATCAACCTGATTCAGGAGTCGAAACGGGTTTGTGAGATTCCGGTTGTGGCCAGTATCAATTGTTATAAAGCTGATTCTTGGATTGATTTTGCACGTCAGATTGAAATAGCTGGTGCAGATGCGCTTGAGCTCAATATTTTTGCTCTACAGGCAGAATTAAATACAGATTCGGATCTATTGGAAAAAACTTATGTCCAAATACTGAATAAGATAAAGGAAACAATTAATATTCCGGTAATCATTAAAATGGGAAAAACATTTAATAATGTAGCGAATTTGGTTCATCAATTACATGCCAACGGAGCATCCGGAGTTGTTTTGTTCAATCGATTTTACCAACCTGATATTGATATTAATAAACTTCAGATGGTTTCCGGACAAGTGTTCAGTAGCCACACAGACATGTCGGATACTTTACGTTGGACCGGTATTGTTTCGGGCAGGGTTCCTCAAATTCCCATCGCATCATCCACCGGAATCCAAGACTGGGAAGATGTGGTTAAGTGTATCTTGGCGGGCGCTTCTGCCGTGGAGATTTGCAGTACGGTTTACCAACACGGTCATGAAATAATTTCTCAGATGAAACGGAGTATGGAAGAATGGATGAATTCCATGAAATTCACTCGAATAGAAGATTTCAGAGGGAGATTAAACTACGCTCAGATTGAGGATCCGTCGTTGTATGAGCGGATCCAGTTTATGAAATATTTTTCCAACCGGGACTGAAGCTAAGGATTCTGTTTACATCAGTGGTGCGAATAGCTGCATGAAAGACTCGATCAATTTTTTCCAACGTGAGCGCTTGACCCATTCTTCAAGAAGAATCTCCTTACATTCTTTCATATCTTCCAGGAATATTTCTTTATTCCTTAAAGCTATTTTTTCGTCGTACATATAACAGTTGATTTCAAAGTTCGATTCAAAACTTCTGAAATCCATATTGGCAGATCCGATGACCGATAACATATCGTCGGAAACGATGGTTTTGGCATGTAGAAATTTTCCCTGAATTTCATAAATCCGCATACCGCTCCTCAATAAATCTTCGTAATAGGAGTGAGCGGCCGGATCAACGTAAGGAGAATCGGACTTGGCCGATACCATCAGACGGATGTCGATCTTCCCTAAAGCTGCGGTTTGTAGGGATTGCAACAGAGAATCTGTTGGTAAAAAATAAGGCGTTTGGATGTAAATGTATTTTTTGGCAGTCATTGTGATCAGGTTTGTTGCCTGAAGCAGGTTGTACCAGGGTCCGGTTGGTCCGCCGGTAACGATTTGCATTAAATTATCCGTCTTCGCTTCAAGAGGAGGAAAATAAGGCTCCGGCTCAAAATAGGAATTGGTCGCAAAATACCAGTCCGTTAAAAATTTTGCTTGTAGTCCGTGGACACCTCTCCCTGTAATACGCAGATGGGTATCGCGCCAGTTCGGATCGGATTTGTAATTATCTCCGACATTCATCCCTCCGATGTATCCGATTGCTCCGTCGATGACGACTACTTTCCTGTGATTCCGATAATTGACCTTGCTGTGGAATGCCGGTAATTTGACATTCATGAAAGAGGAGACTTCCACTCCGGTCGTTTTCATTGCATCGTAAAATTTTTGAGGAACAGCCCAATTGGCCACATTATCGTATAAAAAACGAACTTGAACGCCTTCCGATGCCTTTTTCATGAGCACTTCCTTGATTTTTTTTCCTATGTTATCCTGGTCGAAAATAAAGTATTCCATGTGGATATGATGTCTGGCATTTTCCATGTCTTCCAGGAGCGCTTCAAATTTTCGTTCTCCTTTCGTGATTACTTCCACTTCGCTTCCGCTGATCGGAAAGGAATAATTATTATTTTCCAGTAATGCAACCAATGTCGAATACTGAGGAGGAGCTTCTATATTACAGTCTTTAGCTAAAAGATTGAATGATTTGTCTTTGATCCGCTTGTAATATTTTGCGGATATATTTTTCATTTTTTGAGTGTCTTGTCCGAAAAAATAGAAGAAGAGGAGTCCCACTCCAGGCAAAAGGATGAGTATGAGTATCCAGGATAATGTCCGGATTGGATTTCTATTCTCAGAAATGACAACGAGTATCGTTCCGATAATCAGTATGATAAAAATGATAAGTAAAATCGAATGAAAAATTGTTGATAGATTCATGTTTTTATAAAATTAATTCAATACCAATAATGAAGTAATTACATGTCTAAGATAATAACTTCTATTCTAATAAACGAATTTTTTACTTTTTTTATAAAAAAATAAATTGTTATCCGTCAATCATTTATAGAATTTTCAAAAATTTTTTATCGTTTTTCGATAAAAAATTTGTTTTATTCGGAAAATAGTATTTATCTTTGCGTATCGAAAAACGATAAATAAAAAATGAAATACAATATTTATTTTCTGAATACCATTGATTTTATAATATTATGAATACGAAACTGAAAATTATATGCGTTTTATTTGCAGTGACTTATCTTTATGTTATTGGTAATGCGATTATTTCTGACATTATTCCAAGTGCAAAAACCGGTTTTATGGAAGGTCTTGAAGAGGGGCGCCGGCTGGCAAAGAATGAAGACTATCAAGTAAAAACTTCCGAATCGTTGTACTTTTTCGCCCAACCGGAGAATGGATATTATAGTTATCCTCTTCATATCCACAATCTGAAATCCGGAAAGTTGATGAACGCAGAGGTTCGTCAGTTTTATGTTAAGTTACCTTCTTCTGATTATAAAGCATTGCCTTTATGGATCCGGATTTTTAGAACCTTAATTATTCCGTTGAGTTTTGTGATCTTGTTTATAGTGATTTATATTCCGATCCAATCGTTTAAAGTAATCCGCTCGATTGTCAAGAATGAAATTTTTGATGAGAAAAATATCAAGCGAATTCGTCGTGTCGGATATTCTCTTTTGATCTGCTTTGGACTTGTTTTTCTATTCGCTTACACGCTAACTGCTACCTCTCAGGCTTTGATCGGCATGGAGAATTACAAAATCGTATTAAATCTTGGAGATGATTTAATGGTATTATTATTTGGGTTTGTTGTATTGCTGTTTGCCGAGATATTGAAAATCGCGTTGAAGATGAAAGAAGAGAATGATTTAACAGTATAAAATTTTAATAAAATGTCCATTATAGTAAATTTAGATGTGATGATGGCCAAGCGTAAGATTTCTTTGAACGAGCTTTCGGAAAAGGTAGATATTACACCGGCTAATCTGTCGATATTAAAAACCGGAAAAGCAAAAGCAATCCGCTTCAGTACGCTGGAAGCTTTATGTGATGTATTGGGATGTCAACCGGGAGATATCTTGGAATATCAAAAAGATGACGCAAATAAAGAATAAAAAGAATAGAGATAAATAAAAAAAATGAGTATAAACTTTTAATCAAGAAAGACATGAAAGATTTTTTTAAGATGCTGTTTGCATCGACGCTTGGCGTATTTTTAGCAGGTATTATCCTGTCGATTTTGTCCTTTGTTATTTTTGTGGGAGTTATAGCTTCTTTCTCAAGCAAGCCTGCTTATAGTTTGCAGAAAGAAACAATCTTGAAATTGGATCTGAGTGGTTCTATCAGTGAGCGGGAAATGAAAAATCCGTTGGATGTGTTCATGGGTGGCGATAGTAAATCGTTGGGATTGAATGATATATTGGATGCGATTAAGAAAGCGAAGGAAAATAATAACATTAAAGGGATTTACATTAAAGCCGGTAGCCTTAATGCCGGAATGGCTTCTCTGGAACCCATACGTAAAGCATTATCGGATTTCAAAGATAGTGGTAAGTTTTTGATTTCTTATGGAGATAATTATACGCAGGGAGCTTATTATGTATCGTCAGTCTCCGATGAGGTAATTATGAACCCGCAAGGATCGCTGGCTTTTCATGGATTGGCCGGAGGAACTTTGTTTCTTAAAGGGACATTGGATAAAATAGGAGTCAAGATGCAGGTATTTAAGGTGGGTACCTATAAATCTGCCGTTGAACCTTATATTCAGGAGAAAATGAGTGATGCTAACAGAGAACAGATTACAGCTTACATGGGCGATATCTGGAATCATTGGTTGGCTGGTATCTCTCAGAGTCGTCATATTTCCGTGGAAAATTTGAATCGGTATGCTGACGAGTTTATGATGATTGCCAAACCCGAAACTTGTGTTGAATATGGATTCATCGATTCATTGATGTATGTCGATCAGGTTGAAGAATTCCTGAAAGAAAAGGTGGGGATTGAAAAAGATGCTGATTTGAAGATTGCCAGCGTAGGTGATTTGAAAACAGTTCCATTCGCTCAAAAAGAAATCAATAAAGATAAAATTGCGATTTTATATGCGGAAGGTTCGATCGTAGGAGATGAGTACTCATCCAATCCTTATTCATCGTCGGCGTTTATCACGGCGAAAGAATTTGTTAAGGAATTGAACAAGCTGAAAAAAGATGAAAATGTAAAAGCCGTTGTTTTTCGTGTAAACTCTCCGGGAGGAAGCGCTTATGCCTCTGAACAAATCTGGCATGCAGTTAAAGAGTTGAAAGAAGTGAAACCGATAATTGTTTCCATGGGAGATTATGCTGCATCCGGAGGTTATTATATCTCTTGCGGAGCAACTCAGATCGTTGCCGAACCGACTACTTTAACCGGTTCCATCGGTATTTTCGGATTGATTCCCGACGGGGAAGAACTGGCTAAAAAAGTAGGGGTTACTGCTGATTTGGTAAAAACAAACAAACATTCTGATTTTGGCGGAGCCTCTCTTCCTATCCCGTTCTTCGGTTATGCACAAATGCGGGGAATGACTCCGGACGAACAAGTCATGATGCAGACATATATTGAAAGAGGGTATGACTTGTTTATCGGTCGTTGTGCCGAAGGCCGTTCCAAAACAAAGGCTGAAATCGATTCGATTGGTCAAGGTCGGGTATGGACTGGAAATCAGGCGCTTCAATTAGGTCTGGTTGATAAAATAGGTAATCTGAATGATGCCATAAAGCTTGCAGCAGAAGCTGCCGGAGTTAAAAAATACAGTTTAGCCGATTATCCTACACAGAAAGATTTCTGGACTCAGATATTGGAAGAATCGTTCGGCGGAATGCAGGTGTATTTTATGAAGCAATTTTTAGGCGTTGAAAAATATGAACAATCTGTTCTTCGGAAAAATCTTCGGAGTTACGATTGGCGCCAGGCCGTGATGTTGGAAGAAGTATTGAATTGAATAATAATCTGATATAAATTCTGAAATGAAAAAAATATTCGTTGTATTAGGATTCGTCCTGATTAGTATTACAGGCCTTGTTGCCCAGCAGCAAAACGCCTTACCTGTTGATCCGAAAGTGAAATATGGAAAATTGGATAACGGCTTGACTTATTATATCCGTCATAATGAGTTGCCTAAAGAGCGTGCAGAGTTTTTTATTGCACAAAATGTGGGATCGATATTAGAAAATGATGATCAAAATGGATTGGCGCATTTCCTGGAACACATGGCCTTTAATGGCAGTAAAAACTTCCCGGGAAACAGTTTGATCAGTTATTTGGAATCCATCGGAGTGAAATTTGGAGTTAATTTGAATGCGGCGACAGGCTGGGATAATACGGTATATAATATTTCGGATGTGCCGGTTATCCGTGAGGGAATTGTAGACAGTTGTTTATTGGTTCTTCATGACTGGTCAGGGGCTCTGTCTCTGGATGATAAGGAGATCGATAAAGAAAGAGGTGTCATCCGGGAAGAGATGCGCATGTTCGGAGGGGCTGATTTTCGGATTATGGATAAAATACTTCCTCAGATTTTGCCGAATAATCAATATTCCAAGCGTAATATAATCGGAACAGAACAAATCATTCTGAATTTCAAACCTCAAGTTTTACGTGATTATTATCAGAAATGGTATCGTCCCGATTTGCAAGCGATAATCATTGTTGGAGATATCGATGTGGATCAAGTCGAAAGTAAGATCAAGACAATGTTTGCTGATATTCCAAAGCCGGTTAATCCTGCGAAACGCATTTATTATCAAGTAGAAGATAATGATGAGCCTTTGGTTGGGATTGTTACGGATAAAGAAGCGACATCTTTGAATATTGCCATCGACTATAAGCATAAAGCAATGCCTGCAGAAGAGAGAGGCACAGCCATGGGATGGGCGGTCAATTATTTTAATTCGGCTGCGGCCAGTATGCTTAATGACCGGTTGAGAGAGATTGCTCAGAAAAAAACCACCCCTTTTGTGCAAGCTTACGGATATAATGGAGATTTTGCGAATACAACGACAGAGGAATCCTGGTCAATCAATGCGGTAGTCAAGGAAAATAATGTGAAAGATGCGTTCCAGACCATTACCAGGGAGATGGAACGGATTGATAAATTTGGGTTTACTGCATCTGAATATGAAAGAGCAAGAACAAATATCTTGACCATGTATGAAAGTGCATTCAAAGAAAGGGATAAAACCCGGAATATAAGTTATGCTCAGGAGTATGTAAGGCATTTCACAAAGGGTGAGGCGATCCCCGGAATTGAGATGGAATACAATATCATAACGAATATGGCTCCTCAAATTCCGGTGGAGGCGATCAATCAATATATCCAGCAGATGATTGACGAAAAGAATATTGTGATAACAATGACTGCTCCGGAAAAAGAAGGGGTGGTAGTTCCGTCAAAAGATCAATTGCTGGCATGGTTCAAAGAGGCTAAAGCCGAAAATATTCAGGCTTATGAAGATAAAGTCAGCGATGAGCCTTTGATGAAAGAGCTTCCTAAAGGTGGAACTATCAAAAATGAATCGAAAGATGCTGTATTCGGAACAACAAATTATACGCTATCCAATGGTGTAAAAGTGGTAATCAAACCAACTACTTTCAAAGACGATGAGATCTTAATGTCGGCAACGAGCCCCGGAGGTTCATCTCATTTCCCTGAATCGGAATCTGTCAATGCGAAACTGTATGCTTCGGTTGCTGATTTGGGAGGGTTAGGTTCTTTTAGTAAGACAGATTTGAAAAAAACGTTGGCAGGAAAAAAAGTGCTTGTTAATCCGACGATGAATTTGACAACAGAAGGATTTTCCGGTTTTTCTTCTCCGAAGGATTTTGAAACCATGTTGCAACTTGTTTATCTGAATTTTACCGCTCCGAGAATGGATGAAGAAGCTTATCAGTCATTGATCGGAAGAACAAAATCTCAATTGGAAAGCCAGGAAGCGTCTCCTTATATGGCATTGATAGATACGATGAACAAAGTAACTTATAAAGACACTGTACGAAACAACCGCCTGAGAACTGCCGATTTGGAAAAGGTCAATTATCAGACCATCATGAATTGGAGAAAAGACCGTTACAAAGATGCCAGTGACTTTACTTTTGTATTTGTCGGTAATATTAATCCGGATAGTGCCAAATTGTTGATTACTAAATACCTGGGAGCGTTACCTTCTATAAACAGAAAAGAATCGTTCGTGCCGGTCAATGTGGATTTCAATAAAGGTATTATTAAAAATGATTTCAACAAGTCGATGGAAAACCTGAAAGCTACGGTTTTGGATACTTACTGGGGAATGATGAATTACAATATGGCAGATAAGGTTAAACTGGATATGCTTCAGCAAATATTGACCATTGTGTATACGGAAAAAATGCGGGAAGATGAAGGAGGCGTCTATACGATAGGAGTAGATGGTAATATTGAAAATTATCCGAAAGGAAGAGCCTCGATACAAGTGTCGTTTGAAACAGATCCTGCAAAGAAAGACATGCTGGTCGCCTTGTCCCATAAAGAATTCAAAGCGATTGCTCTGGATGGACCTCGTGCTGAAGATTTCCAAAAAGTAAAAGAATATTTGTTGAAAAACCAACAGGAACAAGAACAGGAGAATGCCTACTGGAACGGAGTGATTACAAATTACTACAGGAATGGGTATAATGGATATACCGATTATGTAAAAACAGTGAATAGCATGAAGCCGGAAGATATCAAGGCAACGGCTAAAGCATTACTTGATCAGAATAATTTCATTGAAGTGATTATGACAGGTGTAAAATAAAACTTATATTTGCGGTTATATTGAATCGATGATGATATGACCGGGAATGTAATTAATAAAATCTTACTGCCGTTCTCGTGGATTTACGGATGGGTAGTGTGGTTCAGAAATAAACTCTTCGACCGGGGGATTCTACCCGGCGAAGAGTTTTCTGTTCCTGTCATATCAATCGGAAATATAACAGTCGGGGGTACGGGAAAAACGCCTCATACGGAGTATTTGATCCGTTTGTTGTCTCCCCGCTTCAAAGTCGCAGTCCTGAGCCGGGGTTACAAAAGGAAGTCTTCCGGTTTTGTATTGGCTGATGCAACTTCCAATAGCTCCACTCTTGGAGATGAGCCCTGTCAGATGTGCCGGAAATTTCCGCAGATCCTGGTCGCTGTCGATAAAAACAGACGGAGGGGAATCGCCCGTCTTTTGGCGTTACCTGAAGACAAACGACCTGATGTTGTCCTGCTCGATGATGCTTTTCAGCATCGTTATGTGGTTCCTTCTCTTTCTATTTTGCTGGTTGATAGTAATCGTCCTATATATAACGACTTACTCTTGCCGGCCGGCCGGTTGAGAGAATCTGTTGAAAATAAATCGAGAGCCGATATTGTTATTGTGACCAAATGTCCTGATTCATTGGAATGGGCCAATTACAAATTCATCGAAGAGAAACTGAAACTCTCTTCTACGCAAGCGCTTTATTTTACCTCTTTCAGGTATGGAACGTTAATTCCTGTTTTTGGCGGATCGGAAATGAAAGAGCAGACGTTGGAAGAAGTTCGGATAAATAAAACAAATGTGTTGTTACTTGCAGGAATTGCGTCTCCTCAAGGTTTGATTGATGAATTGAAGCAATATGCCGATGAGCTTGAAATATTATTATTTCCTGATCATCATCACTTCTCTGATCAAGATATGAGAAGCATTCAGCAGGCTCTAGCAAGTGTCCCGGGAGAAAATAAAATGATTATTACAACGGAAAAAGATGCTGTGAGGCTGATAAATACCGAATTGAATCCGGAATTAAAGAGAATGCTGTATTATTTGCCCATTACAGTTGTGTTTCGATTGGAACAAGAAGAAATTTTTAAACAAAAAATAGAAGAACATGTTAAAGACTTTACAAGAAACCGTATCATGGCTTAGGCCTCGGATACCGGAAACAACAGTGGCCGGAGTCATTTTAGGAACCGGTCTTGGAGATTTGGTCCATAGTATTACCGATAAAACGGAAATTCCGTATGAAACCATACCGAATTTTCCGATTTCGACGGTAGAAGGACATAGTGGTAAGCTGATCGTCGGTAAGTTGGGAGGAAAACAAATCCTGGCCATGCAAGGACGTTTTCATTTTTATGAAGGATACAACATGAAAGAAGTGACATTTCCCGTACGCGTAATGCAGTTTCTCGGGATTAAATATCTGTTTGTATCCAATGCCGCAGGAGGAATGAACCGCAGCTTTGAGGTGGGAGATATCATGCTGATAGAAGACCACATCAACTTGTTTCCGGAACATCCGTTGCATGGAAAAAACAACCCTGAATTCGGGACTCGTTTCCCGGATATGAGCGAAGCATATGATATCCAATTACGGGAATTGGCCACTTCTATTGCGGCGAAGAACAATATAAAATTACAGTATGGTGTTTATGTCGGTACCCAAGGACCGACCTTTGAAACGCCTGCAGAGTACAATTATTTCCGGATTATAGGTGGGGATGCCGTTGGTATGTCGACCGTTCCTGAGGTTATCGTGGCTCGTCATGGAGGAATGAAAGTCCTGGCATTCTCTATTATTACAGACCTGGGTGTTGCGGGAAGGGTTGTGAAAGTTTCACATGAAGAAGTGCAGGCCGCAGCCAAAATTGCACAGCCGAAGATGGCCTTCATCATGGAAGAAGTTGTCAAGCAGCTATGAGTAGGACAGAAATAGCATCATTAGGCGAATTTGGACTGATCCGCCACCTGACGAAAAATATCCGGTTGAAAAATCCGGAGAGCCGGAAAGGAGTAGGAGATGATGCTGCCGTTTTGAGTTATACCAATAAAGAAGTCTTGGTTACCACAGATTTATTGCTTGAGGGCATTCATTTTGACCTGACTTATATGCCGTTGAAACATTTAGGATACAAATCGGCTGTAGTCAATTTCTCAGATATTTATGCCATGAATGGTAACCCGAAACAGATAACTGTTTCATTGGGTATCTCCAAGCGATTTTCCGTTGAAGACCTGGAAGATTTTTATTCCGGATTGGAATTGGCCTGCGAGGTTTATGGCGTTGATATTGTCGGTGGAGATACTTCGGCATCTCTTACGGGATTAACTATTAGTATTACCTGCATTGGAGAAGGAGAAAAGGATAAAATAACCTATCGTGATGGTGCGAAAAATACGGATCTGATATGTGTTTCCGGAGATCTTGGCGCCGCTTATATGGGCTTACAGCTCCTGGAAAGGGAAAAAACAGTATTTAAAGGAGAAAAAGACTTCAATCCGGATTTTGCCGGAAAAGAATACCTGTTGGAACGGCAATTAAAACCCGAAGCCCGGAAAAATATTATTCAGAATCTTTCTAAAGAAGATATTGTTCCTACTTCAATGATCGATATTTCTGATGGATTATCATCGGAATTATTGCATATCTGCTACGAAAGCAAAGTGGGATGTGTGATCTACGAAGATCGTATCCCTATTGATTATCAGACGGCTATCATGGCTGAACAATTCAATATGAACCTGACTACGGTCGCATTGAATGGTGGAGAGGATTATGAACTTTTGTTTACCGTTCCGCTTGATTTACATGATAAAGTGGAATCAATGGAAGGAGTTAAAGTCATTGGATATATTGGCGATCAATCATTAGGCGCTCATTTGATTACACGTGACAGTACGGAAATAAAACTACAGGCGCAGGGATGGAGTTTTTAGTTCAAAAAATGCAGTAAGCCTGTAAGCCGGGTTCTGTGCTTGAATATTCAAGTGTTTGTCATTTATCTGGATCCTGATTCTCATCAGGACTCGAGCAGTCTACCCCCCGGCATCGGACGAGCAGCCCTACTGCGCCGGTATACATGACCTTGCAACTCCTAAGTTGTACGGCATCCGGCATTGCTGCCGGATCCGGTAAGCTCTTACCTTACCTTCTCACCCTTACCTTGCGAACAAGGCGGTTATTTTCTTCTACATGACTCTACCCTCGCGAATAGCTACCTGTTAGGTAGTAGGATGCTCTGCGTTGCCCGGACTTTCCTCTCTTCCGCATGGAAAAGCGACAAACCGTCCTACTGCATTCGCCTACAAAGGTAGTTGAAAAAGTTCTGACTCCTTCAACTTTTTAGAATCTATGTTGTTTTATTTTGAAAATGGCAGAGGTTATCCATTGATTCAAAAGGCAGTTTAAATTTTAAAATATAGATCCTATGAAACGTTTTTTTTTGAAAACAATGTTGATAATTACCGGAATTATCATGATTATGACATGCTTGAGTGAAAATATAACCGCACAACAGGTTCGTGCTCCAAGAGCAGGAGCCCCGGGAAGCTGGAGACTTATCGGAACCACTGAAGCCAGATTCACTGCCGATCATGATGGCATTGCCGTTGTCGGTCCATTTGACAATTTCAGAAAAGTCAAATTCAAAGTGACGGACGCCCCCTTAAGATTGATAAGAATGGTTGTTACTTACGATGATGGTGCGCCGGACGAAATCCCGACAGCAATAGATATTCCTCAAGGAGGAGAAAGCCGGATCATCGACTTGCGTGGAGTGGGCAAACGCAGTATATGCCGGATCGATTTTTGGTATGATACAAGAGGAGTCGCAAGAGGACGAGCCAATGTTAGCCTATTTGGCATGAAGTAGATGCCCCGTAAAACAATCTATCGGGCTGTATATCATTCTCTTTTGAAGAAGAAAAGCAATATACAACCCGATAGATCTTGATGGTAGGTTTTTCAATACCGATTTTTTGAAATTTACATTTGCTTGTAGAATCCCAAGTTATCGATATTGAAATTCAGGATGAAATCTTTCATTTTATTCACTTCCGATTCGCCATAATTGATGTAAACTTCAGCTGAACGGTGAAATTCCGGATTAACATGTGTGTCCTGTAACAGTAAATATCCTAAAATGATATGTGCTGCGGTTTCAACCAGGCGACGGGCATGAAAATCAAGATATTCATTGTCTTTCGCTTCAATGACATGGTTGACAATTTGCTCGTAGATATTGGTCATAGCCTGAAGTCGTTTTCTCAGAGGTTCTAATTCCGGATTGATATGTACGGCTTCGTAAGCTTTGATCTGATTCAGATAGGAGCCTGTCGTCACATGGCGGATGGCGGCAACAACCTGCAATTGCGTAGTCCCTTCGTAGATGTTGGTAATGCGGGCATCGCGATAGATTCGTTCACAAGCATAGTCTTTCATGAAACCGGATCCTCCGTGTACCTGAATGGCATCGTATGCATTTTGGTTGCAATACTCTGTACTCATAGCCTTACCAAGCGGAGTGTAAGCATCTGCTAATTTCTTGTATTTTTTCAGCTCGTCTTTTTCCTCCGGAGTCAACTTGCGTTCTTTTTCGATGTCTTCCAGCGCTTTATACATGTCGACAAACCGTGCGGTCTCATATAAAATCGTACGAGAAGCATCCGCCTTAGCTTTGATGTTAGCGATCATCTCATATACCGCAGGAAATTCGATGATTGCTTTACCGAACTGTTTCCGGTCTTTCGCATAAGCCAACGCTTCACGATAAGCTGCTTCAGATAATCCGGTGGCCTGAGCCATAATACCCAAACGAGCGCCGTTCATCAGTGACATGACATATTTGATGAGCCCTAATTTGCGTTCGCCGCAGAGTTGAGCTTTCGCATTTTTGAATGTCAGTTCGCAGGTAGGAGAACCTTTGATTCCCATTTTGTTTTCAATACGGCGTACATTAACCCCTCCGTCACGTTTGTCATAGATGAACATGGAAAGTCCGCGTCCGTCTTTAGTCCCTTCTTCCGAACGGGCTAAAACCAAATGAATATTGGAGTCTCCGTTCGTAATGAAGCGTTTAACGCCATTTAGATACCAGCAGTTGTCTTTCTCGCTGTACGTAGCCCGGAGCATTACTGCCTGCAGGTCGGAACCCGCATCAGGTTCGGTCAGGTCCATCGACATTGTTTCTCCTGCACAGACGCGAGGTAAGAATGCTTTTCTTTGTTCTTCGTTTCCGAATTCATAAAGCGTCTCGGCACAATCCTGTAACGCCCAGATATTGCAAAAACCGGCATCTGCACGGGCAACCATGTCTGAAGCCATGATGAACGTTACCATAGGAAAATTCAATCCATTGTAACGACGAGGCATGGAAAGTCCCATCAAACCGGCTTGACTAGCCGCATCCAGGTTTTGCTGCGTTCCCGGTGCATATTTGACCCGATTATTAATTACTTGCGGACCTTCGTGATCAACACTCTCTGCATTGGGAGCAATGATGTCTCCGCAAATTTCTCCAACGACTTCCATGACCTTGTCATAGCTGTCCATGGCATCTTCAAAATCCATGGGAGCATAGTCGTATTGTCCTTTGTCGGCATAATTCCGTTCGCGCAGTTCCACGATACGTTTCATCAAAGGATGTTGCAAGTGGTGCTTTAATGACGGATTATCTAAATAAAAATTTGCCATTATTTTTGTTTTTTAATTTTATTCTTGAGGTAAATAATCAATTAATAGTTCTCTAAAAGAGGATGTATTGTCTATGTCGCGCTTTGGAACAATATATACAACTCCCTTTTTAGAATATAAAAAGAAATAGTGTTTATTTTCTTCAAACTGACTCATCTCTTCCCTCGGTATGAATTTAGATGTTTGCTGGGATTGAATATTGATCCCGTTTGCTTCGAAATCCATTTTCATTACCCCAAAAGCTTCCGGATGTTTCTTCTGTACCTCCAGACCTGCTTGCTTTACCCGATCCAGTGACCTTTTGCGGAGATACAGGAGGTAGATAAAGACAGCGACAAGTATGAAAGAAATCCAGGTAATCGCCGAAACAACTTTAAAATAGAAGTAATAAATGATGTTTATAACGACTAAACCGGAAATGAGTCCTACGATCAAGGGGTAAACCGCTTTATAGAAAGGCGCCCTTTTCGCTTGATAATATTGCTGAAAAGCTACCCAATCGTCGACATTCAAGTTGAAGGAAATATTCATACTTTGAAGTTTAAGTTTAAAGTAATCACTTTACTTGCTGTTCTTTTTATAATATTTAATCATTTTAGGTATGACTGTTTCTACATCTCCTGTAATGACATAGTCTGCGACAGAATTAATCGGCGCATAAGGATCGTTGTTGATAGCGATGATCATAGCCGATTCCTGCATCCCTGCAATGTGCTGAATTTGTCCGGAAATGCCACAGGCAATATATAATTTAGGACGAACAGTGACCCCGGTTTGTCCGATCTGACGTTCATGTTCTGCAAATCCGGCATCAACCGCTGCACGAGAAGCGCCCACTTCAGCTCCGATCGTATTAGCCAGATCATAAAGCAATTGGAAGTTATCTTTAGATCCCATTCCATAGCCTCCGGCAACAATGATAGGAGCGCTTTTGATATTGATCTTTGATTTTTCTATCTGACGTTCAATGACCTTTATCACAAAATCAGCATCCTGGATGTATTGGGCCACATCGTGGTTAATAACTTCTCCTTTGAACTTCGGATCGGCGACTTCTTTTTTCATTACTCCTTCCCGAACGGTTGCCATTTGCGGGCGACAATCCGGATTGATGATCGTTGCAACGATATTTCCTCCGAAAGCAGGACGGATCTGATAAAGCAGGTCTTTATACACTTTGTTATCCTTTTTCTCTTCGTGATCTCCGATTTCCAGCGACGTACAGTCTGCCGTCAACCCGCTACCCAAAGCGGAAGAAACACGAGGTCCCAGGTCACGACCGATACTTGTAGCTCCCATCAGGGCTATTTGAGGCTTTTCTGCTCCGAAAAGTTTAACTAAGATTGATGTATGGGGAAGGGAAGTATAAGGATATAATCGCTTGTCATCAAATAAATGGAGTATGTTCACTCCATAAGGGAATACTTGTTCTCCTATTTTATCCAGTTGGGAGCCTATTGCAACAGCTTCCAGTTTACAATTGAGTTGTTTTGCTAAAGTACGGCCTTTGGTCAGCAATTCAAGGCTAACATCTTCCACGCGGCCATCTTCTATTTCAAGATATACAAATAAATTATTCATTTCATTATCCGATTGTGTGGTTATTAATTAATTCCACCATCAATTCTTCAATATCAGTATCGGAAGAATCGAAAGTCTTACTCTCTTTGGCCTGGAAAACCACGCTGTCGATTTTTTTAACTTTAGTAGGGGAGCCGGATAGTCCGCATTGTTCCACATCTGCTTTGACATCAGCCACACTCCATTCTTCCAGATTGAGGTAAGGACGAATATTATACAATCCTTCATAATCGACGGAAGCAGTCTGTCTTTCTGTTATTGTGAGAGCATGTTTGTATTTTTGAAGTAATTTAGCGTTGCGAGGACGGCATTCGGGAGCTGTTCCATTCACAGTTACCAGCATGGGCAGAGCCCCTTCCACGATCTCAATACCTCTTTCTACACGGCGTTTTACGCGAATTTTTCCTTTTTCAACCGACTGAATTTCTTCAGCGTAAGTGATTTGAGGCATATTTAATTTTTCAGCGACCTGAGGCCCTACTTGCGCCGTATCTCCATCGATCGCTTGACGTCCTGAAACAATCAGGTCAAATTTTCCGATTTTACGAAGTGCCATGGATAATGCATAGCTTGTTGCTAACGTATCTGCTCCGGCAAAAGCACGGTCTGTCAACAGATAACCGTCATCCGCTCCTCTGAATAACCCTTCCCGGATAATTTCAGCTGCACGTCCGGGACCCATGGTCAATAATGTAACCGTACTGCCCGGGTGTTTGTCTTTTAAGCGTAATGCTTGCTCCAATGCATTCAAGTCTTCCGGATTAAAAATTGCAGGTAGTGCGGCGCGATTAACGGTTCCGTCGGCTTTCATCGCATCTTTTCCTACATTACGTGTATCCGGCACTTGTTTTGCCAATACAATAATTTTTAGACTCATTTTTTATTATGGATTAGAAATTAGTTATACTCAAATATATAATCAGCCTACAAAAGTAATAGATTCCTTTGGGAGAACAAATATTTAAAGGTAAAATTGCACAAATTTATATTTTTTGAGCAAATTGATCGTTGAGGCTGCACGCAGATTTTTTATATTAGACTTAAATTCAATAAATTGTATCCTGTAAACGGATGCTATTGGATAATTTGTTTTATGGCTCCTGTTTCCGGATAAAAATAAACTTTTACAGCGCCTTTTTTGTCTTCAAACATAGAAGTCGCCAGCGTTTGAGTTGTTCCGAACTGGACTACCTGTACATCGCCATTAAACATTTGTTGTTTTCCGTAAAAAACGTCGACGGAAGCTTTTCCCGGAAGATTATATACTATGACTTTGGTTTCTTTTTTTGCTTTGGGATCAGGAAGAACCGGAGTTGGGGTGTCTGTTTTTTTCAAATTCAAATACACCGGACTACCGCTTAAATCTTCGGGTTTGACAATCCCGAGGTACTTTGAAAAACGAAAGATTATTTGATTTTCCATGTCTCCTTGTGGTTCGATTTCGAATTCGGCTGTTTGCTTTTCGATGACACGCGTTCCCGTAAAAAGTTCAACGAGCGCTTTTTCCTGAGCTTCCAGCTGCTGAAGTACGATTTTCATGGCTTCACCATCGCGAGGCGCATTATCTGCATCTCCTGTCAGTATGTCCATTCGACTTTCTCTCAATTTATAAATCTGTTTAGCAGCTACTTCTGCCATTTTGCTGACAGATCCGGCCCGAAGATATTCTTCGGTATAGGCTGATTGTGCCGATGCTGTTGGAGTCGTTTGTTTCATCTGGCTATTTCCTTTGTCTGCAGGAACTTTCTCGGGTTCATAAGTCGCGTTGATGGTGCAAATCAATCCGTCTTTTGTTAAATATACGAAAGGAGCACTTGTTTTTGCCTTGAATTCAATCAGATATGTTTCGTCTTTGTTGGGGATGCCTTTGGAGTAAACATTGATTTTATTTAATGTGTAATAAATTTGATCTTCATTAATAACCTGATCCGTAACCCCTAAATATTTTTCAGCATATTTAGCGTAGGAGCCTGCTTTTAATGTTATTTTACTTGTTTCAGCTTCTGTAATTAATAATGTTTTTGGTAGGGAGTAAGTCACTCCGTAATCGTTACTTTTAACAGCACTCATTTTTATTACTTCCTGAGCCTGAATATTAGTAAAAAAAACAGTTAATAGTAAGATAGAGGCAGATATAATAAAGTTTTTGTTAAGCATAATACTTGAATTTATGATTTGTTGATACAAAACTAACGTAAATTCTTGAGAAAATAGTATCCTCTCAATATATTTCTTTAGTTTCAATTTTTCAAGAAAAGATTTTGAGAAATGAAAACAGGACTTTTGCAGTTTCTTAACGTTTTAAATTTAGAAAAGCTTTTCCTAGATGATCGATTAGATCTCCTGCAATAAGACTTTCCAGAGATTCCTTTTGCAGAGCTAGATCTCCGGCTAATCCGTGGAGGTACACGCCAAGAACAGTTGCTTCAAAGGAAGTATATCCTTGGGCTAAAAGGCCGGTTAGTATTCCTGTTAGTACATCTCCGCTACCGGCAGTTGCCATTCCCGGATTTCCGGTTGAGTTAAAGAAACATTCTCTGTCCGGAGTGACAACGGCGGTATATGCTCCCTTTAAAACAATGTAACAATTCATTTGACGGGCTAACTCTCTGGCTTTTTGTAAACGTTCGAACGAAGTTGCCGAATAACCTGCCAACCGGTCGAATTCCTTCGGATGAGGCGTTAATATACTTCCGGCAGGAACCGCTTTGAGTAGAAAATTATTTTTAGCAATGAGGTTTAGAGCATCGGCGTCGATGACCATCGGTTTCTTATAACACTGAAGCAAAGATTGGATAGCGATTAAAGTATCTTTGTGTTGTCCGACTCCTGGTCCTATGCCGATAACATCAAATTCTTCCGCTGGAGGAATTTCGCTGATATGATCTTGCTGCAGATCTGTCGTGTACATGGCTTCCGGTAAAGCAGACGGCAAAATATTATTCCCACACCCGGGGATGTGGCAGGTCAATAATCCGACGCCGCTCCTCAGGCATGCTTTGGCCGCTAATATAGCAGCTCCGGTTTTTCCTTTACTTCCGGCAATAAGAAGGGCATGTCCGAAAATACCTTTGTGAGCAAATTTAGGCCGTGGCTTCAGTAGTCCGACAACATCTTCTTTTTGAGTATAGTAGTAAGGAGTAGGCGTGTCTTGCAATGCTCCGGGATGTAATTGAATATCTAAAACATTCCACTCCCCTGTGTATTCCGCATTTTCAGCCATGAAAAATGCTAATTTCGGAGCTTGGAAAGAAAATGTTTTTCTTGCTTTTATTATATTCTGGAGATTGTTTTGCGTGTTATCTTCTCCGAATAGTCCGGACGGAAGATCGATCGAATAGACCGCAGCTCCGGTTTGGTTGATGTAATGCACGACTGATGCAAATCCTCCTGTTAAAGGTTGATTCAACCCCGTTCCAAAAAGACCGTCGATGATAATGTCTTCCTTTTCTATTAAAGGAAGAGAAAAGGAACCGGAGACTTCTGTTAATTTGACATTTTCCAGTGCTAGAAGCCGCTTTTTGTTTGTTTCACAGTCAGGAGATAAATTGTTTTTGGGATTGAAAAGATAAGTGCAAGTGTTATAGCCGGAAAGGATAAGGAGTCGGGCGATGGCCAGAGCATCTCCTCCATTATTACCAGGTCCTGCAAAAATGAGGATAGGTCGGTTATTCGGAATTTCCACTTGGAAAATATCGACAAATTGCTTCGATGAACGCTCCATTAAATCAATTGAATGAATCGGTTCTGCCTGGATGGTATATCGATCCAAGTCCTTGATCTGATTAGCGGTAAATACTTTCATGGCGATCTTCTTATTGTATTGCAAATATAGATAATATAAAGAAAAAACAGCCTGAAATCAATGGTAATAAGTGGTAAAGCTGATCTTTTTTCTGAGTAACAGTGAATTAAAAATAATTATCAATAAAATTTTATTAAAACATTTTTTGCAGATGGTGGATTCATAAATTTTGTGTACTTTTGTTGCAAATTATAATACTCGAATATGCTTGAAATTCAAGTTAAGGACAAACATTTTGAGCTTTTTATACCGGAAGAAACTATACTGAAAGAGATACAACGGATTGCAGACCAGATGAGCCATGATTTATGCGACAAAGAGCCTTTGTTCGTGTGTGTGCTTAATGGCGCGTTTATGTTTGCTTCGGATCTGATTAAAAGAATGAATTTCCCCTGTGAGGTTACTTTCATTCGCTTGAAATCGTATCAAGGTGTGTCGACGAATGGTCAGGTAAAAGAAATACACGGACTGATAGAGTCTGTTAAGGACAGACATGTGGTTATTCTTGAAGATATCATCGATACAGGCCATACGATCTCCTATCTGAAACAGAGTATCTTGAAAGATAATCCGGCTTCGCTCAAAGTGGCTACTTTGTTATTTAAGCCCGAAGCGCTGCAACTGGACATTTCTCCGGATTATGTCGCCTTGGAAATCCCTTCTGATTTTATTGTAGGGTATGGGTTGGATTATGATGGACAAGGGCGTAATTTGAGAGATGTTTATAAAATTAAGAATTAAAAATTAAGAGTTAAGAGTTGGATTAAATAATGAAGTTGTTTATGAAAACTCGGACGATTAAATATGATCAAAAAATGTTGAATGTTGTTATTTTTGGAGCCCCCGGTTCAGGGAAGGGAACTCAAAGCGAGTTAATCATCAAGAAATATGCTCTGCACCATATTTCGACAGGAGATATATTGCGCAAAGAGATTGAAAAGCAAACGGATCTCGGGCGGATGGCCGATAGTTTTATTGCAAAAGGTCAATTGGTTCCCGATGAGATTATTCTTGAAATGCTCGCAGGTATCCTGGATTCGAATAAAAATGTAAAAGGATATATTTTTGACGGATTTCCGCGTACGTTAGCCCAAGGGGAAGCTTTAGACCGGATGTTAAGGGAAAAAGGAACCGTCATCGCTGCCGTATTGAATCTGGCTGTCGATGAAGACGAGGTTATTCAACGTTTATTGAAAAGAGGTGAAATGTATGGTCGTTCGGATGATAATCTGGAGACTATAAAATCACGCCTGGATGTTTACCGCAAACAAACCGAACCTTTGAAAGAATACTACAAAAAACAAGGAAAACTGTTTACTATTAAAGGCCTTGCTCAAATTGAAGACGTATTTGAGAAGATAACGGATGTTTTAGACAGAATATACATTAATGGCTGAATCCAATTTTGTTGATTACGTAAAAATTTATTGTCGGTCAGGAAAAGGGGGGAGAGGTTCTACTCATTTTCGACGGGAGAAATATATTCCGCGCGGAGGCCCTGATGGAGGAGATGGCGGAAACGGTGGAAGCGTGATTCTGCGTGGAAATCGTAATTATTGGACTTTGCTTCATTTAAAATATGAGCGTCATGTTTTGGCTGGACACGGAGAGTCCGGATCCGGAAAGCTTTGTCATGGGAAAGACGGACAAAACAGAATTATAGAGGTTCCTTGTGGTACGGTTATTTTTGATGGGGATACCGGAGCGTTTATCTGTGATGTGACTCATGATGGGCAGGAAGTTGTACTGCTAAAAGGCGGCAAGGGCGGTCTGGGAAACAATCATTTCAAGACCCCGACGAATCAGGCTCCTCGTTATGCTCAACCCGGAGAACCCTTTGAAGAACGAAGAGTTATCTTGCAACTGAAACTGTTGGCTGATGTAGGCCTTGTTGGATTCCCCAATGCCGGAAAATCGACTTTGCTTTCTGTGGTTTCTGCTGCTAAACCGAAAATTGCAAATTATCCTTTTACAACTTTAGAACCGAATCTGGGTATTGTAAGCGTTCGCGACAATCATTCTTTTGTCATGGCTGATATTCCAGGTATTATTGAAGGTGCAAGCGAGGGAAAAGGACTTGGATTGCGCTTCCTGCGTCATATCGAACGCAATTCGGTACTTTTGTTTATGGTACCCGCAGATGCCGATGATATCAAAAAAGAATATGAAATTCTTTTGAATGAATTATTGAAATATAATCCGGAGTTATTGGATAAAAACCGGATATTGGCGATTTCAAAATCCGATATGCTTGACGAAGAGTTGGAAGAAGCGCTAAGTAAGGACTTACCTGATGTTCCGTTTGTTTTTATCTCTGCCATTACTCAAAAAGGGATTCTGAAATTAAAGGATCTTCTCTGGAAAGAACTGAATAATCAGAGTTTTCAGGATGTGGAGAGCCTCGTACATCGTCCGATGGATATCCGTTTGGAGGATGTGGATGATGATTTTGATTTTGAAGAACCTGAAAGTGTTGAAGAGGAGGAGGAGGAAGACGATTCTAATTATGATGAATTCGATTGGGATTCTTGAACGAATATAATAATGCAAATGCCATGGACCATATAGAAAGAGAAAAAATATCCAAATTGATTAAACAGGAAGTTGTTCCTGCAATTGGTTGTACAGAACCTGTTGCTGTGTCGCTTGCTGTTGCAAAAGCAACGGAAGTTTTGGGCGAATTTCCGGATCATATCCGTGTTTATTTGAGTGCAAATGTTTTGAAAAATGCAATGGGTGTGGGTATTCCCGGTACCGATATGATCGGTTTGCCCATCGCAATCGCTTTAGGGGCATTGGTTGGAAAATCAGATTATCAGTTAGAGGTATTAAGAGACTTGGCTCCGGCGGATGTTGAAAAAGGAAAAGAAATCATAGAGCAAAAACGAATTACGGTAGCTCTGAAAGAAGATGCAGAAGACAAACTGTATATTGAAGCTGTATGCACGAAAGGAAATGCGGAATCGGTTGTCATTATTCTTCAGTCTCATACCAATATTTGTTTTATCAGGAAAAACGGTCAGGTCTTATTGGATAATAAGCAGCCTCTCGTGAGTGAATCCTCGGAAGAAGCTGTCGATCTGACTCTTAAAAAAGTGTACGATTTTGCGATGGAGTCTCCTTTGGATGAAATTCGATTCATCCTTGAGGCCGGACGATTAAATAAAAATGCAGCAGAACAATCGTTCCGCCATCATTTCGGACATGCTCTGGGCAAAACGCTTGTAGGAAAATATGAAAATCAAATCATGGGTAATGGTTTGTTATCCAAGATGTTGTCGTATACTTGTGCCGCTTGCGATGCCCGTATGGCTGGAGCCATGGTTCCGGTCATGAGTAATTCGGGAAGTGGAAATCAAGGGATCACAGTGACTCTGCCTGTTGTGATATACGCTCAGGAGACCAACCAACCGGAAGAAAAATTAATACGGGCCTTGATTTTGAGTAATCTGACGGCTATTTATATCAAGCAAAGTTTAGGCCGTCTTTCTGCCTTGTGTGGTTGTGTGGTTGCGTCGACAGGATCGAGTTGCGGAATTACCTATCTGATGGGTGGTGGTTATCCGGAAATTACATATGCCGTTAAAAATATGATAGCGAACCTAACAGGTATGATTTGCGACGGGGCAAAACCCAGTTGTGCATTGAAAGTGACGAGTGGAGTCTCAACGGCTGTATTTTCAGCGATGATGGCTATGGAAGGGAAATATGTTACTTCGGTAGAAGGTATTATCGATGAAGATGTGGATCAATCGATCCGGAACCTTACTCAGATCGGATCTCAGGGAATGAACGAGACCGATCGCCTGATATTGCAAATAATGACTTGTAAATAACAAAAAAAAACGGTGCATAGTTGATTGATACAACGATGCACCGCATCTATATTCTTGTCTGTTATCTTAGAGTCTGCTCCAAATCTCTTCTTGAAAAAATGGATCCAACAGTTTCTTAATGAGGAGCGTTTTTTACGGCTTCGGGATTATGCTTGTATTGGAACATAAAAGCAAATGCAATTCCAATGATTAATGCGTATCCTGCAAATATAAACCAGCAAGGAGCCCAGTCTGTTTTCTCGTTTACCGTGTGATTTTTAATGACAGCCTGAGCGCCCATATTACCTAAAATGGCTCCTAATCCATTGGTAACCATCATGAGCATTCCTTGTGCACTGGAACGGAACTTGGCCGGAGTTTCCTGCTCGATAAAAAGAGAGCCGGAAATATTGAAAAAATCAAAGGCCAGCCCGTAAATAATCATAGAAAGCGTCAGCCATATCATGCCGGATCCCGGATTACCTATGCCGAAAAGTCCGAATCTCAGCACCCAAGCTCCGAAACTCATTAACATGACCGTTTTTATCCCGAATCTTCGGAGAAAAAACGGAATAGCCAATATAAATAATGCTTCTGAGATTTGCGAGATGGATAAGAAAATGTTATTGTTTTTGACTGCAAATGAGTTGGGATAATCATCGGCAAAACTCTGGATAAATGAACTACCGTAAGAATTGGTTATTTGCAGACACATACCCAATAAAAAAGCGAAAATAAAGAAAGTAGCCACTCTTTTTTCTTTCAGTAACACCAATGCTTCCAGACCCAAAGTGGAGATCAAAGATTTATTTTTCTGAGATTTTGTCGGAGGAGAAGGCGGCAATGAAAATGAATATAAACCTAAGAATGCCGCAGAGCAACTGGCTAATAATAGTTGATTGGAACTAAGTCCCCATCCGGCAAGATCCACGATCCACATGGCAACGATAAACCCAACTGTTCCCCAAACCCGAATGGGAGGAAATGTTTTAACCGGATCCATCCTTTTTTGTCCCAACACACTGTAACAAACCGAATAACTCAAACCGATGGTTGGCATGAAAACAAAGGCATTAGCCACCATCAATGGATATAATTGGTCATAAGTGCTTACTTTTGAGGCCATGAATAAAAATGCAGCACCTAATAGGTGCAATATCCCCAACAGTTTTTCAGAATTGAGCCAACGGTCTGCGATGATCCCTGCAACCGTAGGCATTATCAGGGCAGCGAACCCAAATGAAGCAAATAATGTCCCAATGTGATCCCCCATCTCCAGACTTCCCATGTAATTCCCGAACGAAATGAGCCAGGAACCCCATATGAAAAATTCTGTAAATTGGAGGATAGTCAGACGCAGTTTGATCCCCTTCATTTATTTACTCTGAATTTTTGGTTTCCGGTTTTGAAAAAGTCGACAATTTGCTTGGCTGCAGCTATTCCGGCATTATTATTGGCTTCTGCAGTCTGAGCTCCTATCTTTTTAGGGGTAGAATAATATCTTTTTTCGAATTTGGCAACCATTTCTTCGTGATTATCCGGAGCGACATCAGAGACATATTTGAAATCAGTCCGTTCTTCCATCAGCTTGACTAATTCTGTTTCATTAATGACTTCTTTTCTTGCCGTATTGATAAGTAATGCTTTTTTGGGCATTTGGCTTAACAATGCATAGTTGATGGATTTTTTTGTTTCTGCTGTTGCCGGGACGTGCAGGGATACGAACTGGCATGTTTTGTATAGTTCTTCGGCAGAAGAAACAGCCTTAACACCTTCTTTTTCGATGGCTTCTGCCGGAAAATAAGGATCATAAGCATACACTTCCATTCCAAAGCCTTTAGCAATACGAGCTACGTTTCGTCCTACGTTTCCGTAAGCATGTATACCTAATTTTTTTCCGAGTAATTCGGATCCTGACGAACCGTCGAAGAAATTACGTACAGCATAAACCATCATTCCCAGTGCCAGCTCGGCAACTGCATTTGAATTTTGTCCCGGAGTATTCATTACACATACATTATTGGACGTTGCCGTATCCAAGTCGACATTATCATAACCAGCTCCGGCTCGAACGACTATTTTCAGACTTTTAGATGCGTTTAATACTTCAGCATCAATAATATCACTGCGAATAATGATTGCATTTGCATCAGCCGCTGCATTCAAGAGCTGTGATTTATCTGTATATTTTTCTAATAATGCAAATTGATATCCGGCTTCTTCTATTATTGTGCGGATACTTTGTACAGCTTCTGCTGCAAAAGGTTTGTCTGTTGCGACTAAGATCTTCATGATATAATATTTTAGTTAATGATTGAGACTTTCTAAAAAAGATTCTGCTTCTTTAATCTGATTTTCAAGAAGTTTTATCAATAGTTTTTCTTTGCCCTTGTCATAAAAACCTCTTTCCAAATCGCAGAGCACATAAACAATGTCTCCGGCAGAAATCATGCGCATCAAAGGTAACATTTTATGGCAAATTTTCTTGATTTCGTCCAGATCTTTTTTTGCAAAAGCTTTCTTTAAGGCTTTTTCATTTTGTTTATTTTCATCGATGAATGATTGGATAATTTCGGCTCCCGCCTGAATATCGTCTCCTGCAAAATTGGATAAAGCGGAAAATCCTTTGACTTCGGCTTCCGAAAGATTCTGTATCGGCGTTTCGATATTTTTATTGCCTTTGCCTAAAAACTTTTGTATAATATTTAATAATTGATTCGATTTGAAAGGCTTTGAAAGAAATCCTGAAAAGCCGGCCTCAATAAATTCGGGTTCTGCCATGTCGGAACTTCCTGAAAGGGCAATAACCGGCATCGATTTACTTCCGGCAAAAATTCCCATCCGTATGCGTTCTACTAATTCGAATCCATTCATTTCAGGCATTTGAATATCGGTAAATACCATGTCGAAAGGTGTTGTTTGGAGAAGAGCTAAAGCCTCCATCGAATTATCGCAGATTGTTGGTGTAAATCCTTCAAATTTAAGAAGTTCTGAGAATAGATTCAGTTGCACCCGGTCATCATCGATGAATAAGATCTTTTTGTTTGTATCGACATTGAATTCGAGCAAATCGTCTTTTTGCGGTTTTAAAGTTTTGGATTCCTTCGTTATTGTGATTGGAATTTTAGCAATAAATTCGGATCCTTCTCCTTTTTCTGAGATAACATCGATAGTCCCATTGAGTAATTTAACTAGTTTTTTCGCAATAGGGAGTCCTAATCCGGAACCTTCGACAAAGCTTGTCGAACTTTTCAATCGTATAAACTCCTGGAAAATGATTTTCTTATCCTCTTCATCAATCCCCAAACCATTATCTTTAACCGAGATTATCAGTGTGTTGTTCTCAATATTTTTTATTATGGAAGCAGATATAACGATAGTTCCTCCGGATGGTGTGAATTTAATCGCATTTGAAGTTAAGTTATTGACTATCTGTCGAATACGGTAGGGGTCGCTGCTGTAATTAATATTTTTATCTTTGATATTACACTCAAATTGCAATGTTAATTGTGCTTTATTGGCAAGAGGCAAAAAGCTGAGGTAGATGTCATTCAATAGGATACATGGAAAAAACGGCATGGTTTGAATGATTTGTTTATCTGTTTCCAAAAGATGATAATCCAGTAAGTTTTTTACCAACTGCAATACATGTTCGGAAGAATGTTGCATGTTTTCCAAATAATATTTTTCTTTCTCAGGAAGTTTGCTCTTATAAAGAAGCTCTATGTATCCGATAATGGAGCTCAAAGGCGCTTTAATGTCATGCGTGATTGTTAAAAGCAACCGCTCTCTTGCCGCCAATAAGTCTTCTGCGAATTTTTTCGCACTCTCTATTTCTTTTCGATATCGTTGTGTTTTGGTAATAGAACGTAGGCTGAAAAATAAAAATAATAAAGTCGAAGTTAAAGCCGATAATCCGATTATTGATACGATCCGGCTTGAACGTTTTAATGTAATTTCCTTTTCTCTCAGTAAATTAATCGAGGTTGAATATTCCCGTTGTTCAATATCTCTCATGATCTGGTTGATCTGGTAGGTCAGCCGGTCATTGGTTCTGTTCATTGAGTGCTGCCGGATAACGAGATGGTGCATGATTGCATTGTTTTTTTTGTCATAATCGAGAACCAGGTCGTTGACATATTGTGTAAGTGTGTCTACCATTGTAGGAACAATTATGGAATCTAATACCTGAGACTGATACTTAGATATCATAATCGAAGAATCGGTTGGTTGGTTTTTAGCTGCAGCCCAAGCTCTTTGGAACCAATTCTTTTTTTCTCCCGTAGGCTTTATTACAGTCGTATCTTCAACGTTTTTTGAAGTATTTACCAATAGTTTATTTATATCGCTGATATCTTTCTTTGAAAGTACAGTCGTTTTTGTCGTTTCTCTGACAACTTTTTTCTCTACAGAGTCTACAAGTTGCAGCATGGACATGGTGTTTTGTTTTTTTAATGACAATAAAGCTTCCATGCTATCCAGGTGATTCTCTAACAGATTGTCGGGGGAAAATTTTCTCAATGTGTCAATGTGGATGAAAACATCATTCAGCAGGGAATCATATTTGGCTTTAATATGTTCGATATTACTTGCAGCAACCCAACTGGTTGTGCCTTCCAGTTTGTATAAAGAGACAAGGGTGTTTCCTATAATTACCAGCTCTTTCCGCTCATTGGTTGTGTCGCTTATTTCAGAGAATTTAATTAATTCTTTATAAATCGATACAATCCCAATAATGGCAAAACTGGCGATAAGTATATATCCAATGATTATAATTTGCTTTGTATGACGAGGCTGCTTAGCCATATACATTAAATTTCTATTCCGTAGGTCTTAATTTTATTGTATAGTGTTTTTCTATCTATATCCAACAAGATAGCCGCTTTAGATTTATTGAAGTTTGTAGCTCTTAAAGCATCTTCGATCCGCTCTTTTTCGTTAAAATTCTTCAGACTCAATGATTTGGATTGAGGGGAAGAAGGTATGGACGATGGAGTTGTGGCTTTGTTCAGAATATTGATAGGGAGTAACTCCGGCGTAATATACGAGCCTTGAGCGATTAAAACCAATCTGTTAATTACATTTTTTAATTCCCGTATATTTCCAGGCCAGGAATAGGTCCCTAGTAAACTGAGTGTTTCCGGAGTGAATCCTATTACTTGTTTGTTCATGATTTTATTTGATAAATCAAGAAAATAATGAGCGTAAAGACTGATATCTTCTTTACATTCGCGTAATGTTGGAATATATAGCAAAAATTCATTGATACGATGAAAGAGGTCTGTTCTGAAATTTCCAACAGATACTTCTTCTTCCAGATCTTCATTGGTTGCTGTAATTAATCTGATGTTTACAGGGATTTCCTTTGTGCTTCCTACAGGTTTGATTACTTTTTCCTGTAATACACGAAGCAGTTGTATTTGAATATCCATCGAAAGGTTTCCTATCTCGTCCAGGAATAACGTGCCTCCGTTGGCCTCGTAGAAATGACCGCTTTTATTAGCAATGGCTCCTGTAAAAGAACCTTTCAGGTGTCCGAACAAGTCGCTGGCTGCCAATTCTTTGGATAGGACTCCGCAGTCTACGGCAACAAATGGCCCGGAGCTTCTCGTACTTTTTTCATGGATGAGTCGTGCAATATGTTCTTTCCCTACGCCACTTTCTCCACGTATTAGTACGGATAAGTCGGTTGGTGCCACAAGATCTACGTATTCGTATAGTTGTTTGTATTCAAGCGAGTTGCCTCTTATGAATGTGTGAGTTTCAGCTTTAACCGGCTCTTTTTTGACTGTGCTGATTTCCTTGGTTTTTGTGGCTTGTTCTATCTTTTTTAGTAATTCTTCAGGATTGAGAGGCTTGGCAATATAATCATATGCTCCGGATTTGATTGATTCTACAGCCGATTGAATGTCTGCATAACCCGTCATCATAATGAAGATTACCTCCGGATTTTGTTCCTTCATCCACCTTAAAAAAGCAATGCCGCTTTCGTCAGGCAAGCGTAAATCAGATAAAACCAAATCAGGAGTAAAGTCTTTTATCTGTCTTTTGGCATCTGCGATGCAGATGACACTTTTAACATCATACCCCTTTTTTGTAAGCCAAGTTTTGAGCATTAAGCTTAATGTGATATCGTCTTCAATTATTAAAACATTTTTTATCATGAGCTTCTGTCCCTGAGTTAATAAGTATTAAAAAAAATGAAAGACAATAGTAGAGCATTCCCCTTTTTGTGTTTAATTGAGATTATCCTCCTCATCTTTTATTCTGAAATTCGATACAAATGTAAGTAAAAAATAGTAATGAAAAGAGTTAAATTCTCAGAAGTTTTTGAATAGTAAAAAAAAATAAATATTTTTTGCCTATATTTATAGCCAAATTACAACAAAAAATTTTATTAAAATCCTATGAAGAAGATATTGAAAGTTATTGGAATTAGTTTGTTAGTTTTATTATTGATGCTCTTTATTCTTCCATTTGCTTTTAAAGGTAAAATAGTTGAAGTCGTTAAAAATGAGTCGAATAAAATGTTGAATGCCCATTTGGAATTCAGTGGTATGGACTTGAGTTTTATTCGGAATTTTCCGAATGCCACTGTTTCATTTGACAATTTATGTGTAACGGGAATTGATGATTTTAACGGAGATACGTTAATATATGTTAAAAGATTTGATATGACTATTAACCTTAAAAGTCTTTTGGGAAATGCGGGTTATGAGATTTCAAAAATACGTTTAAACGAAGGATTATTGCATGCTGTTATTTTGGAGAATGGAAAAGCAAACTGGGATATTATGAAAAGTGAAGATTCTGCAGAAGAGAAAGATAGCTCGTCTGATTTCAAGCTTTTTTTGAAAAGTGTCACAGCAGATCGGATGGATGTTTTTTATGACGATGAGTCGCTTAAAATGAACGTTGCATTAATCGGAATTCAGATGAGCCTTTCCGGAGATATGACTGCCGATAATACTCAAATCAAAACAAACCTGACTTCAGAATCTTTTAATTTTGTCATGGATAAAATCCCCTATTTATCCAACATAAAAGCGACTGCAGATATTAAACTGGATGCTGATTTTAAGAACAGTAAATATGTGTTTTCGGATAATGTATTCAAATTGAACGATATTGAAGCCGGATTGGATGGTTGGTTTGCGATGCCTGATGAGACCGGAGTCGAAATGGATATCCGTTTGAATGCTCCTAAAACTCAATTTAAGGACATTTTGTCGCTGGTACCGGCTATTTACAGTAAAGATTTCAAGGATGTGAAAGCTTCCGGGGAAGTTGTGCTGGATGCATATGTCAAAGGTTTGATGCAGGGAGACACAATCCCTTCTTTTGATGTGAAAATTGACATAGCCAATGCTCAATTCCAATACCCATCATTGCCTAAATCTGTAAATAATATCAATCTGAAGACTCATATTTCAAATTCCGGCGTTTCTGCAGATAACACGATTGTAGACGTACAGGTGTTTCATTTTGAAATAGGAAATAACCCGTTTGATTTGAACTTATATCTGAAGACTCCTGTCAGTGATCCGGATTTTGCATTAACTGCAGCCGGGCATTTGGACTTAGGAATGATAAAGGATGTTTATCCTTTGGAAGATATGGAATTGAATGGGAAATTAGATGCAAATATGAAATTGGTTGCCCGGATGTCTGCGATTGAAAAAGAGCAGTACGATCGCATAAATGCTTCAGGGACTTTGAATTTGAAAGACATGATTTTTAAAGGGGCTTTTAAAGAGGATGTGCTGATAAACAGAGCTTTGTTGTCATTCTCTCCACGATATCTTGACCTGGCAAATTGTGAAGTAAAAATAGGTAAAAACGACTTGACTGCTACCGGAAAATTAGAAAATTTTATTCCGTATGCGCTTAAAGAAGAGACTTTGAAAGGAAACCTTTCCATAAATTCCAATTATTTAAATTTGAATGATTTCATGACGGATGAGAAAAGTGCGGAAAAAACAGATACCGTTTCTTCGGAAATTTTTGTTGTTCCCCGAAATATCGATTTTAATTTGTCCGGAAATTTCAAAGAAGTCAAATTTGAAAATCTGGCTATGACTGATGTGTCGGGACAAATCGGAATAAAAAATGGTAAAGTAGAACTGAAAAATGTGAAAATGAACGCTTTGGATGGTGCGTTAGCTGTGAATGGTTATTATGATACATCGGTTAATCCGAAACAACCGGAGACTTCATTGGACCTGAATATAAAGAATGCTTCTTTTGCAAAAGCATTTGCATCTTTTGAGACGATACGGAAATTTGCACCTATATTTGAAGCAATCGGAGGGAATTTCTCTACTTCTTTTCAGATGAAGACTCCATTGGGAGCCGGTTTTATGCCGGTTTTAACTGCTTTTACCGCCCAGGGATTATTGCAGTCGAATGATATGGAAGTGAAAAATGTAGAGGCGCTTAATCTGATAGCATCGACACTGAAAAATGAGAGCTTGAAAGATCTGAAAATTAAAGATCTGAATCTTCCTTTTTCTATTAATGGAGGAAAAGTCACAGTAAAACCGTTTGATGTCAATTTTGGAGGAGGTAAAATGAACTTGTCCGGAACAACCGGATTGGATCAGACAATCGACTATTTAGCGAAAGTCGATTTGCCGGATAAACTGACAAAAGGATATATTAATAAGGTCAGTTTGAAAATCGGAGGAACTTTCAAAAATCCGAAGGTATCTCTTGATACAAAGGACTTGGCCGGGCAGGCTTTGAATAAACTCGCAGGATCTGTTTTGGGAGGCGATGACTCGACGAGTGCTTCTGATAAAATGAATGCAGAGATAACCAAACAAGCTGATGCATTGCGACAGCAAGCGAAAGAGGCTGGGGAAAAACTAATTTCGGAAGCAGAAAAACAAGGTCAGAAACTAATAGATGAAGCCAATAAAACGAAAAATCCTTTGGCTAAACTGGCCGCAGTAAAAGCAGCAGAAGCGACGGCTAAAAAAATGAAAGACGAAGCTCTGAAGCAATCTCAAAATTTATATGGCGAAGCTGAAAAGAAAATTCAGGAATTAGAAAATAATTCAAAAAACCAAACCCCCAAGTAAAACCAAATCTTTCTTTTTTGTGTTATTTTATTATGTTATATAAAAGATTAATACAAAAAGTTATGAATAGAAAAAGAATGTGGCCTGTTTTTCCTTTCCTTGCATTGATTTTGACTGCATTGATTGCAACTTCTTGTGCGGGGAAAGCAGATTCGGCTCAAAAAGAAGCTTCTATGGCTAAAATGGATCCGTTGTCTTCTTGGAATGAAACGGCAACGAAGAAGTCAATTATTGATTTTGTTACGGCAGTAACAACAGAGGGAAATGCTAAGTTTGTTCCTGAATCAGAACGAATTGCTGTTTTTGATAATGATGGAACTTTGTGGTGCGAACAACCACTTTATTTTGAGTTTATTTATTCTTTAGATGCGATGAAAAATATTCTTAAAGCCAAGCCCGAATTGCTTAAAAAGCCAGAATTGAGAGCTTTGGCGCAAGGAGATATAAAGAAATTCATGGCGAGTGGAGAAAAAAGCCTCGCAGAGGTGTTTGCTCTTTCTCATGTCGGAGAAATGGATCAATTCAATAAAAATGTGGTCGCATGGTTAGATACGGCCAGACACGAAAGATTTGCCAAACCGTATGTTAATCTGACTTATAAGCCGATGATTGAGTTATTGCAATATCTTCGCGATAACCAATTCAAAACATATATTGTGTCTGGAGGTTCCAGTATGTTTATCCGTAATTTTTCTGAAAAAGCTTACGGTATACCTCCCGAACAGGTCATTGGCACAATGTTGAAAGCAGAATTTAAGGCAGATGGAACGGATTATGAGATCGTGTATATTCCTGAGATTTGGCATAATGACGACAATGTCGGAAAGCCTGTCGGAATTACTCAAATCATCGGACGCAAGCCTATTTTCGCATTTGGGAACTCGGATGGAGATTTGGAAATGTTGCAGTGGACAGCCTCTAACTCCCTTCCTAATATAAGCCTGATTGTTCATCATACGGATGGAGAACGAGAATATGCTTACGATCGTGATTCTAAAATCGGAAAATTGGACAAAGCTTTGGATGAGGCTCTGAAACGGGGATGGGTTGTTACTGATATGGCCAAAGACTGGAAAGATGTGTTTTGAGTTAAGAGTTAAGAACTAAAAACTAAGAACTAAAAGCTAAAAATTAGGGACTAAGGACGAAAAAAACGGAGTTAATAGTTGAGAATTAAGAATTAAGAGTTATTTTTGTCCGCTGGATTGGGCGACCTTAATTTGGCTTGACTTTGCTGATTTCCGTTTCGTCCTATCCCATTCATTCTTAGTTCTTAACTCTTAGTTCTTAGTTCTTAGTTTAATGCGTCTTGATATAATTACTGTACTCCCAGAGATGTTGGAAAGCCCTTTGAATTGCTCTATTCTGAAACGAGCGCAGGATAAAGGGTTGGTAGAAATTTATATCCATAATCTCCGGGATTATTCTTTAGATAAAAAGCATAAACGGGTGGATGATTACCCCTTTGGAGGTACGGCAGGTATGGTTATGCAGTGTGAACCTATCGACCGTGCTATTTCTTTTCTTAAAGAACAGCGGCATTATGATGAGGTTATCTATACCTCCCCGGATGGAGAACGTTTTTGTCAGCCGGTAGCCAATACGTTGTCCCTTTGTGAAAATCTGATTATTTTGTGTGGCCATTACAAAGGTATCGATTATCGGATACGGGAACATTTGATTACTCGTGAAATATCCATTGGAGATTACGTGTTGACGGGAGGAGAGCTGGCGGCAGCTGTTATGGCCGACGCTATCGTACGCCTGATCCCTGGAGCCATCGGAGATGAACAATCGGCCTTGTCTGATTCTTTTCAGGATAATTTGTTGGCACCGCCTGTTTATACGCGTCCTTCCAGTTACAAAGGCTGGGATGTCCCGAAAATACTTCTTTCGGGACATGAAGCTAAAATTAAGGAATGGGAGTTGCAACAATCCTTAGAGCGGACAAAGCGTTTAAGGCCGGATCTCCTGTAATTAAAGGCTTTATCTTATCTGTCGCATAGAAAATCAATCATTTTCACGATGGCTCGCTGACAGACGGGGCAAAATAAAGAGTTGTCTCTCATCATGCAACGATCCTGTGGGCGATAAATACCTTTACTTTGATATCCGGCTCCTTCAAAAACACCTATTTTTGCCGGATTATTGAGATCTACCGGAGTAGGAACCGGAGTGTTCGGAGGTAACATGTCTTTCCATTTGGAGTCAAAATGAACTAAAGTTGTTATGTTCGGCTCCCATGGTTCCAGATTTAATGGATAAAAACTATCGTCATACGAGGTTGATGAGTTAAAATATTCATCGGCTAACCCGGCAAAACTATGCCCGAACTCATGCGCTGTGACTCGTGCCGAAAAAAGATGATCTACTGTGCTGATCGCATAGAAATTGTAAATTCCTCCTCCTCCGTATTTGGTGGAATTCGCCAGGACAATGATGGCGTCGCAGGGTACATTCCATACTGCATCTCTGATCGGTAAATAATCCGCGATGGTCAGGTATCGTTCGCTATCGAATGTCCAAAACCCGGAGTTCAGAGCAGTATTCTTCCATTTGTCGATTCCGGGGTAATCTGTTTCGGAATCTTTTGAATTCAGATGTATTGCCCAGATATTGAAATCGTCTTTGTGTTTGTCGTAAGGCGAAAAAGAAAAAAGAGAATCACAAAGTCGTTTGGTGTCTTTTAAGAATTTTTCCTGTTCGGCTTCTGTATACCCTTCCGCAACAAAAACCAGATCTACTTTTTGAGAAGGCGTCCCTTTGTATTGGATTTGAGTGATTTTGTTTTCGTGTTTCGGGCTGCGATTGATGAAAACGCTTTTAGGATCGACATCCATTTGGAAGATGGATTCAAATTGCATGTTTTTTTTGTTTCGGGCTTCGAGTACTAAAATCACGGATTCTTTGGGGTAAGGAGTTGTGACCGAGTGCGTGTAGGATTTAGTGACTTGTTTGGCTTCGGCTGTTGTTCTCCATTCTTGGAAAAGCGTATTGAACCCTTTGGAGTAGAGGAGCTTGTTGTCTTTTTTGTTGTACAATTTGATCGTGTATTCTCCGTACTCAAATGACTCGAGTAGATTGTTGATAGGGCCACCCCAGACAGGCTCTTCGCTCAGCTGAAGTAAGCTGGCCTTCTGTTCGTTTTGATTTCCACTGAGAATAAAATCAAAACGGAGAGTTTGGGGACTAAAATGAACCTTGAAATCGGATTGAGCATTCAATGAAAATAATGCTGATAATAAAAATAAGATGCAGGAATAAATTTTTTTCATAAGAGTTTAAATTGATGCATGCAAATTTAATGATTTTTTATTGAAATTCAAAGAATTTGGTCTTTGTGTTTTGTTCATTCGGGCAGTGATGTAAAAAAAATAAAGAAGCAGAAAATTTCAGCAGGAAGTAAAGATGAAAAATTCTTTAAAAACATATGCAATTAATATTGTATAATCCGATAATTATCTGTAACTTTGCAGCGTTTTGGCGCAAAAAATAACAAAAAACAGTTGATAACCGTTTGGTTTCTCAATAATTATAGTTATTTTTGCAGCCCAATTTGTATGTTAGAGAAGTTAAATAAAATTGAAATTAAGAATTTAAAATTCAAAAAATGCCTACAATTCAGCAATTAGTAAGAAAAGGAAGGGCACGCCTTGAGGAGAAAGGTAAATCTCCGGCATTGGACGCATGTCCGCAAAGACGTGGTGTTTGTGTGCGGGTTTATACGACAACTCCGAAGAAACCTAATTCAGCCATGCGTAAAGTGGCACGTGTTCGTTTGACCAGCATGAAGGAAGTAAATGCTTACATTCCGGGAGAAGGTCATAACTTACAAGAGCACTCCATCGTATTGGTAAGAGGAGGTCGTGTGAAAGATCTTCCAGGTGTTCGTTATCACATTGTACGCGGAACATTGGATACTGCCGGAGTAAACGGTCGGACACAAAGACGTTCCAAATATGGTGCGAAACGTCCGAAAGCGGGAAAAGCTGCACCAGCTACTACCGGTAAGAAGAAATAATTATTAATTATCAGGTTTTTTGGAAAAAGCTATAAAAAACTAAAAACGGAGAACTGAAAACTAAGATGAAGCTTTTGAAGATAGGACGGGACTTTTAGTTTTTAACTTTTAACTTTTAGTTTATAATAGGTTGAGTAAATGGATTCGGAGGAATTCGTTGAAGACAGAAAAATGGCAACCAAAAACAAAAACAAAATTTTAGAAAAAAATGAGAAAAGCAAAACCAAAGAAAAGACAGATCCTGCCGGATCCGGTCTTTGGCGATACAAAGGTTACAAAGTTTGTAAACCACTTGATGTATGATGGCAAAAAAAGTATTGCCTTTGAGATTTTTTATACTGCTTTGAATAACGTGAAGGCAAAATTGCCTAACGAAGAAAGATCTTCTCTCGAAATTTGGAAACAAGCATTGGATAATATCACTCCGCTTGTTGAAGTAAAATCCCGCCGTATTGGGGGTGCTACCTTTCAGGTTCCTACAGAAATTCGTCCCGATCGTAAAGAGTCGGTTTCAATGAAAAATATGATTTTATTTTCCCGCAAAAGAGGTGGAAAGTCAATGGCTGATAAATTGGCTGCTGAAATCGTTGATGCTTTCAACAACCAGGGAGGAGCGTTTAAGAGAAAAGAAGATATGCACAGAATGGCTGAAGCTAACAGGGCTTTCGCTCATTTCAGATTTTAATTAGATATATAATAGGTATAAAATGGCAAAAGATTCAGATCAATTACTGAAATATACACGAAACCTCGGTATCATGGCTCACATCGATGCCGGAAAAACTACTACATCGGAACGTATCCTTTTTTATACGGGGTTGACTCATAAAATCGGAGAAGTACACGATGGAGCTGCAACTATGGACTGGATGGAGCAGGAGCAGGAACGTGGTATTACAATCACTTCCGCTGCAACGACAGCCAATTGGAAATACAAAGGCGAAACATATAAGATAAACTTGATCGATACTCCGGGACACGTTGACTTTACTGTTGAGGTAGAGCGTTCCCTGCGTATCCTCGATGGAGCTGTGGCTGCTTTCTGTGCTGTTGGAGGTGTGGAGCCTCAATCGGAAACAGTTTGGCGTCAGGCTGATAAATATAATGTTCCGAGAATTGGGTATGTTAATAAAATGGACCGTTCCGGAGCTAACTTTTTTGAAGTTGTTCGTCAGGTAAAGGATGTGTTGGGAGCTAATCCCTGTCCGATTCAAATTCCGGTAGGTGCGGAAGAAAAATTCCGCGGTATTGTGGATTTGGTTACAATGAAGGCTTATTTCTGGCATGATGAAACCATGGGAGCAGACTATTCTATTGAAGAGATTCCTGCCGATTTGCTTTCGGAAGCTGAAGAATGGAGAGAAAAAATGTTGGAAGCGTTGGCCGAATGCGATGACAAGTTGATGGAAAAATATTTCGATGATCCGTCTACGATTACAGAAGAAGAAATTCGCGCGGCTATACGTAAAGGAACATTGTCCATGCAGATCAATCCGATGATTTGCGGTTCTTCATTTAAGAATAAAGGTGTTCAATGTTTGTTGGATTCGGCTTGCGCTTATTTACCGAGTCCGGTAGATACTTCTGCGATTGAAGGAACAGATCCCGATGATGCGGACAAGATTCTGGTTCGTCATCCGAACTCCGAAGAACCTTTGTGCGCTTTAGCATTTAAGATTGCAACAGACCCGTATGTCGGTCGGCTTTGCTTCTTCCGTGTGTATTCCGGAGAATTACAGGCTGGTTCTTATGTATATAATACACGTTCAGGTAAAAAAGAACGTATTTCCCGCTTATTCCAAATGCACTCCAATAAACAAAATCCGAAAGAATTTATTGCTTGCGGAGATATAGGTGCAGGAGTCGGATTCAAAGATATACGCACAGGAGATACGCTTTGTAGTGAAGATCATCCGATCGTATTGGAGTCGATCGATTTCCCGGAACCGGTTATTGGTATCGCCGTTGAACCGAAAACTCAGAAAGACTTGGATAAGCTCGGTATCGGACTTGGAAAATTAGCAGAGGAAGATCCGACTTTCCGTGTTAAAACAGATGAAGATTCTGGTCAGACGGTCATCTCAGGAATGGGGGAACTTCACTTGGAAATCATTATCGACCGTTTGAAACGGGAATTCAAAGTAGAGTGTAATCAGGGACGTCCTCAGGTTTCTTACAAAGAATCCATCACTAAAGCTGTTGAGCTGCGTGAGACTTATAAGAAACAAACCGGAGGTCGTGGTAAATATGCGGATATGATTGTTCGCGTTGAGCCGGCTGATGCTGACTTTGAAGGCGAATTGCAATTTGTGGATGAAGTCAAAGGAGGTAATATCCCCAAAGAATATATCCCTTCTATTCAGAAAGGATTCCAACGCGCGATGAAGAATGGTGTCTTGGCAGGTTATGCCTTGGATAAACTGAAAGTAACTGTTCTCGACGGTTCTTACCATGCGGTGGACTCGGATCAGTTATCATTTGAAATTTGTGCCATGCAAGCTTTCAAAAGCGCTTGTGAAAAAGCAGGTCCTGTATTGAAAGAGCCTATCATGAAAATTGAAGTGATCACTCCGGAAGAAAACATGGGAGATGTGATCGGAGATTTGAACAAACGTCGCGGACAAGTAGAAGGTATGGATTCCAGCCGTACAGGCGCCCGTATCGTTAAAGCGAAAGCTCCGTTGTCAGAAATGTTTGGTTATGTAACGGCTTTGCGTACAATTACTTCCGGTCGTGCAACAAGCACGATGACGTTCTCGCATTATGAAGAAGTTTCTCCGACTATTGCAAAACAAGTATTGACCGAAGTTAAAGGACGCGTAGATTTGATTAAGTAAAAACAAATACCGGGAGAGGGAATGGCTCTTTTCCCGGTAATTTTATAAACTATAATAATAAGGTAAAATGAGCCAAAAAATTAGAATTAAATTAAAATCTTACGATTATAACTTGGTAGATAAATCTGCCGAAAAGATCGTAAAAACAGTAAAATCTACCGGCGCAGTAGTCAGTGGTCCAATTCCATTGCCTACTCACAAGAGAATTTTTACAGTTAACCGTGCGACATTCGTAAACAAAAAGTCACGCGAACAATTTGAATTGTCATCCTATAAAAGACTGATTGACATTTATAGTTCGACAGCAAAGACCGTTGATGCGTTGATGAAGTTGGAACTGCCGAGCGGTGTAGAAGTGGAAATTAAAGTGTAAACAATAAATAATTAAGTGAAATGCCAGGATTATTAGGAAAAAAAATCGGAATGACATCCGTTTTCAGTGCCGATGGAAAAAATCTTCCATGCACTGTTATCGAAGTTGGTCCTTGCGTAGTTACTCAGGTTAAAACCATTGAAAAAGATGGTTATGAAGCAGTTCAGTTAGGATTTCAGGATCAAAAGGAAAAACATACCACTAAGCCTGAAATGGGACACTTCAAAAAAGCGGGAGTAGCACCCAAGAGACACTTGGCCGAGTTCAAAGAACAAGGAGCGTATAAAGACAATCAAGGTCAATACAGCCTTGGAGATGTACTGACTGTGGATTACTTTGATGGGGAACTTTACGTAGACGTAATCGGAACCTCCAAAGGAAAAGGATTCCAGGGAGTTGTTAAAAGACATGGGTTCCGTGGAGTAGGAGAAGCTACTCTAGGGCAGAGTGACCGTCAACGGCACCCGGGTTCTATCGGAGCATGTTCTTATCCTGCGAAAGTATTCAAAGGAACACGTATGGGTGGTCAAATGGGTAATGTGCGCGTTACTGTGCAAAACCTCCAGATAATTAAGCTGATTCCTGAACATAATCTGATGTTGATCAGAGGTTCTGTACCAGGAGCAAAAGGTTCAATCGTAGCAATTCAAAAGTAATGGAATTAAGTGTATATAATATAAAAGGAGAGGATACCGGAAAAAAGGTAAAACTCAATGATTCTATTTTTGGAATAGAACCTAACGATCATGCTATTTATTTAGATGTAAAGCAATATTTGGCTAACAAACGTCAGGGGACTCATAAATCCAAAGAGAGAAGTGAAATGTCGGGAAGTACCCGTAAGTTAGGTCGCCAGAAAGGTGGTGGTGGCGCTCGTCGTGGAGATATCAATTCTCCGGTATTGGTTGGAGGTGCTCGTGTATTCGGGCCTAAACCAAGAGATTACAGCTTCAAATTGAATAAGAAAGTAAAAGCTTTGGCACGTTGCTCAGCCTTATCTTATAAAGCAAAAGAAAATGCGATTGTTGTTGTTGAAGATTTTGCATTTGATGCACCGAAAACAAAGGAATTGGTTGCAATGGCTAAAAATCTGAAGGTTAACGACAAGAAATTTATCGTTGTTCTTCCGGAAAATAATAAGAATATCTATTTATCTGCACGCAACCTTCAAAAGGCGAGTGTAGTAACAGTTCCCGAACTCAATACTTACAGAGTATTGGATGCCGGCCAATTGGTCATTCTTGAGAGTTCAGTAGCTGCGATTAATAATTTAAATGCATAAGGAGGATTAAAGAATGGGAATTATCATTAAACCGATTGTTACGGAAAAACAAACAGCGATTAGCGAGAAGAAATCCAATCGCGTAGGATTCCGTGTTTCTCCTGATGCGAATAAAATAGAAATTAAGGCCGCTATCGAAGCACTTTACAAAGTTACCGTAGTCAAGGTAAATACCATGAATTATGACGGTAAGAAAAAGTCAAGATATACTAAATCGGGAGTTGTAAATGGAAAAGAAGCCGCTTTCAAAAAAGCAATTGTAACATTGAAAGAAGGCGAAACAATAGATTTTTTCAGTAATATCTAAAACTTAGAATAAATAAATGGGAATTCGTAAATTAAAGCCCACAACGCCGGGGCAAAGACACAAGACTATTGGTACCTTTAGTGAAATCACTGCTGCGGTACCAGAAAAATCTCTTGTAGTCGGTAAAAGAAAGTCCGGTGGTCGTAACAACGAAGGACGTATGACAATGCGTTATATCGGTGGCGGTCACAGACAAAAATACAGATTGATCGACTTCAAGAGAAGTAAAGATGGCATTCCTGCAACAGTTAAGTCAATCGAGTATGATCCTAACCGTTCGGCTCGTATCGCTTTGTTGTATTATGTTGACGGAGCAAAGACATATATTGTAGCTCCTCAAGGATTGGAAGTTGGCCAAACAGTGATGTCCGGTAAAGATGCAGCGCCAGAGATTGGTAATGCTTTACCGTTGTCAAATATTCCTTTGGGAACAGTGGTTCATAACATTGAATTACGTCCGGGACAAGGAGCTAAAATGGTTCGTTCTGCAGGGGCATTCGCTCAGATAGTTTCTCGTGAAGGAGATTATGCAATTATCAAAATGCCTTCAGGAGAGACCAGAAAGATTCTTTCAGCTTGTAAAGCTACTATTGGAAGTGTGGGTAACTCAGATCATGCTTTGGAAAGATCAGGTAAGGCGGGTAGATCAAGATGGTTAGGCCGTCGTCCTCGCAACCGCGGTGTTGTAATGAACCCGGTTGACCACCCGATGGGAGGGGGAGAAGGACGTGCTTCCGGAGGACACCCGAGATCTCGTAAAGGATTGTATTCTAAGGGCTTGAAAACGAGAGCTCCTAAGAAACATTCTTCTAAGTACATTATTGAGAGAAGAAAAAAGTAACCTGATTAATTAAGAGTAAATTATGAGTCGTTCATTAAAAAAAGGTCCTAATATTAACATTAAGCTTGAAAATAAAATTCTGACTATGAATGAGTCGGGAAAGAAAGCTGTCGTTAAAACCTGGGCAAGAGCTTCAATGATATCTCCGGATTTTGTCGGTCATACTATTGCGGTTCACAATGGTAATAAATTTATTCCTGTTTATGTTACTGAAAACATGGTTGGTCATAAGTTGGGCGAATTTTCTCCTACTCGTATCTTCCGTGGTCATGCCGGTAATAAGAAAAAATAACAGGATATTCAGCAACTGAAATAAAAAAGAAAAGAAATGGGTGCTAGAAAAAGAATATCAGCAGAACAAAGGAAAGAAGCTCAAAAGACCATGTATTTCGCCAAATTGCGGAATGTGCCTACTTCTCCCCGAAAGATGCGTCTGGTTGCAGACATGATTCGTGGGATGGAAGCTTTCAGAGCACTAGGTGTTTTGAAATTTTCAAATAAAGAAGCTTCTGCAAGAGTAGAAAAATTGCTTCGTTCGGCGATTTCCAATTGGGAACAGAAAAACGAACGTAAAGCTGAAAGTGGAGAATTATACGTAAAAACGATATGCGTGGATGCAGCGACAACGCTGAAAAGAATGCGTCCGGCTCCTCAAGGAAGAGGATACCGTGTTCGCAAACGTTCTAACCATGTAACTTTGTTTGTAGATACAAAAAATGAAAATCAAAATTAATTGCTAAATGGGACAAAAAGTAAATCCGATAAGTAATCGATTGGGAATCATCCGCGGATGGGATTCAAATTGGTACGGAGGCAATAACTATGGCGATACTTTGTACGAAGACAGCAAAATCCGTAAATATCTGAATGCCCGTCTCTCCAAAGCAAGTGTATCTCGCATTGTTATCGAACGTACGTTAAAGTTAGTTACTATCACTGTTTGCACTGCCCGTCCGGGAATCATTATCGGAAAAGGTGGTCAGGAAGTTGATAAATTGAAAGAAGAGTTGAAAAAAATCACTGATAAAGAGATTCAAATCAATATTTTCGAAGTAAAAAGACCCGAATTGGATGCTGTTATTGTTGCAAACAATATTGCTCGCCAGTTGGAAGGTAAGGTTGCTTACCGTCGTGCGATCAAGATGGCCATTGCTTCAACCATGCGAATGGGAGCAGAAGGTATCAAAATCCAGATTTCCGGTCGTTTGAATGGCGCAGAAATGGCTCGTTCTGAAATGTATAAAGAAGGAAGAACTCCTTTGCATACATTAAGAGCGGATATTGATTATGCATTGGGAGAAGCACTGACCAAAGTCGGTTTGTTAGGAGTTAAAGTTTGGATTTGCCGTGGCGAGATCTATGGTAAAAAAGATCTGGCACCTTCGTTCGTCGGAGCTAAGGATTCAGCTCGTGGAAACAACAGAGGCGGAGAGAATACCGGTGAAAGGAGAGAACGGAATTTCAACAAAAAGAAAACTCCCAGAGAGAAGAAGTAAAAATGTTGTAAGTTATAAGTAATAAGTTTTGAAGTAGGCCTATGCATTACAAAATTTAAAACTTAAAACTTAAAACCAAAAAATTAAAGAAATGTTACAACCGAAAAAAACAAAATTCAGAAGATCGCAAAAAGGTCGGATGAAAGGCAATGCTGGAAGAGGCAATCAGTTGTCATTCGGTTCTTTTGGTATAAAATCTTTGCAATCCAAATGGATCACAGGACGTCAGATTGAAGCTGCTCGTATTGCTGTGACTCGTTATATGCAACGTCAGGGCCAGGTTTGGGTAAGAATTTTCCCGGATAAGCCAATTACCAAAAAACCGGCTGAAGTACGTATGGGTAAGGGTAAAGGAGCTCCAGAGGGATTTGTCGCTCCGGTTACTCCCGGTAGAATCATCTTCGAAATCGAAGGAGTGTCATTTGAAGTTGCAAAAGAAGCTTTGAGACTAGCTGCTCAAAAACTTCCGGTAACTACTAAGTTTGTTGTAAGACGTGATTATGATATGCAAAATGAAAATGTGTAATTAGTTATGAAAATTGCAGAAATTAAAGAACTACCTACTAACGAATTGAGAGATCGGATTGAAACCGAAGTTGCTGCTTATCAGCAAAAGAAAATCAATCATAGTATTTCTCCGTTGGATAGTCCTGCGGTAATTACACAGTCACGCAGGATGATTGCGCGCATGAAAACCGAATTGCGCAAGAGAGAACTTAATAACCAATCAAAATGAGCTCAATGGAAACGAGAAATTTAAGAAAAGAACGAATCGGTATTGTTTTCAGTAATAAGATGGATAAATCCATTACTGTTGCTGTAAAATGGAAAGAAAAACACCCGATTTATGGAAAATTCGTGAATAAGACGAAAAAATTCCATGCTCATGACGAAAAAAATGAATGCAATATCGGTGATACGGTAAAAATCATGGAAACTCGTCCTTTGAGCAAAACCAAGAGATGGAGATTAGTAGAAATTATTGAAAAAGCGAAGTAATTATGATACAACAAGAATCCAGACTTGCAGTAGCTGACAACAGCGGAGCCAGAGAAGTGCTTTGTATTCGCGTGTTAGGCGGTACCAGAAGACGATATGCTTCTGTGGGGGATGTTATCGTAGTTGCTGTAAAAAACGTAATCCCATCGAGTGATGTTAAAAAAGGTGCAGTATCCAAAGCGATTATTGTACGGACGAAAAAAGAGATACGCCGCGCTGATGGTTCTTATATCCGTTTTGACGACAATGCTTGTGTATTGTTGAATAATGCCGGAGAAATCAGAGGTAGTCGTATTTTTGGTCCTGTTGCCCGCGAACTTCGTGCAACCAATATGAAAATCGTTTCCCTTGCGCCGGAAGTACTATAATAATAGTGAACAGTTGACGGTTCACAAAAAAATGAATAGGAAATGAGTAAATTACATATTAAGAAAGGCGATATAGTTTTTGTTAATGCCGGAGAAGACAAGGGAAAGACGGGCCGTGTATTGAAAGTATACATCGATAAGGAACGTGCACTTGTGGAAGGTGTTAATATGGTATCAAAGAGTACCAAGCCGAATGCAAAGAGTCCTCAGGGAGGCATACAAAAAAAAGAGGCTCCTGTTCACATTTCAAATTTGAACTTATTAGATCCTAAGAGTGGTAAACCTACTCGTATCGGTCGTAAACTGAATGCGAAAGGGAAACTGGTTCGTATTTCTAAAAAATCAGGAGAGGAGATCAAATAATGAGTAATACAGCAAATTTAAAGAAAGATTATCAGGAAAGAATTGTTCCTGCTTTGATGAAAGAGTTTTCTTATACTACAGTCATGCAAGTACCTGTCCTGAAAAAGATTGTTATCAATCAGGGGTTAGGAGTTGCTGTGGCAGATAAGAAATTGATTGATGTTGCCATTGCGGAATTAACGACTATAACCGGTCAAAAAGCTGTGGCAACGGTATCCCGCAAGGATATTTCAAATTTCAATCTGCGTAATAAAATGCCTATCGGAACGATGGTTACTTTACGTCGTGAGCAAATGTATGAATTCCTTGAAAGACTGGTACGCGTGGCTTTGCCTCGTATCCGTGACTTCAAGGGTATCGAAGGTAAATTGGATGGAAGAGGTAATTATACGCTCGGAATTGAAGAACAAATCATTTTCCCGGAAATAAATATTGATAATATTACTAAAATATTGGGAATGAATATTACCTTTGTGACCTCTGCGAGAACAGATGAGGAAGGTTATGCCCTTTTGAGAGAATTCGGCTTACCTTTTAAAAACGCTAAAAAAGACTAAAGATATGGCTAAAGAATCAATGAAAGCCCGTGAGGTAAAGCGCGCTAAGATGGTTGCCAAATATGCTGAAAAAAGAGCAAAACTGAAAGCTGAAGGTAATTACGAAGCTTTGCAGGCAATTCCTCGTAACGCGTCTCCTGTACGTTTGCACAACCGTTGTAAAATAACAGGTCGTCCGAAAGGTTATATCCGTCAGTTTGGTATTTCACGTATTCAATTTCGTGAAATGGCTTCTGCCGGTTTGATCCCTGGGGTTAAGAAAGCAAGTTGGTAAGAGGTTCTAAGGTTTAAGTTTTAAAGGGTATAGCGATTAAGCTTACTGCCATAAACTTAAAATCGAAGGCTTCAAACCGAAGACTTAAAAATAGAGTGTTAAATATTGTCCGGGATGCCGGATCAATTTAATTTTTAATTAATCATGACAGATCCTATTGCAGATTATCTGACGAGACTTAGGAACGCCATTATGGCCAAACACAGGGTAGTGGAAGTTCCAGCCTCAAATTTAAAGAAAGAGATCACAAAGATCCTTTTCGACAAAGGCTACATCTTGAATTACAAGTTTGTAGATGAAGGTCCCCAAGGCTCTATTAAGATTGCCTTGAAGTATGACCCGGTAAATAAAGTGAACGCTATTAAAAGCCTGAAGAGAGTTTCTTCTCCGGGTTTGCGTCAGTATACCGGTTACAAAGAGATGCCCCGTGTATTGAATGGATTAGGTATTGCTGTACTTTCTACTTCCAAGGGAGTAATGACAGACAAGGAAGCCCGCGATCTTAAGATCGGGGGAGAAGTTTTATGTTATGTTTATTAATGAGGAGGAATAAAGTATGTCAAGAATAGGAAAATTACCCATCCAAATTCCTGCCGGTGTAACATTTACCGTTAAAGACGATGTGGTTACGGTAAAAGGCCCGAAAGGGGAGTTGTCTCAAAAAGTAAACCCGGCTATTAAATTAGAATTAAATGATAATGTATTGGTAATATCACGTCCGAACGATGAGAAGGAAAATCGTGCGTTGCATGGATTGTATCGTTCGCTGATTAACAATATGGTTATTGGAGTGTCACAAGGTTATAGAAAAGAACTTGAATTAGTTGGAGTTGGTTACCGTGTAACGAATACCGACAATTTATTGGATCTGGCATTGGGATATACACACAATATCTATATGATGTTACCTCCAGAGATTAAGGTTGAAACCAAGACAGAGCGGAATAAAAACCCTCAGATCATTTTGGAATCAGCCGATAAACAGCTGATTGGTCAAGTATGTGCAAAGATTCGTTCTTTCCGTAAAGTCGAACCTTACAAAGGTAAAGGTGTTCGTTTCGTGGGAGAAGTGGTTCGCAGAAAGTCCGGAAAGTCGGCAAGTAAATAATTGACATAAACTGGAAATTATCATGACAACAAAGGAATTAAGAAGAATTAAAATAAAACATCGTGTTCGTAAGCATATCTCGGGTACTGCTGATCGTCCACGGTTGACGGTATTCAGAAGCAACAAGCAAATTTATGCCCAGGTCATTGATGACCTGACAGGCAAAACTTTGGCTGCCGCTTCTTCAGCAGGAATCACAGACAAAGCTCCTAAAAAAGAGATTGCTTCTAAAGTAGGAGAGTTGATTGCTCTAAAATCGAAAGAAGCAGGCATTCAAGCCGTTGTTTTTGACAGAAATGGTTATTTATACCATGGTAGAGTGAGGGAATTGGCAGAAGCTGCTCGTAAAGGTGGACTTAAATTTTAAAAGAAAATGGCGATAAATAATAAAGTAAAGTCAACAAATGACTTGGAATTAAAAGATAGATTAGTTGCCATCAACCGTGTAACTAAAGTTACCAAGGGAGGTCGTACTTTCAGCTTTGCAGCGATTGTCGTTGTTGGAAACGAAGATGGTATTATCGGCTGGGGTTTAGGTAAGGCCGGAGAAGTAACAGCAGCTATTGCTAAAGGAGTGGAAGCTGCTAAGAAAAACTTGATTAAAGTTCCTATATATAAAGGTACTATCCCTCACGAACAAATTGCGAAATTCGGTGGAGCGCAGGTGTTTATCAAGCCTGCCACACATGGTACCGGGGTAAAAGCCGGAGGTGCGATGCGTGCGGTGTTGGAGAGTGTCGGAGTTACAGACGTTTTGGCTAAATCAAAAGGCTCATCTAATCCTCACAACTTGGTAAAAGCAACTATTGCTGCTTTGGGAGAATTGAGAGATCCGGCGATGGTGGCTCAAAACAGAGGAGTTTCAGTAGAAAAAGTGTTTAAAGGATAAGGAGGAAATTTATGGCAACGATAAAAATTAAACAAGTTAGAAGTCGCATCAATTGTCCGAAAGATCAGAAAAGAACACTTGATGCATTGGGACTTAGAAAAACCGGAAGGGTAGTGGAACATGAAGTCAATCCTGCTATTTTAGGTATGGTTGAAAAAGTGAAACACTTGGTTACGGTTGAGCAATAATTTCGATAATATAAAAAAATACAGATATGAACTTATCAAATTTAAAACCTGCAGAAGGATCTGTACAAACCAGAAAGAGAATTGGACGTGGTCCTGGTTCCGGTTTAGGCGGTACTTCTACAAGGGGACATAAAGGACAAAAATCAAGATCAGGCTATTCTAAAAAGATCGGTTTTGAAGGAGGTCAGATGCCTATTCAAAGACGTTTGCCTAAGTTTGGTTTTAAGAATATTAACCGAGTTGAATACAAAGCGATTAATCTTGAAACATTGCAACAACTTGCAGAGAAGACAAATGTCGCTAAAATTGGTATTGACGAGTTAATAAATGCAGGATTTATTTCTTCAACACAATTGGTAAAAATCCTTGGTAAAGGTAGTCTCTCTGCAAAATTGGAAGTCTCGGCGCATGCGTTTTCCAAATCCGCAGAAGCTGCTATCACTGCTGCAGGTGGAACCATTGTAAAACTCTAAGCCAATGAGAGCAGTTGAAACAATTAAAAATATATGGAAAATAGAGGATCTGAAAAATCGGATCCTTACCACATTTTTGCTGATTATAATTTTCCGTCTGTTAACGGTAATTACTCTTCCGGGCATTGATCCGGCAGCGTTAACAGCATTGCATGATCAGACATCAACAGGTTTGATGGGGCTGTTGGATATGTTTTCCGGAGGTGCATTCGCCAATGCTTCTATTGTTGCTTTGGGGATTATGCCTTATATCTCGGCATCAATTGTGATCCAGTTGTTGGCGATCGCTATTCCTTCTTTTCAGAAAATGCAACGTGAAGGAGAAAGCGGACGCCGGAAAATCAACCAATACACTCGTTATCTGACGGTTGGTATTCTGCTTATCCAGGCGCCGACTTATCTGGTTAACTTGAGTACACAAATGCATAATGCAGGGGCTATTATGCCACAAAGTTTTTGGTTTAAAGTTACCTCTACCATTATTTTGGCAGCAGGCTCCATGTTTGTGCTTTGGCTAGGAGAAAGAATCACGGATAAAGGAATAGGAAACGGTATTTCATTCATTATTCTTGTCGGTATCATTGCACGTTTACCGCATGCTCTTTTCCAAGAGTTTATTTCAAGAGTAAGTGAAAGTACCGGAGGTTTGGTCGCATTTCTTGTTGAAATGGTTGGCTTACTTGCTGTTATTGCCGGAGCTATTTTGTTGGTACAAGGGACACGGAGAATTCCTGTTCAGTATGCGAAACAGATGGTTGGAAACAAGCAATACGGAGGAGCAAGGCAATATATCCCTTTGAAAGTAAATGCAGCAAACGTAATGCCGATCATCTTTGCTCAGGCTATTATGTTTATTCCGATTTCTTTAATGCAATTTGGTTCAGCTTCTCCAGATAGTTTCATGGTTAAGTTTTTTGCTCCTTTGGCGGATCACACGAGCTTTTGGTATAACTTTGTTTTTGCGTTATTGATTATTATCTTTACGTATTTTTATACCGCTATTACGATTAATCCGACCCAGATGGCTGAAGACTTGAAACGGAATAACGGGTTTATTCCGGGGATCAAGCCTGGTAAAAAGACGGCTGAATATATTGATGAAGTTATGTCACGGATTACATTCCCCGGCTCATTATTTCTTGCAGCGGTGGCTATTATGCCTGCTTTTGCCCGGATAGTGGGTATCAAACAAGAGTTTTCTCAATTTTTCGGAGGGACTTCATTGTTGATTCTTGTGGGTGTTGTATTGGATACTTTACAACAAGTGGAGAGCCATTTGTTGATGCGTCATTATGATGGTTTACTAAAGTCCGGAAGAATAAAAGGTAGACAAGGTTCTGCTTATTAATAAAAATGATCTATTTAAAGACTGACGAAGAAATTGAACGGATGCGTGTTGCGAACTTAATGGTTGGTGCAACATTGGCAGAAGTTGGCAAGCATATTGCTCCTGGAGTGGCAACTATTCAGTTGGATCGTATAGCAGAACAATTTATCCGGGGTAACGGAGGTGTTCCTTTATTTCTGGGGTATAACGGATTTCCTAATTCCCTTTGCATTTCGGTCAATGAACATGTTGTACACGGTATTCCGTCTTCCTATGAATTGAAAGAAGGAGATATCGTTTCAATTGATTGCGGTGTAAAAATAAATGACTATTGCGGCGACTCTGCTTACACGTTTTGTGTTGGAGAAGTGGCTCCTGAAGTAAAGCGTTTGCTTCAAATAACAAAGGAAGCTTTGTATGAAGGGATAAAAAACGCAGTGGAGGGAAAACGCATTGGTGATATTGGTCATGCTGTTCAAACCTATTGCGAAAGTAACGGATACGGTGTTGTCAGGGAATTAGTTGGTCATGGGATCGGGAAAGCGATGCATGAAAGTCCTGAAGTTCCGAATTATGGAAAAAAAGGTTATGGTCCGTTATTAAAAAACGGGATGTGTATTGCGATTGAACCGATGATCAATTTAGGAAAGCGAAATGTTGTTTTTGAAAAGGATGGTTGGACTGTCCGGACGGCAGATCGCAAACCTTCTGCTCATTTTGAACATACGGTAGCTATTCGATCGGGGAAAGCAGATATTCTCTCGTCGTTTGATTTAATAGAACAAGTTTTAGAAAATAAGAGAAATTAATTTTTGAGTTTATGGCCAAACAGGCAGCAATTGAACAAGACGGAACTATTGTCGAAGCATTGTCTAATGCAATGTTCAGAGTCGAATTGGAAAATGGACATGAGATTACCGCTCATATTTCAGGAAAGATGCGTATGCATTATATCAAGATTCTTCCCGGAGATAAAGTGAAAGTTGAAATGTCTCCTTACGATTTGACTAAGGGCCGGATTTCATTCAGATACAAATAAAAATAAAATAAATAAAGACATGAAAGTAAGAGCTTCATTAAAGAAACGCACTCCCGACTGTAAGATTGTCAGGAGGAAAGGACGGTTGTATGTGATCAATAAGAAAAATCCAAAGTATAAACAACGTCAAGGATAATTTGATTATTTTTGCAAAAAAATTAAAGTAAAAAGATGGCTATAAGAATAGTTGGTGTAGATTTGCCTCAGAATAAGAGAGGAGAAATTGCTTTGACTTATATTTTTGGGATTGGTCGCAGCAATGCAAATAAAATTTTAACAGAAGCAGGTATCGATAGGGATATCAAAGTCAAAGATTGGACAGATGATCAAGCTGCCGCCGTGCGTGAAATCATCGGAGCCAAATTCAAAGTGGAAGGGGATCTTCGCTCAGAGGTTCAGTTGAATATCAAGCGTTTGATGGATATCGGTTGTTATCGTGGTGTACGTCACCGTATCGGACTCCCCGTGAGAGGTCAAAGTACTAAAAATAATGCCCGTACGCGTAAGGGTAGAAAGAAAACAGTTGCTAACAAGAAAAAAGCTACTAAATAATAGTTAATATGGCAAAAAAAACAGTCGCAGCGAAGAAAAGAGTAGTGAAAGTTGACGCAAACGGACAGCTTCATGTACATTCTTCTTTTAACAACATTATTGTTACGATAGCAAACAGCGATGGTCAGGTAATTTCCTGGTCGTCTGCAGGAAAGATGGGATTCAGGAGTTCAAAGAAGAATACTCCTTATGCTGCTCAGATGGCAGCCCAGGATTGTGCAAAAATTGCTTATGATCTTGGTCTGAGAAAAGTGAAAGCTTATGTAAAAGGGCCGGGAAACGGTCGTGAATCTGCTATCAGAACGGTTCACAGTGCAGGTATCGAAGTAACTGAAATCATCGATGTTACTCCATTACCGCACAACGGATGTCGTCCTCCGAAAAGAAGAAGAGTTTAATTCATTTATTTTCTTTATCAAGGAACGCGGATAAGTGAATAGATTGCAAACCCCTCTCTGTAATCGCGGCTGCACGAATCCTTGTTTCAAAAGAACTATTAACAAATAAAAAAATGGCAAGATATACTGGACCAAAAACAAAAATTGCACGTAAATTTGGCGAGGCTATTTTCGGACCGGATAAAGTTCTGAGTAAGAAGAATTATCCTCCGGGACAACATGGTAACGGAAGAAAGAAAAAGACCTCGGAATACGGCATTCAGCTTCGTGAAAAGCAAAAAGCAAAATACACTTATGGTGTATTGGAAAAACAATTCCGTAATTTATTTCAAAAAGCACAACGCTCTAAGGGGATTACCGGTGAGGTGTTGATTCAATTGCTTGAATGCAGGTTGGATAATATCGTTTTCCGTATGGGAATCGGAAGAACCCGCGCTGCTGCTCGCCAATTAGTTTCTCATGGACACATCGTGGTTGATGGAAAAGTAGTGAATATTCCTTCTTATTCCGTAAAACCAGGTCAGGTTATTGGGGTGCGTGAAAAGGCTAAGTCATTGGAGATCATCGCGGACAGTCTTTCCGGTTTCAATCATAGCAAATATGCCTGGATTGAGTGGGAGCAGTCTTCTATGAGTGCAAAATATCTGCATATTCCAGAAAGAGCAGATATTCCTGAAAATATTAAAGAGCAGTTAATCGTAGAATTATATTCTAAATAATCAAGTTTCCATGGCGATATTAGCATTTCAAAAACCCGATAAAGTATTAATGTTAGAGGCGGACAACCATTACGGGAAGTTTGAATTCCGTCCGTTGGAACCCGGTTATGGAATTACGATCGGTAATTCATTACGCCGTATTCTTTTGTCTTCATTAGAAGGGTTTGCTATCACATCTATCAAGATTGATGGTGTTGAGCATGAATTTTCTTCGATTCCGGGTGTAATGGAAGATGTTACAAACATCATCTTGAACCTGAAACAGGTAAGATTCAAGCAAATTATTGAAGATATTGATAATGAGAGAGTTAGTATTAATGTTTCGGGAGCAGAAGTTTTTAAAGCCGGAGATATTGGAAAACAATTGACAGGATTTGAGATCCTCAATCCTGATTTTGTTATTTGTCATTTGGATCCAAGTGCCAGTTTCCGTATGGAATTGACAATTGATAAAGGGCGCGGTTATGTTCCTTCAGAAGAGAATCGCACAGAGAATGACGAACTTAATCAGATTGCGGTTGATTCTATTTTTACGCCTATACGGAATGTAAAATATTCAATTGAAAATTATCGGGTAGAACAAAAAACGGACTACGAAAAGTTAATTATAGAGATCGTAACCGATGGTTCGATTCATCCGAAAGAAGCTTTGAAAGAAGCGGCACGGATCCTGATCCATCACTTTATGTTGTTCTCCGATGAAAAAATCCATTTGGAACCGGTTAATTCAGAGTCCAATGAGGAGTTTGATGAAGAGATTCTCCACATGCGTCAGCTTTTGAAAACAAGGTTGGCCGACATGAACCTTTCTGTCCGTGCATTGAATTGCTTAAAAGCAGCTGATGTTGAGACTTTGGGAGAGCTTGTGAGATATCAGAAGAATGATTTGTTGAAATTCCGTAATTTCGGTAAAAAATCACTTACCGAGTTAGACGATCTGCTTGATAATCTCAAGTTGACGTTTGGTATGGATATCGCAAAGTATAAATTAGATAAAGATAACTAACAATGAGACATAATAAAAAAATTAATCATTTAGGCCGTACTTATTCTCACAGAGATGCTATGCTCTCGAACATGGCGTGTTCTTTGATTAAGCATAAGAGAATTTTCACTACTGTCCCAAAAGCAAAAGAGCTTCGTAAGTACGTTGAGCCGATTATTACAAGGTGTAAAGAAGATACAACACATTCACGTCGTATTGCTTTCAGATCTTTACAGGATAAAACAGTTGTAACGGAATTATTTAATGAAGTATCTCAAAAAATCGGCGATCGTCCGGGAGGATATACTCGTATCATTAAAACCGGAAATCGTTTAGGGGACAATGCTGCGATGTGTTTCATCGAGTTAGTGGACTACAACGAAAACATGTTGAAGACAGCTAAGGCTGAAGGAAAAGCAAAAACTCGCCGTTCAAGGAAGAAAGCAGATGCTACGGAAACGGTAGTAACTGAGGCTAAAGCGCCCAAGGCGCCTAAAGTAAAAGCTCCTAAGGCAGAGGCTGTTTCTGCTGAACCGATAGCAGAAGCTCCGGCAGTTGAAGCTCCTGCAGAAACTTCAGAAAACGAAAAACCGGCTACTGAGTAAATTATAATTAAGCATTTATTTCGGATTTTACCGGAGATTTACAAGAAGGTGTTCCTAATTTTTCAGGAACACTTTTTTTATACTTATTAATTATGAGTAAAAATGGAAAAAATCATGTACCTTTGTGACACTTTGAAAAATAATTTTATTAGATATTAGTAAATATAAAAAAGCGAATTTATGGAAATTGTAAAAATCGTTGGTAGAGAGATTTTGGACTCTCGTGGCAATCCAACAGTGGAAGTGGATGTGCACTTGATGTCGGGTATTATCGGACGTGCAGCAGTCCCTTCCGGAGCTTCAACCGGAGAGAATGAAGCTCTTGAATTGCGTGATGGCGACAAAAAGCGTTATCTTGGAAAAGGTGTTCTGAAAGCAGTAGAGAATATAAATCAAGTTATAGCTCCAGCATTGTTGGGTATGAGCACTTTGGAACAACGTGCCATAGACCATAAAATGATTGCTTTGGACGGGACAAAAACAAAGTCAAAATTAGGAGCCAATGCTATCCTTGGAGTTTCTTTGGCAGTAGCTAAAGCTGCTGCTGCTTATCTGGATATTCCATTGTACAGATATATCGGAGGAACTAATACGTATGTATTGCCGGTTCCGATGATGAATATCATCAACGGAGGTTCTCACTCTGATGCTCCGATTGCATTTCAGGAATTCATGATTCGTCCGGTAGGCGCTTCTTCTTTCAGAGAAGGCTTGAGGATGGGAGCAGAAGTGTTTCATGCACTTAAAAAAGTACTGCATGACCGCAATTTGAGTACGGCTGTGGGGGATGAAGGTGGTTTCGCTCCTGCATTGAAAGGTACGGAAGATGCGTTGGAGTCTATCCTTAAAGCGATTGAAAATGCGGGATACAAACCTGGAAACGACGTGATGATCGGTTTGGATTGCGCTTCTTCAGAGTTCTATAAAGATGGAATCTATGATTATTCTAAATTTGAAGGTGCTACCGGTGCAAAACGTAATTCTGCTCAACAAGCAGATTATTTAGCTGAGCTGGCATCTAAATATCCGATTGATTCGATTGAAGACGGGATGGCTGAAGGAGACTGGGATGGCTGGAAATTACTAACCGACAAGATCGGCAAAAAATGTCAACTGGTTGGAGATGACTTGTTTGTTACCAATGTTGAGTACTTGAAGAAAGGTATCGAATTGGGTTGTGCAAACTCAATCCTTATCAAAGTAAACCAAATCGGATCTTTGAGCGAAACATTAGATGCGATTGAAATGGCTCATCGTCATGGGTATACTTCAGTGACTTCCCATCGTTCAGGAGAGACTGAAGATGCAACAATTGCAGATATTGCTGTTGCAACTAATTCAGGACAGATCAAAACGGGTTCATTGAGCCGTTCTGACCGGATGGCTAAGTACAACCAATTGCTTCGTATTGAAGAAGAATTGGGTAGCTTGGCTGTTTACGGATATAAGAGAGTCAAATAAATTGCTTATATAGTATGAAAACTGCATTGGAATGGTTATTTCAATGCAGTTTTTTTATTTTTATTTTTCAGAAGGACTTGATTGATGATTTTTTCGAAGTCTTCTTTCTCAATAGCTCCACGGACGACTTGAGGGCTGTCGTTCATCGGAATAAACAGAAGGGTAGGGATACTTGATATTCCAAATGCTTGAGCCAATTCTTGTTCTTTGTCGGTGTCGATTTTATATACGATGATTTTATCTTTATATTTAGTTGCTATATCCGACAAAACAGGAGCTACTTTCCGGCAAGGACCACACCAATCGGCATAGAAATCGATGATGCAGGGTTTCTTTCCTTCATATACCCATTTACTTGTATTTTTCTCATAGTTGAATACTTTAGTTAGGAAATCGGCTTTGTTCAAATGAATGACTTCTGATTTCTGAGAAAAGCTGAAAGTGATACAACTAATAAAAAGTATAATCGTAAGAGCTAATTTTTTCATTATTTAATTTATTGTAAATATCAGGTATAAAGGTACAACAAATTTGTCCAGGGTTGAAAATCCTGACAAAAAATAACATTGTTTATCAAAAAAAAGAGAAAAGACTTTGAAAAGACAAAAAAAAGTCGTTCCTTTGCATCGCTTTTCGAGAAAAGCATGGAGAGATGGCAGAGTGGTCGATCGCGGCGGTCTTGAAAACCGTTGAACTGAGAGGTTCCGGGGGTTCGAATCCCTCTCTCTCCGCAAATAAGTCTGGGAATCAATGACTTGCAAAATTAACACCCGATTTTACACCCAAGAATGTAAAATTGGGTGTTTTGCTTTTTAGCTTCTCTGTCTTGCAAATCCAAAGTAGTAAAGGATAGGTTGAAGAGTTAAATTAAGGCAAAAACAAGATATTTTGGGGTCAAGCGGAAAACCCGGTTGGAATTATTATCAAGCGAACAGTTTAGTTAGCCTAAAAATAAAGAAGGGTATATCCCTTACTCCTCTGAACTGGGATCTGAAAGCCTTGACTTTGGCATTGAAAGATTCAGCAGATGC
>JAVBNR010000030.1:0-56801 GCA_031551395.1 Bacteroidales bacterium
TATTATGGGATTACGTAAAAATCTATGTTGATATACATTCAAATGGGGTCATTTTTATTTTGGTCAGAAGGGTCAACCTTATTTTGGAGCAAGGGGTCAAATTCGTTTGGTTTAAGGGGTCAATCTGAACTGGATTTTCCAGCTGTAGTCAATCAGTCGAAGCAAATGCAAGAATCAAACAGATTATGGATCTTGTTAAAAACAAAAGAGCTACGGTGTTAACTTATGAATATGAGAAGGATACTCCTTGGGGATTTTCAATCGGGAAATATAAGGAGAATAAAAGTAATGGTTACTTCACATTACGGTTCAATCCGGAGCTTTTTGAAGCTGTTAGATCGAATAACGACTCTACGAAAAGACCCGAACTAAATATCTCTTTCGGATGGACGATCAGAGTTATAAAGCCTTATGTATGGATATTTTTTGGTCCCGGATATACTGGCGTTGGAAAATATACTCTTGACGAAAAGGACACAGACAAAGATGATCAGCTTAATTTGAAAATATATAGTGCAATTTCTCCGGAAATTGGAGTTTTAGGAAAAATCAAATTAACAGAAAAAATCGGAATTGCCCTGCGATATACATTCCAATACCGCTTTGCTTTGGACAATACAACAACTGATTACATGGGAAAAACAAAACATATTGTTGGAGTTGGTCTATGTTTTTAAGCCTATCATAAAAAGCGTCCCTCTTTTATCCCTTTTTCTTTGTTAAAATGATTATATTTGCTTCCTGAAATCAAAAAAAACAAAGATAAAATGAAAAAAGCCCTTTTTGTACTATTATGTATCTCTGTGTTCATCACATCCGGTTACACACAGACTATCAGTCATTTATGGACAGGGTTGAGGTCGCCTCAGCCTGCCAATGAACTGCCGAAAGGAAATGCTCCTTTTCAGAAAGCGCAACGGATAGCTAAAGTAAAAGTCGCTCCGCAGCAGATACAGGTGCAACAGGGGGAACTGTTGATCAACAATGGTTGGGAAGTGACCGACGGGACTTCCGTTATTGAATCGGGAAAATCGATCTTCGACCCGACTTTGAATACCGACAACTGGTATAATGCGACTGTCCCCGGAACGATTTTGACGACTTTGGTTGCACAAGGGGTGTATCCCGATCCTTATTACGGACTCAATAACCTGTCGATTCCGGACACGTTGAGCCGGATGGACTGGTGGTACCGGAAAAGTTTTCAATTGAATGGATCGGATGAAGGAAAACAACTCCTTCTCGTTTTCGAAGGCATCAACTACATGGCAGATGTATTTCTCAATGGGAAAAAACTGGGAAATATCAAGGGAGCTTTTATCCGGGGAGAATTCAATATAACCCAACTGGCTCGCCGTGAAGGGAAAGAAAATATTATTGCTGTCCACGTATACCCTCCGGCCAACCCGGGTATTCCTCACGAACAGTCGATGATAGCAGGCCAAGGGTTGAACGGCGGGATGTTGAGCCTCGACGGACCGACTTTCATTTCTTCCATCGGTTGGGACTGGATTCCGGGCATCCGGGACAGAAATACCGGGATCTGGCAGGATGTTAAACTGAAAATCGGAGGAGATGTGCTGATTGGCGATGCAGCGGTCATTTCAGATCTGGATCTGCCGGATACCACCTCAGCGCGTCTGAAAATCACAGTCCCGATCAAAAACAACACATCAAAAAGCATACAAGGTACGCTGACCGCCCGAATGGAGCAGATGACTATCAGCCAACCTTATTCATTGCAGCCCAACGAGAAAAAAATCATCGTTTTTGACCCGCAGCAATTTGCCGAGCTCAATTTACGGAATCCGCGCCTGTGGTGGCCTAATGGCTACGGAAAACCGGAATTATATACGTTGACTCTGGAAGTCGCCCATTCGAACCTCCTGTCGGATACCCAAAAAGTGCGCTTCGGTATCCGGGAGATGTCGTATGAATTGATGGCGCAATCTCCTGAAAAAAAGAATATCCGGTATGAATACAGTCCTGTCGACACGAAAAAACCGGGAAAGCCGGTTTTTAACTACGAAGAAAGAGGCTCTTTTACCAAAGACAACCAATTACCGACATTGAATGCAGACGCCGACCTGTCGGGATTGAAAGAAATTGCTGCCGACGATCCGATCGGTCCGTTCCTGGTCATCAAAGTCAACGGGGTACGCATCTTTTGTCGCGGAGGAAACTGGGGCATGGACGATGGAATGAAACGGGTGTCCAGAGAACGTTTGGAACCGTATTTCCGCTTGCACCGGGAAGCCCATTTCAATATCATCCGGAACTGGACCGGAGAATCGACAGAAGAAGTTTTTTACTCGCTTTGCGATGAATACGGACTGATGGTTTGGAACGACTTCTGGATCACGACCGATGATACGGTCGAACCGAATGATTTTCGACTATTTATGAGTAACGCTACGGATGCCGTCAGACGTTTCCGGAACCATCCGTCGATTGCCGTGTGGTGCCCGCGGAATGAAGGTTTCGCTCCCCAGGGCTTAAGCCTGATGTTATCGGAAATGATGGCCAAAGAAGACCCTACCCGTCACTATCACGGCCAGTCGCGATTCCTCAACATGGGAACCAGCGGACCATGGGGTTATTTCAAAGACCCATCGCTGTATTATACTCAAAATGCCAAAGGGTTCAACACGGAACTGGGTACTTTCGCGATTCCGACAGCGAACACCATCCGCAAGTTTATCGCCCCGGAAGACCAATGGCCGATCAACGATGTCTGGGCTTATCACGACCTGCATCACACCTCCCAGAATTTCAAAGATTTCATGAATGCCGTGGATCGTTACGGGAAACCGGAAAACATGGAGGATTTCTCCAGAAAAGCTCAGTTTGTGACTTACGATGCCTGGCGGAATATCCTGGAAGCGTGGAACAGTAAGATGTGGAACAACACGTCCGGCTTGATCTTGTGGATGAGCCATCCGGCCTGGCCCAGCATGATCTGGCAGACTTATACCTACGATTACGAAACTCCCGGTTCTTACTTTGGAGCTAAAAAAGCCTGTGAGCCGGTGCATATCCAAAAGAATCTACCGGATAATAAAGTCGTTATAATCAACACCACATTGAAAGATTATCCATCCGTTGCCGCATCCATAAGATACATCGACACAAACGGAAAAGTCTTCTATCAAAAAGACGGTCGGTTCAATGCCCGTGCGAATGCGCTTACTTCCTGTTTTGAGAAAATTGCAATCCCCGGAAATTTGCCGGCTTTGTATCTGGTGCGTCTGGAACTGAAAGATCACAAAGGAAATATTCTTTCGATCAACGATTACTGGGAAACAGACGGAAAAGAAAATTCCTATCAGGAGTTTAACAAGTTACCGAAAGCAGATATCCGCATAAACACGAAGGTGGTAAGCGGTCAAATTCAGGTAGAATTAACCAATCTCTCCCAAACAGTTGCCGCAGGAATCAAACTGAATGCGATAGATAAAACATCCGGAGAAATCATCTTACCTGCTTATTTTTCAGACGGATATATCAATTTACTTGGAAAAGAGAAACGAATATTGAAACTGGATCCGGTCGGAAGAGAATTAAATAACTGCAAGATCATAGCCACTCATTATTGATAAAACTCAACGATTTTCCATTCAAAGCATTTATTTAATCGAAAATTTTATGTAATTTTGCGAATTCGTCAAATAGAACCTAATAAAACTAAATTATAATTTTTTATTTATGAGTAATAAAAGAGTCTATACTTTCGGAAACGGACAAGCCGAAGGTCGTGCCGACATGAAGAACCTCCTAGGAGGTAAAGGAGCCAATCTGGCTGAAATGAACCTTATTGGAGTACCGGTTCCTCCGGGATTCACGATCACAACAGAAGTATGTACCGAGTACAACCAACTCGGCAAAGAAAAAGTGATCGAGCTCATCAAACCGGAGGTAGAAAAAGCCATTTCCAACATCGAACAGTTGATGGGAACGAAGTTTGGAGACAAAGAAAATCCTTGTCTTGTATCCGTACGTTCCGGAGCACGCGTTTCAATGCCAGGTATGATGGATACCGTATTGAACCTCGGATTGAACGATGAAGCGGTTGAAGGTATCGCTAAGAAATCAGGAAATCCTCGTTTTGCGTGGGACTCCTACCGTCGTTTCGTGCAAATGTACGGAGACGTGGTTTTAGGAATGAAACCGGAGTCTAAAACAGAGATCGATCCGTTTGAAGAAATCATGGAACAAGTCAAACACGCACGCGGAGTTGAACTGGACACCGAATTAACCGTCGAAGACTTGAAAGAACTGGTAGCTAAGTTCAAAGCTGCTGTAAAAAGCAGAACAGGCAAAGATTTTCCGGTTAGCCCCTGGGAACAACTTTGGGGAGCCGTTTGCGCCGTATTCGACAGCTGGATGAACGAACGCGCCATCCTGTATCGTCAGATGTATCATATTCCGGAAGAATGGGGAACTGCGGTTAACGTACAAGCCATGGTATACGGAAACATGGGTAACACATCCGGAACAGGTGTTGCATTTACCCGTGATGCTGCGACAGGAGAAGACATTTTCAACGGAGAATACCTGATCAACGCTCAGGGAGAAGACGTTGTGGCCGGAATCCGCACACCACAACAGATCACGACCGAAGGTTCCAAACGTTGGGCTGCACAACAAGGCATCAGCGAAGCCGACAGAGCATCTAAATTCCCTTCACTGGAAGAAGTAATGCCAGCCTGCGCTAAAGACCTGATCGAAACGCAACAAAAATTAGAAGACTACTTCAAAGATATGCAAGACCTCGAGTTTACGATTCAAGATGGTAAGCTATGGTTATTGCAAACCCGTAACGGTAAACGCACCGGAGCTGCTATGGTTAAGATTGCCGTAGACATGCTTAAACAAGGATATATCGACGAAAAAACAGCTTTGAAACGTCAGGAAGCAGAAAAATTGGATGAACTCTTACACCCTGTATTCAAGAAAGAAGCCCTTGCAAGCGCGACTCCAATCACCAAAGGGTTGCCTGCATCTCCGGGAGCTGCCTCAGGAAAAGTGGTGTTCCATGCCGATGAAGCAGAAGAATGGCACAACAGAGGCGAAAAAGTCGTCCTTTGCCGTATTGAAACTTCACCGGAAGACCTGCGCGGTATGGCTGTCGCTCAAGGTATCATGACTGCCCGCGGTGGTATGACCTCTCACGCAGCTGTCGTTGCTCGCGGAATGGGAAAATGCTGCGTATCAGCAGCTAACAATGTTCAGATCGACCTTAAGACAAAGGTAATGACTATCAACGGTCAACAATTCAAAGAAGGCGACTGGATTTCATTAAACGGTTCTACCGGTTTGGTTTATGCAGGAAAAATCGAAACTCAGGAAGCTGAATTGAGCGGCGACTTTGCAGAATTGATGAGTCTGGCGAACAAATACGCTAAACTGAAAGTACGTACCAACGCAGATACTCCGAAAGACGCTGAAGTCGCTCGTGGTTTTGGCGCTCAAGGTATCGGTCTTTGCCGCACAGAACATATGTTCTTTGAAGGAGACAAAATCGTCGCTATGCGCGAAATGATCCTTGCAAAAGACGAAGCAGGACGCCGTCAGGCATTGACTAAATTACTGCCATTGCAACGCGAAGACTTCAAAGGAATCTTCAAAGCAATGAACGGACTGCCAGTAACCGTACGCTTGCTCGATCCTCCTTTGCATGAATTCGTACCTCATGATGAAAAAGGACAAGAAGAAATGGCCAAAGTAATGGGCGTTCCTTTCGAAGAAATTCATGCTCGGGTAGAAGGTCTTTTGGAACAAAACCCGATGTTGGGACTTCGTGGTTGCCGTTTAGGAAACTTGTATCCTGAAATCACGGAAATGCAATCACGCGCGATCCTGGAAGCTGCTTTGGAACTTAAAGCACAAGGAGTAACCGTACTTCCTGAAATCATGGTTCCATTAACAGGTATCCTTTACGAATTCCTGGCTCAGAAAACAATCATCGACAAGACAGCCGAACTGGTATTTGCTGAAAAGAAAGATAAAATCGACTACAAAGTGGGAACAATGATCGAAATCCCAAGAGCAGCTTTGACTGCTCACAGGATCGCTACGGCAGCCGAGTTCTTCTCTTTCGGAACAAATGACTTGACTCAGATGACTTTCGGTTATAGCCGCGACGACGTTGCTAAATTCTTACCGATGTATATCGATAAAGGAATCCTGAAAAACGACCCATTTGCCGTATTGGATCAAAATGGCGTTGGTCAGTTGGTACAATTAGCTACGGAAAGAGGACGCAGCATTCGTCAGGATCTGAAGTGCGGTATTTGCGGCGAGCATGGAGGCGAACCTTCATCCGTTAAATTCTGCCACAAAGTAGGATTGGATTATGTCAGCTGTTCTCCGTTCCGCGTGCCTATCGCAAGATTAGCCGCAGCACAAGCAGCGATTGAATAGAAACTAAGAGAAACTAAGAACTAAAAACTAAAAATTGGCTTACGCACGACAAATAATTTTTAGTTTTTGGTTCTTAGTTCTTAACTTTTAGTTCTTAGTTCTTAGTTTTTAGTTCTCAGTTAAAAAAATGGATAAATACCTGGTTTTCAAGACACGCGACGAGTTAGTCAGAATAAAGATGGATCGCATTCTTTATTTTGAGGCGGAGCGTAATTACACGAAAATGGTTTTGACCAACGGAATACAATTCATATTCGCAGTCAACTTAGGAAAAATAGAAGAGATCCTGGAAAAACAAATCCAATCTTACTCAACCACTTTGGCTCGTGTCGGTAAAAGCTTCATTGTCAACAAAAACCACGTATTACAAATTACTTTACCCAAGACCAAGATCCTTTTCTCCACAGCCGATGGAAAAGCGAAAGAGTTGATCGTGCCTAAAGAACCCTTGAAATTGCTAAAAGAAGAGTTGGAAAACGATCTCGTGATGAATAAAAATGAATCACAACAATAAAATTCATATCAGGATCGGGAAGTCTCCGGACAATGACTGTATTATTGAGGACCCGCATGTAAGCAGGCATCATGCCATTTTAAGATCATCCCCGGAAGGCGACTATATCCTTGAAGATCTTTCTTCCGGAAACGGAACGTTTGTGAATGGCCAACAAATCCTCAGAAAAAAAATCACATCCGAAGACGCAATTACTTTCGGCGGAAAATACACCACTTCACTCAGTGAACTTCTGAGCGCTCAAAAAGATAATTTTTCACAGGAATTTGAGACCTTGAAAAGAGTATACGAACATTATCAGGCTGAAAAAGTCAAAATTCAATCGTCCAACCAGTTCAAAATACGTTTGCTCCAATCATTACCGTTTGCTTTGCCGGGAATAGTCGGGATAAGCCTGAGTCTTTTTGGAGTTAACAAAATACTCTATATAAGCCTACTGATAACAATCATCGGTCCTGTGATCGGAATCATCATGGGAGCGCGCCAGGCAGCAAAAACGCCGGCACAATTGCAAAAACTGTCCGACCAATTCAAAATCGACTATGTATGTCCCGAATGTGGCGCTTTTCTCGGAGAAATCCCCTGGCAATCTTTGAAGAACAGAAAAAAATGTCCGAATCCGGTTTGTAAAGCCAAGTGGTAAAAAGCAACGGGTATCCCTCCCATCAACGGATCCTCCATTTCGTTGCCTAACATTGTACTTTTGTACATTATTCTGTGTCTTTTGATTAGATAAAACTATTTTCTATTGGAAGTTCTAAAAATCATTTTACTTTTGTATGCTGAATGCAAAGTTGAATGAATATGACGGAAATGGATTTACTCCACGCCGATCAGGTATATGATAATACAGATATCTTTATTGTCGGCAATGGAGATGATATACCTCATTTTGTAACCATCGACGAATCTTTCGCTGATTTGTCCGATGCAGTTATGATCGACATGTCGAATGATGAAACATTCGATGCAATTTCAATAGACATCAACCATGATCCGGACTTATTTGTCACATTGGATCACGATGTTATCTTATCCGGATTTACCGACGAAGAATTTAATTCGACGATTACGGATTTGGATATAGCCGGCGAACTTGATATTCACAATGTATGATTTCCCTTCGATGTCCCCATTGTAATATAGGGCTGAAAGTCGATGAAACAAAAATTCCATCCAATATTCAAACTTTCAGTTGTCCCCAATGCAGGGAACCTATACCTGTTTCGCTGATTACTCAAAAACAGCATTCAGATGATGCAGAGACTGTTATATTGCCTTCAGCCAACGCGTCTCAGCAAGTCGGAAAATTAAAAGTCATTCAGAATCAATTCACTCCGGCACAAACCATTCAGTTGTATGAAGGGCTCAATACCATAGGCAGAAAATCCAGCAGCACCCCTACAACAACCGCAATAGACACCGGAGATAAGTTAATGAGCCGGAGTCATATCCTCATTGAAGTAAAAAAAGATCCCAAAGGACAATATAAACATTACCTTTCAGATAACAAAAGTAAAAATCGTACGTTATATAATAGTAGTTACATTGAATCCGGCGAAATCATCGTCCTTAAAAACAAAGACGAAATCCAGATCGGACAAACCCGGATGATCTTTGAAGAATAGATTCTGTTAACTCTATATATAACTTTGGACTTATGATTATTAGCATTCACAAACCTTTCTCAATCAACGAAATAGGAAAAAGGGCCAATAATGAAGACTCTATTTATCCGAAAAACGAAGATGTGTCTATCAATGATAAGTTGTTTATTGTTTGTGATGGTGTTGGTGGCGCCAATAAGGGAGAAGTAGCCAGCTCTCTGGCTTGTGAATCCGTTCAGACTTATTTCCGTACGTTTTCCGACCCGAATCAGGAATTTGATGCTGATTTCATAGAAAAATCCATTCGTTACACAGAAATCCGTTTCGATGAATACATTCACAAAAATCCGGAAGCCAAAGGAATGGCAACGACTATTTGCTTGTTGTATCTTTCCGATAACGGCATTTTCCTTACTCATGCCGGAGACAGCCGAATTTATCAGATCCGGGACGGAAAAATAATTTTTCGGACAGAAGATCATTCATTGATCAATTCGTTAATTAAATCAGGGCAAATCAATGAAGAAGAAGCCCGGGTTCATCCCCGGAAGAATATTATCTTCAGGGCGATTCAAGGCACCGAACATCCGATAGAAGTCGATGTCGTTCAATTGGAAGACGTACTTCCCGGCGATTCATTCCTCCTGTGTACCGATGGGATTTACGAAGGATTATCCGATGAAGAAATCTGCGAAATAATATCCGAAAAAGGAAGTGCGGAATCCAGACTCACAAAAATCAAAGAAAGTTGTGCGAAAAAAGCAAGGGATAACTATTCCGCTTGTTTGATTCCCATCCATGATGTACAGGTTGTGAAAACGATCAAACAACTTTTTGTGTCTTTTCTTTACGCATTCATATAAGTTTTCATCTAAAAGTTGTAACTTTGACCTTTCTATTACTTTAAAAACCAGATGCATCTAAAAGAAGGATATCGCTTGCATAACGGGAAATACCAACTTCTTAATGTTATTGGAGAAGGGGGATTCAGTTTGACCTATAAAGGTTTATGGAACACTGAGATTCTCGGAAAATTAGGTAAAATACCTACACAAGCTCCTGTATGCATCAAAGAATATTTCTTCAAAGACTATTGTCTGCGTAATGCAAAAACAAACTTTGTCGAGTCAAATTCCCAAAACGGGAAAATCATATTTGACAAATACAAAGAAAAAATCATCAAAGAAGCCCGGATCCTTTCTGAAATCCATCATCCCAATGTTGTCAAAGTATTGGAAGTGTTTAAACAGAACAATACGGTCTATACCGTGATGGAGTTTATTGCCGGAGATTCGCTGAAACAGGAACTTGAAAAATCCGGGGTTTTTCAGGAAGAGAAGTTATTACCTCTTATTTTTCAAATCGGACAGGCGCTGCAATACATTCATGAAAAAAACATCCTCCACCTCGATATCAAACCCAGTAATATCCTGATGGATGGAAAACAAACACCTAAATTAATCGATTTCGGGATCAGTAAGCGATACGACGCACAGGATCAGCAGGAAACAAGTACCAGCATATTAGCCGCATCCAAAGGATATGCCTCCATTGAACAATACGATAGCGAAGGCATGCAGGTGTTTTCTCCCTGTCCGGATGTTTATTCATTAGGCGCTACCATGTATTTTTTACTAACGGGACAAGTGCCGACAGAATCGATCCTTCGTTCAACCAAAGGCTTGCAAAGTCCCCGGGAACTGAATCCCGAGGTTTCGGAAAATACCGAAAAAGTGATCCTGAAAGCCATGGAGCTTCACGCAAACGACAGGTATCAGTCTGTTATCGAGATGATCACAGAATTAGGATTTAATCCGGAAACAGATAAAATCTCTCCCCTATCTCCTGCAGATCAGGATGAAGAAAAAACAGAATTACTCTCTTCCGTCAAACAAAGCATTGAACGGCCTTTCGATGTCGATGACGAAACCGAAGTCTATACCGCAAAACAGAAAGGAGAACTTAACAGAAAAAGAAGAAAGCGCATTTACGGTCTTTTGGCAGGAATTATCATTGTTATGACTATCCTGGGGTTTATCATTTTGAATACGGATACTTTTTTAAACAAAAACAAACTCCCTCTTTATTCTGAAAATGCATTGAATTACAAAAAACATTTTGACACCGGAGTCCAGCAATATTCAAACAGTAATTTCAGCCAGGCGAAAGCGGAAATGCTCATCGCTTTGTCGTACATGCAAACCGACGAAGCCAAAAAATATGTAGCCAAAATAGACAGTCTGATGGCTTTGCTACAAATACCTGAAGACAATGTCAACAGTTCTGATTCGGTTATCGTTCCAAGCACGGACAATGAACAAAAAACCAATGAGGAAAACCGGACTGAAACAATAAATCCGGAACAAGAGTTCTACGACCAGGCATTCAAATCAGGCCTGGCCCTTTTCAAAGCTGAAAATTTCGAGGCGGCAATCGCTGCGTTTGAGAAAGCCTCTTCTCACAAGCAGACAACGGAGGCAAATAATTATATTTCACAATGCAACAGCAAGTTAGAAGAAAAAAGCATCGCAAAAAGGAAACTGCAGTATGAAGATATCTCAAATTTTGGTACTTTTGTCGTTGTAAGAAAATTAGATTCAAATGGTGTTTGGTTATATGGAGCTATCGATAACAAAGGCCAGGAAAAAATACCATGTAAGTACTTAAAAGTAGAAACCATAGGAGATAATAAAGCGTTCTTACGGAAAGACTACTTATATGATGTTTATGCTCCTTCCAAAGAAGCACCTATTTACAAAGAAATAGAAAATTATTTGAACCCTTGAAGAGACAACTATATTTCATTATCCTGCTCTTGTGTTTGCATTTTACAACGATGCAAGGACAATCTCTCACGGATTATAATCGCAAGGGAGATGAAGCTATGGAAAAAGGAGATTTTTTCGGAGCTCAAGTGTTTTATGATCAAGGGCTTTCCACTTGTGACTTCCAGAGTATCAGTAAAATAACAGAGATATGGAATTTACAGCCGGCTCTTCGACGAGGAATGAATAGTATCATCAGTAAATGTTTCAATTGTTTGAACACGCTGGCCGAAACCCATAAGGATACCCGGGCTATGCAACTCCTGATTGATTATTATACGCAGGGAATCGGGATAGAAAAAGATTCCATTAAGGCCGGTTATTGGAGAAAAGAAGTAGGAATGATATTCGGAATCACGGATGTAACAACCAATACGAATTTAATAAAAGACACTGTTTATATTCCTCAGAGTAACCCTAATCTCATTTTAAACGGTGGGACTCAACCTCCGAAAACAAACTTATTGGAGAGGCATAATGCTTTTATTGCCTATACCTTTTCGCCGACAATGCCGATCGGGTTCACGCTCGGAGGATTCAACAGATTGGGATTCTCTTTCAGTGTCAAAGCAAGTCTTAAACACCCCGATAATCGTTACGAATGCAACCAGGAAGGAGTTATCAATTATTCTGGGGTTTGCGAATTCAATCAACACAAATGGCATAGCCTGATGACCACTGCATCCGTATTGTTTCCGTTTTTTTCGGACAGGTTCTGTATTGCTGTCGGAGGAGGTTTCGGCAAACGCGATTTGTATCGTGAAATTACGGAATATGATGTTAAAACGGCAGAACCGACAGGAACGGCCTGGTGTTATGACACTTATCGTTCGTACAAAGGAATTGCGGCGGAATTGGGAGTGATGTACAGATACAAACACGTTTTATTTACAGGTGGAGTCAATTCGGTATCTTTCAAAGATTTTGACGGATACATTGGTTTAGGTTACTCTTTTTAATACCAATGGCAATGAAAAGATTAAGCATTATAATGGTTTTATTTATCCTCGTCTTTGCATTTTCATGCTTAGACGCAGGGGATGCACCTGTGGGAAGACAAAACAGCGATATTCCGACTGTAAAAGCAACAGCGCCGGTTAATATTGCCTACAATGGAGTCACATTAACCGGAAATGTGGAATCGGCCAATGGGTATAGAATCAAATCACGAGGATTTTATTATTCTACCCAGAATAATCCCTCCAAAGGAAACGGAACCCATGTTTCTGTTCCGTTGACAAGCGATGGAATTGGAGAAATCTCCGCAGAAATAAACGGATTGGATTCTTATACAAACTATTATTATATTGCTTATGCAGAAAATGAAAAAGGATTCCAATACAGTGATGTCATTACCTTCAAAACCTGGGCGGAGACGCCGACTGTCGATACCAAAGATATTTCTGAAGTCATAGACGGAAATATTTCCATTACAGGGATTATCATATCCGAAGGAGCATTTCCTGTTACCGAATGTGGAATCTGTTGGAGTACAATCCATCAGGAACCGACAACAGCCGACGACTTCCGAAGATCGACCGATAAAACAGGCGATTATACGGTAACACTCCAAAACAGGGCAGGAAGTAAAACCTATTATTTCAGGGCTTACGCAGAAAATAATAAAGGAATCTCTTATGGACAAACGATCACTCTTCAGGCGCCACTTATCTGGGAACAGATGGAAACTTTTTCCGGAGACGGCAGGATCTCTTCCGGAACATTTACTCTCGGGCACAGCTTTTATGTTGTAGCCGGAGACGGAGGCAGCGCTCCTTTGAAAGACACCTGGGGATATAATTCGTACGCCGGTTCATGGAAACAAATGACTGAATTTCCGGGAATCGCCCGGAAAGCTCCCTCTTCATTCGTCATCGGTAACAAAGGATACGTTGGTTTAGGCCAAAGCGGAAGCGTCACACTCAGTGATTTCTACTATTATATTCAGAGCGCTAACGAATGGAATGCCATCGAGCTTCATTTTCCGGGCACTCCCAGAGCGCTCGCCACATCGTTCAGTCTCAACAACAAAGGTTATATCGTAGGAGGAAGAATTATCGGCGGAAGCTATTATGAATATGTGTCCGATATGTGGCAATATTCATTGGCCGGAGGAGCAGGTACCTGGAAAAACATGAATCCATTCCCTATGAATGTATTCGGAGGAGTAGGATTCACACTCCAAGGGAAAGCCTATATCGCTCTTGTGGCAAACCATAACAAAGTATGGGAATACAACGAAGCCTCCGACTCATGGAATGAAATATCAGAGGCTCCGGCAGATTTATACACAGACAACATGGATGCCGGAATAACCGGAGCTGCGGTTGTCGAGGATATTGTCTACTTTGTCGACGGTAAAAATCAAATCTGGAGTTTCAATCCGGAAACCAAGATCTGGATTAAAAAATCGACTATGCCGACCATGATTACGCCCAATCAGATTATGTTTGTCGATGAGCACGACATTTATGTCGGTTTAAATCAATATTCTAAAATTTTCTACAAGTATAAACCTTTGTGGGACAATCAATAAAAGTTCGCTTTTCAACAAGCTTTCAGGCTCATGTCCATGCTTTTGACCGAATGGGTCAAAGCGCCGACCGAAATGTAATCCACACCACATTCGGCATAATTACGAATCGTATCGTAGGTAATTCCGCCCGAAGATTCTATTTCGTAGCGTCCGGCAACGGTCTGAACCGCTTTACGGGTGTCTTCGATATTGAAATTATCCAACATGATGCGATTGATCCCTCCTACCCTTAGAGCTTCATTCAGCTCATCCAAATTACGCACCTCTATTTCTATTTTCAGATCTTTGGCATTTGCCCAGCAATATTCTTTTGCCCGGACAATTGCATTTTCGATCCCTCCGGCAAAATCAACATGGTTATCTTTCAGTAAAATCATATCAAACAGACCGATACGATGATTCTCTCCTCCTCCTATCCGGACAGCTTCTTTTTCAAGCATCCGCATCCCGGGAGTTGTTTTGCGCGTATCCAAGATCTTTGTTTTTGTTCCCTCTACACGTCTTACGTATTTTCGAGTTGTGGTTGCAATTCCGCTCATCCGTTGCATAACATTGAGTACCAGACGTTCGGTTTGTAATAAGGACCGGACTTTTCCTGCTACGGTAAATGCAATATCTCCATAACGGACATTCACTCCGTCTTCAATCAATATTTTCATGTCTAATTCCGGATCAAACGTATGAAAGATCCGGCGGGCGATGTTGACACCAGCCAGGACACCCTCTTCTTTGATGATCAATTGCACTTTTCCCTGTGCGGTAGCAGGAACACTGCATAATGTGGTATGATCGCCATCGCCTATATCTTCGGCAAAAGCCAGGCGAATCAATTCGTCAATCAATTCTTGTTTCATTGTTATTTACTTTTAAATGATAAAATATGAAAAGTAACTCCCAACGTTATTAAAATCAGGATAATCTTACCCCAAATAACCGGGATTAAAAAGATGATACAGTACAGAATACTGCCCCACATTATACTGACAGACATTACTTTAGCCTTTAGAGGAATTATCTTATTTTCCTTATAATCAATAATATATTTCCCCAGATAAGGCTGTTTCATCAGCCAATTGTAGGCTTTCATTGAACTTTTGAGGTACAAGAAAGCCGTAAGCAATAAAAACGGGGTTGTCGGCAAAAGAGGAACAAAAATTCCAATTATACCCAATATCAAACTGATTGTACCTAATACAAGGAGAATGAGTCTGATGAGTGACATTAGTTAATATTCAACCGTTTTTTTAATTCTTTGGATAAAACATCTTTATGAACAACGACGTTCATGGTTTTATATTTAACGAATGCTTCGGAAGCATACCAGGTTCCCTGATATTTATTTTTTTCTCCCCAGGAGTTTTTTACCATAAAATAAGGCGTTCCATTCTGATCGTTAGCTATTCCATAAATGAGCATACCATGATCATCCGTTGTTTCATAATTATCATATGCTTTTTGGCGCAATTCCTGAGTGACATTCAATTCTTTTACCGGCTTACCAGATTCTGTCAGAGCAGCTTCTCTTTCTCTAGGGGTCAATCCCAACCAACGAGCCTGGTCGGATCCGGGTCCTTCCTGCACATCCAAATCAGGGACAATAGCAATTCCGTTTCTTGAAAAACCTTTTTCGCTGACATCAGTAGCCCAGATCACGCAATAACCTTTGTTGACCGATTCACGGATAGCTGTCATCATCTCTTCCAGCGGTAAGTTATAGGATAAAGCCCAGCGCCAGTTATCCTGTACCTCAATAGCAAATGGGCTATAAAAAGGATGATGAGTAAATGAAGTCAGCGACACATAATTATCCGGGACAATACCCAAATACTGGGTAAAACTATGAGGAGTAAATTGTTTCCCTTCATAAGTAAATGATTCAGGGCATTTACCCAAGTAAGAATCCAGGATGCCTTTGAAACCATCGAACCAGGCGGGAGATAATTTACCATTTTTATTTTTGACGACTGTCGACGCATAGGCTTCCGTCAGCGCATCCAGTTCTCCATGGCGATGTCCACTCTCTCCATAGTTCAGCCCAGGCATTTCAGATTCCGGGACAATCCCATATTCACGGATTCCATCGATTACATCAGCGGTTGCTCCTCCACCGCCAAAGTTAAGTTCTCCATGTAGTCGAACATATTTTTTTGCTTTATCCTGATAATTTTTATGAACAATATACATTTCCGACAAGTCATAAGTTCCTTTACCCATCCGCAATAACTCAGCTTCAATGAAAGCCAGGCCGGAGAAGCACCAGCAAGTTCCGGAGCTTGCCTGATTCTTAACGGAGGTAATCGGATTTGCTTTGACTGTTGTAAATTGAAAACCTTCCGGTTTTGCCGGTTCGTTTTGAGCAAACGAACCCATGCACATAAATAATGCGATAAATAAAAAAATAAATTGTTTCATGATGTGATTGATTAGATTTTTCCACAAACTTACAAACAAAAAGTTGAACTTTATAGAAAACCGCCTATAATTTACCTCAGGAGATTCAATTTGATATTAAATCCAAAGCTGGACTTAGACATTGGATAGGCGCTCGTAGAAACCAACGGATTGGTAACCATCCGATCAAAGAAAGCCTGGATCGTCAGCGAGCGGCTCAAGTTGTAATCGGCCGAAAGTTTAATGATCGTTTGAGATTCTCCGACAGAAGCCTGAGTAAAGCCATCTTGTATTTTACGGATCAGGTTACTCATTTTCTGGAAAGTAACAACTCCGTTAATCGTCAGGTCATTGCTGAAATTAGCACCTCCGCTCGACCGTATTTTAAGCGTTTTATTAAATTCCGTCAATTTGTATCCTAATCCCAGATCCAAGTTTTCTGTAGACACTTCCACAATCTGGTAGGCGCTCACATTCAAATTGATATTACGCGTCTTACGGTATCCAAATTTCAGGGTTATGTTATTTTTAAGGACTCCATCTATACCCAATAAAGGATTAAAAGCTTCCGTGATGCTGGCAGCCGAGATTTCGTATGGAGACGATGGGATCGGAGTATCGGTCAGACTTTTGATGTATCCCAATCCTCCGGACGAAGCATCGACCCAACTCGCATAAGAAGAATAGGCTCCGACAACATACCGGCAATTATATTCATGAGATATCTGGAAGCTTTTGAAATGCTTGTTGATGGCCTCCAATTGCATCAATCCGTTGTAAGTGACTTTCCAGTTAGGCAATAGCTGGCTCAATGCCGGGAAAGCAGTCAGCGCGATATTACCAGCATTTCTTCCTGTATATGCCGCCAGAAAGGCCGGGATCAGCACATCTGTCGAATTCATGGTCATATTTCCATTTGTCGGACTAAAAGGTTTCCCTGCATAATCCGATTTATAAGGTTCCTGGTTGAAAAATCCGCTAGTCGGATAATTGGTATTATTATATGCCTGTTCGAGGCGGTTGTATATCGTCTGTCTGTTATCCAAAAATTTCTGGAATGTCTTTGAGTAATAGTTATTTCCGGAATTAGAACCTTCAAAAGACGATCCGATCGCAATCGTTGTCATATTAAAAGATCCTGTATATTTACGAGGCATTCCATCGACCATAAAATCGATTTCTTTTCTGTCCGTACTTATCCGGGAGGCATTCACATCTATAATAAATCCGGTTATAGGCTCTAAAGTCGCTTTAGCCATAAATGTTTCCGTTTCTCCGAATATGGCCGGTGTCACAAATAATGGATTCTTGACTAACCAGCCGCGGCTATCTGCCTTGTCCAGATAATCTTCATCGGTCATACCGAATGCAAAATCCAACCCCGGAGTTTTACCATAATCGGAACTTCCTTGTCCGAAGAAGTCTCCGATGTTCGGTCCAAAGCCAGGAATCATGCTACTACTGGTCACATTATAAGACACATTTGCAGATCTCAGCATCATTAAAGCCCGAGCGCCCACCTGAGCCACTTTATACCATGTTGTCTCTTCCAAAGGTTGAAGTTGATTGATGGTTAACTTCAGTTTGACCGTATCTTTATTTTTTATCTCGATTGTATTTTTATCTTTTGCCTTGAATTTCAATTCATATAATTTTCCATTCTCTCCTCTGGCGGTCACTCTCAGTCGTTTATTTTCCAGTTTATGATTAACGATTGTCGAAGAATCCATATTGAGGATAATTTCTTTTTCGTATTTTTTTCTTTCGGGTTTTTTATCTTCTTTTTTAGCTTCTTGATTCTGAGCATTTTGCGGATCCTGAGGATTCTGCTTATTTTCTTGTGTCCGGGAGCCGGATCTTCTTGCCGGAGCCGGAGTAACCTGATTCATAGGTCTTTTCATATTAAACTTTCTATTCGTCTCACTCAGGAAATGAGATTTATTATATAAGATCGTAAAATTCATTGACAAGTTACTCAACCCGATTGTTCGTTCATTCCGAATTGTATTTCCCAGGTCATATTCATCGGATTGAAGTTTAGCGCCTTTATCCCAATTATAAGTCGCATTATACATCAATTGTCCACTCATAAAATCGAAGATCGGAATTAATTTGAGCGGCAAATCATAAGTTGCAGAAAACAACTGTTGATAGCTCAATGGCGTACCAAAGTCGCGGATACTTTGCCAAACAGAATCTTTCCACATGGCATAATCATCCCGGTTGTACTGTTTGTTTACCTGCACATGGGGGGCGTCGATCCTTGCTTTTGTACCTGTGGTTAAACTCAGATTCAGGTTTTTTGTTACATTCCACTGGATATTTCCAGCCCGGTTCCAATAGAAATCTTCACGGAAAGATGGGTTTATCGAACTTCCGGTGGGGCTGTTCAAATCGCGAAGTTGAACTTCATAATAATTTCTCGTAATATCCGAAGTAAATCCGATATTCCCGGGTAAGAAATTAAATCCGAACTCTTTCAGTAGCCGGGTAGATCCTGAATTCCCCTTGATCACGCTTTTAAAAGGTTCCACCGTTTTGATCATCGGTGAGTAATTATACATAAGAGATGCCCTCATATCCGTCATACGGTCGTATGCTGTCGTTGCATCCTGCTTTTTACTTTCCGTGAACACATATCCCAATGAGAAGTTGGCCGGATCATAAGGCATCGGATTTTTACTCCGGATGTCCATTTTAAAATTATTTACGCCTATACTTTTCGTGGATATTTTCTCTTGTGCAAAGTTTTTGATCGAGTCTTTCTCTGCTTTTGTATCCACAGCATCCAGAGCGTCTTTCAGTAAGACATCCTGATCCAGCGGATTATATTTAGGGCTGACGACATCTTCCATATAAGAATAATGGAAAGGCATGCTTATTTTTGCTTTTTCCGGAAAGAATTTTCCCAATTCCGCTGCTGCAGAAATGCTGTACTGCTGGCGGTCGTCGAGGCTTCGTTCCATGATACCCTGATCCAAACCTCCGAATCCGGCTGTTTCTTTTCGTCCGGAGAAGTTCAGAGATCCCAAATCGGATAATCCAAGGAAGAAATTAGCATTTGCAGCCCAACCGCCGTCTTCATTAAATTCGGTTAAACGTAACTCATTGATCCATACCTCCGCCGATTTGGCCATTCGGGAATTATTACGAACGCCCACCATAATCACTTTGATTTCAGAAATCGAAGGATTGCCCACAACAGTAATTTTATTCATCGGTTTTTCCGGATCCATCGTTGAATACGGAGTTTGGTAGGAGACACTCGAACCCGCTTTCCGTTTATCTTTGTTCCGTTGCAATTTTAAATTCGTCAACGTTTCAAAATCAAAATCGAACATGTTAGCATTCGGCCAAACAGCTTCCCGATCCGTACTATTATCGATATAGTGGCCGGCAGGAGTCAGTTTAAGCGGGATTTCGTATTCGTAATAATTATTTTTATAATCCGAGCCCAATCGCAGGAAAATCGAAAGTTCATCGTTTTGCAGGGACGTATCATCTATGAATTTTTCAGCATGGGTAAACATCTGAAGACGTTTATATTGGCGAGTATCGATGCCTGTATTCTTATAGATAGCCCGAGCATCCCCCGGAGCCAAATCAGCAATTTTAACGGACAATGCTTGTTCGTTTTGCTGACGAAGTTGCGGCTGGCTGGGGTCCATGATCCGATTCACTCCCGGAGGTAATATGTAATTGACCGGTTCGCGATCCGAATTTTCTTCGATATTAACCGTAGAAATTGTTACAGAAGCATTTCCGGAAGGAGGTAAATTCGGATTGGAAAGATCCCGGGTGTAATTTCGCCATTCTCCATGTACTAATTCCAAAGTACCGAAACGCAAGATCACAGAATCCGCAAAATTTGTCAAAAACATCCGCATAAAACGAATGGTCTTGAAGTCTTTTATGCCGTTGATCGATTCCGGGTTATCTCGTACCGGAATTTTAAATTGATACCAGGCTACCGTATCTTTATCTCCATTAGGCAAGGTAACCAAAGCCTCCCGTTTATCGGAGACATAATTTTTGCCGATGATTAAGGAGTCAGGTCGTATGGACACCCTATACTGGAAGAACTTTTCGTTTCCATTCAACGTATTGTCCTGATTGATATCTTCCACATCCGGAGTCAATTTTGCTGCAGTGTTGTATTTTTCCGGAGAGGAATCCGAATCGACAGAATTCCCTTCTGTTCCATTGTAACGTTTGTAACGATAAAGGACAGATGCCTGTTGCGCATCATAATCCGATCCTCTGAAATAATGGTAAGTATCTCCGGACGGATCTCTTCGGGGGGAGAACTGATCGTTGAGCATATCCTGCCAGACTCCGGGATCGATCCGGTTTTCCAAATCCTGAAGATATTTGACATAGGTAGAATGTGTCATTTCATCCTCTGAGCTCAAGCCATTCAATCCCACATCTTGTATCTTTCGTGCACCGGTTGTATTATCGAATGCATAGTTCAGCGACTGGATATTCGGAACGACTCCCCAAACCGTTGTATCTACTTTTGCAGGATCTTTATCCAGCGGTAATCCGTTTTCAAAAAACTTCCGTCCGTCTTTCAATACATCTTCCGAAATTTCTCCTAAGTTGAAATATAAATCTCCACCCTGAGAATCTTTCTCATATATAAAAGGATCCATGAGCCAGAATTCGATATATTCGATGTTCGATGCTTCAAAGTCGGTTTGTCCGTTTTCGATCCGGCGGGTAATTCCCCCCCAGCGACTTTTCGGATTGGATAATGTTCCATCGTGATTTACTCCGGTAGCGTCTAAGTTATAAGGTCCTCTTTCTTTCGGGTAAAAAGCCAGGTTCAATACCGGTATTGTCGATTGGTCTGTATAAACCTGTTGTTTATTAGGAAATAATTCAGTCTCTTTCACTTCTCTCACATAGTGGTTAGACATCAAATCCTTATTTTTCAGGTAAGAAGGAGTCAATGAAGACGACCTGGTAAACATACCGTCGATATAATACCAGGCAAGTAACGCCCGGTTATTGCCGTAACTCAAATCGTTTGAAAGAGACGCCTCAGGGAATAATCTTCCGGAAGGCGTACTGGATAAATTCCAGCTATAAGCAGCCCGCAGGTCAATACTCATCTTTGATTTTTCAAAATCATCGATATACGAATAATTACCTCCGTATTTACTTTCATAATGTCCCGGCACCAAATGAGCGAATTCTCCCGAAAAACTGATCAGAGAAGGAGCGGTAGCCTCCACAAACGGCAATTTATCGACCATATTGGTCAGCCATTGCGATTGGGTACTATAGTTTATATTAAATCCGTACAAGGTATTATTGACAGCTTCTTCTCCCATGTTGGCTTTCATGGTTAAAGGCATCTCGCTCAGGTTCATCACAGTGGCTCCGATATTGAATTTCGGATTGAAAGCATAATTCAGGTTCAGTCCCATCATTGTTTTCCGCTGCATCCCAAAATTAGATTGATTTTCGGATGAGACTTCAATCTTAGCACTTTCGTAAGTCGGATCGATGATGGTCACATTACCGGTATTATAATCGATGGTATAATGAACATTTTCAACCAACGGGATTCCGTTTGCAGTCACTCTGACCGAACCTCTTGCAATGTTTGTACCCCCGAGATCGATGCTCGATGATGCCGAACCTTTATATTCTCCTTCCAGGATAAATTTATTTTTTTCTGCATTTTGTTTGGCTACAGTCAGTGTCGAGTCATACAATTCCTGGAAAACATATTTATCTGCAATGTCGTCATTCCCTATTTTTTTACGCAGGTAAGATCCGAAAGGTTCCACTACCGGGAAAATAATTTTTCCGGATTGAGCGATAATCGTATATCCTTCCTGAAAATCGAAATAACCATCAGGATAGGGGTTTCCTGTGGCATCCAATCGGTCGAGACTCAACACCCTCAACAAAAGCTGATTGGCGATATCTCCTTCCGGGATGTAGTTCAAATAAGTCCCTGTCGTATCACTCTGGTATTTGATATTCAACTTGAATTTTTCCCGTTGAACGGAATTCGCATTCAACGAATAGATGTTTTTCATCATCAAATCCCAGAAAGGAGCATCAGGAGACATGGCGGATCCTTTCAACAATTTGAGGTATAAGTTGTTTTTCGTATCTTCCGAATTATCTGTGGAGAACTCTCCTACCTGGTACACCTGTCCCTGGTATTTATATTCAAAAGCAACAGCCAAAATTTCATCCGGCTGAAGCGACATTCCGGATAGAGAAATATATCCCAGTTCGGCATTCAAGTAGTACTCAGAAGCCGTCAACCGGCGAGCGCTTTCTATTTTTTCATAGTCCCTGCCGTCTTCCATCGAGGTACCCTGAAATGTCTGATCCACTTTACTTATATCCCTCAAATTCGGATAATTTGTAATCAAATTGGAATACAAATTATTCGATCCGTTGCTGGGAAAATCCATTCCCGGAGTCGGGGTTACAAAACTAGTATTGGATATATGTTTATTTTCCCCTAAATCGGAAAACGCCACAACATTGCGAGCTTCATTGAAATCCGAGCGTTTATTGGTTACCCATACTTCCACCCGTTCGATCTTTATTCCCGAACCGATCATCGGGAGTGTCGACATCGCATTATCGTAGATATCCCGGAAATATTGAGCGAGGAAAAAGTGTCGATTTTCATCATAGGCATCAGCCGTAATCTCAAAAGGAATTGTCTGCGCCGTACCCTGCGTAGACACTGTTCTCGATTGCGATTCCTGTTGAGAAAAAATCGCGCCGACAGTCAATTTTCCAAACTGAAGTTCGGTTTTGATTCCAAACAAAGCGGCTCCTCCCCGAATCAGAGAATTGGTTGTATTCATACTGACATTTCCAGCTTCCAAAACTTTGAGAATTTCATCTTCTTTCCCTTGATAGGCCAGTTTCAATTTTTTCGTATCGAAATCAAAGACACTTTTCGTATCATAATTCAAATCGAAATTGATCTTATCGCCCACACTGGCAGAAGCGCTTGCCTGAATTTGAGTGTCAAAATCAAAAGCCGTCCGTTTACGCTGGCTTTCGGTTAAGGTTGGGTTTCCATTTGAAGTATGGGTAATAGCCATCTTCACATCGACGCCTCCCTGTGCATTTAACTGGACACCCCCTTTACCAAACAATTTTTCAGCAGGACCTAAATCAAAATTAAAATCAAACCCCGACAAGATGTCTTTTTTTTCTCCCTGATTCGCAAATTCTTCATCGTATTTTTTTCTGAAGTAGGAGTCCATACTCCGTTGGAGGCTGTATTTCATATATTCGTCAGGAGTCAGGGAAAATGGGGTTGTCACATCCATATCTCCGATTTTAGATTTGATACGATACGTATTGGTTGCCGGGTCATATATAAAATCTCCGGAAAAACTTTCCGGATTTTTCAGATCGATCGGATATTTATTCAGAATATCCCGGTATTCTTCAGGAACAATTTTAGAAACCGGATATTTAACTTGAGACGTATCCGGAGATACTGTCGATTTTATAGGAGGAGTAACCGTATCCTGAGGTTCTTCTGGGACAAGAGTGACTTCCGGCGTTTCCAGACTGAATATGGAACGGTCGGCATTCAATGAATAAATTCCGCCTAAGAGGGCGAAAGCAATAACGATGAATATATATTTTTTCAACCCTCTCATTAAAGCATTTTTAATGCATTTTTGATAATTTCTTCCACTGTATGCTGAGGATTTTCTTTTGTGATTTTAACGACGACTTTTTGTGATGCAACCTGGTTAAACCCAAGCATTACAAGTGCAGAAACGGCCTCATTAGCCACTTCTCCCGTCAAAGAATTTTGGTGTGTACCCACGGAACCGGCTGTTAACTTAACTTTATCTTTCAAATCGATAATAATCCTTTCCGCGGTCTTACTACCGATCCCTTTAACTGTTTTCAAAGCATTTGCATTTCCTGTAGCAATGATAGATTCCAATTCATATGTAGACAAAGAAGAAAGCACCATCCTCGCCGTATTCGCTCCGACTCCTGACACAGAAATAAGTAAGAGAAACAAATCCCGTTCTTTCTTATCGACAAAACCGAATAATTGATGAGCATCTTCACGGATGGCTTCATACACATAAATCTTTGTCGATTTCTGATTCGTTAGCGCACTATAAGTATTCAGTGAAATACTGGCTATGTACCCCACGCCCCCCGTTTCAAGCACAACAGATGCAGGATTTAATTCAATAATTTCTCCCTTAATATAATCTAACATGTTTTTATGTCTTAGCTAATACTTACTAATAACGGTTTTTTTTTGAAAAACGTATAAAGAAAGACTAAGAAAAGCGTATCTTTGTATAAAATATTTAGAAACTGACAAAAAAGAAGTTAATAATCTAATTATTGGCCTATTTCTCCAGCGGATAGGTCCGCTTTAGCTTTTAGATTTAATAAACAAGTATACATTCATGAAAACAATCTATCTCAAATTAGCAATCTATTGCTTTTCAATCGCAGTTCCATTTTTCGTCACATCTTGTGCATCCAAAAAGCCAGCAGAAACCACACTTGAGAATTTGACTCAATATGTCGATCCGTTTATCGGAACGGGAGATCACGGACACGTCTTTCTGGGAGCCGATGTCCCTTTTGGAGCTGTCCAAGCAGGGCCTGTCAACTTATCCCAAGGTTGGGACTGGTGTTCCGGATATCATATCTCAGATTCCACTATTTGCGGATTTTCACAGACCCACCTCAGTGGAACCGGCATTGGAGATTTGGGAGACATCACATTAATGCCTGTCACAGGAGAAGTTAAATTAGCCAAAGGCGTTCCGAGCGATCTTTCCAGCGGATTTTTCTCCTTATTTTCGCATGAAAAAGAAAAAGCAAAACCCGGTTATTATTCCGTTCATCTGGATCGTTACGGGATCGACGTAGAGTTAACAGCGACAGCTCGTGTCGGATTCCATAAATATACATTTCCGAAGGCCAATGATGCCAAGATCATTATCGACCTGCAACAGGGTATCGGTTGGGATCAGCCGATGGAAACATACATTACACAGGAAAGTGACACCAGTATTTCGGGTTATCGCTTTTCTAAAGGTTGGGCCAACGATCAGCGAATCTATTTCCACGCTGTTTTTTCAAAGCCGATGACAAGTTTTGCAGCAACAGACAGTACGGTTATTCTTGACTCCAACACATCACTGAAAGGCCGGAAAGTAAAAGGCGTCGCCTATTTCTCAACAGAAGCAAAAGATCCTCTATATGTCAAAGTAGCCATTTCTCCTGTAAGCATTGCCAATGCCAAAGAAAATCTGGATGTGGAATTGCCCGGATGGGATTTTGACACGACGGTTCAAACGGCGGATGCAGCCTGGAATAAAGAATTGAACAAAATCGTCATTCAAGGCGACGAAAAAACCAAACGTATTTTTTATACCGCCCTGTATCACACCATGATTGCTCCTTCTCTTTTCTGTGATGTAAACGGAGATTACTGGGGACCAGACAAACAAACTCACAAAAACACATCGGGAAATACTTACACGACATTTTCTCTCTGGGACACTTACCGTGCCGCGCATCCGTTAATGACTATCATTCATCCGGAAAAAGTCAATGATATGATCCATACGATGTTGCAGATCTACGAGCAACAAGGGAAGTTACCTGTTTGGCATCTCGTCGGAAACGAAACGGACTGTATGGTCGGAAATCCGGGTATCATCGTTGTGGCCGACGCTATCCTGAAAGATTATTCCGGGTTTGATCATCAATTGGCCTTTGAAGCGATGCAAGCTTCGGCTATGTTGGATGAACGCGGACTCGATTATGTCAAAAAACAAGGGTTTATTCCATCCGACAGTGTAAATGAAGCCGTAGCCAAAGGACTGGAGTATGCCATAGCAGACTGGAGTATCGGTCAGGTAGCCAAAAAGATGAATATGAAAGAAGAGTATGAATATTTCAATAACAGAGGAAAAGCATATCGTTATTATTTCGATCCATCCACTCATTTCATGCGGGGGAAACTGGCGAACAACGAATGGAGAACACCTTTTAATCCGTTTCAATCGATCCATCGGATGAATGATTTCACAGAAGGAAATGCCTGGCAATACACCTGGTTGGTGCCTCAGGATGTAGAAGGGCTCATCAACTTATTCGGAAGTGAAAGCCGGTTTATTGAAAAATTAGATTCTCTGTTCATTGCAGAAGGAGATCTGGGAAAAGAGGCTTCTCCTGATATCAGCGGACTTATCGGACAATATGCGCACGGCAACGAGCCCAGTCATCAGATTGTGTACATGTATACATATGCCGGACAACCATGGAAGACAGCTCAAAGAGTAAGACAAATCCTTTCGGAGTTATACCATGATCAACCGGCCGGATTGTGCGGCAATGAAGATGTGGGACAGATGTCTGCTTGGTATATTCTCTCTGCCATGGGGTTTTATCAGGTAAATCCGGCAAACAGTTGCTATGTATTCGGAAGTCCTGCTGTGAATGAAGCCAGCATTAAACTTCCGAACGGAAGGACATTCGACATTACAGCCAAAGACAACAGTCCGGAAAACATTTATATCCAAAGCATCACATTGAACGGAAAACCCTATACCAAATCGTATATCCATTTCAATGATATTATGTCCGGAGGAAAATTAGTCCTGCAAATGGGAAACAAACCATCCGAAACATACGGTGTTTCTCCTGAAGACAGACCCTATTCCGAAAAAGAATAAATCAATACGAATCAATAGATTAAACAATATGATACTTCTAGAAGTTTGCTCCAATTCCGTTCATTCCGCCTTGTCAGCTCAAGAAGCGGGCGCTTATCGGGTCGAATTGTGTAACAACCTGTCTGAAGGAGGAACAACTCCATCTCCGGGACAGATTAAACTTGCCCGGAGATTACTGAACATCAAGCTAAATGTACTTATTCGTCCACGGGGAGGAGATTTCTTGTACGATGATCTGGATTTCGACATCATGAAAGAAGATATCCGGATGTGTGGACAAATAGGGTGCGACGGCGTCGTTGTCGGCATCCTGCATGCCGATGGGAACATTGATATCGATCGCACCCGATCATTGGTAGAAATTGCCCGTGAATACAACATGAGCGTGACCTTCCACAGGGCTTTCGACCATTGTAAAGATTTGTTTTCCGGCCTGGAAGATGTGATCCGAACAGGATGTGACCGGATCTTAACTTCAGGAGGAAAAAATTCCGCATTGCTCGGAGCTGAAACGCTCCGCCGGTTGATCGAACAAGCGGGAAGCAGGATTATTATTCTGCCGGGAGCCGGCATTAATGATAAAAATATTGCTGATTTGGTGCGGGTTACAGGTCTATCGGAGTTTCACGGATCTTTCAGTGAAGTATTTCCGAACGAGATGAAATATTTCAATCTGGAGATGAGTGATGTGGATGAGTACAAAAAACGTGTATATACCAATAAAGATAAAGTAAAAAACGCGATTAAAAATGCGAATGAGGCATCCACTTGAAAATGAGCTGATATGGGAACAATGAATGTAGGAATTATAGGAGCCGGAGGTATTGCCCACAAAATGGCTCAGACTCTTCAACAAATGGAAGGAGTCCAGGCTTATGCCATTGCTTCCCGTCAAAAAGAAAAAGCCGAATCATTTGCAGCCACATGGGATATCCCTCGTTCGTATGGATCTTATGAAGAGATGTTGGACGATGAACAAGTGCAACTCGTTTATGTTGCCACGCCCCATTCCCATCATTACGAACACGCCCGCATGTGTTTGATAAAAGGGAAATCCGTATTATGCGAAAAAGCATTTACAGCGAACTCCCGGCAAGCAGAAGAATTATTCAATCTGGCCAAAGAAAAGCAACTTTTTATCGCCGAAGCGATCTGGACCCGGTATATGCCTATGTCTCAAAAGATCAATGAAGTCATTAACAGTGGGATTATCGGCAAACCATTGATGGTCTCGGCCAACCTCGGTTATCCGGTCAGCGACAGAGAACGGTTGCGGCTACCCGAACTTGCAGGAGGCGCTTTGCTTGACCTGGGTGTATATCCGATCAATTTTGCATCGATGATCTTTGGCCCCTCTGTGCAACAAGTGGTATCATCCTGTGTCAAAACCGATACCGGAGTGGATGCACAAAACAGCATTACTTTGATCTATGACGAAGGCCGTATGGCCATACTCCACAGTTCCATGCTCGCAAAAACAGACAGGCTGGGAGTTATTTCCGGAGAAAAAGGATATATCATCGTGGAAAATGTCAATAATCCGCAACATATCCGTGTTGTAACCGGAAACTATGAAGTCATAGCCCAATACGATTGCCCCCATCCGATTTCCGGTTATGAATATCAGGTATATGCTGCAATGGAAGCGATTCAAAACGGCTGGATAGAATCTCCTTACATGCCGCATGCAGAAACGCTTCGCATTATGAAACTCATGGACAGTCTACGCCGGGAATGGGGCGTACATTATCCGTTCCATTGAAGGATGATTTTTGGTTCATCGACTTGGGGACTTGGAGGTTTACAAGATATAATGTACCCCATTTTTAGGACAGTAGTTTAAGGTAAATAAAAATCAATCAAAGTCTCTAACTGGTCTCTGAATATTTTGGAGATTTGTTAGAGACAAAATCAACTCCAAAATTTGTAAACGGACTTCACCGGATGCTTACCATCTTTGAACTGCCCTTTTTAACACTTCGATTTAAAACAAAAATCCCTAAAACTCATTGAATTTCAGGGACTTTATTCATTTTTCTTATTTTCTTGGTGATCCACCTGGTGATTTGCCTGGGGCTCGAATATATAATCTAATTAATTATAAATCAACAAACTAAAAATTCGTCTAAAAAGTAAGGTCTCCGATTAGACCACCTTGATTTTTCAGCTATTTTCTTCGTATTTTCATCCGTGGATGAATCCTATACAAAAATAAACAAAATAGCAGATAGAAACAAATCTTATTGCAAAAATATAATGTAGTTTGCTCTGTTTTAGCCCACTATCCTCCAAAATAGAAATTAAACAAGAAGTTTTTTGTTTTTACCTTTTTCTTCATTGCAACTACAGCCCAAGACAATAGGAAAGAAACAATAACTAATAAACCATACACTATCCAACCCATAGTTAACGGATATAATCCTTCTTCTTCAAAATGAAAGAGAGGAGTAACAATGTACGCAATAATTGCACTATGTAAGATATAGTTAAATAATGAAGTTTGACCAAAAATAGTAAAAGGTCTCCATATTAAACTGTTCCGCGTTTTATCGACAAATGAGAAAATCAACAAGCAAACGCCAGAGGCACCAATTAGGAATGGAATTGTCGTCGGATAGAAAAGTTCTCCATATGGGTTGCGCTTTACTAAACCATCGAATGAATATTCGTGAGTATAGGCCAAATATAACCATGCAAAACCCATGATTGTCAATAATATTCCTGGAATGATCGTTTTGAGATTAGCAAAACTATTGTCTGATTTTTTTCTGAAGTGTGCAAATATACTGCCTAAAACTGAAACTGCAAGCCATGGAAATATCGGGAACCATCCATCATACAATAATGCTTTAATCACATTGAAAAACGTATAATCTGAATAATCGGCTTCATCTGATAAAAATTCAATTTCCATTGGGAATTCCATATATTCCCAAAGATTTTGAAGGACAAAAGTAATTATCAGAATAATTGCAATAAAACCGATTTTTATCCAAATAGATTTCTTTTCGAGAAGATATACTATTGGTAGACTCAAGCCTATTACATATAATACATCAAAAGTAGCAAATGGTAACAAACCCCATATCAAAGAGTCAATCAACGCAGCTGTCAAAACAAGCATCCCTCCTCTTAACAGATAATAAGATAAAGAATTATGTTTTTTCGAGGAATTCACGGCTACCATATACCCGGAAAGTAAAATAAATAAAGGTGCAGCAAAAGAGGAAAATACATCAAACCATAGGGGATGTAATTTACACGAAGCAACATAACCTACTACATTTGCACCAAGCATTATAAATATTGCAATTCCACGGATAATATCAATGGATATATCTCTTTTTGAAAGATTCATGTCGATTTATTTTAATTATTATGGGATTATTAACTCATCATTTATGTGAATAAGATTTGGATTCGGGATACGAGATTTATTAGCTTCCCAAATGTCATTCCAACGCAGCGAACTGCCTAATTCCATTTGCGCAATAGAACCTAATGTTTCATTAGCAACAACGGTATGCTTTCGCACATTGCTTCCTAATGATGGTAGACTAACATTAGATGCATCAAAATCCAAATATTTTTTAACCAATTGCGCATATACTGGACTATCCATCACCTGTTTTAATGAGCTATTGATGCTTTTTTGTAACTTATAATTATTCTTAGGTAACCCTATTTGATAAGGCAATTTATTCAAGTTGAATGCGACAATTTTCAATTGTCCATCACTTACTTTTATTTCCTCTTTAGCAAATACATAATCATAAACGACAGCATCTACCCACTCACGTTTTTTCTTGTTAGCTAAAGGTTCAATAAGATGTGTCATCATCCATGTTCCATCCTCATCTATATCTTCGAAACGATAAATACCGGCAGGAGATGTTACATTTTCTTTTACAAATTCTTCAGCAGCGTCTTCATTGTAAACTCCTATTTTTTTACCATTCAAATCTTTCAGATTTTTTATAGCACTACCATTCTGCACAATTAAACAATAGCCATTTTCTTCGTAGTAAGAATTAGACCAAACCACATTAGGAATATTTGCACTTGCTACATAACCGCCCATGAAAATATCTGCCTGATCTCTTTCTTGGGAAATCATATTAGGTATATCTTCATAGTTGCTTGTCCATACCATTTCCACCTTGGGTATTCCCATTTTTTCAGCTACCAAACTAATTAAGTCATATTCAAAGCCAGTTGGTTGATGTGTTTCTTCATCAATCCAATTGAATGGGAGTGCTTCCGATTCTACTGCCACACGCAAAACCTTGGCGTCTATGATCTTTTGTAATACATTTTCGCGGACTGTGAATTTTCCTTTAGGTTCTTGGGGCACTTTGGGTTTTATAACCGAAATTACATAAACTATTCCAATTATTAGCAATACGACTAAAGCAGAGATAATTATTATTTTCTTTTTATTAGAGGCAAATTGAGCGCCACATTTTTCGCAATACCTGGAATCATCCAGGTTAGCATAACTACATTTAGAACAGATTTTCATAAAGTTATTTTTAAAGTTATATTTATCAATTTTATTTTAATTATAACGGCTTACCACAATTTCTACAAAATTGCTGATTGGCAGAAATTAGTTTTCCACAATATCTGCAAAATTTATTTTTTACTTGTGGATGATTTGGAATGGTTGTTTCTGTTGTCTTATTATTTTCTTCTTGTCGTGTTGTGACAGGATCAACATTACATTTTGTAGTTGACTTACTTCCTTCATTGCATTCTGACTGATGGATTATCTTAGTTTTTGTATGTTCCTGTAAATTATCATTGTGATCTTTTTTTTCGCTATTTTTATCAGAATTACCTAAAGTTATGATAGGAAGATTAGCTTTATTTAAAATTCCTTCTATCCATGATATAGAAAATTTACACAATTCAACAGACTGGCACAATTCTTCGTAACCTGCTTGAGAAGGCATACTCCTATAGCTGTTAAATATTTGGTTCAGGTTTATTAAATTTTGAAAGTAATTTTCAAAATCAGTTTCTCCTGATGCTTTTGATTGAATAGCGACTTTGAATAAACGGATATTTCCTCCATTTTTAAGCACATCCTCAAGTATTAACTTTACTAAATCATCCATCTTAATACTTCATTAAAATTTTATTTATCTGTCTATTAGTAAAATATTATCAATATTTTTTTTTAAACCCTCTTTAGAGAGAGCTCCTTCTTTCATTTCGGGGTTACCACTAAGGGGAATAAACAACAAGGTGGGTAGGCTCCTAATATTGAATTTTTCAGCCAACTCTTTTTCTTCATCTGTATTGACTTTATACACAATGATTTTACCTGCATATTCTATTGCTAAATTTTCAAGTATGGGCGCTATCTTTCTACAATAACCGCACCAATCTGCATAGAAATCAATAATGACAGGTTTGTTGCCAAGATATTTCCAATTGTTAGGGTAATCCCTATAATCGGCAACTTTTTTTAGGAAGTCGGCTTTTGTCAGTTGAATTACACCATCAACTTGAACTTCTTTTTCTTCTTTCGGCACTTCAGGTTCTTTGGACTCTTCCTGCGCTTCTGGTGTTTTATTGATAAATGTACCTTCCCTATCATCCCAAACCAGTTTCGGAGCAGTATCGTTTGCACAAGATACTATTGATAATGTTAATATTATTATCAAAACATGAATTAATAAATAAATAGTTGTTTTATTCTTCATTTTTTATATTTGTTTGTCAATTAATACTATTTAAGACGACCGGTAAATGGTCCTTTATCTCTATTGTAAGTACGTCCTCCATTGACATCTATATGTTCAAAATTTCCTTTATATATTCCATCTTTAACTCTACCTATTAATTTGTATGTACAACTCATATCATTACGCACTTTCCAACTAATAGTTAACTTATCACCATCGCATTGATATTTTTCATCAAGTATACCGTCCGGATGTGGATAAAAAATAGTTGCTTTGCCATCTTTTAAAATACATTCAAACTCTGTTTTTTCCTTCCTATCCCCCTTTCCGTCAAGCTTAATAATCCATGTGCCGGCACACTTATTAATGGGCTCTAATGGAATGATATTCTTCTTTTCGTCATTGAACAACTCATTTACAGACGCATTTTTTCTGACATCAGGCAAATAATCAATTTTCGATGTTTGAATCAAATCCAACACATGACATTTTGGGATATTTGGGATTGTAACATAACCGTTCGCATCGCTAATAAGAGAATCTTTGTATACCTTATCTTTTTCCGTATATTCGTAATATACAGTGGCATTTTCTAACGAAGATTTTAGTTTTGCATCTATCACTTTCAATTGAACGTCTGTTCTTATTGCGTTCATTTTAAGAATTATCGTTTTTTTACTGCGTATAAAATGAAACAGAAGCGTTGTGTCTTTAGCATAACATTCAGAACGGGCAGAAATGAAGGCTTTAGAATTGATATAAAATATAGATGAAAAAACGCTGTATCTTATACCTTTAAATGTTGTTATTCCGTTTGCATCAGTAGTTTGAATCGCATGGTAAGGCTCATTGACAAAGAATGATTTGTTGTCGTATGAAAAGCGTGCTGTATATGCCAAACTTACTTTAGTGTAAGGACAAATGTTCCCATTTTCATCCAATGTTTGCACAGCTATGTTTTTACTACATTTAACAAACAAAAGTAGAGGTAAAAACAAAAGCAAAAGCCACAACCACTTTCTATTCTTTTTTTTCAGTTGTATCAAATAATCCAAGTTCTCTTCGTCGAATTTGAACTTTGATTTATAATTTTTTATTTTTTCTGTTGTATTAGCCATTATAAATTTATACAATTAATGCTCTTTAGAACGACCAGTAAATGTTCCTTTATCGTAACAGCTTCCTCCATTATTAACATCAATATGCTTATAAGTCCCACTATATATTCCGTCTTTAATCGTACCCGTTAAGTGAAGTGTGCATCCCCTTACAAAGCGTGCTCTCCAGCTAATTTTCAAATTATTACCATCACATTGATATGTTTCATTGAATATACAATGATCACCTGAACATTGATACCAACTTTCAAATATGCTTGGAGTTAAATAACGAACTTTTGCTTTATTGTTTTTTCCTAAAATACATTCATACTCTGCTTTTTCACTTCCATTAAGTTTAACAATCCAGGTACCAATGCACTTATCAATTGGGTTTAATCTAATCGTACTATTGTCTTCATTCTGGAGTAGCTTATTTACTTGAAGGTATTTGCGAACATCATCTTCATAATCAAGTTTCGATGTATGAAATAATTCTAATACATGACATTTCCGAATATTCGGAATTATAACATAACCATTTGCATCACTACTAAGGGAATCTTTGTGTACCTTATCTTTTTCTGTATATTCGTAATATACAGTGGCATTTTCTAAGGGAGATTTTAGTTTTGCGTCTATCACTTTCAATTGAACATCTGTTCTTATCGTGTTCATTTTAATTTGTACCGTTTTTTTACTGCATATAAAATGAAACAGAAGTGTTGTGTCTTTTGCAAAACATTCAGAACGGGCAGAAATGAATGCTTTAGAATTAATGTAAAATATGGATGAGAAAACGCTGTATATTAAATTTTTAAATGTTGTTATTCCGTTTGTATCAGTAGTTTGAATTGCATAATAAGGTTCATCGGCAAAGAATGATTTGTTGTCGTATAGAAAGCGAGCTGTATACGCCAAACTTACTTTAGCATGAGGACAAACGTTTCCATCTTCGTCCAATGTTTGCACAATTACATCTTTGCTACATTTAACAAGCAAAAGTAGAGGCAACAACAAAAGCAAAAACCACAACCTCTTTCTATTCTTTTTTTTCAGTTGTATCAAATAATCTAAGTTCTTTTCGTTGAATTTGAACTTTGATTTGTATTTTTTTATTTTATCTGTTTTTGTAGCCATTAATACTTTTTAAGGCGACCAGTAAATGTTCCTTTATCATAAACAAGATTCCCATTTTTAGTATCGATATGCTCAAAAGTTCCATTATAAGTATCACCATTAATTGTACCTGTTAATTTCCATGTACATCCTGAGCCACTATGTAATTTCCATCTGATAATTAGCTTCTCTCCATTGCATTGATACGTTTCATCAAATAATCCTTGAGATGGAATAATGGTTGCCTTATTGCTCTCTCTTAAAATACACTCATATTCTCTTCTATCTATTCTTCCTTTAAGTTTAACAATCCAAATGCCTCTACACTTATCAATAGGGTCTAATGGAATAATACTCTTCTTTTCGTCGTTGAGTAACTCATTTACAGACACATTTTTTCTGACATCAGGCACATAATCAATTATCGATGTTTGAATCAAATCCAATACATGACATTTTGGGATATTCGGAATTATTACATAGCCGTTCATATCACTTTTTACGGAATCTCTGTAGAGTTCCCCATATTCTATATATTCGTAATGTACAACAGCATCCTTTAACGGAGATTTTAACCTCGCATCTACTACTTTTAATTGAACATCTGTTCTTATCGCGTTCATTTTTATTTGTACCGGTTTTTTACTGCGTATAAAATGAAACAAAAGTGTTATATCTTTGGCAAAACATTCAGAACGGGCAGAAATGAAGGCTTTAGAATTGATAAAAAATATGGAAGAGAAAATGCTGTATCTTAAATCTTTAAATATTGTTATTCCGTTTGTATCAGTAGTTTGAATTGCATGGTAAGGCTCATCGGCAAAGAATGATTTGTTGTCATATAAAAAGCGTGCTGTATGTGCAAAACTGACTTTAGTGTGCGGGCAAATGTTCCCATTTTCATCTAATGTTTGTATGGTCACATCTTTACTACATTTAATAAACAAAAGAAGAGGTAATAACAAGAGTAAAAGCCAGAGCCATTTTCTATTTCTTTTTTTTAGTTGCACCACATAGTCCAAATTCTTTTCATTGAATTTGAACTTTGATTTATAGTTCTTTATTTTTTCGTTCTCTATTCCCATAAGTATTACATTAAATCAACAATAGAGGTAATGACAGATTCGTATACAGCCTCGTCCACTCCCGACCCGCTATTAAATGGAAAATGGAATGCCTTTTCCCATGAGTTGCTTATTGTATTCCATGGTTTTACGTTAGGAGAAAATATCAATAATCTCTTCGACGAAGAATTCATTTTGCTATTCCAAAGTATTTTTAAATCATCCAAACTTTTGGGCATATCAGAAGGATATTTCAGAGATGTTTTTTTACCCAATGTATGTGCGCTTGCATCTGTCCATATAATGATAATTTGTCCGCACGCATCATCTGTTGATTCAAACCAATTAGAACGGATAGCGAATGTCAAAGCTTCCAAGCCGTTTTCTGGCTCATCGCCTCCATCTTTTGCCACCACCTTGGAGACATAATTTTTGTAATCTATTTCTTGTCCCGGAATGTTGTAGAAGGCTGTCTCTTCCATTGCTGTCCCCCAATTGTCAGCATAATCCCTGAATACAATTACTTTTATCCGGACATTTTTAAACTTCTTATTTGTTGAGGTCAATTTATCTTGTAAGTCGGAATGAAAACTTAAGGCACGTTTTTTAACTACATTCAAAACTCTATTCATACTGCCTGTGCCATCAATGCACATTACAATATCCACATTACGATATACAACGCCGTGTTTTAATCTGATTATACGCAAACTGTCATTATCTAAAAATGCAGTTAGTTCAGCCTCGCGTCTGTCACTGATATAACCGCTTTTTGAGGTCTCAACCGATAAAACCACATCTTGTGAAATATCACGGACAATGGCAATCCCATTTTCATCACTATAAATTGTATCTTCAACTATTTTTCCATCATACTCATATTGGCAATAAACAGTAGCATCAGCAATCGGTATATTCGTTTCATCATCAACTACCTGCAAATTAATATTCTTATTACATTTAACAAGAAAGAGAGGTAACAAAAGCAAAAAAAGTAGAAGCCACCATTTTCTATTTTTTTTTCGTAGTCTTACTTCATAATTCAAATTATTTTCATCAAATTTGAATTTTGATTTATACTCTTTTGTATGTTTCCCTTTGTTTGCCATATCAAATCATTCTTCCACAATTGAAAAATCTACTTTTACTTTTTCCTTGTCATTAAAATTGGAAAATGGTAAATGAATATAGCCGTCCAAATCAGTGGTTTTGGTAAAAATACCGGATTTAGTTTTTATGTTCATAGTAATTCCTTTCATAGGTTTTCCTTCCAAATCCAATAATTTTATTCGGACTTGCTTTTCTTTCAGGAGTTCTACTATTAAATCGCAACAATTATTACCTCTTTGAATAGTTACCATTTCTTTATTTTCAGGATTTTCCCAATCTACGATTGTAAATTCTTCATTTGGAGTTAAGTCCTTAAATGACAGTTCTCCATTTTCATCTGTTGAATATTGTGCATTTTCGCCCTTCTTTTCTATTTGCAATTTGTAGTTCGGAACAACTTCTCCGTTTTTCAACAATGTTTTAATATTTAGACTACATTCGTAATCTATTGTCAATTCGAATTTAAAATCATTTTCTTCTGCATTTTTTTGCAAAAGGAAGCTGGCACTTTCATCACTACCCTGTTTCGCAGAGAGGTTTATATATGTGTCAAGAAAATATTCTATTTTAGGAACATTGAAATGTCCATTGTTGTCTGTTAAATATATTTGTCCATTGGCATATATTTCTTTGTCTGCAATAGGTTCACCAAATTGATTTACAACAAGTACATCATACGAGGTATAATAAGGAAAAAATAGTTCATATAGAGTTTGTTCCGAAACGGTAATCATTCGATTGCAGTCGCTTTTATCAAGCCGATTTGAAATAGTAAATGATATACCTTTTTTCAATTTTCCTAATGATTTTAGTCCTTCTGCATTAGTTTTGATTGGACTACCACTTGAATCAGCAGTTGGATGACTATTTTCAAATGAAAAATAAAATGTTTCGTTAGCCGCAGGAGTATTGTCTGCATATTTGATTAATAAAGTGGCATTTATTTTATCAGAGCGAGGAACATTAAGAAGCCCACTGTATAAATTTATACCATTACCTTGAGAAATATTACTACATCCCCATTGTGCTAAAGTCACCATTAAATTATTGTTTGAATCGTAGGTGAAAAATATCTGATCTTCTGAAGGGACATTGAAAATTTGCTGTTCATATGCCGCAATTTCCTTGAGTGCCGCAATTTTTTTTCCAATCCGAACGCTTTGTTCTTCTATGAAATCAGCAATTTCACCTCTTTCCTCCGGCGTTGCATCTCGAAAGTTTTTATAATTCTTCAAATCAGAGTCAATGTACCAAAACGTCTCATTATTTCTTTGCTCAATTTTTGAAAATAAACGAATATCGTTAGAAGACAAATTTTGATTCAACAAAGCATAAATATTCTTGTAGTTGACTCCTTGTATTAAAAACGAGATTTGCGAGAATGCTGTTTTTGATAAAATTTTCATAAGATGATTAGTTTATTTTTTCCAATAATTTATTGAATGCCTCATGGTCATTAGGATTGTTCTTGACAATTTTTATAAAGTCATTTAATATTGCATTAAGGTATTCAAATTCAGACCCAAAACTTAATTTTTGCTTTTGTTCCGTAACAGCAAACACCATTTCTTTTATTCTCTCAATAGCAGTTTCTTTCTTTTCGTCCAAGAGACGTCCACTAAAATCTTCCAATTGATTAATTTCATTGATTAATCTATATAGACAATCCGAATATCGTTCATATTTTGACAGATTTGCAGCCAAAATTTCCATTTGCTTTTTTTGTATATCGGAAAAGAGCATTGTTGTATCCCTATCTAGAATATCTATTAAAGGCTTTATTTCTTTTTTATTATATTGAATTTTCAGTTTATCTTTTCCCGATTGATAAACAGATAATACTTTTTGGAAAGCTTCTAATTTTTTTATTTTTGCTTGATATTCTGGAACAAATTCTATCACTTGTGAAACCTTGTTAATAGTGACAATAATATCATTTGAAGAAATATTGTCTAATCCAGAGGTTTGATAATTTTTATAATCTTCGTCAAAATTTCCAGTCAAGGCTGTTAGTATTTTATCTGCCCGTGTTATTTTATCTGTTTGTTCAGATATATTGTTTCGTAAGTTTGGAATAATAGAATTATTATATACTTGTATAATACTATCCCTCGAAAATATTACAGCATTTTTTGAAAGTATGATTGCATTCTTTGATGATAATGTGTCTGCAAGTGATTTCATTTCGCTACATAATCGAATGCTATCTGTCCTTAATTGGGTAATAATGATTTTTTCTTTGTTTTTTTCTTCCTCAGCATCCTTTTTTAATTCATTGAGATAATTAAAAAAAGTTATTTTTGCAAGTTCATAATAAATTGTATCATTGGCATCTTTATATTGTTTATACAATTTAACGATGTTCTTGGAATATGCTTGCTCTGCTACTTTCATATATAAAAGAGTATCAACCTTTACAAAAGAGAATTCTTTCTTCCCTTGTATGGATTTTCCCTGTACGGATATACAACAGGTTATTACAATAAGGAATATTGAAAATAGACTTTTTTTGAACACTTTCATCACTGCTATTCATTAAAATTATTCACCAAACCTTCAGGTTTAGATATTTTCATCCACTGTTTCACTTGTTTTTCCGCTATTGAATTAGATATTCCATAAGACAAATATGATCCAGAACCATTATAACAATAATTATCAAAATATCCTACAATTTTGACGTAATCACTTTTAGTCTTTGCTTCCAGTTCATTATAGATATTGACCAATTCATTTATATATGCCACATGTCTATCGTTTAATGACCTAGGAACTTCAATAAGTCCGGTCTTAATGCGATTGCAAGAAAAATTTTCGTTTTCATATTCTCTTTTCTTTGCTAATTTTGTGACGTTATAACTTATATCATAATCCTTATCAAGTGAAGTAGGCATGCTTTGTGAGCGAATATTACTTATAAATAATAGAATTTCATTATGCTTTTCGATCCGCTGTTTCACCAACTTTGCTTCATCGGAATTAAATTCTATTTTTTGAGAAGATATCTGGGCAAGGAGAGCATCTAATTCTTTTTTAATATCATTCAAATCAGAGTGTTTACTTTCACAATCTCCATTCAAAATAGTTCTTGCCTCACGAGTTAGTGACGTAGCATAATACATGGATGTTACATTAATTAACTTACGGGCTTCGCTCTCATTTATCAAATCATTTTTGCTTAGATATATATTGATTCTACTCAAATGATTGTTATATTTAATCTTTGCGTCTTTCCACTTCATCTCTGCAATCAGTTTCGCTGTATCGCTTAATTGTTGGTATGAAAATGACTCTGGATCTCCGGTATCACCAGTATCTATTTTATGTTTATTGTTGCAAGCATATAAAAACAAACTTATCAACAAAACGCAAATGCAATTTTTTACTATTGTTTTCATTCTTAATTAATAATAGTACTTATATCTATCCTTCGGTCTTTTTCCTTCCTCATAGATCAATCTGTTTTTCAAATTTGTTCTAGACTCGATATTTTCCAAAGAATTGAAATTATATGTAGATTTAATAAAATCTTGATTTCCCCAGCCATCTTCTTTTTCATAATGATTGGGATTTCTGAGAATAATATTCATAACATAATTACACTGCACCGTCGAGAAATATTGCGAATTCTTAGAAAACCAACTATGAAACGGTATGTAATTTTGTGGGCGTTTATCCCTTATGCTAATGGATGCTAATAAGTATTCTATTGCATTAAAACGTTTTTCGACAAATGCTTCATCTTTATTTATAGTTTCTTTTAATAAATTTTTAGCATTATCATTTAACAATATTTTCTTAGCATTATCCAATGTATTCATCGAACAAGACAACTTATCCAATGAAGCCCATGCTTGTTTTATTTGATCTTGAATTGCAAGCTTTTTTTCTTTTTCTTTTTCTTCTTGTAAATTTTTTTCCTCTTCATTCCTCAAATCTAGTGCAGAAGGCTCAAGATTGATTATGCAGTCTCTCATTTGGATAGTATAAGGCGCACTTTCTCGTACTAAAGGTTGAATGTCAGATGACGTTATTTTTAAAGGTTTACTTAAATGAAAATTTTCTTCTTTTCCTGAAAAGAAAATGAGTTCTAAAGTTTTATTAGCTTGCGCTAGTGAATCTATCTCTATTTTATCCAAAAAGATTATTTTACAAGTATCTCTAGAAAATTCGATTTTGTGGTGTAAATCTATTGAAAGGCTACAACTATCAATTATTAAATCATCAATACAAATTTCATCTTTATTGATCTTATAAGGTATTATAATGGTATATGTTTCTCTATTTTCTTGAAATAGAGAGGAAAAGTTTTCCTTAAAGATAAATAAACCCAATCCGACAAAAATGACAACAAAAAAAGCAACAATAAATATACGTTTGAAATTTATTGATTTTGTTTTCTTTATTAGTTTAATTAAATTTTGTCCTGAAACTATTGCTTCAATTATCTCATCTCCATAAATTTTCTTAGTGTCGTGAATAACTACAGACTTGCCCTTAAAAAACAATGGAACCGAAATTGAATTGTCTCGATTCGTATAACAATCAGAATCATCCTCTTCATCTTTAAGATAGCAAACAAATCTTTCATTCTCAAAATGATTTTTTTCATTTTCTCCCTGTAGAAATAAATTTATCTTTTCATTTTTGCCTGAAGTTCGGGATGAATCGAGTAGGTCTTGTTGAATAGATTTGTCACTTCCATCATTCTTGCTTTGAATGGATGATTGATGGACAGTTGCAATAGTTTTTTTTCTCAATTGTATGAAAACTTTATTATCCTCTTGCTTTGTTTCCTCAATTTCATATTTACTATCTGTGGATAATGTAGGTTCTGGTATATTTCCCTCCAAATACAGTTCTCCAAGAGGTAGTGAATTTTCTATTTCATATTGTTTATTTCCTTTGATCAGTGAAGCTTTTTCTCCATGTTCAAGACCAGAAAATATGTATATTGCTTCCCTTAGTGGTATTTCAATTTTGGAATTACTATTGATGAAACCACAATCGAAAAATAGCGTTTTCCCATCAACCTCAATAATAACAGTATAAGACTGATTTAATTGAGAGCTTTCTAATGTAAAATCATGTGTTTTATTTCCCTCAATTTTGTACTTATCATTTTTCAGATAAATATATAGATTATAATATCCACTAATTGAAAAATCTTTGATTTCCCATGGGATTTTATATGTCCGCTCTTCGAAAAGAATATTCCTTAAATTTAATCTATTATTATTTTTTATAAAAACACCATTCCTTATCAGGTTTTCAATCTTCTCATTATTAATAACATTGTTCTCTTTATAGTGCTCATTCTTATTCAAAGACAAACAAATAATATCTTCTTCATGAAAAATTTCCGATGGATAGATGTCCTTGATATTCTGGCCATTCTTTGTAAAAACAACAATATTATATTCTATTTTTTCTATATGAAATCCGCTATTTTCAAAAGTAATATTTGTTAAAGGCCTTGGAGGTGAAAAAAAGCAATATCGATAAGTATCTCTATCTGCAATTATTTTAGAATTCATAAAAATGACTTCTTGATGCTCCATAAACTCGGGGCAATAAGGATTTAGAAAAAAAACTTTTAACTGTTCCTCTGTATCATAAAGCACTAAGGCTGGACTATCATTCTGTTTAGATGAGTTTCTATTTTTTTTTCTGTCTTCTGAAATAACAGTATCAGACTGAAGAATGTCCGTAAAAAGGCGAATATCTTCTTTTATATTTAATAAATTGAAAGAATTGGGATCAACATAATTATTCCAATATGTATCTATCAACTTATTTAAGACTTCATATATGTTTTCAATTTTTAAAAAATGAGGAATGTAAATTGTAATTGCAATATATGCTCCCGGAGTACCGATAACTTCATATACACTTCTATAAATAGTGAAAACTTTATATGCTGTTGTATATTCAATTGCATAAAAAGTGACATTCGAACGATTGAAATAAACAAAATGACTGACATCTTTTATAGTATTACGAATATCAATCGTATTTATTTCACTGTCCATGCCACTATGGGATAATATTCTATGCCCATTCTTAGTTCCCCAGATAATAATTCCAATAGTATTATCCATAATACTGATTAATGATTGATCCCTGCCCAAGCAAAAAGACGCGGAATAAAACCAACCTTCTTTTCCGAGCGAGTGTAATATTTTATTATTTCCAATAAATCTGTAGAATCTGTAACATTGTATTCTAAGGTGTTACCAATCATAAATCTCCCTAAACTGAAAGTGGTAACAATCGGAGCAAAATCAAAAGATTTATTTATGCCATAATTTTTACAGAGCTCCCTTAGGTTATTCATAAAATTCTTATGCCTTTTATTGAGATACTCTAATGCTACTTCATTCCGTTCTTCTTTATCATCTACTTCCATTAAATCGCTCTTTGTTACAATTACGATAACAGTATCTACCTTACTCATGGTACAATTCTCTTCCCCGCTTTTCCCATTACCGTCTGTTGTAAACACATTCAATACATTCTCCAACATTCTTCGTTGATTAAATTCCACTTTTTCTCCCCTTTCCGTTTGTTGTACTAAGTTATAATCAATCACAAAGAATAGCATTTTTTTATTGTCGTTTCGTAAATACTGGGTTGCTCCCATTTGTTTCCACATTTCTAAGTCAACCCCACCATCATAAACAACCGTTGTTTGCTCAAAATATTCTCCTCCAATTTCAATTAACGAAACAGGACTATATTGCTCTTTCCCTTCTTCATGTATTAGGTTGAAGGGCATGTAATTGGCAGTTTCTTTTTTTGTCCGATCAGGAGCCACGCATTCATCAATGCAATCCAACAATCCTTGGTAATATCTATTGCACAAATCTTGTCTCTCCTTATTCAAAGAAACTTGATATCTTAATACTCCCGTACGATTAGCTTCATAAAGTAAACCAGCCAAAGCGCACGATTTGCCCGAACGAGGTACCCCAAAAAAGTAAATATCTGTTCTGTCAGGCGGAAGATCAGGTAAATCTTTCCAATTGGGTTGAGGTAAATTGACTTCAATTCTATTTTTAATCGCATTCAAAGCTTTTTGAGTAATCAACTCCTCTTTGACTAATAAGTCATAAGTGATAATTCCGGTCTTTTCCAATGTTTCAATGTATTCATAATTGAAACGGGTAGGATTATTACGCATCTCTTCTAATATGCTTTCTCTGAGTTTACGCTTTTCGTCCTCTTCTATTTGTATTTCATTTTTTCTTCTTTCCTCTTCTTTATATGCTTTGATTTTTGTTTCCAATAGTCCTTTTCGAGGTTGCATATAACCCTGACTAGATATTTCGTCAAGTGTAATTATTCCTTTCTGCCAATACTGAAATAATTCTTCAACATCAAATCCATTTATTCCTTTGAATATAATCTCTTCCTTAGTCATTTTTGTATTTATTTTTCTTATTAGTACAGAACACGAATTTATTTATATACTGTCACTCGAATATTTTTATTTCCCTTTATCTCACCGGAGCCATTCCTTGAAACACCTATATATACAAGTAAAATCAAAAAATGCACTAATAGTAGGGAAAAAATCGTAATCAAATAGGGTCCATTTTTTGAAAAAGAGACAAAATCGCTTACCAAAGACTGACTTGAACTCAATGAAAAAGTAAATGGCTTTTCTTTTCCTAAATCAGTAAATTGGGACTGTTTTTCTAATTTATTTTTCCATTCTATTCTTTTCTCTTCCAACGTTTTCAGTGAAGAAACAATTGTAAACCAATTCCATTGGTTTATATCTATAATAATTTTGTTCAAATAATTTTTCTTCTCGTCTAATGTTTTGCTATACCCACTCTTATCTAATAACAGCAATCGTTCTGCATCGACTTCATCATTTACTTCTGTTCCGCTCTTTCCTCTGGCTATTAGCTCATCACGTAAAGCATCAATCCTATCATCTACATGTTTTTCATAATATGTGAACATATCATTAGTCTCTTTGATCTGAGCACTAGCTTTTCTTTGTATGCCTTCTTGCTTCTCTAATGCTATAGTAAAAAAATGGTAAACGAATATACCAGAACCTATTGCAAGTAGAGCATATATGATTAATAATATTCGTTCAGCCCCAATCGCTTTGTCTACATGTTTTTTATTTTTTTTCAACTTACAAAGTATGTAAACTAAAAACAAAATAATGCCACCAAAAATGACAGCGATGGGAATGCTTATTTCCAATGCGGAAGATAAATAATAATTTAATCCGAAGAAAAAAGCAAGGATTAATAAAATTACTCCTATCCAATGAATGACTGTCAATAAATAAATTTTTTTATTCATATTTATTTAGTTTATTTTTATTAATTTGAAATTAATTTTATTTGAACCATCAATAGTATTTACACCTAAACACTCCGCCTGTTTCCGGTTATTTGGCTTACAAGTGAAATGATAAGGGGGATAATTAGGTTTTCCCTTCGAATTATGTGTTTTATCATCTTGAAAAATGATTAACTTATTGTTGTTGATTGATAAAGTGGTTATCGATTGAAATTGTATACCGTTTGTATCAATAAGCAATAATTTCCCTTTATTTGTACCGTTAAAATCGAAATAAAGAGACACCTCTTCCCCAGCTTCCGAAAAAAGTGGAGTTGTACTTTTCCATCTTCCCTGCAAATCAGAAATATCAATCTTTCTTTCTGGAAAAGATAAAGTATCTGGGACAATAGAGTTGTAGCAGTCGGGATATTGTTTTTTTAATTGCTCTATCTCGTGTTGCAATTGCTTCATCCTTTCTGCAATAGTCGTACAATCAACACTAGGCTTTTCAGGATTAAGTGGATTATTGGGATAGTTTCTTCCAGAAACGGCAGCTAAAGCTTCGTCCAGTTGTATGATCTTCCCCACATATGAAGTGGAATTTAGTCCGGTTTCTTCCAAAACACTTATTATTTGTGGAGTAGTTAAATTTTTGTTCTTACTTTTAAATAAAGCAACTGCGCCAGAAACAATGGGTGCAGCCATACTTGTTCCCTGCATATAAGCATACCCATTATTAGGGGTAGAATTATATATTTCAATACCGGGAGCAGAAACAGTAGAATAATCACCATAATTACTGAATTCAGCTTTCTTCAAATTAGGTTGTACAGCAGAAACTTTAATGCCTAAATTATTCCGTTGCATAGGGTCAATTCCTGAAAGCACATTTTCATTTCCGGCAGCTAATACTAGTGTGCAATGGTTTGCCTCTGCCATAGTGAAAATTTCATTCCATACTTTTTCCTCTTCCAAAAAATTATTTATTATCATGCTTTTTTGATAACCAATGGGCGTAAATTGCAAATAATCATTAAAACTCATACCCAAAGACAAATTGGCTACATCAGCACCTTGAGAAATCGCATAAAGGATCCCATCAATAATTGCAGTAGAGGTCATTAATCCAAAACTATTTGCTACTTGTATGGGCATGAATTTACACTTTGGAGCAATTCCAGATGTTCCAACATTATTGTCAGATATTCCAATAGCAGTTCCTGCTACATGTGTTCCGTGATTTGTAGAAGACGAATAAACGTTATTAGTGTGTGTTGTTGAGTTATAAGGCTTATATACTTTATCTCGAAATTCAGGATGATTTAAATCAAATCCATCGTCAATTATAGCAACGATAATATCAGGATTTCCCTGTGTTACATTCCATGCCTCAAAAGCTTTACAGAGTTCAAAATACCATCTTTTTTTGCTATCATTCATTGCGGGATCGTTTGGTACATAATTGTTTTCAAAAAGAGATTCATCCCAAATGAAAATAGTAAATCGAGGCAATTTATTAGATAATTCCTCACGAATCATTTCCTTTTCCTCTGCAGGAAAAAGTATTTGCACTCTGGGAATAATTGTGTCATAATATACAATCTCATAATCTTTTTGTGGATAGACTTTTTTGAAAGCTTCCGCAAATTCAACAACACTTCCCCCATCTTTTATCAGAATATTGAGCCGGTTTGCAACTACTTTCGTTAAACTATCTGGACTAGTAATAATATCATCGCTTGTGATTGGTTTCATAATACCTGGTGTATCTGGCAAAACTTTATTACTTCCGCCTCCGCATTTGGATAGAAATAATGCTAACAATAGCAATAATAACAATAAAAGCCAGAGCCACCAATGTCTTTTGAAGAAATTTTTCCCAGACCGAGGAGTATTATTATACATTCCATTATTTCCTTTATTTCTATTATTTTCTTTATTTTCAGAATTAATGGTATTATTATATTTTTTTCTCCGCTCTTCATTAATTAAAGGTTTTGATTGAGAAAAATGAGTCTCTTTTTTTGATACATTATCTATTAAAAATTGTTCGTCATCTTTTATGTCTTCAAAATCCGTGTGCTTATCATTGAGAATTGCTTCTGGTTTCTCTGTATTGTCATTACCGGAGTTGTCAATTTCTGGTTCTATATTGCTTGACCATCTAAAATTATCCTTTTCTCCTTTGAAGTAGGCTGACATCATATCTATCGGATTTGTGTTTTTAGGACACATTCCCCATTCTACAATTACAATTTTTCCATCGGAGCAAAAAATATTATCTTCACTACTATAAACTAAGGCGCTTTTAAGCATGTCGATATTATCATGATTATTTTCCTGCTTGATAACACCAGCATACTGCCGTAAATATTCATCTAAAATTGATTTATAATAATTATATTCTTGTTCTATTAATGAAGACAAAGGTTTTGGAGGAAAAGTTGAAAACGATCCAGTCATCCAGCTTATCATTTCATTACTTCGTAAGAAAACTGGAGTAGCCAATAAATAGTGGTATTTATCATCCAAATTATTTCGTGTCTTTATATATGCCGAAATTTTATGGTAATTACGGATAATAGGTTCACCTTCCCACATATTATATGTAAAGCCCTGAATCGTTGTCTTTTTTATTTCCTTCTTATCACTCATGATTAATTCAATAATTCAAAAGCTTTAAGAATACTTCTCAATTCATCATTCGCTATCTTGTTATAAGTAGGAATATCACATCTTGCAACAAAGGATATTTTCATTAAATCAGACCATCGAGTATAACTGCTATAATTAGGAAGATTTTTAATTTTTTCTCGAGGTACTGGTACCTGATTCAAAATACCATCTAAGTTTTCCAATACTTCAAAAACTTCCGCGATAGAAGAAACATCCATAGTGGATTCTGCAGATAAATACGACTTATCTAAACAAAGTCCCAAATGATTTTCTTCGTTTGTCTTTTCCACTTTATTCCATGTTTCAGGATCGTAATAGGAATATCCCATTTCGTTGACAAAACGATTAATCATTTCAGCACATATATCAGCCAACATTTCTGCCATTTCGTCTGCTTTTGTAGGGTTAGTAACATGCCTTCTGATACGCGATATTATCAAATCTGTGATATAAAGTTTATTTTTATAGAGGGTTTTCATGTTTTCTAACAAGTCTGACAAACGCCCTTCAGAAAATCCACGCTCTATATATGAACTGAACCGTGTTTTTTCTAAATACTTTTCAAACCACATGTCTTCGATTACTTCACATATTATGGCGGCGAAGTTTTTGGTCATTGGAGGATTGATAATGTCTTTGATGTCGAGTTTCATCTGCTTCAAATAATCCAATAATTTATCAGTTGTATCAAATTTATAGTAAAGTCTTAATTTTTCGATATTTTCTTCTTCGCTGAGTTTCGGATTCACCTTGGCTCTATCCCTTATGGCAAACAAAGAGCCAAATGTTGTATTATCCACTACTTCCATACTGTTGATTGTGTCTAAGATGAAATCATATACATCACTTTCCTTGACAAGAAGCGATTGGATAAATTGAGAGAAAAACTCACGGTCTTGCCCAAAAAGCCTGTCTAATTCCAAACTAATCATACCAGCTTTCTCAAGTGCAAGTTGAATCTCTTGATCTTTGTTCCCGCCGTGGAAAAAATCATCTAATACTTTATATGTTTCATTGAATAACTCTCTGATTTGTCGTTTAAACTTATTTAGCCGAGTTTGAGATGTATTAATACTTACAATAGTCAAATTTTCAATAATCCATGCTGAACCGTCTTTATTAATTGTTGCGGCTTCGTCCCACGATTTAACAGGATCGGCAAAATGGTTACGAACAAAATTATAGTTAGTGAAACTATCTTTCAATTTCGGAAGAAATGCCTTGTATTCCTCGGTAAAATCAAGTTCTCCAATCAATGAGTCATCTGCGTTATAATTCAATACCTTATTCTTATTTTCATCGTATCTCAGGTATCCAGTGAAAATACCTCGACGGTCTGAAAAATCATAAGAACGCAATAAATAGTTATTACTAAACTTCTCAATTCCTAATCCGGTTTGCACCCACTCGCTAAACCACCTATTGTTATTGTTTTCTCCAATAATTGAAAGTAATGTATTTGAAAAACGTTTACTCCATCTATGATTGAGTTCCAGTTCATCTCCTTTATCTTGAGAATCTTTTTCTAAATCTAAATTGAATTTGGTTCCTACAATAAACAAAGGAGAAATTACAGAGTCACTAATAGAATTAGCCCTTTTTTCTGGGTTATCTCCAATGGAAGTTTCTACCCATTTTTTCAATAATAAGGAAAGAGTAGAAGCTATTTCAGTTTGTTTACTTTCATAGCAAAACAAAAGATTGCTTATCAAATAATGGGCTGAATACTTATTGAATAAATAAGCTACTTTCCCACGCAGCAGCATGAAGCAACAAGTTGATTTTGTGATTCCTGATTCATCGTATTTCATTCTGCCTCTGGCTCCCGGAAAATCAAGCAAGTCTATATTATTCAGAAAAGTTTTTTCTTGTGCAAGTTCACTATCTATTTTGAAAATCAACTCGGCAGCCAAAGCGCAAAAAGCGCTTTTAGGTACGAGAACTTCTGATTGTCCCACCAAGACAGTCATATTTTGCACCTTTGCTTTTTCTATTTCACGACCATCTTCCATTTTTTCAAGTTCAAATAGCTCATATATTCTTGAAACATCGAGTAGTGTACCTTCTGTTCGCATGACGGCATCCATAGAGATAAATATTTCATGATTAAAGCCCATTTTCTCAAAGGCAGTAATCAGAATACGGAATGTTTCAGATATATTTTCATTTTCACCCCACAAGATAGAAAATGTATTTGTCCAATCGCTTACTGGAATGCGGGTAATTATTTCAGATACTACTTTGAAATATCCGGCCTCAATGAGCGATTCAATGTAATACTCGCGTCTGTCTAAATACCCACTCCGAAAGTACTCTTTCATGTCATAAAGATTATCTTCTTCTATATGATGTTGCACTTCAGATGCATTTTCGTACTTACGTTTTATAGATTCTACTTTTTGTTTAATTCGTTCTGCTTTCTTCGAAAAATCTTGATTTTGAGCATCATTGCTTTGCACATCATTATAATAAGAATCACAAAGGGTTAGGATAATATCGGTAGGGGATAACATTAGTGCCTTGATTGGATAATTGTCGTTAGTCCAATATTTTTTAGTCGTGAAGCGAGACACCAAACTAGTAGATTCCTGCCCTCTGCCAAGCGGATTCAGCTTATCTAAAAAACCATAAGAATTTCCGCATCCATCATAGACTTGCAAACTGCCTTTCTCGCTTGATAATAAACAATCTACCAAATAAGACTTCCCTACCTGACTTTCTCCGTAAATAGCAGCGGCCGGATTGATATTCTCAGCATATTTTATTCGTTTCAACTGTCGGCGATTATTGACCAAGTGTTCGTATGCTCGTTCATTACCTTTTTCAAATTGTTTTAACCATTTCAGTCCTGCAGTATTGAATGAAACCTGAGAATCTATATTGTTATTCATTTGATGTTTTTCCATGATTCTTAAAACTTAATATATTTATAAACCAGTACGCAATACAAATTTTCCAGTGTCTAACCAGTGAGAACCATCTTCTATTATACTTTGAGATGATATTTTGAAATAGGAAGGGGATAATTCATTCCTGTCTTTATCTTCAATTGTATCAATAGATAATACTTCTTTATCACTGTAATAATCTCTCACTATCTGAACTTTTAGCGGCATATTGTCTTTAATCCTAAATTTAATAGTTTCAATTGCTGTTGCCACATGATTCGGGTTATCTTGATTATCAATCGGAATCATATCCAAAGCAGCATTTCGGATATTATCTTCATTGAAATCCAATTTATATAATACACGAGCAGGATAACCGGTGATTTCCAACTGCTTACATCCAATATATACAGGTAGAGATTGTAATAAAATGGTATTATTATTGCGCTTTTGAGTGATAAATGCCGGCGACATTTCTTCAGTTTTAGGATTTAAAAAACCTATATTTTCCGATGTTGGTTGGATTTTTCGTTTGAGTTGGCTTGTATTTAGCCGAAAAGATTTCAGTTTACCAGCCTCGCCTAAATAGGCAATTAATGCTCCCACAGCAACCAGCGATTTTCTGTCGCCAAAATATCCTACACCTGTGGAACCTGGATACCAGTTTCCTACCCGGTAAGTATTCATCGAAATCAGGCGGTTAGGAGCAACAGGATACAGTTTTAAAAATATATCATGAATTTCTTTCAAAGATGTTGGACGTCCTCCCAATAAAACAATATCACAACCATAAGCATATAAGATAGATGTCCATTTTCTCAAATAAGGTTCAAAAACTTTTTGAATAATTTCATTCAAGTATTCTTTCGAAAACTTAATATATAAATCTTCAAAACGGAAATTAAAATGTTTTGCGAAATGATCCAACAGTTCGACAGACGGCTTATTTTCTCTAAAGAAATCATCAAATGTCAATATCGTATCTTCACTTTCAGTTTGTAACATAGCCAATAACCTTGTTGCGATAGGTAAAGATATCTGAGTATTAAAGTTTTTACGTATTCGGCGATCTCCAGAAGTCATTTTCGAAGGATCTCCAAAAAAAGTATGCATCTTGTCGGAGATATTCGGGCAATTCATATCCTTCAATTTGTTCGCAATAATACCAAAATGTCCAGCATATTTTTGTTGATTATCTTCCAAAATAGCCTGAGTAATAATGGCTTTTACAATATCATCTCCCGCTATACTGAAACTTTCCCAAAATAGGGGGATAGGAGTGATTACTGCTTCGCCTTCTCCGTCATATTTATAGGTACAAATCATCATATCGGAAGTGCCGGCACCAATATCAACCGAGCCTATAGTCAATGAGGGTTTGTCATAATCTCCTAATTCTCTATTAATTCTTACCTTTCCATACAACTTAAAAAAATCGTCGCAGTTTCCCAAATAACGGCGTAATTCGGAGTATAAATAAACCATCTGGCAACAAGTTGCTTCGTCATACCCCCAGCTACGACGATTATCTACATTGTCATAAGTCATGGATAAATCTGCAACTGAAGGGATTATTTCCACCTTATCTGAATCATTTTCGGCATTGTACAGTATATTAAACGTCTGATCGTTATATCTCTTCAAAACAATCGTAGCGTCTTCGGCGCATTTTCTCAATGTTTTTTGTTCTTTTCGTGACATAGCAGTCGGACATGTAATAATAATTCGAGAAATTTTCCTCTTTTTATATTCTTGTCCTTTATCTTGTCTGAAAGAAGAACTGTTAATTTGCATGTTTGCCTGAAGAAGTATTTCCATAAAGCAGAACGTCATAAGTGAGCGGCGAGAAAATGAACTCTTAGCTCCTAATGCTTCAGGATTTTCGGCAAAAGAACCGTTACTATGAAATTGTTGTGAAATTCCATCCATAAATACGGTACTTGACGGTCCCATACGAAAGTGTTTTTTTGAAATAAACTCCCATTGTCCCTTGAATTGCTGGCCATCCCACAGATAGCGCTTAGGGCTTGAATAATAAGTGGTTACATTTTCATTATTAGATTGAGATTCTTCTTCTTTGTATATTAAACGTTGTGCTTCTTTTCCCAATCTTAAAATACTTGGCCACTTGAATTGAAAACTTTCCAAAGGATTTACATCACCGAACAATTCGTGGTGGAACGCCAAGTGCATATCGAAAGGTTCATTGTACAATTCTCCGGTTTCGAGGTCACACATGTGTAGGGGTTGTGTTTTAGAAAATGATTCATCTAATGGTTCTTCCGCAATAATGCCATAAGTACGAGAATTACCAATGTCCAAAACAAGATTCGTATTAATGCATTCTACACCTGAGTCAGAATACAATGTTACAGACGGAAGTACTTTCATCTGTTGTATATAATAAATGAAATAGATATAATATGTCAGGTATTTTAATCGTTTCTTTTCTGGTAAATTATTCAAATCAAAATCTGCACCATGTATGAGATCTTTTACATAACTGTTTATCCAATCACGTTTTTGCAAATCACAATATTCATAAATTTTCAAGGGAGTTACAATCGTATTTATATGATTTTGTTTAGTATGATTATATTGTTCCAGAACATCAATTGGCATTCCGCAAAGTGAATATGATTTAAATGGTTCATTGTTAAATACAGGTGTTTCCTTAAATTTATTATTTCGAATCTGAGTGTCGAAAGCAATGATAATTTTGTAGTTTCGTTCTAAATCATCAGAGGATTTTTTAGGGATAAATTTTATTCGGCACCAATTTAAGGGCGACTCACTTCTTCCTTCAATATCGTTTTCATAAAAAGGGATAGGGAGCCACTGACTTTCCAAACATTCAATTGGACTGTTATGGAGACATTTCGACAATGAAACATTTAGATTATTGATAGAAATTGTTTCATCAAGAGGCAAACATCTTATCAAACTGAAATCAATGCGTTCCTCCTGCTCAATTTGATTTGTTTGTCTGTCCATGTATCCGCCATGAATCAAATCCTCTCGTCTAACATATTTATCTTTTAAAGGGAAATAGTAAACAGGGTCTAAAAAAATTTGATCATCTATTTGAATTTCATAAAACCTCAATCCTTTGCAAACTTGAGTGCTGAAATCAATCGTTACATCATCTATTGTGATATATTGAATACCAGTATTGGCAACCAATGTTGTCGCTTGTTCCATACTTAATATTAGTTTTAAATTAACTTTTTTCTAAAATGATCTCGCTTATAATTTGATGGTGACTAAAAATATTTTTATTTGGGAAATGTATAATTTTTTTAATTCTATTTGCACTGTTCTTTATCACAATACTCAATAATTGACATCGTATAATAAATAAACTATACACCCTCCATTTATAATATAGCAATGATTCCTAAATTAAAAAACCATTGCTATATCATAAAAATTATCAAAAACAATACTAACCCTCTTGTCGCAAAGTTAAAAAACATTTTTAATAAAACTTCATTTTTTGATATAAAAAGTTTTTAGCAATGAAAATGTTTTTATGCTTTATTATTTATTCTTAGGAAAATAGAGTAATAATACAAGTTCCCCACCAATGTTTTGCATTTATAATTTAAAACATTGATGGGGAAAATTCAAAAATAGAAGAAACCAAAAGCTACTTCTTCCTTAGCCTCTCCGTCGCCTCACCAATAATCGCCTCTCTCAACTTATCTAAAAAAGGCGTCATTGACTTGAACCTGTTAAAAATCTTACTACATTTAGTATGAGACTCTTTGACCTCGCAATTAAACGCATCTTCAAAACCCTCATTATCTCAACGAAATCCGGTAAAGAATCATCCATCCGGAGAATCATTTTTGATTTCCATAGTGCAGTAACCAATTCGACAATATCGTTTTGGGAAGCAACCAATTTAAGATTTGAAACTACTCTTTTCGGAGTTTTAAGAACAAAACGGTCAGGATATCTAATCCTCCATTTGACAAGTTCCTGTTCGGAACGGATTAAGTTCAATGCATTCTTGGCATATTGAAACAGCACCGAATTTTTCTCTTTACATGTATTACAAAGACAGTTGTATGTGTAATTTAACCTGCGGATGATAATCCAATAATCTTCATCCAAAGTATAAGGCCTTGTTAATACCGATACGAAGTCATCGTATGCTACTGAAATTTCAGATTTTCTGACTTCGCACAGTTGTTCTTCCGATAAAATATTGAAGAACTTTGTCTGAACCAATGTTTTCACATGCGCTTAAATTTCAAATTCCCCGTACAAGCGTTTGCCGTTTGCATTGTAAAAATTGATGCCGTAAACTCCATTTGTCCAGCCGGATGTATCAATTAGCAACTCATTCTGCATTGAAGTATCCATACTGTCATAATAGACCGTATTGCCTGCTTCATCCGTTATTTGAACGGAAATAACACCCAAATCCTCATCCAAGACGCCAACCCTGATATAATCAGCACCTTTCAACACATTAATTGGCGAATAACCTGACCTTAAATCAAATTCTGCCAGAGACCCATGTAATTCAATTTGGTCCTCCATATTATGAGATAATAAACCCATATTTGGAAGATTGTAATTTACATCTGTTTTTACCCCATAAATATTACCCAATGCAATAATTGAAGAAAATAAACTAAAAATTAAAAATCGTTTTACCATGATTATAAATAATTTATATGATTTTACACTGCAAAATTACTACTGTTTGAAACGATTTTAAATAGGGAATAGTCGGGATATGGAACTTTTGAGATTTTATTTCTGTATAAATAAATAGTATACAGCAGATTATAATTTTAACAACAGCCTCTAAATATGGAACTTTTTGAAGATAAAAATGGTAAAAATATACATGATAACTTTCAGAATCTCATTTAATTATCCTTTGATTTAGGAATTCGACAAGACTTCCATGTCCCGGAGCTCCAATTTTCTTGCGAATCACGGATTTCTTGACTTGTCTTGTCCTGAAATAGGTTGACAGGTTATGAATAATAATAGGTTATAAGTTCTGTAAAAAAAAAATAATCCTGTCATAAGTTTACACTTGAGTTTGTAAAGTTACATTATTCTTTGAATAGTTTCTTTTTTTCCATTGTCTTTTGAGTTCCTTCTTTGATTCATAAGCTTTTAGAGGGGGTCAACATACTATAGCTTAAATGAGGTCTAAAGGTATTGTACGTATGTATTATTTCATCCATTCGATCTTTTGCTTGCATAAAATCGTCATACTGTTCCCTGTCGATCCATTCATCTTTAAGTATTCCGTTTACTCGTTCGGCAACCGCATTTTCGTAAGGGTCTCCGTTTTCAGTCATACTGATCCGGATGCTGTTGGATTGTAATAGGTTTACATAATCCTTGCTGCAATATTGGATGCCCCTATCAGAATGATGTATCAGCCCGATTCTTTCAGCATAAACTGAAGTTTACGTCCACCCAAACGAGGCATTATGCGTCTTATTTCATTTACTTTCTTCAAAATCATAGCTGTCTCAATGAGTTTTTCATTATTCGATCTGATATGCTTGTAGTAAGCCTGACGGCTATAGCCAAACAATCGACACAAAGTATTCAGGCTTATATCTTTGTGTCGCTCGCTGAGTCTGAAGACAGTTTGGCTTCTGATTTTTTTAGCAAATCAATTCCATACTCTTCATTTAGAATATCGGGTCAAGCGGAAAATCCGGTTGGAATTATTATCTTGACTAGTCCTAAATAACCGTTACAGGTTTATACGACAAAAATAATTGATTCATCAGAGAGTTGCAAGGCTAGCCTTGCAACTCTCTGATTTTTTTATAACTTT